>JAFXPO010000014.1 GCA_017527825.1 Oscillospiraceae bacterium
ATCAAACTCTCAATAAAATGGTATCAAAACAATCTTTCGACTGCTTTAATCTTTTATCGAGCTATTTGTCATAGCTTCATTTCTTTTGCCCGCTCCCCTGAGTAATTGACTAAACCTCAGGTTCGCAAGCTTTCTTTCGATGTCTTATCGACATCGCTTTCTGGTGCTTGTCTGTTCTTCGTTGTTTAATTTACAAGGTACTCGCTCCGTTCGGCTCAGCCGTGCGGCTCAACCGCGGAACAGGTGTTACTATACGCTTGCTTCCTGGATTTGTCAACACCTTTTTCGACATTTTTTTCGCTTTGTTCAAAAGTTTGAAAAATTGTCTACATAATAACATTGTCTCTAGTCAAAAAACACAGCGGTCTTGTAAAGAGCGGCAGTTGGTGGTATACTTCGTATCATATCTTTGGAAAAGGACAACACCTATGACTTCACTTCACACTTTACAAGAATATATTGACGCGCTGCGCAGCGCCGGGCTTCTGGTTGAATCCACTGTATCCGACGCGCATTCTGTCGTTGACTGCTTCAGCTATGACAACCGCGCGGTGTCGGGCACGGCACTGTTTTTCTGCAAAGGCGCACACTTCAAGGACGTATACCTGCGCGACGCACTGTCCAGGGGCGCGGTCGCCTATGTCGCCGATCGCGCCTACGACGTTGATGCGCCGCGGCTGATCGTCAGCGATATCCGTCACGCGCTGGTTGTGCTCGGACGGCTCTATTATAATAATGTGACAGATCAGCTTGTCACAGTAGGCATCACCGGCACCAAAGGCAAGAGCACCACGGCGTACTATATGCGATTCATTCTCAACGATTGGCTCTCCGCGCAGGGAAAACCGGACTGCGCACTCATCTCGTCTATCGATACCTATGACGGGGTCATCAGCGAGGAGTCCCACATCACAACGCCGGAGGTGCTGGAGCTTTATCAGCACTTTCAGAACGCATACGACAGCGGCATTACCCATCTGGTGATGGAGGCGTCCAGCCAGTCGTTTAAGGTCGGGCGCGTGCGCGGCATGACCTTCGACGTCGGCGCGTTCCTCAACATTGGTGAGGACCATATCAGCCCCATCGAGCACCCGGATTTTGAGGACTATTTCCAGTCCAAGCTGAAGATTTTCGACCAGTGCCGCGTGGGCTGCGTCAATACCGACGCCGAGCGCATGGAGCGAGCCGTCGAATACGCCAAGGGACGCTGCAAACTGATTACCTTCGGTTCTCACGCAAACGACACCGTGCGCTGCGAACGGGTGGAAAAACGCACGGACGGGCTGTATTTCACTGTGCGCTCGCCCAAGTACAACGGCGAATTCTCCATCACGATGCCGGGACTGTTCAACGTGTCCAACGCGCTGGCGGCGGTCACGATGTCCATGGCGCTGGACATCCCGGAAGAGAGCGTCCGCCGCGGGCTGCGCGCGGCGCGTGCCAGCGGGCGGATGCAGGTTTACGAGAGTCGGGACAAGAACGTCACCGTCATTGTCGATTACGCCCACAATCGCATGAGCTTTGACGCGCTGTACCGCTCCACACGCGCGGAGTACCCCGGAAAGTCGATGATCTCCATTTTCGGCTGTCCAGGCTCCCACGCGCTTCAGCGCCGCAAGGACTTAGGCGAGCTGAGCGGGCAAAACTGTGACTTTGTCTATATCACCGAAGAAGACAGCGGCGAAGAGCCGTTTGACCAGATTGCCGCCGACATTGAGCAGCATGTCGCCGCGCCGCATCTGGTGCTGGAGGATCGGGACGAATGCATCCGCCGTGCCATCTGTGAAGGCGACGCGCCGCGTGTGATCCTGCTCACCGGAAAGGGTGAGGAGGAGTATATGAAGCGGGGCAGCGCGTTCGTACCGTATCCCTCCGACGTGCAGATGACACTCAAATATCTGAAAGAGTATGATGAACAACATGGATAAGAAAGAATTTCTCCCCATTATTCTCGGCAGTGATGAAAACGCCTACGGTACAGCGCGCCAGTTTAGCGAGGCATACGGTGTCCGCCCGTTGGTGCTTTGCACCATTCCGCTCTCGCCGACGCGGAACAGCAGGCTGTTTGATTTGCAGGTCATCCCTGATTTTGAGCGCGCCGAGGTATTCCCCGACGCGCTGCTGCGTGTGCTGCGAAAAAAAGCGGCACAGTATGAAAAACAACTGGTAATTCCCTGCTCCGACTACTATGTCGGGCTGCTGTGCCGCCACTACGACCACTTTGAGGGAATGATCGCGAATCGCTTCAACAGCGTTGAGATGCTGGAAACCTTCGACACCAAGGACAAATTCTACTCCCTGTGTGAGCAGTACGGCATGGACTATCCCAAAACCGTGGTCGCCGCGCCGGAGGAGCGGGAAAGCGTGCCGGATCGGCTGCCGTTTGATTTTCCCATTGTCGTCAAGCCGGAAAACAGCAACGCCACAGAATACCTCCGCTGCCACTTTGAGGGGCAGAAGAAGGTGTTCTTCTTTGACACGCGGGAGGAATACCTCGCGATGATCGCGAACATGAACCGCTCTGACTACCGCGGCAAGCTCATTTTGCAGGAGTTCATCCCCGGCGGGGACGGCGCCATGCGTGTGCTCAACGCCTATTCCGACGCGGACGGCAAGGTACGCGCCATGTGTCTCGGTCAGCCGGTGCTGGAATACTATGACCCCAAGTCCGTGGGCAACTACGCTGCCGTCATCTCCCGCGGTGACCGCGCGCTGTACGAAAAGATGCAGGCATTCCTCGAAGCCATCGGCTATGTCGGCTTCGCCAATATCGATATGAAATACGACCGCTGCAGCGGACGATATACACTCTTTGAGATCAACCCCCGGCAGGGGCGCAGCAGCTATTTCGTTCGCTCCGCCGGCATCAACCTGATGAAGCTTTTTGCCGATGACGTGGTCTATGGCAGACGCGAACCGTGTATCTATAACGAGACTGTCGCGCTGTGGTCGAACGTGCCGCGCGGAATTCTGACGCGCTACGTCACCGATCCCGCACTGAAGGCAGAACTTGCGTCACTCAAGGCGGACCGCACGCTGATGAACCCCAACGACTTCAACCTCAAGCGGCTCTACCGCATCGCGCGGGTCGATCACGCGCAGTACAAGCTGTTCCGGGAATACTGGTTTGACAAGGAGCGGGGGAACTGACACGTTCACTCCCTTCTCATCCGCTTTCGCTGCATTTCCATAATGGCTCTGGCAATCGCGTCCTCCACTGCGGGGCGGAGGTCCACGAACTCACAGCCGTACTCATAACCCTGCTTGCGGCGCGATACCCGACGCACCACGCAAATCAGCGGCGGAAGCTGCAAGTCGCCCACCCGGTTTGAGCGCAGCAGCAGCTTCTCGCCCACGCGGAAATTGATGTCCGTATGGATACACACACCGCCGGCGCTGATATTCACCAGCCTGCACGGGTTGGACATCACGCCCATCTGCTTCATCGGCATGACGTCACCTTCGGCGGACGTCTCCTGACGGTAAAAGGCGCGGTCATTGTCCTTGCCGGTAACGTGGAAGCTGGAGACGCGCCAAGTGCTGTTCGCCCGCTGCTCCAGCTCGCCCTCCATGTGTACCGCTTTTCGGATCGCTTCCTCATAGCCGCGCATGGTTACTGACAGGCTGCTTGTATGGTCGAGGTGCGGCACGGTGATCGGCTGCAACTCCATGGTACCGTCCCACGTCACGCTGGAGCGCGCCACGAAAAGCATCCTTCCGTCCTCGTCCATGACCTCCAGGCGCATGCCGGCGTACTCTGAAAGATTCTGCTGATTTCCGCCGCTGTTTTTTCGACGGTCGAACAAGCCCATAACCGATTCTCCTTTTTGACCCAATTCTACTTATTATTTATCATACCACAGTCGATAAATGAATGGAAGTATAAATCTTCGCCGTTTCTTTGCTTTTTTAAAAAAGGATTGCGGAAAGGTTTACTAATGTGTTATAATTGTTTTGTCAATACTGTCTTAACGAGGTGCACGGCATGAAAAAAATCCTGATCGTAGACGACGCGCAGTTTATGAGAAAGGTGACGAGCACCATTCTTTCTCAAAAATACGAAACCATCTGTGCCGCCTCCGGTGAGGAGGCGTTGGCGCTGTACAAGGCTGAGCAGCCCGATCTGGTCCTCAGCGATCTCATCATGCCGGGCATGACCGGGCTGGAGCTTCAGCAGGCGCTCATGGAGCAGTACGGCGGGCACATCCCCATCATGTTCATGACCGCCGACGAGCACGAGGAGAGCGAAAGCCTCGGTCTGGAGGCGGGCGCGCTGGACTATATCCGCAAGCCCTTCAAGCCAGAGGTACTGCTGCACCGCGTGGATAATATCATGCAGCATTTGGAGAGCCTGCGCCAGATTCAGGGTCTCAAGGTCGTCGCGGAGACCGATCCGATGACGGGTCTTCTCAACAAGGCGTTCGCCACCAAGACCCTCACAGAGCTTTGCCCCCATGAAATCGGCATGCTGATGATGGTGGATTTGGACAGCTTCAAGCCGGTCAACGACCTCTACGGTCATGACATGGGCGACAAGGTGCTCATCCGCTTCGCGGAGATTTTGCGCAGCGTCACCCGTTCCAGCGACATCGTCGGACGCATGGGCGGCGACGAGTTTATCATTTTCTGCCGCGATATTCGCGACGAGGCGCTCATCGCGGAGAAGTCCCGCGTCATCAACGAGAGCGTTCTCATTGCCGCGCGGGAACTGATGGGCGACGATATGAACATCCCCCTCGGCGCGTCCATCGGCGCGGTTCCCGTGCCGGATGAGGGCACCGAGTTCAACACCCTGTACAAGAAGGCGGACAAGGCGCTCTACAGCGTCAAGCAGAACGGCAAGCACGGCTACGCCATCTTCCATGAGCGGGAAGCCTCCGTCGCAGCCGCCGCAACCGAAAGCCCCGCCGGCTCCCTCGCTGCCGCGCGGATGATCCTTGAGGAGCGCAGCCGTCCCAAGGGTGCCTATGAGCTGGGCTTTGAGAGTTTCCGCACCCTTTACCGTTTCCTCGTCCGGGGTATGGAGAACTATCATTTCGACGTCGAATTCGTTCTCTTTACCTTTGATGGCAACGTCGGCGCCGACGTGATGGACGCCTTTGGCGAGAAGCTTTGTCAGGCGCTCCGCCGCAGCGATATCTGCACCCGCAGCGGGCGGCAGTTCATGGTGCTGCTTCCCGCCCCCGGCGCCGATCACGCTCAGGCGATTATTGAACGCATTCTCAGCGCCTGGACGGCTGATGGCGGCGCACCTGTCGCCTGTGAGCACGAGGTCATGCGCACTGTGGAATAAGCAATCAAAAACAGCGGCAGCAAGCTGCCGCTGTTCTGTTTTAATGCATCCGCCGAAGCGTCTCCCGCAGCAGCGCCCAGGTGCGCTGTGTGGAAGCGATGTGCAGTTTCTCCCCCGGAGTGTGGATCGCCTCCATATCGGGACCGAGGGAAATGCAGTCCAGCCCCGGCAGCTTGCCCGCAAACAGACCGCACTCCAATCCCGCGTGGATCGCTTCAATTTTCGGCGCGTATCCGTACTGCTCGGTAAACACTTGCGCCATCAACTCCCGCAGCGGCGAGTCCGCGCGATACGCCCAGCCGGGATAGTCCCCCGTGACGCCCATCGTGCCGCCAAGGCGTTCCGTCAGGCAACGCAGCTCATCCAGCAGCAGGTGCTTCTGCGATTCGATGCTGCTGCGCACGGAAAACGACGCTTTGAACGCATCCTGCTCCGTGCTCAGGATGCCAAGATTCAGCGAGGTCTGCACCAGTCCGGGAATCTCTGCGCTCATGGCGCGGATTCCGTTGGGCGCGCAGAGCAGGAAGGTCACCGCGTCGTCCGTGCTGTGCCGCGTCATCGACTCGCTGACGAACTCACAGGGCGTAACGCTCACCGTGATGTCGGGGTCTGTGGCACGGTATTCATCGCGCAGCGCCGCCTCCAACGCCGTGGCAGTCTTCTGCGCCGCGGCAATATCGCCCACGACGACCGCTTCCGCCGCCGAAGGGATCACATTATCCGCCGCGCCGCCGCGCAGGCTGCCAATCCGGTATTCGCCGGTTTTGCAAAGCTCGTACAATGCGCGCCCCAGCAGCTTGCTGGCGTTGGCGCGTCCCTTGTCGATCTCCACGCCCGAATGTCCGCCGCGCAGACCGTCCACCGTCAGGCGGAACGCCGTGCCGCCAAAAGCTTCTCGGTCAACGGGGATCGCGCAGTTTGCCCGCGCGCCGCCGGCGCAGCTGACGGTGAAAATGCCCTCATCCTCCGAGTCAAGGTTGATCATTCTCCGTCCCTTCAGCACGCTCGCGTCCAACGCCGCCGCGCCCAGAAGACCGATCTCCTCGTCCACGGTGAATACCGCCTCGACGGGCGGATGTTCCGGCGCCGCGCCATCCAGCACCGCCAGCAGCATGGCAACCGCAATGCCATCGTCGCCGCCGAGCGTTGTGCCCCTGGCGTAGACCACGTCACCCTCCACCGCAATGTCAAGCCCCTCGGACGTCATGTCCTTGGCGCAGTCCGCGGTCTTCTCGCACACCATGTCCATGTGCCCCTGCAAAATCACCGGCGACGCGTCCTCATAGCCCGCCGAAGCAGGCAAATACATAATCACGTTGCCGGACGCGTCCTGCACATACCGCAGATTGCGCTCCCGCGCAAAAGCGGCAAGCCAATCGCTGACCGCCTTCGTGTTGCCGCTGCCGTGGGGAATGGCGCAAAGCTGCTCAAAATACGAAAAAACGCTCTTAGGTTCCAAATGTTCCAAAATTGCCATGGTTCGCTCCTTAATTTCTTGCATTTTTGTCCGATGTATGATATAGAATAAGAAAACAGTTGGAAAAGGAGATGACTGCGGTATGTTGGGAATCAGCGCTATTGGCGCATCGGGCGCCAATCTCTCCGCGTTGTATCGCGACCGTCTCCAAGCATCACGCTCACAGGCGTACTACGCGGCGAATCTTTCCGCCGCCCGTGCCGCCGCAGCCAATCCCGCGCAGCCCAACGCCCCGGTGGAGCCGGTCTCCCCCGTGCGCGCCGTAAAGCCTGACGCCGCGGTTCGTATGCCCATTGCGGTGCGTGAACCTCGGCTCCCCACCGTGGACGACCTGTACACAGCGGATGAAACGCTTGCGCGGATGCGCATTCAATACCCCGGTGAAAATACGTCAGAGTTTAACACTCTCTTAAAGAATCCCACAGGAGTTTCTTAACACTTCTCCGGTACCGTAGATTGTGCAGGAAACAAGTGCTTCTTCTTTTCAATCTCCTTATGTAGAAGAGCCTGACGCGAGAGCGTCAGGCTCTTTCTCGTCTCTGCCTTTTACTTCTTGCAGCACTTGCACCAGAAGTGCCATGCCGGCGGCTCCGGCATTTCCTCGCCCTTGATGAGCGCGAGGATTACCCGGCGATGCACGAAGAGCAGGCACCCGAAGGCGGCGCCGATCAAACAGCAAACCAATGCTTTTTTCCAGTTCATACGCAACTCCTCCTCTTTTGTGGTTCTAACGCTAGGATACCAAGTTTTCCGCAAAAGTGCAAGGTCTGCGAAAAAAATTTACAAACCCGCGGCAGGAGCATTCCCACCGCGGGTTTTCCTTACGCCCGTCTTTTGCCCTCTAAGCGAATCTTATCCGCAATCATGGCGATAAACTCCGAATTCGTCGGCTTGCCCTTGGTGTTCGACACCGTGTAGCCGAAGTAGCTTTGCAGCGTCTCCAGATCGCCCCGATCCCACGCAACCTCGATGGCGTGGCGCACGGCGCGCTCCACGCGGCTGGGTGTGGTGTTGTAGCGACGGGCAACCTCAGGGTAAAGCACCTTGGTCACGGCGTTGATCGTCTCGATGTCCTGCACGGCAATGACGATTGCCTCGCGGACATACTGATAGCCCTTGATGTGGGCGGGTACGCCTACCTCATGGATGACGGCAGTCACCTGACGCTGCAGCGCCTGCGTCTCGCTCTCCCCGTTCTCAGCCTCCCCGTAGACAACCGCGCGCATCTGCTCCAGGAGCGACGCGGTCTCGAAGGGCTTCGGCATATAAAATGACACGTCGCGCTTCATCGCCCGCGCCACGATCTCATCCCGATACAGCGCGGAGACCAGAATTGTGCGGGGCTTGTCCTCTCTGGCGGCGATGCGGTCCAGCAGGCCGAAGCCGTCCAGCTCCGGCAGCAGCACATCGCAAAGCAGCAGCCACGGCTTCTTTTCCTCGATCAGGTGCAGCGCGGTGATCCCGTCGCCCGCCGAGCCGACCACCGTAAACTCACCGGTCTCTTCGATGCTCCGGCTCAACAGCTCACGAAACTCCTCATTGGCATCCGCCAAAACTACTGTGATTTTGTTTTCCATTCGTCCTCTTTCCTTTCCGAAATTTTGGGCGACAGCTGACCACCCGTTCGGCAAAAATCTGACGTCTTCGTTTTGCATGGCTACAAATTAGCATATTTTTACAGCATTTTCAAGACAAAATCCGTCGAATACCCGCAGAACTTTTCGACACCGTTCGACAAAATTCGACACGTTTTCGCAGAAAAAAACCGGCACCCACAAAACCTTGTGGATACCGGTTTTTTTCGACACAAGTCTACTGTTCCATCGCGCCGAGCAGCTTGTAGAGCAAGTGATAAAGCTCCAACGCTTCCTTCTCATCCAGATGGATGCATCCGCCGACGTTTTTGGGAACATCCATCGCGCGATCCCGAAGCATTTCACCCTCTTGCGTCAATTCAACGATCAGCACACGCTCATCCTCGGCGGAACGATAACGGCGCACAAAGCCCTTTGCCTCCAGACTCTTGAGCACCGGCGTCAGCGTGCCGGAATCCAGGTACAGCTTCTCGCCCAGCTCCTTGACGCTGCACTTCCTGCACTCCCAGAACACCATCATCGCGATGTACTGCGTATAGGTCAGCCCCAGCGGGTCAAGATAAGGACGGTAGCGCTTCACAACCTCGCGGGACGCCGCGTAGAGCGGAAAACACAGCTGGTTTTCCAGCCGCAGCGCACTGTATTTGCAATCGGGAACCTGTTGTGTCATGTTCTTTCTCCTGTCTTTCACACAGTGCTCAATCACTGTAATCCGAATCCAGCACGATATCGAACCGATAGTCTGGATACTTTGCCTTCAGCTTTGCTGCCACCGCGTCGCGCACCGCCGAGGCGTCCGCGGAAAAGTCGACGATGAGGTCGAACATCACGGTTTTTGTCTGCTCGTCACCGTAAAAGCCATGCATCTGCAAAATCTCCGGGGACTCGTCCGCCAGCGCTTCCGCCGTACCCTTGATCTCGCTGAGCACGGGCGAGCTGTCGTTGGCGGCATAGATGCCAACGGTCAGGATGACGCCCAGCTCCGCGTACACCTTCGCGGCAATGCAGCGGGTCAGGTAGTGAATCTCACGCGCGGTCATCGCGTCCGCCACCTCAATGTGTACCGAGCCGATGATCTCGGACGGACCGTAGTTGTGCAGCGTCAGGTCGTAAGCGCCGCGAACACCGGGGAAAGCGTTCACGATCTCCTTCACGCCGTCGGTCAGTTCCGTGTCCGCGCGCAGACCGATGATACCGTCCAGCGTTTCCATCAGCATCTCGACGCCCGCCTTGATGATGATAACGGAGATCACGACGCCGAGGACGCCCTCCAGCTGCCAGCCCCAGATCAGGTTCGCCGCCGCGGCAACCAGCGTCGCAAAGGACAGGATCGAGTCGAAAAACGCGTCGGAGCCGGAGGCAATCAGGGAGCCGGACTTGATCTCCTCGCCCACCTTCTTGACATAACGGCCGGTGAAAAACTTCGCCACCACCGCCGCGGCAATGATGACCAGGGACACCGTGTTATACGCGGTCTCGTCGGGATGGAAAACCTTTCCGGCGGACTCGCGCAGGGAGGTGACGCCCGCAAGCAGCACGATCACCGCGATGATGACGCTGGTGAGATACTCAATGCGTCCGTAGCCGTAGGGGTGCTTCTTGTCGGGTCGCTTGCCCGCGAGCTTGGTACCGACAATGGTGATGATAGACGACATGGCGTCACTCAGATTGTTCACCGCGTCGAGGATAACGGCGATGGAGTTGGTGACAAGACCCACCACCGCCTTGAACGCCACCAAAATCAGATTGACGACAATCCCGACGATACTGGTGCGAACGATGCGTTTGCTTCTGTCCATTACGCGCTCTCCTCCTCATACGCCTGACGCACGGCGATCGCGAGCTGATCCGCGCAGGAGGTCGGGCGACGCCCGCAGG
Organism: Oscillospiraceae bacterium; assembly: GCA_017527825.1. GTDB lineage: Bacteria > Bacillota > Clostridia > Oscillospirales > Oscillospiraceae > Hominicoprocola. Next base: position 10,244 of record JAFXPO010000014.1, read on the forward strand.
TGTTGCCCTTGAGCTTCTCCTCGATCTGCTCGACCGTCATACCATCGCAAAGCTTTGACACCGCCTTGAGGTTGCCGTCGCAGCCGCCCAGAAAGCTGATGTTCCGCACGACATCGCCGTCCAGCATGAAACGAATCTGCATGGAGCAGACATTTTTGGTTCGAAAAGTGTGTTCCATAGTGACCATCCTTTTGCATTCCAATCAATTGTATGCAAACAATTATAGCATATTCTGAGGAAAAGTCAATCGTTCGGCATGTCGCGGAAAATTGGCCCGTTCTTTTAACTTTTTAAAAAAAGGAGGGCGCCGCAGCGCCCTCCCACGGTCATTTTGCAGCGGGCAGTCCCGCCGCGTCCAGCATGTTTTCGATGAAGATGCCATAGCCGCGCTCCGCGTCGCCCACCAGAACGTGGGTCACGGCGCCCACCAGCTTGCCGTTTTGCAGGATCGGGCTGCCGCTCATGCCCTGCACGATACCGCCGATTTGCGCCAGCAGCTCCGGGTCGGTGATGCGGATGAGCATATTGCGTGTGGGCGAACTGCCGGAGTAAATGCGCTCAATGGATATCTGATACTCGCGCACCTCGTCGCCGCCGCAGTTGGCAAGGATTACCGCGTCTCCGGTGGTCACCTCATCGCGCCCGGCAACAGGAACCGGCTGTCGCGCGGTGATGGCGTTGCTCTCACCCTCAATGACGCCAAACAAGCCGCAATCAGTATTCGCGTAGAGGCTGCCGCTGTCGCGCGTGAGGTCGAAATCGCCGCGCAGCTCTCCCGGCGAACCGCTCTCGCCGCGTTTGACCGCCTTCACCGTCGCGTCCATGATACTTCCGTGCTCCAGCGGCATCAACGCGCCGGTATCCACATCGGTGACGCCGTGACCCAGCGAGCCAAACACGCCGCTCACAGGGTCATAGAAGGTCATCGTGCCAATGCCCGCCATGCTGTCGCGAATCCACGCGCCGAGCCGGCACACACCGTCCTCCCCCGCTTCGGGCGTCACGCGCAGCGTCAGCGTTTTCGCGCCGCGCTTGACGTTTATGGTCGCCACCGCCTCGCCGTTTTCAGAGAGCAGACGCTGCAAATGTTCCGTGGAATCCACGTCCGTGCCGTTGAACGAAAGCAAAATGTCGCCCTCGCGCAGACCGCTTTCCTTTGCCGGCGTCTCACCGTCGGACAATCCCACCACCAGCACGCCGTCCGAAAACAGCTTGACGCCTACTGTGTGCCCGACGGGGACAAGATACTGCGTGCCATCCCGTGCCGCGGCGCGTACGCCGGGCGCCATTGCCGCGCAGGTGACCAGAATGCCGAGGCAGGTCGCCGCGATCCGGCTGGATAAAGAGTGCATCTTCTTCCCTCCTTTCGCCGTGCGGAAAAAAATGCATTTCGCCGCACGGCTGTTTTAATTTCTGCAAATGCGCATAAAATAAGCTGCCTAAAATTTAACCGCGCTGACATGGAAAAAAACGGCGAAGCGGCGGCTGCGGCGCAAAAAAACTCCGCAGAACCAATGTCTGCGGAGTTTGGCAGTGATTGTCTCACACGATTCTACAGCGAAAACAAGAAGTTTTCATTGCAGCCGCTGTGCTTTGCGCATCGGCGCACAGCTTTTCAGTATCAATCCTCGTGCTTCAAATTAAAAATTTTCCAAATGTCCTCGAAGGGATCATCTTCGGTTTCCGTTTTTCCCGGGGCGCTCTTCTGCGCGGGAGCAGGCTTTTCTTCCGGCTTTGGCTCCTCAACAGGTTTTTCCTCTTCCACGGGCTTCGCCGGCTGCGCGGGTGCGCTGACCGGAATGCTCGCGGGCTTTGCCGGAGTCTGTGCCGCTTGTGCCGCCGCCATGGCGGTCTGGGCGTCCTCGTCAAAGCCGGTGGCGATGACCGTGACGCGAATCTCATCGTCCAGCGTCTCGTCGAAGGTCGCGCCGAAGATGGTGTTGGCGTCGGGATGCACTGCCGCCTGAACCAGGGACGCAGCCTGCTCCACCTCGTCCAGCCCGATGTCCGCGGAGCCGGTCACGTTGATCAGTACGCCGTGGGCGCCGTTGATACTGGTCTCCAGCAGCGGGCTGGAAATCGCCATCTTCGCGGCTTCCTCCGCCTTGTTCTTGCCGGCGGCACGACCGACGCCCATGTGCGCAAGCCCCGCGTCCTTCATCACGGCGGTCACGTCCGCAAAGTCAAGGTTAATGAAGCCCGTCTCGCGAATCAGATCAGAGATGCTCTGCACCGCCTGACGCAGCACGTCGTCCGCGATTTCAAAGGCATTGGCAAAGGTAATCTTCTGATCCGTAGCAAACTTGAGGCGCTCGTTGGGAATGATGACCAGCGAATCCACCTTATCGCGCAGCGCTTCGATGCCCTTTTCCGCCTGCTGCATCCGGCGGCGACCCTCAAAGCCGAAAGGCTTTGTCACGACGCCGACCGTCAAAATCCCAGCCTCGCGCGCGATCTCCGCCACGATGGGCGCGCCGCCGGTACCGGTACCGCCGCCCATGCCTGCGGTGATAAACACCATGTTGGTGTCCTCCAACGCCTTGGAAATCTGGGCGCGGCTCTCCTCCGCGCTCTTGCGTCCCACCTCAGGATCGGAACCCGCGCCCTGACCGTGGGTCAGCTTCTCGCCGATCTGGATCTTATAGGTGGCGCTGGATACGTTGAGCGCCTGCTTATCCGTGTTCACCGCGACGAAATCTACGCCGTGTGAACCGGAGCGTACCATGCGGTTCACAACATTATTGCCGCCGCCGCCGACGCCGATCACCTTGATCTTGACAACGCTCTCCTGTCCGGTCTCCAATCCGAAAGCCATAGTTTGGTTCCTCCTGCTGTCTCTGGTGCAATGCGGGCGGTTTTGGACATACCGCCACAACATAATGTGTTCCATAACAGATATATTTTAGTACGGTTTCGCGCCGTGGTCAATAGCTAGTTCAGAAATTATTCTGGAATAAAACTTGCCTTCCCCTCGGTCATCAGGTCGATGCGCCCCGCCTCGTTGTTTTCGAGATAGTCGACCACTGTTTCCAGGCTTTCCAGTTTATAGCTGACGTCCGTCGTCCACGGCTGGCGCACCGTGAACCGTCCGAGATAAGTAAAACTCAGCGCCGTATCGTCCGAGAGATCGATCACGCCGATGTTCGCGCGCATCCCGCGCGTCTCGGACTCCCGCAGCAGCGTCAGCGCCACGCCCAGACGGTACGCATAGTCTTCGCCCAGATCGACAGGTTTTGTCGCAGCCGGTTCCACGGGCGACGCGCCGGCGATGACCGGGCAGCCGACCGGAGGCACGGCAGTCTCCTCCAGCAGCCGTCCCTGCTCGCTGATGAGCCAGACGCCGTTTTCGCTCTCCACGCCTGCCGCGGCTTTGCACTCGCCCACCTCGATGAGCAGCGTATCCGGCAGCTTCCGGTTGATCCTGACCGTCTCCACATAGGGCAGTTGGTCAAAAATTGACTCCTTGACGTCGAATTTATTGAGAAAATAGAGGTTTCCGCCGGTTTGCAAACCGGATGCCGCCAGAACCTCCGTCTCGGTGTAGCGCTCGTTTCCGCTGACGACAATATGATCCATACGGAAGAACAGTGCCACCGCCCAAAGCATTGCCGCAACCGCCGCCAGAACGGCAAGCGGCTTGAGGATCGGCGTAAGCCTTCCCCGCCTGCGCCTGTGGCTTCGTCTTGTCTTTCCCATAGCTGTGTACCTCTCTTATGTACCTAGGCGTTTCGCCGCTCAATCCGTGCGCCAAGCGCCGACAGATCCCGTTCAATGCTCTCGTAACCCCGGTCAATATGCTCCAACAGCGTCAGGCGCGTCTCCCCCTCGGCTTGCAGTCCCGCCAGTACCAGCGCCGCGCCGCCGCGCAGGTCGGTACACTTGACGCGCGCCCCATGGAGCGTGCGGACGCCGCTGACCACCGCCACCCGTCCCGCCACGCGCACGTCCGCGCCCATACGGGCAAGCTCATCGACGTGCCGGAACCGGTTTTCAAAGATATTTTCCACAAACACAGTGCTGCCCGCGGAGCGGAGCAGCGCCGCCATCAGCGCGGGCTGCGCGTCCGTCGGGAAGCCCGGATAGGGCGCGGTGCGAACCGGGCGGATTGCCCGGAGCCGTCCGCCGCTTCGGAGCGTGACGGTTTCCTCTTCGCTCTGAATCTCACAGCCCGCCTCGCTCAGCGCCGCCGTCACGGTGGACAGCGCGCGGTAGTCCACGCCGTGCAGCCGCACTTCTCCGCCGCACTCCGCCGCCGCGCAGAGGTAGGTTGCCTCCACGATGCGGTCGCCGATGACGCGGTGCGCCCCGCCGTGCAGCGTGCGCTTGCCCGTCACGGTGACGATGGAACCGCCCGCGCCGCACACCTCCGCGCCCATGGCGTTGAGAAAGTCCTGAAGTTCTGTGATCTCCGGTTCCCGCGCGGCATTATAGATCACCGTCGTCCCCTCCGCGCCGCAGGCGGCGAGAATCGCGTTTTCCGTCGCGCCGACGCTGGGCATGGGAAGCACCAGTTCGGCGGCGGTCATCACCTTCGCCGTGCATCGCAGCGTACCGCCGCACTCCTCGATCTCCGCGCCCAGCGCGCGCAGCGCCGCGAGGTGCATGTCGATGGGTCGCGGGCCCAGCTCGCACCCGCCGGGATAGGACAGCACCGCCTCCCCCTGCCGCGCGAGGATTGCGCCGAGAAAGATCACCGATGAGCGCATCTCGCGCATCAGCGCGTCCGGCACCTCATTTCGGTCCATGTGGGTCGTGTTTACGATCAGCGCGCCGTCCTCCCAGCGCGTACAGCAACCCAGATGGCGCAAAATCGCGATGGACGCGTCCACGTCGCTCAGATGCGGGCAGTTTTCCACGCGGCACTCGCCCGCGCACACAATGGTCGCCGCCAACACCGGCAGTACGCCGTTCTTGGAGCCTTGTATCGTCAGTTCACCGCAAAGGCGGTTTCCGCCTTCGACGAACAGTTCCTGCATCTCGTCTCCTCCACATACCATGGTTTTTCATCATCCCATAGTATGCAGGGGACACGACATGGGGTTCCGCTTGCGTTTTTTCCTTCGCTGTGGCACAATAAGGGAAATCTCATCTGCGGAGGGCTCTGCCATGAAAGTGAAAAAGATTCTGAAGATCGTTCTCTGCGTCGTTCTGGCGCTGGTGATCGTCGTCGGCGGATATCTCGCCTATGTGTTCATTGATTATCACCGCCTGTCGGATCGTCAGGAGCTGACGGTCCATGTGCTCTACAAAGGCGGAGTCCTGCTCGACAACGACGATTATCCCACGATCGAGCCTGCCACCGGCACGCGGTACCGCATCGCGTCCTATAATATCGGCTTCGGCGCGTATAGCGACGATTACGGCTTCTTCATGGACGGCGGCACGGAGAGCCGCGCGCGCAGTGCCGAGGCGGTGGTCGCCAATATCGGCGGCGCGGTGGATACGCTCGGCGCCTGCTCCCCCGACCTCATGCTCATTCAGGAGGTGGACACGGACGGCACCCGCAGCTATCACATCGATGAATCCGAGCTGCTGCTCGAAGATTTGTCGACCCACTTTGCCGAAACCGCGCTTTTCTATGACTTTGCGCAGAACTATGACAGCCCGTACCTCATGTACCCCCTTACCTCGCCCCACGGGGCAAACAAGGCGGGCATTATGACCTTTTCCAGCTTTTCGATCGACTCCGCGCTGCGCCGCAGCCTGCCCATTGAAACGGGCTTCACCAAGTTTCTGGACCTTGACCGCTGCTACAGCGTGAGCCGCATTCCCGTCACGAACGCCTACGGCGCTCAGGCAGACGAGCTGGTGCTGTACAATCTCCACCTCTCCGCCTATACCTCCGACGGCACCATTGCCACCGAGCAGCTGCGGATGCTGCTGGAGGATATGCAAAACGAATACGAAAACGGCAATTACTGCATCGCGGGCGGAGACTTCAACAAGGACCTGCTGGGCGATTCCGCCGCTTACTTCGGCGCGAGCGACATCGAATACACCTGGGCGCAGCCCATCCCGCCGGAGACCTTTGACGGCGTGGAGATTCAGCTCGTCGCGCCGCTGGACGAAGCGAGCCCCGTCCCCTCCTGCCGCAACGCCGACGGTCCCTATCACGAAGGGCAGTATGTGCTGACGGTGGACGGCTTCCTTGTCTCGCCGAACGTGCAGGTCATCGAGAGCAATGTCATTGATACGCAGTTCCGATACAGCGACCACAACCCCGTGTACATGGACTTTGTCCTCATGCCTTACAAGACGTGAAAATCAAAACATCGACAAAACCGTTTGATAGATCCGCTGCGTGGCGTCTCTCACTCCGAGGGACGCCATGTTTTTCGCCATTTCCTCCCGCTTGTCCTCGTCGCGCAGGATACCCGCCGCGGCGGTGAAGAGCCGCTTGCCGTCCAAGCCCTCCTCCGCGAGCACAAGCGCCGCGCCGTGGTCGCCCAGCAGGTTTGCGTTCTTCTCCTGGTGGTGGTTCGTCACGTTGGGCGACGGCACGAGGATCGCGGGTACGCCCAGCGCCGTCAGCTCGGCAAGGGTCGACGCGCCCGCGCGGGAGAGCACAAGGTCGGCGGCACGCATGACGTCCGCCATATTATAAATGTATTCCCGCACGTCAAGGCTCGGATGCGCCGCGGGATCGACACCGCGTGAGCGCAGCTCCGCCTGCGTCGTTTCCCAGGAAATCGAGCCGACGCCGTGGATGTGATGGAACGGCTCGTGCGCCGCCTCCAGCGCGAGAAACTCCGTCATCATGCGGTTCATCTGTCCCGCGCCGAGGCTGCCCCAGAACGACACGATCAGCGGTCTACCGTCGTCGACGCCCAGCGCGTGCTTTGCCTCCTGCTTCGTTTTTGCGAAGAAGTCGCCGCGCACCGGCGTGCCGGTGACCACCACCTTGTCCGGGTGCCTGTAGTGCTGCCGGCAGTCCTCAAAGCCCACCATGATGCGCTGAGCGTATGGCTCAAGCTGCGTGGTTGTGAGGCCGGGGATGGCGTTGGACTCATGCACCGCCGTGGGAATGCCGCGCTTCGCGCCATAGCGCACGATGGGGTAGCTGGCGTATCCGCCGGTGCCGACGATCAAATCGGGCTTGAAGTCGTCCAGAATTGCGTTTGCCTCCCGCTCCGCGAAGAGCAGGTTGCGGACGCTGACCAGATTGTGCCTGATTGCCTTCGGCTTAAATGAGCGCCAGAAGCTCGACACGTTGACCGTGCGGAAGGGGTACTCCGTGTGCGCGACCAAGTCGCGCTCCAGTCCACGCTCCGCGCCGACAAAGAGAATCTGCGCGGACGGGTCTCTCTCTTTCATATAGCCTGCCAGTGCCAGCGCGGGGTTGACATGCCCCGCCGTGCCGCCGCAGGTAAAAATCACTCTCATAGCCGCTCTCCTAATTTGCCGGCATCTGGCGGGATACGCTGAGCACCAGTCCCATTTCCGCGAGCTGGATGACCAGCGCGGTACCGCCGTAGCTGAAAAACGGAAGTGAAATACCCGTGTTGGGGATGAGGTTCGTCACCACCGCGATGTTGAGGAATACCTGCAGCGCCACCTGTGTCGTGACGCCCACCGCCAGCAGCGCGCCGAAGCGGTCACGGGCGTGGAGCGCGATCCAATAGCCGCGGATGATGAGCAGGGCGAACAGCGCCATAATGAGCGTTGCGCCGATCAGCCCCAGCTCTTCGCAGATGATGGCAAAGATAAAGTCGTTGTGCCGCTCGGGCAGATACATGAATTTCTGGCGGCTCTTGCCGAGTCCCACGCCCAGCAGCCCGCCGGAGCCAATGGCAAGCAGGCTCTGGCGCATCTGATAGCCCGCGTCCCGCATAAGCTCCTGATCGTTGGTGAGCGGGTCTCGCCAGATGGTGATGCGCTTGGCGTTATAGGCGATCTTTCCCGTCAGATATGCCCAGATACCCGCCGCCGCGACGCCCATGCCCGCGACGACCCATTTCCACTCAATGCCTCCGGCGAACATCAACACCGCGCCAATACCGAGAATCAGCACCGTGCCGGACAAGTGCGGCTCAAAGTACATCAGCACGGCGATCGCGCCGAGGATCACGGCATAAGGCAGGATACCGTACTGAAAGGTACGCATCTTCTCCTTTTTCTTGGAAATACTGTCAGAAAAATAGAGAATAACGCCGATCTTGGCAATCTCAGAGGGCTGGAAGGTGAACAACTCGCCGAAGCCCAGCCAGCGCGTCGCGCCGTTGACCGTTCTGCCCACGCCGGGTACCAGCACAAGGAGCAGCAGGAACACGGCAATCGCCAGAACGTACTTGCCCGTCACACGATAGCGTTCATAGTTGATGCGCCCGATGGCAAGCATCAGCGCAACGCCGATGGCGGCAAAAATACCCTGACGAATCAGGTAATACGCGGGACCGACGCCCTCGTAATATGCCATGGGAAAACTGGCGGAGAACAGCATGATGAGTCCCACGCCGGTAAGCAAAAGCGTCAACAGGAGGAACGGGACGTCCAGCGGTCCGCGGCCCGCCTCGCGGGCAGCGTTCTCCACCAATCTGCGCCGCTCGCGTTCCTGTCGGCGCAGCTCGCGTTCTTCTCTGGTCACAGTCGTCCTCCTCTCGCAGATACTCTATGGAATGTCAAAATCGATAGCGTTCCAGCACGCCCAGCGCCGCGGCGAAGCAACCCAGCGCACTGACCGTGGTGAACACCGCGACCAACTTGACCTCGCTCCAGCCGCAAAGCTCAAAGTGGTGGTGCAGCGGCGCCATCTTAAACAGGCGCTTGCCGTGTGTGAGTTTGAAGTAGCCCACCTGCAAAATGTCAGACATCGTCTCGCAGATATAGACAAAGCCGACAGGTATCAGGATCAGCGGCATATCGTAGGCAAACGCCAGCGCCGCCACTGTACCGCCGAGAAAGAGGGAGCCTGTGTCGCCCATGAACACCTTGGCGGGGTGGAAGTTGTAGACGAGGAAGCCCAGCAGTCCGCCCACCAGCGCGCCGGAGTAGATACCGAGCTGGCTCAGTCCCGGCCACCACGCCGCGACCACCGCGAAGAACAGTCCCACCGGCACCGTCACGCTGGCGGCAAGACCGTCGATGCCGTCGGTAATGTTGACGGCGTTGACCGTGCCGACAATGACAAACGCGGCAAACACCATGTACACCGGCCAGCTCATCACCAGATGCGTCTGGAAGAAGGGAATATAGAGGTTCGGCGTCAGCAAGCCCTCGTAGCGCATCAGCGTGAGGAACGCCACCGCCGCGGCAAGCTGAAGCGCGAATTTTTGCAGCGCCGTCAAGCCGAGGTTGCGGTGGTGGACGACCTTTTCAAAGTCATCCAGAAAGCCGATCACGCCGAAAATCGCGGCAAAGCCGAAGATATAGAGATGGCGGAAGTCGCCGCGCAGCATCCCGCTCCAGCCGCTCATCACGATGGAAATGAGGATACCCGCAATGAACATCAGCCCACCCATGGTGGGGGTCCCCGCCTTGGCATTGTGCCATGTCGGGCCGTCCTCACGGATCTCCTGCCCCGCCTTGAGGCGGCGGAGCCACGGGATTAGAAACCGTCCCGCAATCACGGTCATCACAAAGCTCAAAATGGCTGCAAGCGCTGTCAACATATTGATTTCTCCTTCGTTCAAGGTATTTCCGTACCACCTCGCGCTCGTCCAGCGGGCGCGTTCTGTCTCCTATGATCTGGCAGGTCTCGTGGCCCTTCCCCGCCAGCAGTACCACGTCGCCGGCGTGGGCGTGGTCCAGCGCGTAGGCGATCGCCTCCCGCCGATCCTCGATCACCGCGAAGGGCGTCCCCCGGATTCCCTCCAGCACGTCGCGGAGAATCGCGTAGGGCGACTCGGTGCGGGGATTGTCGCTGGTCAGCACCACGGCGTCCGCCCGCGCCGCGGCGATGCGTCCCATCTGCGCACGCTTGCCGCGGTCACGGTCGCCGCCGCAGCCGAACACCAGCAGCACGCGGCGCTCCGCAAAGCCACAGACGGTCTCCAGAATATTCTTCAGTCCGTCGGGGGTATGCGCGTAATCAATGATGACGGTGAAATCCTCCCCCGTCGGCACCACCTCGCAGCGCCCGCGCACGCCCGTACAGTGGGGCAGCGCCCACGCCGCCGTTGCCAGCGGAATGCCGAGAAGCATCAGCGCGGTCAGCGCGCCGAGGGCATTGTACAGGGAAAACTCGCCGGGAATCGGGATTGCCGTCCCATAGTGCTCTTCCTCGTCGGAGACGGTGAAGCTCACTCGGTCATTTTCGTAGCGGGGATGCCAGCCCACCACGTCGTTGGTCATGTTCTGTCCGAAGGTGAGATATGGGCAGTCCGAACCATCCAGCACCCGTCCCGCCCATCTGCTGTCGCCGTTGATGGCGGCGGCGCGGCATTGGCGGAACAGCCGAGCCTTGGCGGCACAGTAGTTCTCCATCGTGCCGTGATAGTCCAGATGATCGCGGGAGAGGTTGGTGAACACGCCGACGGCAAAGTCAATCGCCGCCGTGCGCTGCTGATCGAGCGCGTGGGAGGAAACCTCCATCACCACATGGGTACAACCCGCCGCTGCCATTTTTGCCAGCAGCGCCTGCAGCGCCAGAGCGCCCGGCGTCGTGCGCTCGGCGGGATAGCTCTCGTCGCCGATCAGGTTTTCATTGGTACCGATCAGCCCGACCTTCGCGCCAAGGATGCGCTCCAGGAGCTGTTTGAGAAGGTAGGTCGTGGTGGTCTTTCCGTTGGTGCCGGTGACGCCCACCACGGTCATGCGTCTGGACGGCTCACCGTACCACGCCGCCGCCAGCTGCCCCAGCGCGAGGCGGGCGTCCGGCACCAGGACGAACGGAACGTCCGTCTCCGGCGGCGTGTCGCACAGGGCACAGGACGCGCCGCGGTTCACGGCGTCCGCCAGATAGCTTGCGCCATCCTCCCTTGTGCCATGCAGCGCGGCAAACAACGCGCCGCGCGTAACCGTTCGGGAGTCGTCGGTCAGGCAGGTGATCTCAGTGTCCGAGGATGCGTGAAGCTCGTAGGTTGTCAGGTGTGAAAGCAATTCGGACAGCTTCGTGGAAAAACGAATCCTTTCCCGTTGAGTATGGTTCTCTTTGTCAGGTTAATCCGTTACGGAGGAATCGCTCAGCTGCACGCGCACCACCGTGCCCGCGTCGACCTCCCTGCCCGGCGTCTCGGACTGGGACACCGCCCGCACCGAGGCGTTGGAGCGGTTTGTCGCGCCGGAGACCGACATGATAAGCCCCGCGTTGGTCAGCTTCTGGTTGGCGACTGAAGCGCTGTCCCCGATCACGTTCGGCACAATACACAGCGCGTCGGACTTTGTCTCGCCGCAGTACAGGATGATCTCGGCGTTGTTCGGCACGATGGCGCCGCCGCTCGGCGTCTGATCCGTAACCCTCTCCGCCTTACCGACGACGCGGCAGCTGAAGCCAATCTCCTTGAGCTTGCTCTGCGCCTCTTCAACCGGGAATCCCACGAGGTTCGGCACTGTGGTGTCGCGCCCCACCAGCTCTTCCGCGCTGTAGGTCGGCTCGATACCGAGGTACGGCAGCAGCTCCGCCATGACCTCGCTCGCCACCGGAGCAACCATGTTGCCGCCGGAGACGTAGGTGCCGGTGTCACGATTCGGCTCGTCAAGGGTCAGGAGCATGATGACCTGCGGGTCGTCCGCCGGAGCAAAGCACACAAAGGAGACGATGACGTTGCCGCCCACCTTATCCGCTGTGCCGGTCTTGCCGCCGATGCGATAGCCCGCCACCTTGCCGTTCTTTCCCGTACCGTCGGAAACGACGTACTCCAGAATCTCGCGCACCGTGGCGCTGGTGTCCTCGGAGATCACCTGGCGGATCGGCGTCGTGTCGTGCTGATACGCGATGTTGCCATCGACGTCCGTGATTTGATCGACAATGTAGGGGCGGCGGAGGTAGCCGCCGTTGATGCATGCCGCCTGTGCCGCGATGAGCGCTACGGGCGTGACATTGAAGTTCTGACCGAAGGCGTAGCACGCCAGCGCAAGGCGGGAATAGTTGATCTCCTCATTCATAAAGCCCGGCGTCTCGCCCGTGGTGTCGATACCGGTCTTGCTGGTAAGCCCGAAGGCGTTCATATACTCCACAAACTTCTGGTTGCCCACCCGCAGCCCGATGTTGATGAACGCCGGGTTACAGGAATTCCCCGCCGCCACCTTGAGACTCTGGTGACCGTGACCGGGGGCACGCTTGGAGCAGTTGATGGTCGCGTTGTCGATTTTCACATAGCCGGAGCAGTCAAAGGAGGAATTCAGGTCAATGACGCCCTCCTCCAGTCCCATGGACAGCGTCAGAATCTTGAACGTGGAGCCAGGCTCATAGGTGTCGTTGATCGCCTTGTTGCGCCACTGTTTGAGCCGCAGGGTGTGGAGTTGCGCCAGCAGCTGCTCCTCAAACGCCTTCTCGTCTACTGCGGCGGTCGTTTCCGTCTCAGTCGCTCCGGTTTCCCCGTCGGCGCTTTCTGCCGTTTCTCCCGTCTCGTCTTCCGCCGTTTCGGGCGACGGCTCCGTTGGCTTTTGGATGATGGTCGCCTTCAGGAAGTCATTGTAGATCGCGGCGGGATTGTTGAGATCGTAAGACGGCAATGACGCCATGCCGAGGATCGCGGCGGTGTTCACGTCCATCACGATTCCCGTCGCGCCCTTGCCGGTGCCGTAGCGCGCCTCCAGATCCGCCAGCCCTTTTTCCAGGTAATACTGCACGGTGGTGTCGATGGTCGTGTGCAGGGCGCTGCCGTCCTGCGCGTCAAAATACTGCTCGTACTGATAGAGCAGCGACGTGCCGTTGACGTCCTTCGCCGTGACGACCATGCCGCTCTCGCCGGTCAGCTCCTCGTTGTAGACCGCTTCAAGCCCCATGGCGCCGCCATTTTCATTCACAAAGCCGATGACGTTTGCCGCCAGCGAGCCAAACGGATAGTACCGCTTGGTGGTTGGCTCCATAAAGATGCTGTTACCCTTGATATCGTTCTCGACGACAAAGGCGCGCACCCGGTCGGCTTCCTCCTGATCCACGCGTTTTTTGATAAATTCATACTGCGAGTAGGTTTTTTTCATCTTCTCGCGCAGATCGTTCCCGTCCAGCCCCAGAATCTCAGCGAGTCCATCGGCAATGAGGTCCCGGTCCTGATCGTACTTTTCGATATCCAGCGGCGACATGAGGATGTTTTCCGCCGTCGAGGAGATCGCCAGCGCGCGACCGTTGCGGTCGTAGATCGCTCCGCGAGATGCGCTGACGGTGGTGCGCATGGTCTGCTGACGCACCGCGATGTCCTGCAGTTCGTCGTGGCGCGTGATCTGCCACTCATAGAGCTTGGAAAACAGCAGCACAAAGGTCAGCACGCCGAACAGCACAAGCAGAAACAGCGTCCGAACGCCGATGGTGCGGTTGGCACGGCGGACGGCGTCCGGTCTTCTTTTCGGACTTTGAGCCATAGAATCGGTCTCCTATTCACGGACATAAGGAGTAAGGATGTTCCTTACCCCTTATGTATAGTCTACTTCATTTAAAATATTCCACAAACGACCACACGTTCTGCCCAACCGCTGTGAACACGCGTTTGAGCGGACTGTCTGCCGCGCCGCCGTACAGCACCACGCTGTCCGGCCCGGAAAGATCGACATAGTAAATCTGCGAGGCACTGGGCTTTGCCATTCCGCTCGACTCCGCGGCTTCCTTGATGGCGCTCAGGTCGAACGTGCGCTCGTACTGCGCCACCAGCTTGACATGCTCCTCTTCGAGAGCGTTCAGGCGCTTCTGCTCGCGCACCACATCGTGGGAGATCACAGATAGCTGCGCGTAACCCATCAGCAGCGCGACGATCATCACCGCCGCCGCCGCGAAGCCCACCACGATCGCGTTGGACACGCGGATGCGTTCACGGCGTTTCTTCTTTTGCTGCTCAGGAGGACGGCGGCGCGGAGCGGGTCGCCGTTCGCGTGCTCTGCGCTCTTCCTGCTGGCGCCGTTCCTCACGGCGGCGCTCCCGCTCCAGAACGTCATAATCGTAGGCGAGGTTCCCCGACACATAGCGCTGATTCACTTGTCGCGCAGGTCTACGAGCCATGTGTCGTCCTCCTCTCCTTTGGTGTTTTGCTCCTCAGCACTTCTCCGCCACGCGCAGCTTGGCGCTGCGGGCGCGGGGATTCTCCGCCAGTTCCTCGTCCCCTGAGACGATGGGCTTGCGGGTCACAAGCTTCATTTTCGGCGTCCTGCCGCAGACGCAGACCGGAAACTCCGGCGGGCAGATACAGCCGGTGGCGAGTTCCTTGAGCTTCTGCTTGACGATGCGGTCTTCCAGCGAGTGGAAGGTGATGACCGCCAGCCGTCCGCCAGGCTTCAAATGCTTCTGCGCGGCGTCCAGCATCGGCTCCAGCTCGCCCAACTCGTCATTGACGGCAATGCGGATCGCCTGAAAGCTGCGCTTTGCGGGGTGCTGCTTCTCACGCAGCGCCTTGGCGGGCATCGCGCCGCGAATCAATTCCGCAAGCTCCAGCGTGGTCTCAATGGGCTGCCGCTCCCGCGCGGCGCAGATGGCTTTGGCGATCTGCGGCGCGTAGCGCTCCTCGCCGTATTCATAGAAAATGCGCCGCAGCTCCTCGTAGGAGACGGTGTTCACCAGCTCCCGTGCCGTCAGCGGCGCGCTCTCGTCCATGCGCATGTCCAGCGGCGCGTCCTGCTTATAGGAAAAGCCACGGCTCGCGTCATCCAACTGCGGCGACGAAACACCGAGGTCAAACAGCATGCCGTCCGCCGCGTCCACACCCAGCTCGTCCAGCACCTCGCCGAGGCGGCTGAAGTTACTGTGCACCAGCGTCACGCGATCCATGTGCTCCGCCATGCGCTGACGCGCGGCGACGAGCGCCGTCTCATCCCGGTCAAGCGCGATGAGACGCCCCGTAGTCAGGCGGCGCACGATCTCCGAGGAGTGTCCCGCGCGCCCCAGTGTGCCGTCGACATAGACGCCGTCCGGTCGGATTGCCAGAGCGTCCAGACACTCTTGCAGCAAAACAGGCTTATGCCCGTATTCAGCTTCCATATCAGATACCAAGTTCTTCCATGATGGCGGCAAGATCCCCGGATGCCAACTCGTCCGTCTGCTGACGGTTCCAGGTCTCCGCGTTCCAGATTTCCGCACGGCCCGAAACGCCCAGCACGATAGCGTCCTTCTCCAGCTTTGCGTGGCTGCGCAGGTTCTGCGGAAGCAGGATACGCCCCTGAGCGTCCGGTTCACACTTCATCGCGTTGCCATAAATCAGGCGCTGCACGATGCGGGACTTGGAGTATGGCAGGTTCTCAAACTTCTTCGTGAGCTGCTCCCACGCTTCCTGGGAGTACACCGTCAGGCAGGGGTCGGCCACGTCGATGGTCACATAGAAGGTCTCGCCCAGCTCCTCGCGGAGCTTGGCAGGGATAAACAGCCGCCCCTTCGCGTCAATGCTGTGCTGATACTGCCCGGTCACGGCCGTCCCTCCTCTCCGCGCGGAAATCGGAAAATGAAACACAGAGGGCAAAACCACCCGTCCTCCCTTTTTTCGAAAGGGCGGGTCTGGTTCCACTCTTCTGTTACACTATGGACGGAGGCTCCACTTTGATGGTCTGATCCACCACTTTCCCCCACGCCTGCTTTGAGTATACGAGACCCTCCGGCAAAAATCAAGAGAAAAAAAATTGACCGATCTCGTCGAAGACCGGTCAATATAAAACAAATGTTTACTTTTTATGGAAAGTAAAAAGGGATTCGGCACAAAATGTAGTGCCAAACCCCTTGATTCGGACAAAATGTGGAGAAATGATCCGAGCCTAAGCGAAGTGCACAAATTTCATTCCGATTCCTTGTCAGTTTTTTTTGCGTTGCGGCTCAGCTCTTCCCGATCCTTCTGCCGGCGGGCGGCGGAAGCGGCGCGGAACTTGACGCGGCTCTGCTTCACCTCATCCAACGCCGCCTGAATCGCCTCTTCCGTGCGGCGCAGCGCGTCCTCGGTATACTCGTTGACCACGCGATACATCTCGTTGGAGCGATCCTCCGCGCGCTTAATGATCTCGTGGCCGCGCTCCCGCGCGGCAACCAGCACCTCACTATCCGCCACCTTGCTCTTGGCGTCGAACTCCGCCTGCTGCATCATGCGTCCCACTTCGCGCTTGGCGGAGTTAACATAATCTTCCTTCGCCTGGATCAGATCCTGTGCGCGCTTAAGTTCCGCCGGCAAACCCGCGCGAATTTCGTCGAGAAGGTCCAGTGCCTCCTCGCGGTCGATCATGCACTTGTCGCTGATCAGGGGAACGTTCTTCGCGTCGTTGATCATATCGTAAAGCATATTGATGAGCTTTTCGACATCAGTGTGATTGGTTGCCATTGGTTTCCCATCCCTTCATGATCTCAATTGCCGCCGCCGGCATGTAGGGTTCCAGCGCCCGACGGTATTTTATCATTTCCCGCACCATGGTCGAGCTGACGTGTAGATATTCCGCGCGCGCAGGCAGCAGCACCGTTTCCAGCGAGCCGTCCAGTTCGCGGTTGATCTGCGCCATGCTCCACTCGGTGTCAAAATCCGTGCCATTGCGCACACCCTTGACCAGATAGCGCGCACCCTTTTCCCGCGCGTAGTCAGCCAGCAAGCCCGACCACGCCTCCGCGGTCACGTTGGGCAGCTCCGCCACCGAGGCGCGCAGCAGCTCGAAGCGCTGCTCACCGGTGAACATCGGCGATTTGCCCGCGTTGACCATCGCGCAGATATAGACTTGATCGAACAGTCCCGCCGCGCGGCGAATCAAATCCATGTGTCCCACGGTTACCGGGTCAAAGCTGCCGGGAAAAACTGCGATTTTCATGCGTCCTCGTTTTCTCCGTCGCGGTGGTAGACGGTTACTTTGATCTTGCCGTAGCGATACTCACGATGAATCCGGTACGGTGCGCTGAGCGCCGGAAGCTGCTTGTCCATCGGACACTCCGCAACGATTATACCACCCGATGCCAAAATGTCAAACCTCGCGATGTGGGCAATGGCACGTTCCAGCGTATCGTCCGCGTAAGGCGGATCGAGGAAGATCAGGTCAAACTGCGCCCGCAGTGACGAAAGATATCCCATGGCGTCGCCGCAGATCACCTGCGCCCGGTCAGCAAAGCCGCAAACCGCGAGGTTGTCCCGCACCAGCTGCGCGGCGTCCTTGCGCCGGTCAACGAAGACGCAGCTCCGCGCGCCGCGGGAGAGCGCCTCAATGCCCATCTGTCCCGTTCCCGCAAAGAGGTCCAGCACACGCCGCTCCTCGATCTCGAATTGCAGTGCGCTGAAGATGCCTTCCTTCACCTTGCCGGTGGTGGGGCGCGTCTCCTGCCCCTTCAGTTCGCCAAGGCGCCGTCCCCGCGCCGTGCCTGTGATGACCCGCATTGCGTTCCTCCCTGATTTTCGGATTTGTCCATATATACTAATGTATTCCGTTGATTTTTGCAATAGGGAGTTTTGGCGAAAAACAATTCCGCAAAATACTGTTTGCATCTTCTGTTCCGGTGTGGTATACTATATAAGTATTATTTTGCTTTTTTCCCGAAAGGAAGATGAACCATTATGGGTCTTTTAACCAAAATATTCGGCACCTACAGTGAGCGCGAGTTAAAGAGCATCTACCCCATCGTGAACAAAATCGAGGCGATGGCGGACGAGTATGCCGCCATGACCGACGCGCAGCTGCAGGCAAAGACGCCGGAGTTCAAGCAGCGTCTCGCCGCCGGCGAAACGCTGGACGACATTCTGCCTGAGGCGTTCGCCACCGTCCGCGAGGCGGCAAAGCGCGTCATCGGGCTCTATCCCTACCGTGTGCAGCTCATCGGCGGCGTGGTTTTGCATCAGGGGCGCATCGCTGAGATGAAAACCGGCGAGGGCAAAACGCTGGTCGCCGTCCTGCCGTCCTACCTCAACGCGCTCAGCGGCGAGGGTGTGCACATCGTCACCGTCAACGACTACCTTGCCAAGCGCGACAGCGAGTGGATGGGCAAGATTCACCGTTTCCTCGGTCTGACCGTCGGTCTGATCGTCCACGATCTCAACAGCGACGAGCGCCGCGCCGCCTACGCCGCTGACATCACCTATGGCACCAACAACGAGATGGGCTTCGACTATCTGCGTGACAACATGGCGATTTACGCCAGTGAACTGGTGCAGCGCGGTCACGCCTTCGTCATCGTGGACGAGGTAGACTCCATCCTCATCGACGAGGCGCGCACACCGCTCATCATCTCCGGTATGGGCGAAAAGTCCACGGAGATGTACTCCCGCACGGAAAATCTTGTCGCTCGCTTCCGCAAAAAAGTCATCGCGGAGACCGACGAGAAGGCAGAGGAAGACGTCAACGAGGAAGCTGACTACATCGTCGACGAGAAGGCAAGAACCGCGACGCTGACCGCCCGCGGCGTGGAGAAGGCGGAGGAATACTTCGGTCTGGAGAACCTCTCCGACCCCGAAAATTCCACCATCGCCCACCACATCAATCAGGCGATCAAGGCGCACGGCGTCATGAAGCGCGACATCGACTATGTGCTCAAGGACGGCGAGGTCGTCATCGTGGATGAGTTCACCGGTCGCCTGATGTTCGGTCGCCGCTACAGTGAGGGTCTGCATCAGGCAATCGAGGCAAAAGAGCATGTCGAGGTCGCCCGCGAGAGCAAGACGCTCGCCACCATCACGTTCCAGAACTACTTCCGCCTCTATCGCAAGCTCTCCGGCATGACCGGTACGGCGCTGACGGAGGAAGAGGAGTTCGGCACCATCTACAACCTTGACATCATTGAAATCCCCACCAACCGTCCCGTGGCGCGCAAGGACGATCCCGACGTGGTCTACAAGACCGAAGCGGCGAAGTACCGCGCGGTCATCCAGCAGATCAAGGAGTGCCACGAGAAGGGGCAGCCGGTGCTGGTGGGTACCGTGTCTATCGAGAAGAACGAAAAGCTCTCCTATCTGCTCCAGCGCGAGGGCATCAAGCACAATCTCTTAAACGCGAAGAACCACGAAAAGGAAGCCGAGATCGTCGCGCAAGCGGGCAAGCTGGGCGCGGTGACCGTCGCCACCAACATGGCAGGTCGCGGCACCGATATCACCCTGGGCGGCAACGCCGAATACATGGCGCGCAACAACCTGCGCAAGGCGGGCATGAGCGACGAGCTGATCGCCGAGGCGACCGGCTACGCGGACACCGATAACCAGGAGATTCTCGACGCCCGTGAGATGTTCGCTCAGGCGCTCGCCAAGCACAAGGCGGAGATTGCCGGTGAGGCGGACAAGGTGCGCGAAGCGGGCGGTCTCTTCATCATCGGTACTGAGCGCCACGATTCCCGCCGCATCGACAATCAGCTCCGCGGCCGCGCCGGTCGTCAGGGCGACCCCGGCGAGACGCGCTTCTACCTGTCGCTGGACGACGAGCTGATGCGTCTGTTCGGCGGCGAGCGCGTCACGAACCTGATGGATCGTCTCGACATGGATGAGGATACGCCCATCGACGCGCGTATTCTCTCCAAATCCATCGAAAACGCCCAGATCACCGTGGAATCCCGCAACTTCCAGACGCGAAAATCCGTTCTCGAATACGATGACGTGATGAACAAGCAGCGCGAGATCATCTACGGTCAGCGCAAGCAGGTGCTTGACGGTCTTGACATCAAGAGTACCGTCTTCGGCTTCATCCGCAGCGGCATTGAAAACAACGTGGTCATCGCGCTCGGTGAGCACGGCAAGGTGACGGCGGAAACCGCCGCCGAGGCGCTCAAGTCCTGCGAGGGAATGTACTTCCCCCGCGGTGCGGTGAGCGCGGACGAGCTGGCGAATCTCAGCAGCGAGGAGCTGACCGATCAGCTGGTGGAAGCCTCCGAGCGCTTCTACAACGCCAAGGAAGAGGCGCTAGGCTCCGCGATCATGCGTGAGCTGGAGCGCGTGGTCATGCTGCGCGTGGTGGATGAATACTGGATGGATCACATCGACGCGATGACGGAGCTGCGTCAAGGCGTTCGCCTTCAGGCGTACGGAAACAAGAACCCCGTGGACGAGTACAAGCGCATCTCTCTGGATATGTTTGAAGAGATGATTGCCGCGATCCAGAACGACACCGTGCGCCGCATCTTCTCCGCCCGCGTGCAGACGCAGTCCGAGGTCAAGCGCGAGCGCGTCGCCGAGGGCATCAACGCCACTACCGCCGGTGACGGCACCGTGAAAAAGCAGCCGCGAAAGGTCAAAAAAATCGGTCGCAACGATCCCTGCCCCTGCGGCAGCGGCAAGAAGTATAAGCAGTGCTGTGGCAAGTAACATGTCTTTCACGGAACACAACATCAATGGTTTGATTTACGATACCGCCGACGGTCTTTCTGCCGTCGGCGGCATTCGCCATGCCTTTACCACACGGCTCGGCGGCGTCAGCCCCGCGCCGTATGACTCGCTGAATTTCTTCGAGCAGAACGGCGACACCTGGGACAACGTCTCGCAAAACTACCGTCTGCTCGGCGACGCCGCCGGGCTTGACATGTCCCGCGCCGTGGGTAACCGGCAGGTACACGGCGACGTTGTGCGTTTCATTCGTCAGGAAGACGCCGGGAAGCTCCGCTGGGACGAACGCCCCTACAACGCCGACGCCCTGATCACCGACGTGCCGGGGCTCCCGCTGGTTGCCTACAGCGCAGACTGCTGTACCGTTCTGCTCGGCGCCCCCGGAACCGTCGGCGCGGTACACGCGGGCTGGAAAGGCACCGCCCTCGGTGTTGTGGGCAAAGCGGTCGCCGCTATGGAGAATCGCGGCGTCAAGCCATCCGCCGTTCACGCCGCCATCGGACCTTGTATCGGCGCCTGCTGCTTTGAGACCGACGCCGACGTGCCGGACGCCATCCGC
Source organism: Oscillospiraceae bacterium (assembly GCA_017527825.1). GTDB lineage: Bacteria > Bacillota > Clostridia > Oscillospirales > Oscillospiraceae > Hominicoprocola. The sequence continues at coordinate 31,139 of JAFXPO010000014.1, forward strand.
GCCGCGCTCGGCACAGACGCGGAGGCATTCATTGAGCGGCGCGGCGAAAAGTACCACGTCGATCTCAGGCAAATCAACCGCCTGTGGCTGCTTCGCGCAGGACTGGAGCCGCAAAACATTGAACTGCACCCAGACTGCACCGCCTGTCGGCTGGATCGCTACTGGTCGCACCGCGTTCTGGGTATGCGCCGCGGCGGGCAGATCGCGGTCATCGCGCTGGAGGAGGAAACATGAAGCGATTGATGACACTTTTGTGCGTGATGGCGCTCTGTCTCTCCCTTGCAGGCTGCTACGATACGGAGACGCCGGAAGAAGGCACGGATTTCTGGGAATACGCGCCGGTGGAACCCACCGTCTCCGAGGATGTTCCGACGACTGCGCAGGTCTTTACCCTTCCCTATCTCAGCAGTCAGACGCTGGACCCCGTCGCCTGTCCCGACGGCGTGCAGCAGGCTGTCGGCTCCCTGCTCTATGAGGGGCTTTTTGTACTCGACGAGCAGTTTTCGCCGCAGCCCCTGCTTTGCTCATCCTATACTCTGAAGGGTCTAACGTACACCTTCCAGCTGCGTGACGGCGTCACCTTCTCCAACGGTGCATCGTTCACATCCTCCGACGTGCTGTCAACATATCGCCGCGCCCAGATTTCCGATCGCTACGCCGCGCGCTTTGCCAATGTGGTGTCCATGCGCGCTGGGCGCGGGACGCTCACCATCACGCTGCGTCAGGCGGACAGCGCGTTCCCCGCGCTGCTGGACATCCCCATCGTCAAATCCGGTACCGAAAAAGACCCTGTCCCGCTGGGGACCGGACCGTATCTGTTCCTGACCGACAGCGACGGACCTTGTCTCGTCCGCAGCGAGAACTGGTGGAACGACCTTGCCCTCATCCCGGAGCGCATCGAGCTTGCCGCCGCGAAGGATGCCGACACCGCCGCCTATCTCTTCTCCGCCCGAAGCGCACATCTGCTGACCGCGGACCTGCTCAGCGAGACCACCGCCGCGTCACTGGGCAGCGTGGATATGACCGACGCGCCAACCACCACCATGCTGTTTCTCGGCTTCAACACAGACAATCCCGCGCTGGCTGACCCCGCGCTGCGCGTTGCGATGGGCAGCGCCTTCGATCGTGACGCCATCGCCGCCGCGCTGCTCGCAGGTCACGCGGAGCCCGCGCAGTTCCCGATCTCCCCGTCCTGCGCGCTCTATCCCACGGCGTTGGAGGCTCCCTTCGACGCAGGCGCGTATGAAGACGCCCTTGCTCCGGCGCAGACGGAGAGCGTCCCGCCGCAGCCGCTGGAGCTGACGCTGCTGGTCAACGCCGAAAACAGCTTCAAGACGGCTGTGGCGGAGTACCTCGCAAAGGCGCTCAGCGCAGCCTACGTCACTGTGACGACCGCGGCGCTCCCGTGGAACGAATACCTCGCGGCGCTGGAGGGCGGAGACTTCGACCTGTGGCTGGGTGAGGTGAGGCTCACCGCCGACTGGGACATCTCCGCGCTGGTCACCGCCGGCGGAGCGCTCAACTATGGCAAATTCACCAACACGGATGTGGACACCGCGCTGCGGGCGTTCTTGAACGACGAAACGCCGGCAGCGGCGGAGGCTCTTTGTGCGCAGCTCGCCGCGCAGGCGCCCATTCTGCCCGTCGTCTTCAAGTCTCTGACCGTCTTGACCCCGGAGGGGCTTATCGACGGCGTCTCCCCCACGGCAACGCATCCGCTGCGCTCGCTGGATCAATGGGTGTTCCACTTCTCCGCATAAAAAAGCACCGCCTTTCGGCGGTGTTTTTTTCTCAATATTGACGCACTACAGCGACAACCTTGCCCATGATCGTGCAGTCTGTCCCGTCGATGGGCTGGTAGTCCGGGTTGGCAGGCAACAGCCATATCTTGTCGTCCTGACGGCTGAAGGTCTTGACCGTCGCCTCGTCCTCCAGCAATGCGACCACGATTTCGCCATTGCGGGCGGTCTGCTGCTGATGCACAACCACCAAATCACCGGGCAGAATGCCCAGCCCCAGCATGGATTCACCGCGAACGCGCAGGGCGAAGTACTCACCGTCCCTTCCGCCGGTGTCGAACACCAGATAATCCTCGATGCATTCCTGCGCAAGGATCGGGCTTCCCGCTGCCACGTTACCCACAACAGGCACCTGGGCGCTCCCGACCTTCGCCTCCTGTTTTTCCGGTTTCTCCGGCGTTTCCGCCTTCGCAGCCGCTTGAGACTCGACAGGCTTGACCGCGCCGCGATCCAGGGGAACAATGGCGCGTCCCTTGAACGCGCTCTTCTCTATGTAACCAAGCTCCGCGAGGTTCTTCAGATGAAAATGCACCGTCGACGGTGATTTAAGCCCTACCGCGTCGCAAATGTCCCGAATCGACGGCGCGTAGCCGTGCTCCGCGAGATAGGACAGCAAAAACTGATAAATCCGCTGCTGCATTTCAGCCCGTTTGCTCATGGCGTCAGCCTCCCATATCGATTTCATACGCAGTATAGCATATTTTTCCGTAAAATGCAACATTCGTTTGATATGTTGCCGGACTTTTTTCACACCTCCCGTCGGGAACCCATGAGATTTCGCTTGACACCCGGCTTTTGTTTCTGTACAATATTCATTGGATTTTTAGGAGGAGTAATAGGGGACTTCTCCTCAAGGAACCCACAAACACCCATTTTAATAGATTTTAAAATGAGAGAACAGGAGGAAACCATGCCAGCCCCACATCAAGCATCGTTCGGACCGGTCCATTTTGTGATCGGGCTCGTACTGCTGGTCTTGGGTGTCCTTCTCGGCATTTGGCTGAGGAAACGGGCGGAACAGAAAGCCAACCAAACCATCGCAGACGCTGAACAAAAAGCTTTGCAAATCGAAAACGACGCGCACAAGCGGGCGGAGAGCAAGAGCAAGGAAATGCTGCTCGAAGCCAAGGAAGAGATCATGCGCGTCCGCAACGAAGCTGAGAAGGAAAACAAGGAACGCCGCAGCGACCTGCAAAAGCAGGAGCGTCGGCTGCAGCAGAAGGAAGAGAACATCGACAAAAAGACCGAGGCTCTCGAAAAGAAAGAAGAGGCTCTCGCCGAAAAGCACGCCGCGCTTGACAAGGAGAATGAGGAGATCAAGATCATCAAGCGCAGCCAGACCGAAATGCTCGAGCGTATCTCCGGCTTCACCGCCGACGAGGCGAAAAAGTACCTGATCGATCAGGTTGAGAGCGAAGTCACTCACGAAACCGCGCTCAAGATCAAGGAGATCGAGCAGCGCGCCCGCGACGAGGCGGATTCCCGTGCCCGCGAGATCATTGCCACCGCCGTGCAGCGCTGCGCCGCGGATCATGCCGCCGAGATTACCGTCAGTGTGGTTCCCCTGCCCAATGACGAGATGAAGGGTCGCATCATCGGCCGCGAAGGTCGTAACATCCGCACCATTGAGACCATGACGGGTGTCGATCTCATCATCGACGATACGCCCGAAGCCATCACGGTCTCCTGCTTTGAGCCGGTGCGCCGCGAGGTCGCCCGCATTGCGCTCGAAAAGCTCATTGCCGACGGTCGTATCCATCCCACGCACATCGAGGAAATGGTCGCCAAGGCACGTCGCGAGGTCGACGCCGTCATCAAGTCCGAGGGCGAGCGCGCAGTGCTGGAGACCGGCGTGCGCGGGCTGAACCCCGAACTGGTAAAGATGCTCGGTCGCCTGCACTACCGCACCAGCTACGGTCAGAACGTTTTGCAGCACTCTATCGAGGTCGCCCACCTCGCCGGCATGATGGCGGCGGAGTTGGGCGCGGACGTGACCGCCGCCAAGCGGGCGGGTCTGCTGCACGACATCGGCAAGTCCGTCGATCACGAGATGGAAGGCACGCACGTTTCCCTCGGCGTGGAGTTCATGCGTAAGTACCACGAGAAGGAAGAGATCATTCACGCGGTTCATGCCCATCACAACGACGTGGAGCCAACCACGGTGCTGGACTTCATCATCCAAGCCGCCGACGCGATCTCCGCGGGTCGCCCCGGCGCTCGCCGTGAGAATCTGGAGAACTACATCAAGCGTCTGGAGCAGCTGGAAGAGATCACCGGCAGCTTCCCCGGCGTGGAGAAGAGCTACGCGATCCAGGCCGGTCGCGAGGTTCGCGTAATGATCAAGCCTGAGGTCGTCAGCGAGGATGAAATGGTCATTCTGGCGCACGACATCGCCAAGCGCATCGAGGACGAGATGGAATATCCCGGACAGATCAAGGTCAACGTCATCCGCGAGGTCAAAGCGGTCGAATACGCCAAGTAAATCGAAAGAGGCTTCCGTTTGGAAGCCTCTTTTTTGTCCGCAGGTGAAGAACCGCCGCAGGCATCCTGCGGCGGTTCTTTGTATTTTATTACTTCTTGGCAAGCTCGACCAGCTTCGCAAACGCCGCAGGATCGTTGATCGCCATCTCGCTGAGCATTTTGCGGTTGATCGTGACATTCGCCTGCTTGAGACCGTGCATGAACGTGGAGTAGTTCATGCCGTTCGCCTTGCACGCCGCGCTGATGCGGGTAATCCACAGGGAACGGAAGTCGCGCTTCTTGAGGCGACGACCGACATACGCGTAGGTCAGGGACTTCATGACCTGCTCGTTAGCCATCTTATAGTGACGGGATTTGTTGCCCCAGTAGCCCTTAGCGAGCTTGAGGGTCTTATTTCTTCTCTTGCGCGTCATCATCGCGCCTTTTACACGTGCCATATCGTTAAAGCTCCTTTCAGCGTACTTTTATCTTATTTGTAGGGGATCATCTTGTGGATGGTCTTTTCCTTCGTCACGTCGGCATAGCCGCCCTGACGCAGTTTGCGCGTACGCTTGGTGGGCTTCTTCGTGAGAATGTGGCTCTTGAACGCCTTAGCGACCTTGACCTTGCCGGTCTTGGTGAGGTTGAAGCGCTTCTTCGCGCCGCTGTGAGATTTCAGCTTGGGCATGATGTTGTTCTCCTTTTCTGTTAGGTTACTTCGCCTTCGGGGCGAGGAAAATGGACATACTGCGTCCTTCCATTTTGGGTTCCTTCTCCAGCGCGGCGACCTCGCCCGTCTGCTCGGCAAACTTGAGCAGCAAATCGCGGCCGATCTCCGTGTGCGCCATCTCGCGGCCGCGGAAGCGGACGGAGACCTTGACGCGGTTGCCCTCAGTGAGGAACTTCTGGGCATTTTTCAGCTTGGTGTTGAAGTCACCGACGTCGATACCGGGCGACATGCGTACTTCCTTGATCTCGACGACGTGCTGGTTCTTACGGGCTTCCTTCTCACGCTTGCTCTGCTCAAAACGGAACTTGCCGTAGTCCATAAGCTTGCAAACGGGCGGATTTGCCTGCGGAGAGATTTTCACCAGATCAAGATCCTGCTCAGCGGCAATCTCCAACGCCTGCGCGGCGGACATGATGCCGAGCTGCTCACCGCCGGAACCGATCAGGCGGATCTCGCTGTCGCGAATCTCTTCATTGAGCTGATGCACATTGCTGCTAATACCGAAGCACCCCCAAAAATGGATTAACGCAAAGAAAAACGGATGCGAACCTCGCACCCGAACCAAAACGCAAAGCGACTGCATACAGCCGTTTTTCACGTTGATTGACCCCTTCGCTTCGCTGGGGGTGAGAACGGATGCGCCGTTCTTCTTTGTTTTGCGGTGGTATATTACCACGGGAATCGCGTCTTGTCAAGCTGTTTTTCAATTTTTGTATAGATTCCCTCGATATGGGTACAATACCCTATGCAGCAGAACTTTGGAAAGGAGGCTTGCATGATGAAGAACCACCAGAACAACCAGAGCAAGAACACCAACGAGACCAGCCAGAACCAGCAGGAGCAGGACAATAAATAAGTGCGCTGGGGCGCGGCGAAAGCCGCGCCCCAAATGTTTACGATTTGTTTACCAAAAAAACTTGTGCTTTTTTCGATCATACGGTATAATACTCGCCACTATCATACTATCATCGATAAAGGACCTGTGTTCATGGCTCAGACGTTGTCGCTTTGGCTGCACAATACCGCCTCGGGCGAGTTTTTTCTGACGATGCTCATCTCCATGGTTCCGGTGGTCGAGCTGCGCGGCGGCGTCCCCGCCGGGGTTGCAATGGGGCTGCCGATTCCACTGGCGCTACTGGCGGGGGTAATCGGCAATATGATTCCCGTCCCATTTGTGATTCTGTTTATTCGCCGGATTTTCAAGTGGATCCGCGTATACATTCCAAAGCTCGGCGGCTTGATCGACCGCTTGGAGCAGCGGGCGTATCGAAAGATGAACAACGAAAATCTGGTGCGCTTGCAGGCATGGGGACTGCTGATGTTCGTCGCCATCCCGCTGCCCGGCACCGGCGCGTGGACAGGCGCGCTGATCGCCGCGCTGATGGATTTGCGGCTCAAGAACGCGGTGCCGGTCATATTTGTCGGCGTCGTGATCGCCGGGCTTATTATGACAGCGCTTACATACGGGGTGACTGTGGTACTATGAAAGTTTTGGTCGTTTCCGACTCCCACGGCAATGTGGAGAATATGTGCCGCGCTGTCAAGCTGGAGCAGCCCCGCATGATGCTTCACCTCGGCGACGGCTGGCGCGACGCGGAGCTGGTCGCGCAGCGCTTCCCCGACCTTCCGCTGGAGAAGGTGCCGGGCAACTGCGATTTCCGCCATCAGGACGCCGCCGTGCGTCTGATGATCATTAAGGAAATGGCAGTCATGCTTTGCCACGGGCACACGCTGGGCGTCAAGTCCAACCTGAGCATCCTTCTGCGGGAAGCGATGGAGCGCGGCGCGCATGTAGCGCTTTTCGGTCACACGCACACGCCCTTTGTGGATATCCGCAACGGCATCGTGATGCTCAACCCCGGCAGCATCGGGGACTTCCGGCGTCCTACATACGGCACGCTGACCTTTGAAAACGGCAAGTGCATCCCCGCGACCCATGTATTACCGGCAACATGAATCAAATCCCCGCCGTCGGGCGGGGATTTTTTTTGCGCGGCGGGGCAAACTTCCTCAAAAGGGAGGTTTGTCATGGCGACTGCTTTTGCAAGAACATTTCTATTATACGGTATCCTGATGGTGGGCATTCGGGCGATGGGCAAACGTCAGATCGGCGAGCTGGAGCCGATCGAGCTGGTGCTGATGCTGCTCATCTCCGACTTAGCCGCCGTGCCGATGCAGGATTTCGGCATCCCGCTTTTAAACGGCGTCGTTCCGATCATCACGCTGCTGTCGCTGTCAATGCTGCTCTCGTTTTTTTCGATGCGCAGCGTCCGGTTTCATCGCCTGGTGTGCGGCAATCCGACCACCCTCATTCGGGACGGCGTTATCCAGCAATCCGCCATGCGTCGCAACCGCTTCACCCTCGATGAGCTGATCGATGAGCTGCGCTCGCAGGGTGTAACCGATCTCGCCACGGTCAAGTACGCCGTTCTGGAGACCAACGGGCAGCTATCCGTGCTGCTCTACCCCGCCGATGCCCCCGCCACACCCAGACAGCTGGGCAGAGCTGTCCGGGATGACGTCAGCCTTCCCGCGGTTCTCATCAACGACGGGCATGTGATGAAAAGCGGTCTGAAGGACAAAGGGCTGGATCGGGCATGGCTGGAACGCACCGTTCGCGCGCACGGCTTCCGCGATTCGCACGAGATTCTGTTGTTGACGGTGGATGACACCGGCAAGGTGTTATGCGTCGGAAAGGAGGTCCGCAAATGAAATATTTTGCCGCACCCGCAGCCGTACTGGCGCTGCTGCTGGGGTTATCGCTGGAAAACGCGCGGTGCGTCGAATCCGACGTCGCTCGCTGGGTAACCGCCGTGGAAGCGGCGACCGCCGCCGCCGAGCAGGAAGATTGGGCAGCCGCGATAGAGACGCTGCGCGGTGCGCAGAACGACTGGGACGGTCGCAGACCGTGGCTGCACGTCGTCACCGCCCACGACGAGTTGGAAGCAGCGGACGCGCTGTTCGCGGAGGCGAACAGCTTCGCGCAGGAACGCGACATGGCAGAATTTCGCGCATCGGCAACAAAGCTGGCAGTGCAGCTGCGCGTGGTGTCGGGCATGCAGCAGCTGACGCTGAAAAACGTTTTATAATGCCGTTAGCGGTCCCGATCAGCCGTTTCTCTTTATATAAGTGAGATAGCCCTCCAGCATCAGCGACGCGGCGACCGCGTCCACGGTTTTTTTACGTTCCTTCGCGCGTTTGCCGTTGCCGGCGAGAATGTTATGAGCGTCGATGGTGGTGCGCCGCTCATCCCAGAGCGTCACCGGAAGGCCGGTCGCCTGTCGCAGCTGTTCCGCGAAACCCTCGGCTTTTTCCGCGCGGGGACCGCGGGTGCCGTCCATGTTGAGCGGAAGCCCCAGCACCAGGTCTGTGACCTCATGCTCCGCGATCAGCTTTTGCAGCTGCTCAATGACCGCCTCAGGACGATATGCGGTGACGACGGTGGAGTAGCCGCACAGCGTCAGCGTCCGGTCGGAGACCGCGACGCCGGTGTGGGCGTCGCCGTAGTCGATTGCCATGATCTTCATGCGTCTGCCTCCTCCGCGGCAGCATCGGTCGGCGCTGCGCGCTTCATTTTCAACTCCTCCCACTGCTCACGGGAGATCAACAGCTGACGCGGCTTGGAACCCTCAAAGGGTCCCACAACGCCGCGCTCCTCCATTTGATCGACAATGCGGGCGGCGCGGGAATAACCCAGCTTCAGCCGCCGCTGGAGCATGGAGACAGACGCCTGGCCGGTTTCCAGCACCACATCAATGGCGGCATCCAGCATCTCGTCAGCATCGTCGGCGGGGACTTCGTCCGCGGGCGCGTTGTTGCCTTTGTTGCTGCGCTCTTTCTCGGCGACGTTCTGCTCAATCTTATCGATGACATCCTTGTCGTAGCTGGCTTCGCCGTTTTCTTTGACGAAGTTGACCACACGCTCAATTTCGTCCGCAGAGATGAAGCAGCCCTGCACCCGGCGGGGCTTGCCCTCGCCCAGCGGGGCGTAGAGCATGTCGCCCTTGCCGACAAGCTTTTCCGCGCCGGCGTTGTCCAAAATGATGCGCGATTCCAGGCTCGACGCCACCGCGAACGCAATGCGGCTGGGGATGTTCGCCTTCATGAGTCCGGTAATAACGTCTGCGCTGGGGCGCTGGGTAGCGATGACGAGATGCATCCCCGCCGCGCGACCCATCTGCGCGACGCGGCAGATCGACTCCTCGACCTCCTTTGCCGCCACCAGCATCAAATCTGCCAGCTCGTCGATGACGACGACCACCGTGGGAAACTTCCGCATTTCGGGGTCAGTCTCGGCGAGCTTGTTGTATGCAGACAGTTCCTTGACACCGTGGTTGGAGAAGAGCTGGTAGCGCTTCATCATCTCATACACCGCCCATTGCAGCGCGCCGGCGGCTTTCTTCGGATCGGTGACGACGGGGATGAGCAGGTGGGGAATGCCGTTGTAGGGCGCAAGCTCCACCATTTTCGGGTCAACCATGATGAAGCGCACGTCATCCGGCGTTGATTTATAGAGCATGGAGACGATCAGCGAGTTGGTGCACACCGACTTGCCGGAGCCGGTGGTGCCCGCGATCAGCACATGGGGGAACTTCGCGATATCGCCGACGATGGGGCTGCCGTTGATATCCTTGCCGACGGAGAAGCAGACGCTGGACTTATGTCTGGTAAACGCGTCGGACTCCAGCACGTCGCGAATGTGAACAGCGGTGACCAGCTTGTTCGGAACTTCGATGCCGACCACGGAAATCTTCTCCGGGATCGGTGCGATGCGCACGCCCGTAGCGCCCAGCGCAAGGGCGATATCGTCCTGTAAATTGGTGATTTTGGAGAGCTTGACGCCTTGCTCCAGTGTGAACTCATAGCGCGTGACGCTGGGGCCGCGCACCACGTCGCCGGCGGTCGCGTCCACGCCGAAGCTCTTGAGGGTTTCGGCGAGGCGACGGGAGTTGTTGCGCAGCTCCGCGCCAGCGGCTTCGGCGTTACCGCCGGTACCCTGATCAAGCAGCGTGATGGGCGGATAGCGGTACTCGCCGGTGTCGTCTTCCGCCGACTCGATCTCGGCGGTGACCTCCTCGGCGGCTTTCTGCACCTCGGCGGCGGAGGGCTTCTTTGGCTCCGCGGGCTTCGGCGGCTCAATGGGATCGAGAATGGGAACGGCAGGCTTGCTTTCCACATCCGGCTTGGAGACCGCAGCCGGCTTTGCCGGGGCTGTCGCGGGCTTGATCGGCTCCTCGGAAAGCAGCTCGTCCGGCGTTCGGATCTGGTCGGATTTCTTGCGGAAGAAGCCGGTCTTGGGCAGTTCCATCTCAGAGGCAGCATGCTCTTGCGGGAGGGGATCGTCTACCGGAATGTCAATGCTGGGCTTTGCCCTGGCAAGCCGTGCCGGACGCGCGGGAATCTTCGCTTTGTCTTCCTCCGGCTCGTCGTATGGCGCAAGCTCGTGGCTTCTGACCGCGTCAATGACGGCGGCGGGCGTCAGCCGCAGCGCACTCATCAGGCACACGACGAGACCGATCACAAAAACCACCAGTGTGCCGATTTTTCCCAGCACCGCGTGGAAGCCTACCGCCAGTGCGCCGGAGAGCGCTCCGCCCGATTCCAGCGCCACGCCGGAGCTCCAAAGCGCCTTGAGCAGCCCGGAGGAATCCGGCATGCCGGACATGCCGCTGACGTGAATGATGGTTCCCAGCATCACGGGCAGCAGCAATGCGCCGATCAGGTGCGAGACGACCGGCCGCCCACGATGGAGCAGCAGGATCCACGCAGAGAGCAGCAGGGACGGCGCTGTGATGTACCAGCCCCAGCCGGTCAGTCCGCGGCAGAGCAGATACAGCCAGTTGATGAGCAGCGCTTCGTGTTGAAAATAGCCGATGGTGACAAACAGCGCCAGCAGCAGGCAGACCACGCCGCCGACCTCCCGGCGGATGGGCTGTTTTTTGGGCGCGGAGCGGCGTTTCCCGCTGCGGGAGGCGGTGCTGCGCGAGGAAGAGCCGCTTCGGGTGGATTGACTTGTTTTCTTCTGTGTTGCCATGGATGTCAGTGACTCCTTAACCGATGAGTGTGAGGATGAGCACCAGCGCGCCCACCGCCCAGCAATAATACGCAAAGACGCCGAAGCGTCCCTTTTCCGCGATGTAGCGCAAAAGGCGGATGCAGGCGTAGCCTACCACCGCGGCGACCGCGACGCCCACGAGATAGACCGGTACCTCAGCCCAAGCAATGCCCGCCTCCAGCGCGTCCTTGAGAGCGAGAAGGTTTGCGCCGAGGATCGCGGGGATGGACATGAGGAACGAATAGCGCACGGCAAAGCTGCGCTCAAAGCCCATGAAGCAGCCCGCGGTGATCGTCATGCCGGAACGGGACACGCCGGGGCAGGTGGCGACCGCCTGCGCGAGACCCACCGCGAGCACATCCGTGAGTTTGGCGTTTTTCTCCGACTTGTGTCCTTTGGCGGCGCGGTCACAGAAAAAGAGCATGAAGCCCGTGAACAGCAGCGCCGCGCCGACAAACAGCATGCTGTCGGAGAGAGACTCGACCCTGTCCTTGATGGGCAAGACGAGGAACAGCGGCAGCGTGCCAATGATGATCAGCAGGATCATACGCCGCGCCGGCGGGACATGGTTGGGCGTGCTGCGGTGCGCCAGGTCCCCTACGCCGCGGAAAAACTCCAGGATGATCTCCTTGATCTCGCTCCAGTACGCGATAAATACCGCGACCAGTGTGCCGAGGTGCAGCAGCACGTCAAAGAACTCCGGGATTTCGGACGCGCCCTCCATGCCCAGCAAATGTTCCGCGATAGCAAGGTGACCGGAGCTGGAGATCGGCAGAAACTCCGTCACGCCTTGAATGATTCCAAGCAGAATGGAATGCAATATACTCATTTTACAATAACTCCCCGATCGGCAAATTTTTACTTTTATATTATATCATAACGAAGGTGAAAATACCACCATTTGTTTTTCCCGCATTTTGTTGGCTTTCGGCGAAAGCAGAACGGCAAGTATAGCGATATCCCCGCGGTCGCGTTTGAGGGTGTGGAATTCATCGGTCCGCACCCGCAGTTCAACAGCACTATGCCCTCTGACACTGGATATGTCACGGAGGGATAGGTTTCCATTCCACGTCAGAACCCGTCAGCGGGCGCTGAGGGCTTCATCGCCTAACATAAAGCGGGCTTGATGAGCGCCGGAGTCGTGCGCTATGCGCATGCTCCCGGCGAACAGGACCTCGGTATCATCACCGAGCACACATTGATCAGCATGCCCACCGATGTTTTCTCACCGCACAGCGTACAGGCAAGCGGCATACAATGTTTTGTGACGAGGAGGTGAGACGATGGCATATTCCGACCGGGAGCTGCTGGCGCGCCTGATCGAGTGCGAAGCAGGCGGCGAGGGGGACAACGGCATGAAAGCAGTGGCGGGCGTTGTCATGAACCGTGTGGAGGCAGTGGGCGGCGAATACGCCCGTATCGGGCAGCGGAGCATTCGCAAGATCATCTTTCAGCCGGGTCAGTTTGTCTGTGCCAGCGACATGGTGCGGGGTGTCTACAATCCGCAGAACATATACAACATGCAGCCCACGGAGATACATTATGAGATCGCGGACTGGGCGATTGCGGGCAACCGTATCCCGGAAGTGGGCGACGCGCTGTGGTTTTTCAACCCCTATTCGCCCGATTGCCGCCCGTACTTCCCGACCGAGGTCGGACGGTTTCAGGCACGCATCGGCGACCACTGCTTCTATACGCCGACGGCGGCGTACTATGACACTTGAAAGGGGACATGACGATGGAGATGAACAACAAAAACTGCGCGATGCCCCGCAGCCATTTCAACGGCAACGGCAGCTGCGACGCCATGCGGGAGGCAAACAAACGCGCCGACCACGCCACGGGCTACGAAAGCGAGATCGCGCCATACACGGACGCGGAGCGTCAGCAGATGGAAAGCGTCGGCATGATGCCGTATCACAACGCGGAGCACGACATGATTGCCGACGGCTACGGCACGGAGCATGACCACCATGAATCGCAGGAGGACGGCATGACCAGCATCCCGCAGGACAGCTTCAACACGCCTCTGGACGCGGACGAGGCGGCGCGCAACTCCTGGCGGGCGCTGCTGGCGCGAAACGTAGGGCGCAATGTACTGGTGCGCTTCCTCATGGGGACGCAGAATTTTGTCACGGTGGAGGGCGAGCTGTATGAGGTTGGTACGGACTACATCGTGATCTATCAGCCGCTGTGGGACAGCCACATCACCGCCGACCTCTACGCGGTGAAATTCGTAGAGTTCCGTGAGCCGCCGGGAGTGACGATGCTGAACTGAAAAACGGGCGGGATGTTTCCCGCCCGTTTTCCCTATACCGCGATGTACGCCTGCGCCGCATAACCCACAGCGCCATTGTAATGCACGACGTACCAGCCCTCCCACGCGCCGTGGACGGTGACGTTCGCGCCGTTCGGCATCATGGCGAGGACAGCTCCCTGCGTGCCGGGGTAATCCCGCAGGCGCAGTGCCGTGCCGCTGGTGGAGACGACGCCGAACTGATCCGGCTGAGGTTCGATGAACGGCAGGTCGAAATACTCCGTCAGCCCCCGCGCGAGCGCCCGCGCGATCTGCTCGTTGCTGGACTCGATCCAGCGCGCGTCGGCATAGTTATCGTGATAGCCGATCTCAATGAGGTTTGCGGGCGCCTGCGGCTGGCGCACCTCCCCCAGCGCGGTGGTGGACTGGGTGCGCACGAGATCGGGCAACGGGTAGACCTCCCGCAGCCGCGCGGCAAAGATTTCCGCCGCGCGCTGCCCGTTGGCGCTGGTAGGGTAATAAAACGCGATGATGCCGCGATTGGTGCCTTCGCTGCCCGCGCCGGAGGCGTTGGAGTGCAGCGCAAGGTAAAAATCGAAACCGCCGATGCTGTTCGCCTGTCGAATGGAGCTGGCGGCAGTCATGTCCGGCGAGTTGCGCACCCAGGTGATCGCATTGGAGACAAGATATGGCTCCAGCGCGTCTGCCAGCAGATTCATGTGGTATTCCTCGCTGCCGGTTCCTGTGACGTAGGGGTTCCAGTCCTGCGTGGACGGGCTAAGATAGAGCTTTGGCATAGAATGACCTCCCTTTTGATACTGCATCATCCTATGCGCACAGAAAAAGAACGCTTCCGAAGAAGCGCTCTTTTTTGGGGAGAATGGTTACGCCTTTGCGGCTTCCTTGCCCGCGCCGATCTTCTGGAGGACGCAGATCACAGCCACCAGCGCAAGACCGATCACGTCGGTCAGCAGACCGGGAACCATCATGCACAGACCGCCCGCCGCCATGACAACACGGAAAACGGGGTTGATCGTGCGGAACAGATAACCGTTGAGGGCAGCCGCCACGCCAAAGATGCCAAGCAGCGAGGTGACAACGATCAGCACAACCTGCCCAGCGACAGCTGCGCCGCTGAGACCCTCAGCAAACTCGAACACCATCGAGGGGTTCATCGCGAGGATGTACGGCACAATAAACGCGGCAATGGCAATACGCGTGGCGTTAAACGCGGTCTTCATCGGCGGCGCCTTGGCGATGGCGGAGCCGGCATAGGCAGCCAGCGCCACCGGCGGCGTGATGTCCGCGACAATACCGAAGTAGAACACGAAGAAGTGCGCACAAACCAGAGGAACGCCGATGCGCGGATCGATCAGGATTGGCGCGGTGGTCGCTGCCATGATACAATAGTTCGCGGTGGTGGGAACACCCATGCCGAGAATGATGCAGCACAGCATCGTCAGGAACAGAGCGATGAACGCGCGTCCGCCGGAGACCTGAACGATCAGGCGGATGAGCGTGGACGCAAGACCGGTGGAGGTGATGCAGCCGGCGACGAGACCAGCCATCGCGCAGGCGACGGCGACGGTGATGACGCCCTTGCCGCCCGCTTCCAGCGCGTCAAGAATCTTGGTGAGGTTCAGGCGCTCATCCTTGTTGAGGAAGCCGACAACGATGCAGATGAAAATTGCGATCGTCGCAGAGAACTGCATCGTGTACTGGTTGGTCGCAACCAGTACGACGAGGATGATCAGCGGGAGCAGCAGATAAATCTTGGGCAGCAGCTTGCTCATCTTAGGCAGTTCTTCCTTGGGAATGCCCTTGAGCTTGAGCTTACGCGCCTCCAGATGGACCGCGATGTAGATACCAGCGAAGTAAAGCACCGCCGGCAGGATTGCCTTGAGCGCCACGGTACCGTATGGGACGCCCATGTACTCCGCCATCAGGAACGCAGCAGCGCCCATGATCGGCGGCATGATCTGACCGCCCGTGGACGCCGCGGCTTCCACCGCGCCTGCGAACTCAGGCTTGTAGCCGCACTTCTTCATCATCGGGATCGTGACCGAGCCGGTGGTAACGGTGTTGCCCACGGAGGAGCCGGACACCATACCGCACAGCGCGGAAGAGATGACCGCGACCTTCGCCGGGCCGCCCGCGCTGGAGCCGCACAGACTGTTGGCGAGGTCAATGAAGAAGGCGGAAATGCCGGTGCGTTCCAAAAACGCACCGAATATGATGAACACAACTATGTACTTGGCGCAAACGTTGATCGGCGTGTTCATAACGCCCGTTGTGGTATAGAACAGGTCATAGACGACCTTGCCGAAGCGGACGTTTGCGAACGTGTAAACCATCAGCACGCCGACGACGCAAAGAATGGGGATACCGACGCAGCGGCGGCACAGTTCCATCAGCGCGAGGATCGCGACAATCGCCATCGCGACCATGTACCAGTTCTTTGTGACCTTGGTTGCCATCTGGATGATCTCCTTGGCATGTAAGGCAAAGTAGAAAAACGGACCCGCGCCGAGGATCATGATGAGAATATCATACCACGGCAGATAGTTGACACGAGTGCTTCCTTTTTTAATGGGATAGTGCAGGTAGCCGAGAATCAGGATCATGCCGAGGAATACCGTCAGGCGAACCTCCGGCAGCGCTGTGCTGAACAGCGTGACGTACATACTGTACACCGAGAAGAGGATTGATATCCAGCGCACAACGAGCTTGGGGGTGCCCTCCCAGATGCGGGTGTTGGACTCGTTGTCGTATTTTTTCATGATCGCTTCGACGTCTTCGGCGGTGCCGACATCTACGTCGATGGTCTGTGATGTGAGCTTCTCGTCTTTATCGTTGACGCTCATAATCGTTCTCCCTTCCTGAAGGATTTCCCGTTTTTGGGAACGGCTGCGGCGGGAAACCCCGCCGCAGCCGCTGACTGCGCTAAGATTCCGTTAGTTTTTTGAATCAGTTGACCGTGATGCCCTTCTCGGCGAAGTACTTCGCGGCGCCGGGGTGATACGGAACGGAGCCGTAGGAGGCAGCGAAGTTGAGGTCGAGCTCAGCGCCCTTGGCGTGCGCCGCGGTGATCTCATCGATGTTGTCATAGATGGTGGAGATGAAGTTGTACACATCGTCCTCCGCCACGTCGTTGCGGGCAATGACGACCGCCGCGACCGCGACCGTGGTGACATCCTCAGCGAGACCGTAAGCGTCCTTGCTGATGACGTTCTTGCTGTAGTAGGGGGACTCCGCGATCAGCTTGTCGATGTGCTCGTCATCCAGACTGACCAGGTAGACCTGCTTGCTGGCGGCAAGGGAGGTAACAGCCGTGGTGGGAGCGCCGGCGACGATGAACGCCGCGTCGATCTTGCCGTCCTGCAGAGCCTCGACGCTGTCGCCGAAGGACTGATAGGTCGGGTTGATGCCGGTATCGGCGTCGATGCCGTAAGCGCCGAGAACGTCAACCGCGTTGAAGTACACGCCGGAACCGGCAGCGCCGATGGAGACGTTCTTACCCGCGAGGTCGGCAACGCTCTTGATGCTGGGGTCGAGGGTGACGATCTGAACCTGCTCCATATACAGGGAAGCGACGGTGGAGAAGATGTCAACCTTCTCGTCAAACAGGCGCTCGCCGTTGTAGCCGTAAGCCGCCACGTCGGACTGGACGAAGCCGAGCTGAGCGTCGCCCGCTTCCAGAGCCTCAATGTTTGCCTTGGAGCCGCCGGAGGTGATGGCGGTGACACTGGTGCTGGTCTTGTCGCTGACCTTGCCGGCCAGAACCGTGCCGAAGCCGTAGTAGGTGCCGGACTCGCCGCCGGTGGTGAAGGTCAGGTTGCCGCCGCCGGTGGTGGCGGGAGCCTCGCTGCTGCCGGAGGACGTCCCGCTGGGTGCCGAAGCGCCGGAATTGTCGGAGCTGCCGCCGCAAGCGACCAAGGCAAGAACCATGACCATTGCGAGTACGAGTGCAAGAATCTTTTTCATTTCACAATCTCCTTTATTATAGTTTATCCCTCTCACAGGATAGATTTATTCTAACGATTTTTTAGGTACTATGCAATAGCTTTTGTGTTTTTTCGCTGATTTCGCCAAAAAGTGAAACTTTGTTTTGGTTAATTTCGTCATGTTTAATTATATAATTTTATGCATATTATCTAAAAAAATAATGTCAGGAGCTTCCCATTGGACAATCGGGATGCTCCTGACAAAAAGCAGATGCAATTGTTCGGATGTTACTTCAGCGACTTGCTGTCCACAACGTCGCGCAACAGCTTAGTGAAGTCCGCCTCGCTCATAGCGCCGAGGTCGCCGTCCGCGCGGTGGCGCGGGGAAACAGTGCCGTTTTCCATGTCGCGGTCGCCCACGACCAACATATAGGGCACCTTCTCAAGCTGCGCTTCGCGGATCTTCTTGCCGATCTTCTCGTTGCGGTCGTCCACCTCAGCGCGGAAGCCGAGATCGTTCAGTTCATCGGCGTACTTCTGGCAGTATTCGTTGGCGCGGTCGGTGACGGGCAGCAGCTTCGCCTGAACCGGCGCGAGCCAAGTCGGGAACGCGCCCATGGTCTCCTCGATGAGGTACGCCATAAAGCGGTCGAGAGAGCCGAGGATCGCGCGATGCAGCACCACGGGGGTCTTCTCGGCGCCGTCGGCGTCGATATACTTGAGGTCAAACTTCATCGGCAGGCAGAAGTCCAGCTGGCAGGTGGAGAGCGTGTACTCCGCGCCGACGGCGGGCACCACGTTCACATCCAGCTTCGGACCGTAGAACGCTGCCTCGCCGATCTCCTCGGTGAAGTCGATGCCCAGCTCCACCAGAACCTCGCGCAGCGCGCTCTCGGCGGTGTTCCACATCTCGTCATCCTGATGATACTTCTCGGTATCGGCAGGATCGCGAAGCGAGAGGACGCAGCGATAATCGGTGATGCCGAAATCCTTGTAGGTGGCGAAGATCAGGTCGCAGACCTTGCTGACCTCGTCCTTGATCTGCTCCGGCGTCACAAACAGATGCGCGTCGTTCTGGCAGAAATGGCGACCGCGCTCGATACCCTTGAGCGTACCGGAGGCTTCATAGCGGAAGTCATGCGCGATCTCGCCGATGCGGATCGGCAGGTCGCGGTAGGAGTGGGGGCGGTTGGCGTAGATGCGCATGTGGTGCGGGCAGTTCATGGGGCGCAGGACGTACATCTCGTCCTCAACCTCCATCGCCGGGAACATGTTCTGCTGGTAGTGATCCCAGTGACCGGAGGTCTTGTAGAGGTCGACGGTTCCGACGCAAGGCGTCAGGACGTGCTGATAGCCCAGCTTAATCTCTTTGTCGCGGATATAGTTCTCCAAAATGCGCCACACGGTGTAGCCCTTGGGCAGGAACATGGGCATGCCGCGACCCACCAGCTCATCGGTCATGAACAGGCCCAGCTCGCGACCCAGCTTGCGGTGGTCGCGTGCCTTCGCCTCTTCCAGCTTCCTGAGGTACTCGTCGAGCTGTTCCTTCTTCGGGAACGCGATGCCGTAGATACGCTGGAGGCTCTTGTTCTTGGCGTCGCCGCGCCAGTAGGACGCGTTGCAGGCGGTCAGCTTGATGGCGTTGCCCTTAATGCGACCGGTGGAGTCAATGTGCGGACCGGCGCAGAGATCGGTGAACTCGCCCTGCTTGTAGAAGCTGATGACGGCGTCCTCCGGCAGGTCGTTGATCAGCTCGACCTTGAACGGCTCTTCCTTCTCCTCCATGAACTTGACGGCTTCCTCGCGGGGCAACTCAAAGCGTTCGAGCTTGAGCTTTTCCTTGCAGATTTTGCGCATCTCGTCTTCGATTTTGTCCATGATCTCCGGCGTAAAGGCGAACGGCGAGTCCATGTCGTAATAGAAGCCGTTGTCGATGCTCGGTCCGATGGCGAGCTTGACCTCAGGATAGAGGCGCTTCACCGCCTGCGCCAGCACATGGGAGCAGGTATGCCAATAGGTCTTGCGATATTCGGGGTTTTCCCAACTGAAGTTTTCTTCTTCCATGGTAATATCTCCATTAACGTAAAATTCAACTGCTAAAGAGTATCACCAAGGCGCGGGATTGTCAAGTGGGCGTTTCCGGCATAGACGCAGGAAGAAGCGGCTCAATTGAGCCGCTTCTTCGTCAATAGGTTCGATAATTGCTGTTTTCGCCGTCAAACAGCCAACCGTCGCTGTCGTGAACACGTCCGTTTTCCAGCATCCGCGCCATGCGGTCGCCCGCTGCCGCGGCGCGGCGAACGGCAAGCTCATCCGAATAGTCGACGGTGACGCCGCCGTTGTTCGTCGCGGTGTAGGCGTCGGTGCCTGCGCCGTAAGCGTCACGGTTCGTCATGCCGTAGCGCGTTGGCTCACGCCCGCTGTTGATAGCGCCGGTCACGGTACCAAGGCCGTTGATCGCGGTGTCGGTATTTGCGGTTGCGCCGTCAGTCATGCCGGTGCCCGCTTGATTGCTGTGCATCGTATCCGTGGCAGTGGTGCCGCCGGCGGTGCTGCTCGTGCCCGGCATGTCGCCGTCCGCGCCGCATGCCGTGAGCGACAGCGCCAGCAGCGCCGTGACCGCTGTGATCGCAAGGGTTCTTTTCATCGTGAAATTCTCCTTACTCCGTACATTTGCAATACCCAACGCTTAGTATGCGAAAGATCGTAGAATAATTGCGCGCAAAAAAATGGCGGAAACAACAGTTTCCGCCATTTTTATTAAAAATCAATTACTTTGCAGCCTTGGCAGCCTTGAACGCCTCGGTCAGCATCGGGGTGACCTTGAACAGGTCGCCGCAAATGCCGTAGTCCGCGATCTCAAAGATCGGCGCGTTCTCGTTCTTGTTGACTGCGATGATGCACTCGGACTCGCTCATGCCAGCCTTGTGCTGGATGGAGCCGGAGATTCCCAGCGCGATGTAGACCTTCGGATGGACGGTCTTGCCGGTCTGACCGACCTGATGATCCGCCGTGAGCCAGCCGCTGTCGATGGCGACACGGGAGCCGCCGACGACGCCGCCGAGGACTTCCGCCAGCTCCTCCGCCAGCTTGATGCCGCCCTCAACGTCCTTGCTGATGCCGCGACCGACGGAGACGATGTAGTCCGCGCCGATCAGGTCGACGAGCTTCTTTGCCGCCTTGACGACCTCGATGACCTCGGTCGCAATATCGTCAGAGCTGAGATGGACGTTGTAGTTGGTGATCTTCACCGCGTCTGCCTTCGCCTGATCGAACGGGTTCTTCTTCATGACGCCGGGACGCACCGTCGCCATGGCGGGACGGAAGCGCGGGCAGACGATGGACGCCATCAGGTTGCCGCCAAACGCCGGACGGGTCATTTTCAGACCGCGAGAGACGTCGTGGGCTTCCATCTTGTCGGTGAGGTTGTTCTTGAGCATGATCGTGCCAAGCTTCTCAATGCGATCCTCAGGCAGCGTGGAGGCGCTGCGCAGGAAATCCTTGTAAGCGGGCATATCAACGTCGAGGTGCGTGCAGTCGGCGCAGAGACCGGTGTGCAGACGCGCCGCGCAGCGCGGGCCGAGGTCACGACCGATGTTGGTGGCAGCGATCAGGAACGCCTCAGGCTTGAACTCGGAGATGGCGTCGCAGATGACCTTCGCATAGGCGTCGGTGGTGTAGGTCTTGAGCAGGGGGTGGTCGCAGACGATGACTTCGTCGGCGCCGTAGCCGCCGAGTTCCCTGGCAATGCCGCCGACGTTGTCGCCAAGCAGCAGGCCGACCAGATTGACGCCCAGCTCGTTGGCGAGCTTGCGACCCTCGGAGATCAGCTCAAAGCTGGTGGGCATCATCTTGCCCTCGCGCTGCTCGCAGAAAACCCAAACGTTTTTAAATTCAGCAATCTTGGAGCTGTCGAACTCCTTATTGGCAAGTTCAGTCTTGATACGCATTGTTTCGATCCCCTTTCCTTAAATAATGTGTTTCTCGGACAGAATACCGGCGAGGGTTTCGCAGGTCTTCATGTCGTTGCCCTCAAGCATCTTGCCCGGTTCCTTCTGCGGGGGCGTGAAGGAGGTCAGGATGTTGGTCGGGGAGCCGCTGAGACCGATGGTGGACTTGTCGATCAGGGGGTTATCCTTGAGGGCGTTGTAGTCCAAAACGGTCATGGGCTTGGAATAGGTCTCGAAAATGCCGGAAACCGACATATAACGCGGGGTGTTCAGCTCCTTGATGCAGGTAACCATGCAGGGGGTCTGCTCCTTGATCATCATGTAGCCGTCCTCAAGCACGCGCTTGACGGTAATGGTGTTGCCGTCCTTGTGAATCTCGGCGGCGTAGGTGATCTGCGGCAGATGCAGCTTCTCCGCGATCTGCGGACCGACCTGCGCGGTGTCGCCGTCGATAGCCTGGCGACCGCAGAAGACGAGGTCGTCCTCATCAATGCCGATGGTGTCGAGACCCGCGGCGATAATCTGGGAGGTGGCATAAGTATCGGAGCCGCCGAACTCGCGGCCGGAGATCAGATAGCTTTCATCGACGCCCATCGCCATGAGCTCGCGGAGCATGCCCTCCGCCGGGGGCGGGCCCATCGTGACGGCAACGACCTTGCAGCCGGTTTCGTCCTTGAGCTTGAGCGCAGCCTCGACGGCGTTCATGTCGTCGGGGTTGATGATGGTCTGCATGAGGGCACGGTTGAGCGTGCCGTCCGGGTTGACTGCCAGTCTGCCGGAGGTATCGGGAACCTGCTTGACACAAACAAGAATCTTCATGATGTATGACCTCCCTCTCTTAGTTCACACCGAGGTACTTGGCGATGACCATGCGCTGGACTTCGCTGGTGCCCTCGTAGATCTCCGTGATCTTCGCGTCGCGCATCATGCGCTCCACGGGATACTCACGGGTGTAGCCATAACCGCCGAAGAGCTGAACGGCGCGGCGCGTCACGTCGGACGCCGCCTCAGCCGCGAACAGCTTCGCCATGGAAGCGTCGCAGGAGTAATCCTCGTGATTCTGCTTCTTCATTGCCGCGGCATAGACTAGATACTGCGCAGCCTTCATGCGGCACGCCATGTCAGCGAGCTGGAACTGCGTGTTCTGGAACTGGCTCAGGCGGCGCTTGAACTGAATGCGCTCCTTGGTGTACTTGATCGCCTCGTCGATGGCGCCTTCACCGAGACCGAGCGCCTGGGAGGCGATGCCGATACGACCGCCGTCGAGGGTCTTCATGGCGATTTTGAAGCCGCCGCCCTCCTTGCCGAGGAGGTTCTCCTTCGGGACGATGCAGTCCTCGAAGACGAGGTCGGTGGTGGAAGAGCCGCGAATGCCCATCTTCTTCTCATGCTTGCCGCTGGAGAAGCCGGGGAAGCTGCGCTCCACGATGAAGGCGGAGATGCCGTGGTTGCCCGCCTTGGGATCGGTCATGGCGAAGACGACAAAGGTGTCAGCCACGGAACCGTTCGTGATGAAGCACTTCGAGCCATTGAGCACATAGTGGTCGCCGTCAAGCACCGCGATGGTCTGCTGACCGGAGGCGTCGGTACCGGCGTTGGGCTCGGTGAGACCGAATGCGCCGATCTTGCGGCCGGAGAGCAGGTCGGGGAGGTACTTCTTCTTCTGCTCCTCGGTACCGTTCTCAAAAATCGGCGCACAGCACAGGGAGGTGTGGGCGGACACGATGACCGCGGTGGTGCCGCAGACCTTCGCCAGCTCCTCGACGCACATGGCGTAGGACAGGACGTCGCCGCCGGCGCCGCCATATTCCTTCGGGAAGTAAATGCCCATCATGCCGAGCTTCGCCATCTTTTCGACGGTCTCCATGGGGAAGCGCTCTTCCTCATCAATCTCCTCGGCCAAGGGCTTGACTTCGGTCTCCGCGAATTCGCGGTACATCTTTCGAGCCAACTCATGCTCTTTGGACAGATGGAAATCCATACTCTATTGCTCCTTCACTGTAAATTTGTGTTTGTCTATTTTTTAACAAACTGGACATGTACGCATATAGTATAATCACACGCTTTAAATTAGGCAAGTGGAAGATTTCGCGAACTTGCTTTTTTCGTATTTTGTCAAAACGAGCGGATTGCTTTTGTGCTTTTCGCCAATTGACAAAGAAGAGACAGACCCACTATTTTTCAAAAAAACTTCAAATTATGTCTACCAATTTTTGGAAAGATGTGATATACTTCAATATTGGAAGAATATGCAACCGTTAAAATCGAGAAAATGAGGTGCCGATTATGAAGTGTCCGTATTGCGGTCACAGCGAGAGCAAGGTCGTTGATTCCCGCCCCGCCGAAGAGGGCAGCAGCATCCGCCGCCGCCGCGAGTGCCTGGGCTGCGCCAAGCGCTTCACCACCTATGAGACCGTGGAAAGCCTGCCGATGATCGTCGTCAAGAAGGATGGCAGCCGCCAGAGCTTTGACCGCGAGAAGGTGACCGCCAGCATGATCCGCGCCTGCGAAAAGCGCCGCGTCTCCATTGAGAAGATCGAAAAGCTCAGTGAGGAGATTGAGCAGACGCTGCAAAACTCTCTGGAGCGCGAGATCAGCAGCGATTATGTCGGCGAACTGGTCATGGCGAAGCTGCGTCCTGTGGACGAGGTCGCCTATATCCGCTTCGCCTCCGTGCATCGCCACTTTAAGAACATCGACGACTTCATGCACGAACTCAACAAGCTGATCGACGAGAAGTGAGTCACACACTGGAGGACATTCGCCGTGAATATGACCGGCTGGATGCATTGTGCGGCGTGGATACATCACAGGTTGCGCTGCGCATCTCCAAGCGGGCGTCAAAGCGGCTTGGCAGCTGCAAGTATGTCGGCGCCGCGGTGGAGAGCGTCACGATCTCAGATTTCGTGCTGGACGCCGCGGACGAGGTGTTTTACGACACCATCCGCCACGAGTATGCCCACGCGCTTGTGAAGCTGCGCCATCCGCGGGAGAAGCATGGACACGACGCGCTGTGGAAGGCGGCATGCCGTGAGGTGGGCTGTGCGCCGGAGCGCTGCTGTGACCCTGCTGCGCTGCCGGAAATCCCGCCGCGGCGTCAGGAGGCATATCACTATGATCTGATCTGCCGCATCTGCGGAATGTCATGGCAGTATAAGCGCATGACCAAAGTGGTGCGCCTTGTAGCCAGCGGCAACTCGCGCCGCTGCACCTGCCCGATTTGCAAGGGACACAGCTTCGCGGTGGAAGAGATCAGATAACGAGCAAATCGTACAACACCCCATTTGTTAGCGTATGGTATTCCGCTAACAAATAGGGTGTTGTTCTATGTCAAAAGGGGTACCGAACAAAGATACAAACGTGAATTCAAAGAGAAAAGTGAACCAGCTCCACAAATGCCGCCTCATTGCCTTTGGCGCGCTCCCGCAGCTCCGCCGTCGCCGCCTTGAGCCGTTCGGCATAGGCGGCGCGATCGGTCAGCACGGCACGCAGCGCTTCCAACGCCTTGTCCGCGTCAAAATGCTCCAGGTCCCCCGCCAACGGCATTCCCAGCGCGTGTGCGCAGGCGCTGACCTTGGGATCATACACCACGCCCAGCACCGGCACGCCGGAGCAGGCGGCAAAAATCATGCTGTGCAGGCGGGCGCTGACCACCGCGTCCATGCAGGAAAGCATGTCCACCATCGCGGCGGGATCGTAGGGCGCGGAGATTTCATACGCTCCCGTCTGCATCCTGGCGCGTACCGCCGCGCCTGCCGCTTCGTCCGCCCCCTGCTGCATGTTGATAAACACAACCGTCTCGCCTACCGCGTCACAGAACCGTGCGAACGCCGCGACGTTGGTTTCCATCCCCGCGGCAAAGCGTACCGACACGCCCATGATGGGTCGATCCGTCGGGATACCCCGCTCCGCCAGCAGCGCCCGTCCGCGCTCCGGGTCGCCGCAGGGCATGGCATAGACCGGGTCAGCCGTCACGCGGAGGGCGGGATTCCGCACGCCTATCTCCCGCAGCGCGGCGAGGGATTCCTCATCCCGCAGGGTAATGACATCCGCCATCTCCGCCGCTACGCGGACACGCTCCCGATTGCGCGGCGTATCCACCGGTCCGATGCCGTTGGCATAGAACATGATGCGCTTGCCGCAGCGTTTCGCCAGGCGGATCAGCGTCGTATAGTACAGCAGCGAACGGGTGGAAGTGCGGTCCTGCAACAGGCTCCCGCCGCCGCTGACAAAGCAGCTCGCGCGCTTGATGGCGCGGCGCACGGCAAAGGGGTCAAAGCGGTTCACCGCCTCCACGCCGCACTTCTCCCGCGTCTCCTCCGGTCGATTGGACAGCGCCGTCAGCGTCGCGCCCGGCACGGTCTCACTCAGCCGCTCCCGCAGCGAGAGCAAAATTGCGTCATCTCCCAGATTGCGGAAGCCATAGTACCCCGAAAGCACCACGCGCGTGTGCTCGGCAATTGCCTCCCGATACGCCGCCTCCGCGTCCCGCGCCATGCGCTTGACGGAATAGTACTCCTGAATCACCTCGCGGCCGTAGACGCCGAGCGCCGCGCGAGCTTCTTCGTTCAGGTTACATAACGCGTCAGTAATGTCTCGGTAAAGCGTCTCCTCATCGGACCGGGGACAGCCGCGACAGCAGAAATTGTTCTCCTGCGCCAACGCCAGCTTCTCCTGCCCAAACAGCCCGATGTAGCCCTCGTTCCCGGCGACGATCACCGGCTTCGCCGCGGCCATCGCCTCAAGCGCCGCGCGGCTCACGCCCACAAACAGGTCGCCCGCGGCAACGATTTCATTGATGTCGGTGCGCGCGCCGGTCATGACAATATAGTTCTCTCCCGCCGATGCGTTCGCCGCGTCCGCCTGCGCTTTGATTTCATCAAACACATCACCGCCGCCCGCGATGAGCAGCTGTACGCCTGGGATCGCGTCGCGCAAGCGCGGCGCAATGGCGACGAGCTGACGCGCCACCAGCGCACGGCTTTCATCCATGCGGCTGACGTAGGAGATCACCGGGCGCGACGCGTCCAGACCGAATTCCCGCAGTACCCGTTCCCCCGATACATCGGGGGAAAATTTCTCCACGTCGATGCCGTTGATCGTAACGGAGATATGCTCTGCCGGGATGCCGTAGTTGTCGATCAGGTACTGCTTGATATCATCGCTGACCGCGATGGTGCGCTCTCCCCAATTTGCCGCACGCTTCAGAATGAAATTTACATAAAATACCCAGTGTGCAGATGTGACGAAGGGAAAGCCCATCTTCTTTTGCAGCATGCCGCACAGCATCGCCGGAATGCGCGCGTGAGCGTGGACAACATCAGGCTTTTCCTCCCGGATCACGCGGCGCAGGATATTCAGCGAGCGATGCATCAAGGCGGCGTTGCGCTTGTGCAGCGGCGCATGATAGCAGCGGATGCCCGCGTCCGTCAGCTCGCGCTCATAGACGCCTCCGTTGGACACGACCACAACCTCCCAGCCTTGCCGGTGCAGCTCCTTGGACAGCTCGACCACATGGGTCTCCGCGCCTCCGATTTCCAGCCCCATCAGCGCCATCAGGACTTTTCTGCTCATAGCTCCTCCCGCGGTTCTCTCACTTGCCGATGCTCAGCAAATCGAAGTACGCGCCTTCTCGTTCAATATAGTTGGACTTGACCTTGACCACTCCGCCGACCTTCAGCTCCGTGGTACCGTCCAGATAATAGCCGTCGTCCCGCTCAATGCAGCGACCCTTGAGGGTGACCAGAACGTTGCTGCGTCCCGGCTTCAGGGCAAACACCGTGCCGCCATCCGCCGCCTGCGTCTCGCCGTAAGGCTCGATCTCCACGTTCTGCACCTCGCCGATCAACGCGCCCAGAGCGCCGTCATAAAAGCGGTCGCCCACATGGATGTTCTCCGCCACAAAGTCGCGGGAATCCATAAACCGAATCATAAATTCCGTTTCCAGCTCGCCCGTCTGCGCCGAAGTATCCTCGTTCACCGCCGCGCCCATCGGATCAAGGTTCGTAACGTAGCCGAGTCCGGCAAAGCCTTTCCCCTTGACGGCAAGCTCCATGCCCACCTTGATGGGAAGAGAGCCGATCACAATGTCCTTTCCGGTGCAATAACCATTGTTCTCCACGGTCACATAGACGTCGCTGCTCTCCTCGCAGTCGAACTCTCTGTACATGCCCTCCGAGGTGGAGTACATCATCCGCACATGGGGAATACTGCGGACGTCCACAATGGTGCCGAGATAGGTACCGTCGGTCGAACGATACGCGTTGTCCCCCACATGGATGCACGACGCCACGTTGTTTGAACGCTCCAAAAGCTCCACCGTGTAGCGCATGGGCTGCGTTTCGCGTCCCGGCGCGGCGGCGCCCGTGCTGCGGTTGCGCAGCATCAGCGCCGCGGCAAGCACCGCCAGCACCAGCACGATGATGACCACATCAAAGAGGTTGAATTTTACCCGCAGCTTATTTTCCATGATTTGTTTCCTCCAGTGTTTTCAGATAGACCCGCTCCACATTGCGGGCAAAAATCTCACCTGTGAAGCGCTCGTTGAATATCTCCACAGCGCGTTTTTGCATACGGCTCAGCGTTTCCGGCTCGTCCATCAGGCGGGTCAAAGCCCGCGCCAGCGCGGCACTGTCCCGGCTGGGGAAGATCAGCCCGTCCTCCCCGTCGTCGATCTGCCACGGGTTGCCACCGTAGTCGGACGCGATCGCCGGCACGCCGAGGCTCAACCCCTCGCACAGCGCGATGCTGGACGCCTCAGTGCCATAGGACGCGTTAAGCTGCACATCGAGGATGCTGAGCAGCTTTGCCACGTCCGAGCGGAACCCGAGGAACAGCACCTCTTGCTCCAGCTTCTTCTCCGTGATGACACGGCGCACCTCGTCCTCAAACGAGCCAGTGCCCGCAATCAAGACGCGGAAGCCGCGCCCCTCGCGTTTGAGCCGCTCCGCCGCCTCCAAGATATACAGGTGACCCTTATACGGCTCGATGCGTGCCAGAATGCCCGCCGTGAATACATCCGGCGGCAGTCCCAGCTCCGCGCGCAGCGCGGCGCATTCCTCGTCTGACGCCCGCGTGAGCGGCGCGACGCCGTTCATCATCACCGTGATCTTTTCCTCGGAAATGCCCGCGTCCGTCAGATTCTGCGCCGTGGCGGGACTGACGGCGATGATATGGTCGGCATAGTGCTCGTTGACCAGCTTGTTGACCCAGCGTCCCGGCGGGTATTTGAACTTCGCGGGAACGGGGAACGCGCTGTGCCGCGTGTAAATGACCGCCTTGCCGCAGCGCCGCCCCGCGATGCGGCCGGAGAGTGCGCCGTGGGTGTGGACGATGTCCGGGTTTACCCCGCGGATCAGCTCCATCAGCGTCCGCACGTCGTCCTTGTGGTACGAGCGCTCGGCAAGCCCGTCCACCTCATACACGACGCCGCCCAGCTCCCGCAGCGGCTCGCACAGGAGGCTGCCGCGCGGTACGGCAATCATGGTCTCAAAGCGGTCACGGTCAGCGTACTGCAAGTAGTTGAGCAGCACGCGTCCGGCGCCGCCGATGTTGCTGTCGCTGATTACGTTCAGAACTCGAATCACAGGAGCTTCCCTCCTTCCGGCAGGCGCCGCGCGTACAGGTTGCCCAGCGCGATGTATGCCCAGAAGAGCAGCATCACGCGGTAGTTGTAGAAGGAGTAATCCGTCATGGACTGCACCAGAAATCCCAGCACACCCGACGCGCAGGCAATCTGCATCAGGCGGGACCTGCCGTAGCGCTCCCTGCGCAGCGCAAAGCCCAGCGCGCGGAAGTAGCGCAGCAGCACCCACAGGAACACCAGCAGCGTCACAATGCCGCCGTCACACAGAATTTGCAGGAAAAGATTGTGCGCATGGGGCGCAACGATGGTCTCATAGCTGTACTGCGGGTAGATGACATTGAACGCCGCCGTGCCCGGTCCGATGCCCGTGAGCCAGTAGCCGTCGCGCAGCATGTTGATCGTGCCCAGCCAGATGCTCACGCGGTACGACGTGGACTGGTCGGCGAGATTGCCGATGCTGGTGAAGCGGTCGATGACGGTGGCGGGCAGCGCCATCCACAGGACCAGCAGCGCGAATGGCGCGAGAAACAGCAGCCTCGGCTGAAGCAGCACGAAGAACACCAATCCCGCGAACAGCAGACCCAGCCACGCGCCGCGGGAAAACGTCAGGATCATGCACAGGCACATCACGCCGCAGCAGCCAAGATACCAGAGCTTGCGCCAGACGCCCTTGACGCTCAGCAGCTTTGCGCCGCCCAGAGGGATCATCAGGATAAAGTACTGTCCCAGCATGTTCGGATTCTGCATCGTGCTGCCCACACGGAACTGAATGGTGGAGAACATGTCCTCGTCCACCCACGCCGCAGACTGATAGCCCCAGCGGAAGATATACTGCAAAACACCATAGCCCGCCACCGCCGCGGCAACCGCCACCAGCAGCGCCGTGAGCATGTCCAGCTGCGAACGCGTCTCCACCGCGCGGCTGAGCACCACGGCAAAGCCGATGAACACGACGGAAATCAGCCCGACGTACAGGCTCCCGCGCACGTTGACGGAGGTCAGCGTCGCGGCAAGATAGCAGATCATATACGCCGCCACGGGCAGCGCCAGCGGCTCGTGCGCAAGCTTCCGCCCGCGTTCCTGGAGCAGGGACAGCGCCACCGAGCCGTAGCCCACCATCACCAGCCCCAGCACCGCCATAGTGGGCAGCACCGCAGAGAGCGCCGCCGCCGCGCCGCACCAGAGGAAGCAGCGCAGAAAGACGCTTCCTTCCAGCAAGCGGTTCAGCCGCAGATTCTCATAGACCGCGCACAGGGTGCCGCGCAGCCGTCCCGGCTCGCGCGCTACCGTATCGTTGAGATAGCGCGGCGAGCAGAACCAGCCGATGATGCCGCTCTCGTTCCACTGCCGTCCGAACCAGCGGCACAGCGCGTCAAAGCCACGCCCCAGCGCCGAGCGGGACAACGCGCCCCACAGATTTTGCAGAACGTACCACAGCGTTCCGACGATCAAACTTTCCCGGATCAAGATGTTTTCCTCCTGCGCAGCAGCGCTTTGATCTGTGCGACCGTGCTGATTCGCAGCAGCACAGCCAGCATACAATAAACCACGACGCCCACGAGCGTCGGCACGGCGACCGCCAATACCCGCGCGGCAAGCCCGTCGCCGAGCCGCGATGCCAGCGGCTCCTGCGCGAACCATACCGCCGCGCCCATCGCCGCCGAGGCGAGGAGCATTTTGACAAAGTCCAGCAGCGCAGCGCCGCTCACCACGCCGCGGTAACGCTTCGCCGCCGCGATGAGCAGCACCAACGCCGGAAGCATCAGGCTCACCGCCGAGGCGATCGCAAGCCCCCGCAGCCCCAGCGGCGGCATCAGGAACTGGCATAGGACCACATTCGCGACCACCGACACCGCTCCGGCAACAAGGGGCATCTTCCCCTTTTGCTCCGCGTAGAACGCGCGGCTCAGTATGATCTGCACACCGTAGCCCAACATCCCCAGCGACAGGAACGTCAGCGCTCCCGCGGTCAGATCGGTGGACGCGGCGTCCCACGCGCCCCATTCGTACAGCAGCCGTACCACACCGCGGGAGAGCACCGCAAGCCCCGCCGCCATGGGCGTGAGCAGAAACAGCATGGCGTTGAGGGTACCGGAGATGCTCTCCCCCATCGCCGCGTCGTCCGCGTGAGCGGCGAAGCGGGACATCTCCGGGAAGATCACGTTGGCGATGGACAGCACGAACACCCCCGCCACAATGGTATAGAGCGTGTTGGCGTATTCCAGCGCGCTGGCGCCTCCGGTAATGTGCGAGGCATAGCGCGTGGCTACGGTCAGGTTCAGCGGCTGAATCCAGGTGCTGACCAGCACCGGTCCGGCAAGCAGCATGATCTTCCGCAATCCTTCATGCCGCAGGGAGAAGCGATACCGGTATCCGAACCGGCGCAGCGCGGGCAGCTGGATGAGCACCTGCACCGCCCAGCCCAGCAAAAACGCCGCAGCGAGACCGTAAATGCCAAAACGCTCCACAAACAGCAGATAATATATGATGATGACCGCGTTAGACGCCGCGGACAGCAGCGCAGGGATGTTGAATTCCCCCAGCGACTGCAAAATGCCCACCAGCGAAAACGCAAGCCCCGTGAACAGCATCAGCGGAAACAGGATGCGCAGCAGCTCTGTACACAGCGCGGCGGTGGCGGGATCGAAGCCGTCCGCCAGCAGCGCCGTGATCGGCGCGGCAAAGAACATGCCGAGGGCGCTGAGCGTCGCGGTCAGCAGCGTCATCACCGTGATAAACGCGCTGGAGAGCTGAAACGCCTCGTCCCTCCCCCGTTTTTCGAGATACTCATTAAACACAGGGATAAAACTCGCCGAGATCGCCGAGGCGAAGATCGCGTCGAAAAAGTTCCGGGGAATGCGGCTCGCCGTGAGAAACGCGTTGGCAGCCATGCCGGTGGCGAAGGTGTGCCCCAGCAGCATGTCCCGCACCAGCCCCAGCACCTTGCCCAGCAGCGTCAGCGCCATCATCACGCCAACGGTGCGGATATTCTTTTTTTGCTGTTCCTCGCGCATACCATCCCCCCTTGGTTCCCCTCATAGCAGACATATTATTTTATCAGAAAAAAACGGTTTTGTCTACCGTCCGAAACCCGAATGATACAGCCGCTCCGCGCGGCGCATAATATTCGCCTTCTCGTTTGGCAGCTTCTCCGCCGCAACCTCCTCCAGCAGCTTTTGCAGCGCCGCGCCGATCGCCTTGCCGCGGAACCCGATCGCCGCCATGTCGCCGCCGTTCACCGCGAGGTCGGACAGCTCACAGCACGCCCCCTCGGCGATAAGCGCGTCATATACGCGCTGCGCCTCCCGCCATGGCGCCTGCGCCCGTTCCAGCCCGTCCGGCGCCTTCGCCGCGTTGTCCGCCTGCTTGGTCAGCAGCAGGTTCGCCGTCACTGCCCTCCCTCGCTTTGCCATCTCCCGATGCATCGCCGCGCGCTCCGGCGGAAACATATCGTCAAAGCACGCAAGCTGGGCGCGTACCTGCGCCTTCCGCGCGTTTTCAAAGCGCAGACGCTCCATGATGCCCTCCGCAAGCTGCGCGGAGATCGCGGTGTGACCGTAAAAATGCCCAATGCCCGTCTCGTCCACGCTCATGCATAAGGGCTTGCCGAGGTCGTGGAACAGCATCGTCCAACGCAGCTCCTGCCGCGGCGGCACCGCGCCGACGCTCCGCGCCGTGTGCTCCCAGACGTCAAAGCAATGGTGCGGATTGCGCTGATCGAAGCCCACACAGGGCAGAATTTCCGGGAGCACGGCGCCCAGCACGTCCGGGAACGCCATCAGCGCCTCTATCACATACTCGCCGCAGAGCAGCTTGCACAGCTCCGCGTACACCCGCTCCGCCGCGACGGTGCGCAGCAGCTCGCGCGTATCCCGCGCGGCTGCTGCCGTGGACGCTTCCACCGCGAAGCCCAGCTTTGACGCGAAGCGCAGCAGCCGCAGGATGCGCAGCGCGTCCTCCTCAAATCGCGTCCGCGCGTCTCCCACGCAGCGCAGAACGCGGTTTCGCAGGTCCGCCTGCCCGCCGAAGGGATCGATCACCGTCCCGTCCAGGGCAAACGCCATGGCATTGACCGTAAAATCCCGCCGCGCCAGGTCTTCCTCGATGCGGTCGGTAAACGACACGCTCTCCGGGTGCCGGTTGTCGCGGTACGCGCCGTCCCGGCGCATGGTGGTGATCTCCACGCCGCGCCCATCTGCCGCCACGGTCACGGTGCCGTGCCGCAAGCCCGTGGGGTGCGCCGCGTCTCCAAACAGCTCCAGCACCCTCTGCGGCGGGGCGTCGGTGGTCATGTCCCAGTCGTCCGGCGTCATGCCCAGCAGTGCGTCGCGCACACAGCCGCCAACCGGATAGCCGCGGTACCCCGCCGCCGCAAGCCGCGCCAATATTGAGTTGACATAACTTGGAATTTTCATCGAATCTTTCCCAAAAAGCTCATTGCACTTTACAAATGGATATATTATACTATCAGGGCTGATTTTTCAATTCCCGAAAGGACTTGACGATAGAATGGACATTTCTTCCTATTTGGTTCCCGGCAAGCGGGCGCATCTCGCGGGCATCGGCGGCGTGTCGATGAGTCCACTTGCCGAGGTGCTGCACGGCATGGGCGTCATCGTGCAGGGCAGCGACATAAACGAAAGCCCCGCTGTGGAGCATTTGCGTTCGCTGGGCATTTCCGTCGCCGTCGGACACGCGGCGGATCATCTGGGGGAGTGCGATCTGGTGATCCGCACCGCCGCCATACACGACGACAACCCGGAAATCTCCGGCGCTATCACCCGCGGCATCCCCGTTTTTGAGCGGGCGCAGGCGTGGGGCGCGATTATGAAGGGCTACCGGAACGCGTTGTGCATCTCCGGCACCCACGGCAAAACCACCACAACCTCCATGGCGACGCACATCTTCATGGCGGCGCAGAAAGACCCGACGGTAATGATCGGCGGCACGCTGGAGCTGCTGCACGCCGGCTACCGCGTCGGCAAGGGCGACACCATCATTGCCGAGAGCTGCGAATACTGCAACTCATTTTTGAGCTTTTTCCCCACGGTGGCGGTCATCCTCAACGTGGAGGCGGATCACCTTGACTTCTTCAAGGACCTCGCGGACGTGGAGCGCTCGTTCCGCGCTTTTGCGGAGCTGGTGCCTGAGCGCGGATTCGTCGTCGCCAACCGCGACGACAGCGGCGCGCGCGAGACGCTGGCGGGCTACGCTCGTCCCGTGTTCTGGTTCAGTCTCAGTGGCGAGGACGCCGACTGCCACGCGGCGAACGTCGTATG
The DNA here is from genome assembly GCA_017527825.1 of Oscillospiraceae bacterium. Lineage (GTDB taxonomy): Bacteria > Bacillota > Clostridia > Oscillospirales > Oscillospiraceae > Hominicoprocola. The sequence continues at coordinate 65,198 of JAFXPO010000014.1, forward strand.
GACAGACGGTCTTCCAGAGTTTGATATCGTCATCCGCGGCGCGGTCTACGCTCACGTCGCGCTGAAAGTCGGCGGCGAGCACAACATCATGAACGCCCTCGCGGCGGCGTCCGGCGCATATCTGCTGGGGCTTCCCGGCGACGCGGTCGCGCAGGGGCTTGCCGGCTTCCACGGCGCGGGCAGGCGCTTCGAGAAAAAGGGCGAGTACCGCGGCGCGACGGTTTACGACGACTATGCCCACCATCCCGGTGAGCTGCACGCGCTGCTGACTATGGCGAAAAAGCTGCCGTACCGGCGCATTGTCTGCGCCTTCCAGCCCCACACCTACACCCGCACCCACGCGCTGTTCCGGGAGTTCGTGGAGGAGCTGAAGCTTCCCGACGTGACGATCCTCGCGGAAATCTACGCCGCGCGGGAGCAAAACGATCTCGGCATTTCCTCCAACGATCTTGCGCGGGAGATTCCCGGCGCGATTTACTGCCCGACGCTCTCGAAGGTCACGGAGACGCTGCGCGCCGTCGCGCAGCCGGGCGATCTGATCCTCACCGTCGGCGCCGGGGATATTTACAAGGCAGGCGAGGCGCTGCTGAAGGAGCAGGGCTGATCCTACCCTAATCAGGTAAAAAGTCGGAAAAGCGCTCCGCTTTTCCGACTTTTCAATTGATCTCAAAGGTCTTGACATGGCGGATTCTCGCGTCCGAGTGGGTACACAGGCACGCCGCATAGCCCGGAAACGTGTCCAGATAAACGATGCGCTCGCCACGCAGGGCGCCTTTTTCCTCCTCACGGATCGAGCTGATACCCGCGCCCGTCCATTTGCCGCGTGCCTCCCGACGTACCCATCGCTCGAAGAACTCCTGCTGCGACGCGGTACCCGCAATACGCTGCATCGTCCGCTCGCTGACCGGGCGGAGCTTTTCGATGTCCACACCGATTGGTTCCTCGTGCAGCCCCACCAGTGCCGCCTGCCTCGTGTGGCTGATGTTGAATTGCAGTTCTGGATAATCCGCAAACTCTGGCTTTCCGTAGCGGTTATAGCGCATTTCAGGGAGTTTTTTCCAGCCGCACAGGGAGCGTGTTGCCATGTAAAGCACCGCATAGGCGCACAGCGGCTCCTGCCGCAGCTCGTCACGGGGCATCCGCGCGAGGCGCTCGCGCCGCTCCGGCGGCATCACGCGGAGCATGGTCTCCGTCTCCGCCGCCCTCAGAGGACGGTTCAGCTTCACGGCAAACAGGTAGATATCCACGCGCTGAGTCCCCTTTCCGACCGTTTTCCGGAAAAATTATACCGCACGGCGCGGCGCTTGTCAATTTTGCTTGCACGGTTTGTTCTTTTTTCAAAAAAAAGAGGAAATCGAAGAGTTTTGGCGTATATGTACTATGTCGACACTGCGAAAGGAGGCGAGGCGCGTGGCGTTCGACCAACGATTTCTGGACGAGCTTGCCGCGCGCAGCGACATTGTCGATGTGGTGGGCAGCTATGTGAGCTTGCAGCAGCGCGGCTCGGACTACTGGGGCTGCTGCCCGTTCCACAGTGAGCGAACGCCCTCGTTCCATGTCCGCTCCGACCAGCAGATGTACTACTGCTTCGGCTGCAAGAAGGGCGGCGGCGTGGTCAACTTTGTCATGGAGATTGAAAACCTCTCCTATCCCGACGCAATCCACTTCCTCGCCAAACGCGCGGGGATGCAGGTGCCGGAGGATACGAGGGACGACGGCTCCGCCCGCCTGCGTTCGCGTCTGCTTGCCCTCAACCGGGACGCGGCGCACTTTTACTACGATCAGCTGCACTCGTCCAGGGGCGAAGCGGTGATGGAATACATGCGCTCGCGCAAGATCACGCAGCGCAACGCCACCAATTTCGGACTTGGCGCGGCAAGCAGCGAGTGGGACGGGCTGATCACCGCCATGCTGCAAAAGGGCTACACGCAGGCGGAGCTGATCACGGCAGGGCTTGCCGTCAAAGGAAAAACCGGCGGATTGTACGATAAATTCCGCAATCGGCTCATTTTCCCCATCGTCGACGTGCGAGGCGACGTGCTGGGCTTCGGCGGACGCATAATTGACAAAAACGACCCCGGCGCAAAGTATATGAACACGCCGGAAACGGTGGTGTACAGCAAGCGCCGCGTGCTCTACGGGCTTAATCTTGCCCGCAAGAGCAAACGTCAGGGTATCCTGCTCGTGGAGGGCAACATCGACGTGGTTATGCTCCATCAGGCGGGTTTTGACAATGCCTGCGCCTCCATGGGTACGGCGCTGACACAGGAGCAGCTTCATCTGCTCTCCCGCTACACCAAGGACATCATCCTCTGTTACGACAATGACGAGGCGGGCAAAGCGGCGACGCAAAAGGCGCTGACGCTGCTGCGCGACACCGATTTTAACGTGCGCGTGCTGGAGCTGCCCAAGCGGCTTGTGGACGGGCAGTACGTCAAGCAGGACGCGGACGATTTCATCAAATTTCAGGGCGCGGACGCCTTCGAAAATCTGCTCTCCGGCAGCGGAAGCGGTATGGATTTCCGCATGTCGCAGCTGCAGGAGCAGTTCGACCTCACCACTGACCGGGGACGCATTGATTTTGCCGCCGCCGCGGCGGAGCTTCTCGCGGGGATTCCAAACGCTGTCGAGCGGGAGGTTTACACCGTCCGCGCCGCTGAGGCCGCCGGCATTCCGGCGGAGGCGTTCCGGCAGGAGGTGCAGCGCTTTTCCACCCGCAAAGCCCGCAAAGAGCGGCGCGAGCAGGAAAGGCGCGATTTGCGCCCCGCAGCGGCGGCGCAGCCACGGGAACGCTCCATGCGCTATGACAATATGCGCTCGGCGCTGGCGGAGGAGGGCGTTTTGCGGCTGCTGGCGCTCGACGACACACTCTTCGGCGCGGAGCCGCCGCTCACCGAAGCGGAGTTTTCCTCCCCGCTGCTCTGGCGGCTGTTCGACGCGCTCTGGCAGCAGCGGCAAAGCGGCGCCATCCGGGTCAGTGCGCTGGACGGGCTGTTTGGCTCCGATGAGTTGGGGCACCTGACCGGCATTTTGCAGAAGCCGGAGTCCACCGATCACGCGGCGCGGCAAAAGGCGCTGCGCGACTATCTGGACATCATACGCACAGAAGCCCGCAAACGCAGCGCCGCGGCGGAAGACCCGCTGACGGCGGCAATGAGAAAGGTACACCGAAATAAAGAAGATAGAGATGGAGGAACCATGTAATGGCAGTTGATATGGACAAGGACTTCGATTCCCAGGACCTCGAAGCGCAGGCAGACAGCATTCTCGCAGCGGCAGGCGAGGTGGAAGAAATTCCGGTCATGATTGAAAAGAATCCGCCGAAGAGCAAGAAGAGCGGCGAAGCCGAAAAGAAGGCTCCGCCGTTGGAGGCGTCCGTGATCGCGTCTCTTCCCGCCGCCGCGATCCTCAACGAGAAGGAGAAACTGCGTGATCTGTTCGCCAAGGGCAAGCGCGCCGGCAAGGTCGACGCCTCGGAGCTGATGGAGACGCTGGACGAGATGACCCTCAACCCCGATCAAATCGACCAGATCTACGACTCGCTGGAGCAGCTGAGCATCGAGGTCGGCAGCACCGACGCCGCCGACGCTGACGACGGCGACGATGAGCCGCCCATGGAAGCCCTCGCCGAGGTCGAGGAGGAAGAGCTCATCGACCCCAACGAGCTGGTGGACAGCTTCTCCATCGACGATCCCGTGCGGATGTACCTCAAGGAAATCGGCAAGGTCTCCCTGCTTTCCGCCGACGAAGAGATTTCCCTCGCCAGCGAAATGACCGCCGGTATGCAGGCGGCGCAGCAGCTCGCTCAAGCCAACGCCGGCGAGATTCCGCTCACGCAGGCGGAGCGCGCCGCTCTGGAAGCCGCCGCCGCCAAGGGCGAGGAGTCCAAGCAAAAGCTCGCGGAGGCGAACCTGCGTCTCGTCGTGTCCATCGCCAAGCGCTATGTCGGTCGCGGCATGCTGTTCCTCGATCTCATTCAGGAGGGCAACCTCGGTCTCATCAAGGCGGTGGAAAAGTTCGACTATACCAAGGGCTATAAGTTCTCCACCTATGCAACCTGGTGGATCCGTCAGGCAATCACCCGCGCCATCGCCGATCAGGCGCGCACGATCCGTATTCCCGTGCACATGGTGGAGACCATCAACAAGGTCATCCGCGTGTCGCGCCAGCATTTGCAGGAGCTGGGACACGATCCCTCCCCGGAGGAGATCAGCGATGAGATGGGCATGTCTGTGGAGAAGGTGCGTGAAATCCTGAAGATCGCGCAGGAGCCGGTCTCCCTTGAAACCCCCATTGGTGAGGAGGAGGACAGCCACCTCGGCGACTTCATCCCCGACGAGGGTGCCAGCGAACCCAGCGAAGCCGCCAGCTTTACGCTCCTTCAGGAGCAGCTGGTGGACGTGCTCTCCACCCTCACGCCGCGAGAGGAAAAGGTACTCAAGCTTCGCTTCGGCATTGAGGACGGGCGTCCCCGCACGCTGGAGGAGGTCGGCAAGGAGTTCAACGTCACCCGTGAACGCATCCGCCAGATTGAGGCGAAGGCACTGCGCAAGCTGCGCCATCCCTCGCGCTCCAAAAAACTGAAGGATTTTCTGAACTGAACAAAAGGGCGGGGAGTTTTTTCGCTCCCCGCCCTTACTTTTTTGTTTATGCCTGTTGCGCCGCCGCCTGAACCTTGCTCTCCAGAACGCTCTGCGCCGACGCCTCCGCGTTCGCGCTGCTGTTCTGAGCGTACTGATCTTTGAGGTCCTGGAACTTCTTGAGCGTCGCTTCGCGGGTGCGCTGCGTCAGCTCCGGCAGCTCTCCGCCCCACTGCTTCTCCGCCTCGCTGTAGCCCTTTTCAAAGGCTTCAATCATCGAATCCAGCTTGTCGGGATCGCCGCCGATCAGCGCGACCGCGAACTTCACCAGACGGTCGCTGGTCTGCTCGACCCCCCAGTAGCCGTCCTCCGCGGTGTCCTTCTTCGCCTGTTCGATGTCCTCCTGGGAAAACTGCCCATTCTCGATCGCTTCCAGCACATTCGATTGAGTAACCTGCTTGCCCAGCATCTGCTGAACCAGGTTCGCCATGCGCTCCTCCAGTTCGCTTTTGAGCTTTTCCACGGTCTCCGTGTCAATGGTGTAGCCGGAGCGCACCCCGCCGACATAACTGTGCCCGCCGTCCGCCTCAAAGGTTGCCGCGTCTGTTGAAACGACACCCGCCGTCTCCGCGGTCTCCTCCTTCGTTGACGCGGCGTTCGCCGCTGTATAGGTATTTGCCTGGGCAACCCGCAGGTTGCTGACGTCCATTTCCATCGCTGTCTCCTTCCTTTCCGCGTTCTGCCGCGCAACGATCCTTCATTGCATTTATAGTATCGGCAAAAACAGGAAAGGATTAAGTCCTCCGCGGGATTATTTGCGGTACGTCAAGAGCCGCCGCGCCTCCTCCGCCGCCAGCGCGTATACACCTTCAAAATCCACGCAGGGATTGTATGCCGCCTCCAACTCGTCATGCTCCGCCTTGGCGCGGCGCAGCGCCTCCATTGCCTCATCGCGCAGCGAGCGCTCCATGCGTCCCGCAAAGCGCAGCCTTGACCGTTCCGCCCGTGTCAGCTTTTCCGTGGCGATGGCGTCCACGCGGATGCGCCGATACGCCTCACCCTCGAAGGGAACGCGCGGCGTTTCGGTGACAAGTGCCAGCCCCGCCGCCGGAATCAGCACATGCATTGTCTCCCGCGGTCGGTCGGGATTCGGGCACAGCAGCACGTCGTACCCCGCCGACGCGGCGGACGCGGCAGCGCGGCTCAACCCCGCCGACGCGGCGCCAAAGCTGTCCGCGAGGACGCAGACCTTCGGGCAAAGCGCCTGCACTGTGTCGTAGCGGCACAACTCCCCCTTGTGTGTCATGCCGCCGAGAAACGCGCGATCGATGCGTCCGCGCTGCGTCCCTCTGCCCCGGAGCTCCCGACGAACCAGAGCGTCGATGCGCCGATTGAGCCGGTCGAAATCCATCGCCGCGTGTACTGCCGAACGGCGCTCCGCTGAAACCGCGTCCACCGCCCGCAGAATGTGGTATGCCTCGGCGTACGCCGCGCGGTACGCGTCCGAGTGGGCGATGATCTCATCACGCCGCGCCTTAGCCGCCGCCACGTCATAAAACCGTGTTAAGTCTACATAACGCTCGTTTGCCACGGTATAGGTCGGCTCCAGAACATGAGGGCTGGTACCATCCACCAATCCGGTTTTCAGTGCCGGGAGCAGGACGCCGTCCAGAGAATCCGGGTCGCCGGAACAGTTTACATAAATTATTTCTTCATCCACGTCTGCCAGTGCCTTCGCCACCGTGCGCATGAAGCTGGACTTGCCGCAGCCTGGACCGCCCTTGATGATGAGCAGGTCGTCGAGCCGCGCGGCGAGCAGTTGCTCGTACAGGGAAAAGAAGCCCTCGCCGCTGTTGGCGCCGAGGAAAATGTGAGCGGGTTGTTTCATGGAAAACGCCTCCGAATCAAAAATATCACATTCACAGGGTATGCGTTTTGGCGCGTCCATGACAAAAAAACGTCACAAGGCTTGACTTACGCCCGGTTTCATGGTATAAAAATATCCAACAATGTTTTGGAGGACACTATCATGGAAATGAAGCACATTGTGACCCTTGAGACCCGCGATCTGTGCGCGAGCGCCAAGAACGGCGGCTGCGGCGAGTGCCAGACCTCTTGCCAGAGCGCCTGCAAGACCAGCTGCGGCATCGCGAACCAGCAGTGCGAGAACGAGAATCGCTAAAAGAACAACGCAAAATTGCCGCCGTTCGGCGGCTTTTTTGTTGCAAGGAGATCAACATGATACATCGCTATCAATTGAACGGCTTTTACATCGTGCTGGACGTCTGCTCCGGCTCCATACACGCAGTGGACAAGCTGACCTATGACATGATCGGTCTGTACGAAGGCAGTGACCGCACCGCGGTTTTAGCCGCTATGCGCGAACGCTATCCCGATACGTCTGAGGCGGAACTGGGCGAGGTCTATGACCAGCTCACCGCGCTCCGTGACGCGGGCAAGCTGTTCGCGCCGGACACCTTTGCGCCCATGGCTGGCAAGCTCAAGGAAAAGAGCGCGGGCGTGGTCAAGGCACTGTGCCTGCACGTCGCGCACACCTGCAACCTGAATTGCGCTTACTGCTTCGCCAGTCAGGGCAAATATCACGGCGAACGCGCGGTCATGTCCCTCGATGTGGGCAAGCGGGCGCTGGACTTCCTCATCGAGAACTCCGGCACGCGGCGCAATCTGGAGGTCGACTTCTTCGGCGGCGAACCGCTGATGAACTGGGAGGTCGTCAAGGAACTGGTGCGCTACGCCCGTGAACGTGAAAAGGAAGTGAACAAGCGCTTCCGCTTTACCCTCACCACCAACGGTCTGCTCATCGACGACGATGTGATCGACTTCTGCAACCGCGAGATGCACAACGTGGTGCTGAGTCTCGACGGGCGCAAGGATATCCACGATAAATGGCGCGTGGACTACGCGGGCAACGGCAGCTGGGAGCGCATCGTGCCGAAGTTCCAAAAGCTGGTGGCGGCGCGCGGCGGCAAGAATTACTACATGCGCGGCACGTTCACCCACAACAATCCTGACTTTTTGAAGGACATTCAGACCATGCTCGACCTTGGCTTCACCGAGCTGAGCATGGAGCCTGTGGTTGCCGCGCCGGACGATCCCAACGCGCTGACCGCGGAAGACATTCCGGTGGTCATGGAACAGTACGAGGAGCTTGCCAAGCTGATGCTATCGCGCGAGCGCGAGGGAAAGCCCTTTACGTTCTACCACTACATGATCGACCTCACGGGCGGTCCGTGCATCTACAAGCGCATCTCCGGCTGCGGCTCCGGCACGGAGTACATGGCGGTGACGCCGTGGGGCGACCTCTATCCCTGCCACCAGTTCGTCGGCGAGGACTCGTTCAAGCTGGGCGATATCTGGCACGGCGTCACCAACGCCGCCGCGCAGGAGCAGTTCGCCGCCTGCAACGTCTACGCAAAGCCGGAGTGCCGCGACTGCTGGGCGCGGCTCTACTGCTCCGGCGGCTGCGCCGCCAACGCGTTCCACGCCACCGGCAGCGTCACCGGCGTGTATGAGACCGGCTGTGAGCTGTTCAAAAAGCGCATGGAGTGCGCCATCATGATGGCGATTGCGCGGCAGATTGGTTAACATAATGAATACACCGATCTGCGACTTCGTGCGCGGCTACGCGGCGAAGCAGCCACTCCGGCTCCACATGCCGGGGCATAAAGGCGTCGGTCCGCTGGGCGTTGAGGCGCTGGACATCACCGAAATCCCCGGCGCTGACGTACTGTACGCCCCCGATGGTATCATTGCGGAGAGTGAGTCAAACGCCGCCGCGCTGTTTGGCAGCGCGAAAACCGTTTACTCCACGGAAGGCTCTTCCCTTTGCATCCGCGCGATGCTCTACCTCGCGCAGCTCTGGGCAAAGGCGCAGGGGCGCAAGCCTTTTGTCCTGGCAGGGCGAAACGCTCACAAGACGTTTCTTTCCGCCGTGGCACTGCTGGACCTTGATGTGGGGTGGCTTTCCTCCGAGGGCGAAAAGCAGAGCGTCGTGTCCTGTGTCGTCCGCGCTGAATCTCTTGACCACCGCCTGTCCGCCATGGCGGAAAAGCCCATAGCAGTTTACATAACTTCGCCAGACTATCTCGGCAACATTTCGGAGATTGCGGCGCTGTCCGCTGTCTGCCATCAGTACGGAGCGCTGCTGCTCGTGGACAATGCCCACGGGGCGTATCTTCATTTTATGTCAACTCCTCGTCACCCGCTGGACTTGGGCGCGGATCTGTGCTGTGACAGCGCGCACAAGACGCTGGGCGTACTGACCGGCGGCGCGTATCTGCACCTCGCCAAATCCGCGCCACCCATGCTCCGCGACGCCGCCAACCGTGCCATGGCGCTCTTTGCCAGCACCAGCCCGTCGTATCTGATCTTGCAGTCGCTGGACGCGGCAAACGCCGCGCTGTCAGATTATTGCATCGAAGATATTATGTCTACTTCCAGGAGGACAGCCTCGCTCCGCGCGGCGCTTGCCGCCGAAGGCTGGACGCTCACGGGTGATGAGCCGCTGAAGCTCACGCTGTCCACCAAGCCACGCGGCTACACCGGCGTCGAGGTCGCGGCACTGCTGGAACGGGAGCGTATTTACTGCGAGTTTGCCGATCCCGACTATCTGGTATGGATGGTGTCTCCTCAGACGCCTGAGAGCACCTACGATGTTCTGCTCAACGCGCTGCGCTCGATTCCGCCGCGTTCCCCCATTACAGATACGCCGCCCATGCCCGGACACGCCGAACATGTCCTCTCCCCCCGCGAGTCGATGCTCGCGCCGTCGGAAACGCTGCCTGTCGAGCAATCGATCGGACGGGTTCTCGCCTCCCCCGGCGTCAGTTGCCCGCCCGCCGTGCCGATCGTTGTCTGCGGAGAGCAGATCGACGAAGCGGCAGTCAACGCGTTTCGCTATTACGGCATCGACCGGATCGAGGTCGTGCGGGAAGCAATCATCGCGGTCAACGCGGATAACATTTCGGTTGCGGGCGCGATTCACGCCGCCGCGTGGCAGGCGTCGCACCGATCGTTTTGTACGCAGGAGTTTCTTGCCTCGCACACGCCCGAACGTCAAACCGGCTATCTGCGGGAAAAGCTCCTGCGCGGCAGCCGCATTTTTCTCCTGCTGGACGGCTCGCCGGTCGCGCTTGTTTCTGTGACGGGCAGCTTGATCGAAGACCTCTATGTTCTGCCGGACTGCCAGAACAGAGGCTTCGGCACGAAGCTGCTGCGCCACGCAATCCAGCAGTGTGATGATACGCCAACGCTCTGGATTCTGGAAAACAACACCGGCGCGGCGCGGCTCTACGAGCGCATGGGATTCGTTCCCACGGGGCAGCGGCACAGCTTTGGACAGCTGGATGAGATCGAATATCAACTGACATGAAAAACAGCCTGCAAATGCAGGCTGTTTTTCATGTCAACGGGTCAATTACCGCACAAAATGCGTATAGATATGCTCTTCTTTCCTGGGCATGCCGTATTTTTCCTTGCCCAGCGCGATCGACTTCATCAGAAACGCCATGTTGCGTGCCAGCACGCGCATGGTCTGCAAGCCCTCGGCGTCCTGCTCCGCCTCGCCGGGGGCGCGTCCGTGGACGCTGTTCCAATACTGGCTGGAGGCGATGGGCATGTTGCTGATGGTGAAGTACTTGTTCAGTGCGTCAAAGGTGGCGCTGCATCCGCCGCGGCGGGCAACGGCTACCGACGCGCCGACCTTCATGGTCTTGTCAAAATGCGTCGAATAGAAGAGCCGGTCGAGGAAGGTCTCCAGCGTGCCGCTGGGCGAGGCAAAGTACACCGGCGACGCCACCACAAGACCGTCCGCCGCCTCAAACTTCGGCGCCGCCACGTTTACCGCGTCGTCAAAGACACATTTGCCGCGTTCATAGCAGGAATTACAGGCAATGCAGCCGCGGATCGCCTCACTGCCGATACGCATGGTCTCGACCTCGACGCCCTCCTCGACAAACACCTTCTCCATCTCGCGCAGCGCAACGGCGGTATTGCCGTTGGGGTGCGGACTGCCATTGATCATCAAAACCTTCATCTCAATGCACCGCCGTAACCTTGTAATCCTGCGCTTCCACTGCCGCCTTCAGCGCCGCGGCGTCGACGTTGCCGTTGGTCTCCACAACGGCGGTGTTGCTCTCGTGGCTCGCCGTGGCGGATACCACGCCCTCCACCGCCTCCAGCGCTTTTTTGACGCGCGCCTCGCAGTGCTGGCACATCATACCCTCCACATCCAGGGTGATCTTGTTTTCCATGGGTTGTTCCTCCTTATTGTTTGCAGGCTCTGCCTGTAGTGTATGTGTCCCGCGAGGCTTATCATGCCTCGCGTCGTGCATGTCAAAGAAATTGAGCCGCAGCGCGTTGGTCACCACGCAGAAGCTCGAAAGGCTCATCGCCGCCGCACCGACCATGGGATTGAGCGTCAGTCCGAGACGCACGAACGCGCCAGCCGCCAGCGGAATGCAGACGGCGTTGTAGAAAAACGCCCAAAACAGGTTTTCGTGGATGTTTCGCAGCGTTGCACGGCTCAGGCGCACCGCCGCCGATACGTCGGACAGGCGGCTTTTCATCAGCACCACGTCCGCCGTGTCAATGGCAACGTCCGTGCCCGCGCCGATGGCGATACCGATGTCCGCCCGCTCGAGTGCCGGCGCGTCGTTGATGCCGTCGCCCACCATGGCAACCTTGCCCTGACGCTGCAAATTGCGAATCACCGCCTCCTTGCCGTCCGGCAGCACGCCGGAGATGACCTCATCCACACCTGAACGTGCGCCGATGGCTTGCGCGGTACGCTCATTGTCACCAGTCAACATAATAACTCGGATTCCCATATTCTGTAGTTCTCGTATTGCCTGTGGGCTATCCTCCTTGATGACGTCCGCCACGGCGATCACGCCCAGCAGCGCCCCGTCGCGGGTAAACAGCAGCGGCGTGTTGCCGGCTTGCGCCAGCGACTGCGCCTGCATCCGCACGGCGTCCGGCAGCTCGGTATGCGCCGAGATATAGCTCATGCTGCCGCCGAGCAGCCGCCGCCCGTCCAGCGATGCGGTCAAACCGTTGCCGGGCAGCGCCGAGAAGTCTTTGACCTCTGCGGGCGCTATGCCCCGCGCATCCGCCTCCCGCAGCACCGCCTTTGCCAGCGGATGCTCACTTTTCGCTTCCAGCGACGCGGCAAGCGACAACAGTTCCGCTTCGCTGACACCGTCCGTAGGGACGATGCCCGTCACCGTCGGCTCGCCGCGAGTGATGGTTCCAGTTTTGTCCAGCGCCACGATATCCACGCGGCCAGTCTCCTCCAGTGACGCGGAGGTTTTGAACAGGATGCCGTTTTTCGCTCCCATCCCGTTTCCTACCATGATCGCCACCGGTGTGGCAAGCCCCAATGCGCAGGGGCAGGAGATCACCAGCACCGAAATCGCCCGCGCCAGCGCATAGCCCACGGTCTGACCCGCGAGGAGCCAGATCACAAACACAGCCGCGGCAATGCCGATGACCACGGGAACAAACACGCCGGACACCCGATCGGCGATCTTCGCGATGGGCGCCTTGGTCGCCGCCGCGTCGCTGACCATCTTGATGATCTGCGAAAGGGTCGTATCTTCGCCCACGCGGGACGCTCTGCACTTGAGATAACCGGACTGGTTGATGGTCGCGGCGGACACAGCGTCGCCCGGCACCTTATCCACCGGGATGCTCTCACCGGTGAGCGCCGCCTCATTGACCGCGCTCTCACCCTCGACCACCACGCCGTCCACGGGGATGCTCTCGCCGGGTTTGACGGCGAACAGGTCGCCGGCCCGCACCTGCTCGATGGGCACCTCGGTCTCCATGCCGTCGCGCAGCAGCACGGCGGTTTTGGGCGAAAGCTTCATGAGGCTCTTGAGCGCGTCGGTGGTCTTGCCCTTCGACCGCGCCTCCAGCATCTTACCCACGGTGATGAGGGTCACAATCATGGCGGCGGACTCAAAGTAAAAGCTCGCGTGACAGCGCATCACCGACGCAATGTCGCCATCCGCCACAGCGCGGGTCATGGCGAACAGCTCCCACACGCTCCACGCAAAGGACACGCCGCTGCCCATGGCGACAAGGGTATCCATATTCGGCGCACCGTGGAGCACGCTCTGGAAGCCACTGACAAAGAACTTCTTATTGATGAGCATGACAATCGCGGCAAGGATCATCTGCGCCAATCCCTGCGCCACATGATTGCCCAGAAAGAACGCCGGTAGCGGCCAGCCCCACATGTGATGCCCCATGGAGACGTACATCAGCGGCAGCAGCAGACACAGCGAAGCGATCAGGCGGCGCTTCAGCACCGGCGTCTCGCGGTCAGCCAGCGCGTCCTCATCGGCGGACGCGGTGTTCTTCGCCGCACCCTTGGGCGAGGCGCCGTAGCCCGCGTTTTCCACCGCTTTGACGATTTCCGCCGCAGAGGCGCTGCCCTCGACCCCCATGGAGTTGGTGAGCAGACTCACGGCGCAACTCGTCACTCCCGGCACCGCGGAAACCGCCTTCTCCACCCGCGCCTGACAGGCGGCGCAGCTCATGCCCGTTACATTGTATTGTTCCATGGTACTCTCCAAAAACCTATCTTTTCCATATGCTTATCGCGCGCAAAACAGGCGCCGTCCATGCAAGACAGCGCCTGCAACGCATCAAGCAAACCATTTGCTCTCCGCCCGGCGCTGGAAGCTTTGCTCCAGCATCGCCTTATGGGAGAGGAACGCCTCATCGTCGAAATACTTCGCACCCATCGGACACTCGCGCACGCAGGCGTGACACTTGATGCACAGCCCCGGCACGCTGCTCACGTCCTGCGGATCGATGGAGCCGACGGGACACACTGCGGCGCAGACGCCGCAGTGGATGCAGTCCTCCGCAGTCTTCGGCTTCGCCTTGAGAAAATTCTTCGGCTCACCGTCCACGCCCTTCGGCGTGTAGTAGGGCGCGTCCGCGTCCCCCGGCACCTCCGGCGGTGCGGGAATCTCGTTCGCCTTGGCGATACGCGCCGCCACCGCCGCGCCCAGCTTGGCAAGCTCTGCGAAATCATCCTTATCCGGGCGACCCGCCGCCAGCGTATCGGAGAACACATGGCGACAGGCAAACGCGCCCGCGCCGACGGTATGGAACCCATCGGCGGCAAGGCAGGCGCACAGCTCGGCAAGGGAATGGTCAAACGCGCGGTTGCCGAAGGTCACCAGCGCCACCGCCAGCGCGCCGCCCCCGCGAACGCCTTCCTTCCAATAGGGCAACAGCTTGTTGGGCAGCTTGCCCGCATAGGTGGGGCTGCCGCAAATCACCAAATCGCCCTCCCGGAAGATGCAGGACTCCTCCCGCGCTGCGGGAAGCGTGATATCGACGATTTCCAGCGGCACTTCAAAGCTCTGGGCGAGGGCGTCCGCCAGTGTGGTCACCAGCTTGCGCGTACTGCCCGCGGGGCTGAAATACAGCGCGTAGACCTTATTGATGTTCATAGCCGGAAATCCTCCGCGCTGTACTTGTCGTTTTTAAGAGCCGCCGGACGCGGCGGGACGCGGCGCAGGGGATCGTAGGCAAAACGGAAACAGTGTCCTGCCGCGTTCACAATGCCCTTACGCTCGCATGCGACCTCCGTGTCGCTGATCGACGCGCCGTGGGCGCAATAGGCGCAGCGCTTTTCCATATTCTTGCGGAACAACTCCATTGCGTCCGCCTCCTCACATCGCCAGCAGCGTGAGCTTGCCGTCCTCCATCACTGCCTTGAGCTGCGTGACGGGGTTCTCGTAGGAATCGATGATCTTTGCCGCCATCACATCCTCCAGCTCCTTTTGGATGGTGCGGCGCAGGTTGCGCGCGCCATAGGTCTGGGAGAAGGACTTCTTGACCAGATACTCCACCACCGCGTCGTCGTAGCTGAAGTGCAGGCTCTTCTCCTCCAGGCTGGTGCGCAGCTCCTCAAGCATGATGCGGGCGATGTCGGTGAAGTTCGCCTCGTCGAGGCGGTTGAAGCAGATGATCTCGTCAATGCGGTTGATGAATTCGGGGCGCAGAAATTCATTGAGCGCCTTCATGGCGCGTTCCTTGTTCTGCTCATTCATAGTCATGCCGAAGCCAAGCGAGCCGCCCTTTCGGTCGGAGCCGGCATTGGAGGTCATGACGATGACTGTGTTCTCAAAGTTGACCTTGCGACCGTGCGCGTCGGTGATCTCACCGTCGTCCAGAATTTGCAGCAGGATGTTCAGCACGTCCGGGTGCGCCTTTTCGATCTCATCAAAGAGGATTACGGCGTAGGGCTTCCGGCGGATCTTCTCCGTGAGCTGTCCCGCCTCGTCATAGCCGACGTAGCCCGGAGGCGAGCCGACGATGCGGGAGACCGAGTGCTTCTCCATGAACTCGGACATATCGAGCCGGATCAGCGAATCGGGGCTGTTGAACAGATCCTGTGCCAGCTGCTTGACCAGCTCGGTCTTGCCGACGCCGGTGGGACC
>JAFXPO010000015.1 GCA_017527825.1 Oscillospiraceae bacterium
ACAGCGTTGTTGTCGACGGACTTCGCCGTAACCGTGGCGGAGCCGACCTTGAGACCGGTAACCGTGACCGACGAGACGCCGTCCGTCAAGGCGGCGCTGCTCAGCGTCGCGACGGATGTGTCATCGATCGTCCAGACAATTTCCTTGTCTGTCGCGTGGCTCGGTCCCAGCTTCGCGGAGATCGCGCCGGTCTTGCCGACCTTCACTTCTACGTTCTGCGGCAACACGTCAAATCGCTTGACTTCGTAGTCCGTGACCGTGACCGCGCAGGTTGCTTTGATGCTGCCGCAGGTAACGGTGATGGTGGCGGAGCCTTCGCTGATGGCGGCAACCACGCCGTTTGCGTCGACTGTGGCGACGCTCTCGTTGCTGCTCGACCACACCAGCGCGTCCGTGGAATCTGCGGGATTCACCGTCGCGGTGAGCGTGTCGGTGGCGGGTACGCTGTCGCTGTGCAGCGCCAGCGCGAGAGACGCGGGAATGGAAATATCGGTCGCGCCGAGCGCTACAGTGACCTCACACTTTGCCGTGACGGATACGGTATCCGCGCCGTGCGCACTAGTGGCGAGAATCGTCGCCGCGCCGCCTCTGATCGCGGTGACCTTGCCGGTTTGATCGACGGTGGCAACCGTGGGATTCAGGCTGGTCCACGTCACGTCCTGATAGGTTGCGTCGTCCGGCGCAAAGGAGACAGCAAGCTGACCATACTTTGCGGTGGGAAGCGCGGGGTCGACGCGAAGCGCGAGTGAGGCGGGAGAGACGGTAAGGCTTCTCACTTTAATTTCCGGCACCGTAACCTCACAGACCGCTGCAACGCCGCTGCCACCGTTCGCGGTGGCAGTGATGATGGCGGTGCCCATCGCGACGCCCGTGACCTTGCCGGTTGAATCGACGGTGGCAACAGTGTCATTGCTGCTGGACCATGTGACCGATCGGTCAGCGGCGTCGCTGGGCGACACGTCGACGATTTGCAGCTGCTCGGACTTGTGCGCCGAAACAGTCAGCGTCTCCGCGCTGAGTGTCAGGGAGCGGACTTGCACGGGAATTACCTCAACAGCGCATTCGGCGCGCTCGCCGCTCGCGTCATTGGCGGTGGCGGTAATGATCACCGTGCCGGGAGAAACACCGGTGACGCTGCCGTTCTGATCAACGACGGCAACCGACTCGTTTGAGCTGGTCCATGTGACGCTGTGGTCGTTGGCGTATTCGGGCAGGACCGCCGCCGTAAGCGATGCGCTGCGATCTTTTTCAACGGTCAGCGCGGGCGGCGTGACCGAGACATCTGTCACAAGCGCGACGACCGTGACGGTGCGCGCAGCGGTGAAGCCGCCGTCCGCCGTGGTAACGGTGATGACTGCGGTACCCTTGCCGACGGCGGTGACCAGTCCGGCAGAGCTGACGGTGGCGACGGTTTCATCGCTGCTGGACCAGAAAACGCGAGAATTGGTTGCGTCCGCGGGCTGCACCGAGGCAGTCAGCTGTTTCGTCTCGCCGACGGCGCCGGAGAGGTTGAGCGAGAAATCCTCCCCGCCGAGCGTGACGCCGGTGACGGGAACGGAGACGGTAACCGCGCAGCTCACCGAGACATCCCCGTACCGCGCGGATGCGGCAGTAACTGTGGCGCTGCCCGCAGCGAGCGCGGTGACGGTTACCTCGCCGCCCGCGGAGGCGCTCAGTGAGAGTACGTCGCTGTCTGAAACGCTCCAGACAAGAGACTGGTTGGCGTCCTCCGGCAGCACGGACGCGGAAAGAGACAGCGTGCCGCCGGGAATCAACGACGCCGTGTCATCCTCAGGAGACAGGAGGATCTGCTCCGCGCGGGGACGCACCTGCACAGCGCAGGAATCAGTGAGGTGAGTGAGTTCCTTGAGCGCTACCGTTGTGACGGTGATCTGGGCGCCGCCGGCGCCGAGGGCGGTCACAACGCCGGCGGACGATACCGTGGCGACGGTTTCGTCACTGCTGGACCACGTCACGCCGTCCGGCGCGCCCTCCGGGGAGACGGCGGCGGTCAGGGCAAGCGTATCGCCGGCGTCGAGGATTTGGGTGGAGCCGCTGATCGCTTCGCCGGCGCTGTACAGCGAGACGGAGGAGAGTTCGACCGTGCTGAGTTCTTCGACGGCGAAGCCGGGCTTGTCGTTGAGGGCTTCTAGTGCTTCGAGGGAGGCGGGGATAATGTGATCCCTCGCGGATTCGGGGATATAGACGGTCGCGGCGGTGACGTTGTCAAAGGCTTCGGCGTCGACCCAGATGACCGAGTCCGGGAGCGTCAGGGCGGTCGTCTTTGCGCAGGGGAACGATCGCAGAATCAAATCTCCGTTGCCATCCTTCGCGAACAGCACCCCGTCGACCACGACAAACCTGGTGTTGCCCGCCTCTACCGCAAAGGACTCCAGCTGGGAAAAGACGGAAAACGGATTGTCCGCGTCGGTGACGATAGCGTTGACGTTTGCGCCGATCAAGATGCTTCTGACCTGGGCGGCGTCACGCAGGATCGCTTCGTCGGCAAACAGCTCGTCATCCACAACGGAAAGGATGGACAACACGCCGGTCGATGGGTCGAACGCGTAGGTCGGCTCTGCCGCCCGCGCAGGCGTGGGCAGCAGAGAAAGCATCATGACAAGCGCTAAAATCAGCGATAAAATCCTTTTTTTCAGCATCGGACCTATCCTCCCGGAAAAACGCGTCAGCGTTAATAACACATTATTTATATTTTTATCGACCCAAAACGCGAAAACCTTAGAGCTGAGACTGCCCAAAAAAGCAAAAACAGCGGGCAGCCAAACGGCTGCCCGCTGCGGGTGAATCCGCGCGAAGATCAGACGACCTGTCTGCCATCAGACCAGACCGCGCGGATCGCGCTCTTGTCCATGAGATAGATGCTGCGCTCGAAGCGCTCGCGCAGCGACAGTTTCCGCACCGGCTCGGCAAGCACCGCGTCGTCCACAACAATGGCGTGAAGCGGCTTGCCCCTGGAAAAGCCGCCGTCGGCGCCGAAGTAGCGGTGACCCGCGGTGGAGCCGAGGTAATAGGCTTCGTCCACGGTGAGAAATTCCGCCTCGCCGTCGGTCTGCATGTGCAGAATCTTCGACGCGCGAATGCTCATGGTGATGACGCGGTTCATGGCAAGAATCGCGCCGCCGGCGATGTCGCTGCCCAGCGTCACCCACACGCCCTCGCGGAGCATGGTGCGAATGGGGGCGACGCCGGAGCAGATGTTGATGTTGCTGCCCGCGCAGTGCGCCACCACCACGTTGTGCTTGAGCAGCGCTTCCCGCTCCCGCGCGTCGGAGTGGACGCAGTGCGCCATGACCGTGTGATCCTTCCAAAGCCCGTACTTCGCGTAGGTCTCCCAGTATTGGTCGCAGTCCGGGTGCAGCTCCTTGACGAAGGCAATCTCGCCGCCGTTCTCAGAGAGGTGGGACTGGACGCGCAGGTCCCGTTCCTCGCTCAGCGCCCCCAGCCATGCCATCAGTTCATTGGTGCAGGAAGGCGTGAAGCGCGGCGTGAGAATGGGCTTGATGTGTTCAAAGCGCTTGCAGGCATCCAGCCAGCGCAGGGTTTCCCGCTTGCTTTCCTCGGTGGATTCCCTCAGCACGTCGCCGCTGTTGCGATCCATGTTCACCTTGCCGACGCAGCCTGTCACCCCCGCGCGTTCTAACTCCTCCATGAGGATCAGCGTCGCGTCTGTGTGCAGAGATGAGAACATGCAGACCCGCGTCGTCCCGCCGGTGATGAGGTCGTTTGCCAGACGCCGGTAGGTGCGGCGGGCGTAGTCCGTGTCCGCGAAGCGGGCTTCGGTTTTGAACGTGTAGGTGTTGAGCCACTCCATCAGCGGCAAATCCATGCCCATGCCCAGCATGGGGTATTGCGGCGCGTGGAGATGCATGTCCACGAAGGAGGGCATCAGGAGCTTGTCGCCATAGTCAATATATGCAGCATCCGCATGATTCGGCGCGATGGGCAGCACGTCCGCCACCTGTCCCGCGTCGTCCAGCACCAGTGCGCCGTGCTCCATCGTGACCAACTCGCCCAGCTTGGGAGAATAGACAATATTTCCTTGTAAAATTTTCACAAAAATCAACTCTCTTCAATAAAGGTCGTCGTCATATTAGCACAAATCGCACGGCATTGCAAGTGCGCATATTTCGCCGTATCCGCGCATAGGTTTGTCCGAGAAACGGAACAGCGGAGGTACCTATGAAAACACGTTTTTTTTGCCGTGCGCTGCGCGGCGGCGCGGCGCTGGGGCTTGCGATCACGACGCTGTGGGCTGTGGCGGTCGCCGCGTCGGCGAACAGTCTGGATGAAGCGGCGCGATCCTTTGGCGGCGGCGCGATCCCGCTGGCGATCGTGCGATTTGAGCGAGGGGTCAGCGGTACGGAGCCGAAGCTGTCGCCGGGGGCGGAGATCGCGCTGCGAAGCATGCCGCTCCTGCTCGCCGCAGACGGCGGGGCAGAACAGCCAGACGGCGAGCAGGCGCGAGAAGAGCAAGCGCCGGAAACCGAAGACCAGTCACGCCCGTCCGCGCAGAGCGAACCGGACGCGCCGATGCCGGAAATCAGTGTGCGGGATAACGGGGTACCGGCTACCACGCTGCGCCCCTCTGACCCGTCCGGCTTTCTGACGACGGGACGGGTCTACGTCCACAACACCTCTGCCGCGCCGCTGGCGCAGAGCGATCTGGAGGGCGGATTCTCCGCCGTGCTGACGGAGGACGCGCCGCAGGTGCTGATCGTCCACACCCACGGCTGCGAGGCGTACACGATGCCGGTGGGGGAGGAGTACGAAGCGTCCGACGACCACCGCACGCTGGATGAGACCAAGAACGTGGTGCGCGTCGGCGACGAGATCGCGCGCGTGCTGGAGGACGCGGGTATCGGCGTCCTGCATGACCGGACGCTCCACGACTACCCAAGCTATTCCGGCGCGTACAACCGCTCGCTGGAGACGGTGGAGCGCTATCGCGCGGAGCACCCGTCCATTGTCTACATCTTCGACGTGCATCGAGACGCGGTGGCGGACGCGCAGGGGAATCAGTACAAGCTGCTGTGCGCCGAGGAGCCGAACGCCGCGCAGCTGGAGTTTGTCATTGGCTCCAACGGCGGCGGACTGAGCCACGACAACTGGCGCGATAATCTGCGCCTCGCCTGCGCGGTGCAGGAGACGCTGCTGACCGACTATCCCACGCTGATGCGCCCCATCATTGTGCGCAACTCCCGTTACAACCAGCAGGTGACTACCGGCTCTCTGCTCATCGAGGTGGGCACGGCGGGGAACTCGCTGGAGGAGGCGTTGGTAGCGGCGCGGCTGTTCGCGGAGGGCTTTGCCAAGACGGTGAAGGGATAAGAAAAAAGAAGGCTTGCGCCTTCTTTTTTCATGCGATTACTTCATTAGTTCCGCAATCATATCGGTGTACGCGCCGGGGTCATCCAGTGGGAGACCCGCAATCAGCAGCGCCTGATTGTAGAGAATTTTCGCATACAGCTCCGCCCTGGGACGGTCGGTTTTAAGCGCCTCCTCCATCGCCAGCACCGAGGGGTGCGCGGTATTGAGTTCGAGGATGCGGTCCGCCTTGACCGGCTCCGGCATGTCGAAGTTCTTGAAATACTTCTCCATTTCGAAGCTGAAGCCCTGCCCCGCGGACATGCAGGCGGGATGGGTCTTGAGCCGGTGGGAAGCCTTCACCTCCTTGACTCTGTCGCCCAGCGTCTCCTTGACAAACTGCATCAGTTCGGTTTTTTCATCGACGCTCACGCTCTCCTCGCCGCCCAGCTCCAAATCGCCGTCGACGATGGAGCGGAAGGGTTTGTCCGCGTAGTTTTGCAGTCCCTGGAGCACAAACTCGTCCGCCTCACCGGTGAGGTAGAGGACCTCGTAGTTCTTGTCCTTCAAAAGTTCTGTCTGCGGCAGGGCGTCGATGAGCGCAACGCTCTCGCCCGCGGCGTAGTAGATGCACTTCTGGCTCTCCGGCATGCGGTCGGCGTACTCGCGCAGGCTTGTGAGCTTCTTCTCCGTGGAGGAATAGAACATCAGCAGGTCCTTCAGCTCGTCCTTGCGCGTCTCTCCGCCTTCGCCCGCGACGCCGTAGCACAGCGCACGACCGTAGTTGCGGTAGAACTTTTCGTAGCCCTCGCGGTCGTCCTTCATGAACTTTTCCAGGTCGGCGAGAATCTTCTTTTCCAGGTTTTTCGCGATGACCCTGAGCTGACGGTCGTGCTGCAACAGCTCGCGGGAGATGTTCAGCGACAGGTCGGGAGAATCCACCACGCCGCGCACAAAGCGCAGGTAATCCGGCAGCAGCGCGTCGCACTTGTCCATGATCATCACGCCCGCGCTGTAGAGCTGCAAGCCCTTTTCAAAGGCTTCCGTGTTGAAGTTCAGCGGCTTGCCGGAGGGAATGAACATCAGCGCGCGGTAGGTCACACTGCCCTCCACGGACACGGTGATGACGCGCTGGGGCTTCTCGAAGTCATGCGCCAGCTCCTGATAGAACTTGGCGTACTCGTCGTCCGTGACCTCGCTGCGCTTGCGCTGCCAAAGCGGTACCATGGAGTTGATGGTGGTCAGCTCGTCGACCATTTCATACTCTGGCTTTTCGGGGTCGCTGCCCTCTTTTTCCTTCTGCACGGGCGTGAGCATGCGGATGGGGTAACGGACGTAATCGGAGTACTTCTTGATGAGGGAATACAGCTTGTAGTTGTCCATGTACTCGCTGTACTTCTCGTCCTCCGTGTCCTCCTTGACGTGCATGATGATATCGGTGCCGACGTCTGCTTTCTCGCATTCGGTGACGGTGTAGCCGTCCGCGCCGGAGGACTGCCACCGGTATGCCTGCTCGGAGCCGTATTTCTTCGTGACGACGGTGATCTCATCGGCGATCATGAACGCGGAGTAGAAGCCCACGCCGAACTGGCCGATGATGTCCACGTCCTCACTCTCGCCGTGATCCTTGCGAAACTGGTAGGAGCCGGAAGCAGCGATGACGCCGAGATTGTTTTCCAGCTCGTCCATGTCCATGCCGATGCCGTTGTCGGACACGGTGATGGTGCGCTTGTCCTTGTCCACGCTGATCTCAATGAAGAAATCGCCGCGGTTCTTGCCCACCTTGTCGTCGGTGAGGGAGAGATAGCAGAGCTTGTCAATGGCGTCGCTGGCGTTGGAGATGATCTCGCGCAGGAAGATTTCCTTGTGCGTATAGATGGAGTTGATCATCAGATCCAGCAGACGCTTGGACTCCGCCTTGAATTGCTTTTTTTCCATAACAACACTTCCTTTGGTGAAAATAACAACAGATATTATACCACAAAAATCGCGCCGTGCAAGCACGGCGCGATTTTTCGGGAGACCGGTTCAGTTGGCGTCGGTATAGGGCATGTTCGTCTCGATGAACATGCCGCGCTCCGCGCTCCAGCCAACGTTGAAGCCCAGCGCCTTGCCGAGGTGGCGGAGCTGGTAGAAGGTGTGGCCGCTGCCGTCGTAGGTAATGGTGAACGCGTCCAGACCGCTTGCCTGACCGTCCACCAGCGTGGCGCCGGTGAACTTCTGGTAGGTCTGGTTCCCGC
Source organism: Oscillospiraceae bacterium (assembly GCA_017527825.1). Lineage (GTDB taxonomy): Bacteria > Bacillota > Clostridia > Oscillospirales > Oscillospiraceae > Hominicoprocola. Next base: position 7,566 of record JAFXPO010000015.1, read on the forward strand.
TGAACGGGAGCTTGCCTTCGGTGCCGTTCGGGTTGGCATAGGCGCTCCTGCTGGCGATACCGATACCGCTCTCCGGGCTCCACATCACGTTAAACTGCGCCGATGTGCCGTTGAGCAGTTGCGCGATGTCGCGCAGGCGGACGTAGTTGGTCTGGTTGCCGGCGGCGTCCTTGAGCGCGTAAGCGGTCAGCGTGATGGGCTTATTGTCCAGCGAGACGCTTTGCGTGCTGGCATAGGCGACGTTTGCCGCCGGCGCGGGCGCGGCCGTGTAGCCTTCGGTGATCTTCACATTGCCGCCGATATAGCTGAGCGTGTAGACCTTGGCGGGAACGGTATAGCCCGCGTTGTCGCTGAGGGTGACCTCCAGCTTGTGATTGCCTTCGCCAAGGGTGTTGAGGTCGACCCGGAGCTGGTTGGGAGAACCGGTAGTGGCAGTGGTCTTGCCGTCCAGCACCCAGGTGGCGGACATATCGCTGCTGTGATAGGTGCGGCCGGTGGCGCCGAGCACGAGCGTGCCGGTCATGGCTTCGTTCAGCTTCTGGATGGGGATGTAGGTCGCGGCGGACTTCTCGCCCGAAGCGATCAGGGTGGGGTTCGCGTGGATTGCCTCGCCGACAGCCGTCTTGACGGCGCCGGTCAGGGTGTAATCGTTGCCGTTAAAGCTCTTGTCGAAGTAGACGAGCGCCTTGACTTCGGGGTACGCCATGGTCACGGTGGAGAATTCCTTGGCTGCCTTCACGGAAGCAAAAGACTCGCCGTAGGCGCGATGGACGCCGCTTTCAGTGGCGACGACGGGCTTGCCCTTGGCACGGGCGACCGCGACGACCTCGGCGGCACTGTTGATCGGATCGGCAAAGCGACCGGAGTGGGTGAACTCCTGCCACATGATGCTGTCACCGCCCGGATTGGTGTAGTTGTAGTACAGGGACATGCCGATCCAGTCCACCAGCGCGTTGTTCGGGTAGAAGTCCGCGAGGTTCACGCCCCAGCTGGAGGAATAGTTGGGCGACCAGACCAGCTCTGCATTGGGCGCGAGGGAACGCGCCAGGGAGGCGACGTGGTTGTACGCGGCGATGAAGTCCGCAGGCGTCACGGTGCTCGTCCAGACGTTGAACTCCGCGCCGATGCGGACGAGGACGGGACTCTTGAGCTTCGCGAGGTAGTTGAAGGTCTTTTGAAGGCTGGCGTCGTAGGCGCCGGAGGGGATGGCGCGGGCGGTGGCGCCCTCACCCTTGAAGTTGAGGTTGATGAGGATGACGCGCTTGCCGTCCGCCTTGGGGGCGATCAGATAGTCAAAGGCGTCAGCGCTCTGGCTCTCCAGCTCCACATATACGGAGACGATGCTTCCGTTGCTGTAGCTGCCGTCGATCGGCGTGCCGTAGAACGTGCCGGAGGGCGCGGCAATCTTGGAACCGTAGGTGTTGCTTTGGGTGTAGGACGCGGCATAGATGCCGTAGAACGGCTCCAGCGCTGCCAGATGGGTCTGGCAGCGGGTAATCATATCCGCGCGGTCAATACCCAGGCTCTGAAGATACTGGCTGACCTCAAGGAGCGCCTTGGTGTTCTTGATGGCGCCGTCCCAGTCGTTATTCTTCTCGTAGACCTCATGCTCAAGGCGCCAGAGATAGACGTTGTAGAAATTGTGGGCGATATCCTCGTTACGCTCGAACTTGGCGAGGAAAGCGAGGTAGGCGTCGCCTTTTGCCATGACGTCCGCTTCGTTGCCGCTCTCGATCGCCGTATTGTAGGCGCTGAGAAGCGGCCAATAGCCCTTGGGCAGCTCCGCAAAGGCGTTGACGCAGAGGAGAGAAAGGGACAGGGAAAGTGCGAGAATCAGGGAAAAGATGCGATGTTTCATGCGTATTTGCGTCCTTTCGTTGTGAAGTACTGAAATGTTAACATTTTTTTAAAAGAATGTCAACTCAATATACGGCACAGTCGTTGGCGCAAAACAGCGCCCGCAGCTGCGGGCGCTGTTTTGCGGCTCTCTTACAGGTTTGCCTCAATGACCTTAACGAACTCCTGCGGGGGCATGACGCCGATCTTCTTGTCGATCTCCTTGCCGTCCTTGAAGAACATCACCGTGGGAATGGACATGATGCCGAAGCGCTGCGCAAGATCAGGTTCGTCGTCCACGTTGACCTTGCCCACGACCGCCTTGCCGTCATAGTCCGCCGCGAGCTGCTCGATCACGGGACCGAGCATCTTGCAGGGACCGCACCATTCCGCCCAGAAATCCACCACCAGCAGTCCGCTCTGCGCCAGCGCCTTGTCAAAGCCTTCCTCAGAAAAGTGTACCAATGCCATAATTGTGTCTCCTTTTTGTTGTATTTTGAATAGTTTATTTGTCCTGCTTGTCCAGATATTCACACGCGGACAGCCCCGCGATGTGTCCTTCGCCTACCGCCTTGGCAACCTGCAGCGGCGCGCCGGTGCAGTCGCCGCAGGCGAATACGCCCTCGACGCTGGTGCGCATGGCGCGGTCGACCTTGATATACCCGCCGTCCAGCTCCAGCGTCGGGAGAAGGTCCGTCGGCGCGACGGACGCGCGCAGCACGAACACACCCGCGCAGGGTACGTCGGCACCGTCCAGCGTCACGCCGGTGACCATCTGCTCACCGTGAATCTCCAGCTTGCCCGCGGGGATGAACGGGATATCGTCCGCAAGCTCCGCGGGCTTCTTCGGCGCGGTGTAGGTCACGTTGCAGCCGATGCTCTTGAGGTACTTTGCTTCCTCCGGCGCGTCCGCCGTGCGCCCCGCCACCACCACGTCCTTGCCGCGGTAGAGCATACCGTCGCAGGTGGCGCAATAGCTCACGCCGCGCCCCAAAAACTCCTGCTCGCCGGCAAATTTCGTCTGCCGCACCACGCCTGGGGACATGATGAGCGCGCGCCCCTGATACATGTCGGAACCGACGGTGACAGTGAAGCCGTTCCACGCCATCAGCGAGATCGCGCGACCGGTCACGAACTCCACGCCCGCGCCCTCGGCGTGCTTTTGGAATTCCTCCAGCAGCTCATAGCCGGTGCGGCCGGGAAGGCCGAGATAGTTGTCAATTTTTTCCGCTTTTGCCAGCGGAGAATCCTGCCAGCGGTTGCCGATGACCAGCGCGGTTTTGCCGCGTCCCCGCGCCGCTACCGCCGCAGCAAGCCCCGCCGGACCGCTGCCGAGGACAATCAGATCATAATTCATGGCGTTTCGCCTCCTGTTTTTTCCTTAGTATACCCGAATCTTTTCGCTCTGACAAGGGGGTTGCCAAAAAAAGATTGAGTTAAATTGATTTTACCAGATCAATTATGGCGAAACTGTTAATTTTCACGCCATCGCTTTACGCGGCGGGGAGAAGCGTGTATAATTCTCAAAAGGAGTGAAGGGATATGGAGAGCTTTTTCAATCGGTTTCGCAACACGGTCGCGCGTTTCATGTACGGTCGATACGGCATCGACCAGCTCGGCTGGGCGACCCTTGTCGCGGAGGTTGTACTGACCTTCGTTGCCGGCTTCGTGCGCTTGCGTGCGGTGTACATGGTGCTGCGGCTGCTTTCGACGGCGCTGACCGTACTGCTGCTCTACCGGATGTTCTCGCGGGATATGGTGAAACGCCGCGCGGAGAACGCGTGGTTCCTGCGCTGGTGGACGCCGCTGCGCACCGGTTTTCGCGACGCGCGCTATCGCCGCGCGGACAAGGCGCACAAGTATGTCAAGTGCGCCTGCGGCACATGGTGTCGCGTCCCGCGGAACGTGGGCAAGGTGGAGCTGATGTGTCCCAAGTGCGGCGCGAAGAAAATCGTCAAAACAGGATAAAAACCGGCGTGCTCACGCCGGCTTTTCCTTTGCGGCGCGTCAGGGCGACCGCCCCGCAATAGACTAAAAACAGGAGGCAATGGCATGACGGAATCGACACTTCGCCTGTACCATACGGGCTATGCGGAGATTCGCAGCCCGGATATCCGCTTCGGTCGGAAAAACGCGGACTTTGGGCAGGGCTTCTATCTGTCCGACAGCGACGAGTTCGCCGGAAAGTGGATGCGAGAACGGCGGGACGCCGTCATTCACGTCAACGCCTACGAGCTGAACCTCGCGGGGCTTCGGGTTCTGCGCTTCACGCGGGACGCCGGCTGGATGGACTACATCCTCCGAAACCGTGCGGGCTACGCGGATGCACACCCGGAGGCGGACGTGATCATCGGTCCCATTGCCAACGACACGATCTACGACACCCTCGGTATTCTGACCAGCGGCGTTCTGAGCCGCGAGCAGTCTCTGGAACTGCTGCGCGCAGGTCTGTGCTTTGAGCAAACGGTCATCAAGACAGAACAGGCGGCGGCGCGGCTCCAATGGCAATCCGTCCGCACACTGGCGCCCGGCGAAGCCGCCGCTTTCCGGGAGCGGGTCCAGCAGGAGGAAGCTGCCTATCAGGCGCTCCTTGCGCGGACGCTGGAGCGGATAACGCAGGAGTAGCGAAACTCGGCGAATTTAAGTGGTGTAGTCGCCACACGGCGCCGTCACCGGCTGCTGTCCGTCGTGGGCTTGCCACGCGCATTCCGCCAGTCGGATATCGCTGAACACGGCGGTAAAGGACGACTCTTCAGGCGAACAGGCATAAATACCGAACCGCACGGTTCCCGCGCCCTCCGGCATGTGGCAAATCCGCATCTGCTTCCAGCGTGCGCCGTCCTCGGAGCATTCGATGCAATAGTCATCCTCCCGTCGGCTCAGACGATACCACATACTTTTAATGCTTGCCGGAATCTCTGTCGTCGCCCAGTCGGACCAGCCGTGGTTCGTGACCACGCTGCCGAGATGCTGATATTCTGCGTTTTCATACTCAACGGAGGCTTTGAGCCAGTTCTCGCTGTCGAGGTACATGACGATGCCGCACTGGTCAAAACGCCGGTGGCTTGCCGGAAAAGACGTTTTTACGAGGAAGCTGAAGAACTTTTCGTTTGACTCCATCTGCAAAACCGGTGCGTTATCGTTGCGAAAATGATAGTAGGTTCTTTGCCACAGGTCGGTATGCGGCGCTGTGGTTATGGTTACCCTGCCGCTTTCTATTGAGAACGCTTTTGGCTCCCGCATCCAGCGGAACGATTCCATGTTCATGCCGTCACTCCCACGTTTTCCAGACGTCGGGCTGATAGCCCACCGTAGCTTGCTTGCCGTTGCGCACCACCGGCGTTTTGATGAGCTGCTGGTTCTCAAATACCTTGTCCAGCTTGTCAGCGTCCACAAGATACTTCACCAACGCCAACGTCTGTGTATCCTTCACGTTGGGGTCCAGCAGGTTGTCGAGACCTTTCACCGCCTGAACGACGCTTTGCAGCTCGCCCCGGCTCATGCCTTTTTCCTTCAGGTCGATCATCTGGTACTTGACGCGGCGCTCCTTAAAGTAGCGTTCCGCTTTTTTCGTATCAAAGCACTTTTTTGTGCCGAAAATCTGAATGTTCATTTCACTCATGCCTTCCTCTGCGACGAATCAGCAGGCATATCCTGCCGCAGACACCCGCACGCTTTCTCACTTTCCCCCCATTATACGGTATCAAACGGCAAAAGGCAACGGATTTTGTGCTGTAGGCAGATGGCTTCGGGCAGCGAACGCCTGAGCCTGCCGGCATTCCGCCTGAAAGATGGAGAAGCCTAAATTCCGCAAGGAATTAACCTATACGCAAAGGAAGGGGCAGTGCGAGGGTGTCATAGATTTCGCGTTGCCTGAGGGTCGGAGGGTTTAAGAGCCTTGCCTCTCTTCCGCCCGGTACACAAAGTGATTTGAGTTTATCCAATTCCAGCAGCAATTTTCTTAGCGTGCAGGTATTTTCGCGCATATAGTCCTTCAGATGCCGGAGCAAATAGGAGCGCACAATCAAGGCAATAAACGCGACAAACAACTTTCCCTGAGCCGTTTCGGAACGATGGCTTCTCAGGCGTTTCATATCCAACTCGTTTTTCAAGTTATCAAAACTCTTTTCCACCACATCACGACAACGGTAGATGTCCAGAATCTCCGCCGTCGTTTTCTTATGCCTTTGTTTGCCGTTTATGAATTCATTGTCTTCCACCATATACCGCAAGTGGGCTTTGTCTGAAATGCTGCCTGGATATGCCCGATAATACAGCGTCACAAATGTCACCGCCACAAAGCCCATCCCGGAGGACGACTATATCGCGAGCCTGCCCGCCATGCGAAACCTGTGCGCGATGGTTGGACTGGATTTTCGCAAGCCCGTGACCTTCTTTGTCGGGGAGAACGGCATCGGCAAGTCCACGCTCAACGAGGCGATTGCCGTTCACGCGGGCTTCAACGCCGAGGGCAGCTCACAAAACTTCAACTTCTCAGCGCACGCCTCCTGCTCCGACCTCTACCACTATATCACACTCTCGCGCAGCATAGAGCGCAACACGGATGGTTTCTTCCTCCGCGCCGAGAGTTTCCTGTCGCTGGTGGAGCACCGTTTCCGAGGGCACGGGCTGTACATTCTCGACGAACCGGAGGCGGCGAACTCGCCGATCCTGATGACCTTACACGGCGCGGAGATCTACGAGCTGACCGAGGACGACATCCGCGCTGTGCGGTATCAGGGCACGGAGCGCGTTCAGGTGACGAAGCAGTTTCTGAACGCCCGGAGCAGATAATACGGTATTTGGAGATCGGGGAGTAAATTTGGTTGCGATTAGGGGTTTGATGGTGTAGAATAATGACGTAATTTTGAGATTTAGCGAGAAAGTTTGATTGCGTGAATAAAAACAGAATGCAGCTCTATCTTGTCGTGGTGGATTTCGTGCGCCGCCGGAACAAGCGCGGCGGCGAGTACGGGATGCCGGTCTCGATCCTGCTCCCGCCTGAGGCGGTCTGGGGCTATGACGCCGTAGCCGCCGCCTACTCGGAGCTGCCCGAGGACTCCGCGCGGCGCATTGCGGAGCAGATTTACAGGCACTGGCCCTCCGCCGACGAAAAGGCGGTCCGGCGAATGGTCGGAAGACGGCACTATAATGGATAACACAAAAACCCGGCTGGAAAGAAGGCTATCATATGGGCTTTATCAGGATTACGGCGGAGAACATTGACGCTGAGCACATTTGCTGCGCCATGTCAAACAAGCAGAGCGACAGGAAAAAAGATTGGCTCAGGGAACGCTTTGACGAGGGGCTGGTCTTCTACCGAAGCGAAGAACGCGGGAAGTGTTTCATCGAGTACATCCCCGCCGAAAACGCGTGGCATCCGCTGGACGCGGACGGGTATCTGCACATCGACTGCCTGTGGGTATCCGGCGCGCTCAAGGGTCACGGATACGCAAACGATCTTCTGAACGAGTGCGTCGGGGACGCGAGGGCGCAGGAGAAAAAGGGGCTGTCCATCCTGTCCTCCGCCAAAAAGAAGGGCTTTCTCGCCGACCCCAAATTCCTCAAGCATAAGGGCTTCCGGGTCGCGGACGAAGCCGACTGCGGGATACAGCTCTGGTATCTGCCGTTGCGCGACGGTGAAGAACCCCCGCGCTTCAAGGACTGCGCAAAACATCCGCAGGTCACGGAGGGCGGTTTCGTGCTCTATTATTCCGACCAGTGCCCCTATACCTACTACTGGGTGCCGCGTCTCGCTGAGGCGGCAGAGGCGCACGGCGTCCCGCTGAAGATCGTCCACATCGACAGCCGCGGGGCGGCGCAGAACGCGCCGTCGCCGGTGACCAACTTCACGCTCTTCCAAGACGGATGTTTCCTCACGCATGAGATCCAGTCCGAGAAAAAGTTCCTCGCGCTCGCGGGAATTAAGGATATATCCGCCACATGAAATAAATGCGAGCGAACCATATAGAACATGTCGTTGGAAAGACGCCCTTTTGGAACTCAATCGCACACATGATTCATAAGGTCTAGTCCTGTTTATCGTACACCTCATTTGCTACGCTATATCCAGAACAGCAAAGGAGGTAAGCGATATGCGCGGCTACTATTCTTCATTCGGGTACTGTGGACTCGTCGACGGGAGGTACAAGCTCTTCGCCACCGAGGAGGATTACAGGGATTACATGATGCAGCGATAAGAATCAGGGAGGGCATTGAGATGGCATATTTTACCTGCAACAACTGCAACTACACATTCTTTATGCAAGAAGCGCCCAAGGCATGCCCGGACTGCGGCAAGGTTGTAGTGAAACGGACCGTCAACAACGGAAGCTGCGCCGTCGAAAGCGCTGTGCCGGCTATCCGACCGGCGAGTGACGCCGAGTTGGTGTGGTTTCAGCACGTTCAGGCAGAGCTGGCAGCTGAGAAGGTGTGGGCGTCCGCATAATCAACGCAAGAACCAGGCTATTTGCAACGAAAATCTCCGAAAACTTCGGTTTTCGGAGATTTTTGCGTTTTTCCGGCGTGATTTCAATCGAATAGCGCCCGATACGCCCCGTAGCGCTGCTACAGCGTCTCCTTGCCCGGCGAGAAAAAGCGGCGTGGGATGTGGCAGTAGCCGTCGGGGGTTCTTGTCCAGATGCTTCTGGTGATATTCCCCGGCGGAGAAGAAGCTGCGCAGCGGCTCCACCTCCACCGCAAGCAGCCGTCCGCGAGATAGATCGTTTGCATGTTGCAAGCCCCCCTTTGCGTCCTATGAACTGATCCACCGAGATGTTATAGCGCTTTACCATGTCAAAGAAAAGCGGCAAGCTCGGTTGCTGTCCCACATTTTCAATGTTGGCTAAATAGCGCGGCGAGATACTAAAAGCCTCGGACGCTTGTTTGCGCGATTTCTTATGCGCCACGCGCGCGGCCTTGAGCGCAGCACCAAAGGGCTTAAAATTTAATTCTGTAACAGGCCGTTTAGACATACCAAATCACCCTGCTACATTCTATCGTTCACACAATTATTTGGATATGATTACACAATTCCTTGATACAGATTATAGTTCATATCTGCATTCACGACTTTTTTCGACAAGCAATTTTTTAACCGCTCATGTCAAATTACATACCGCCTGTGCGGGAGCCCTTGCATATTCGGCCTGCCTTATATATGATTGAGCCAAATAAAACAGCGTTTCCTGCTACACCGTTCCGACCACAGGGTGCAGTTTGCATATAATACAGTTAGTGTTTTGACTTTCTATAGGTGGTGCAAAAGAATGAAAAACATTGTTGTACGTTTTGAACGGGAGCTGGCTCTATCTTACATCGACATTCTGTTCCGCGCAGCCGAACAAGATTCGGAAGTGCGGGCGCTGATGGAGCGCGTTTCCGATCATATGTCGGACAAGCTGTCGGTGTTGGATGGGAACGCCAACCTGCACATGCTCGCGTTATCGGACATTATATCCGTTTCCGCCGAGGGTAGGCATGCACGCATTCGAACGGAGGATGGAAACTACTATACGCGTCAGTCCCTCCAAAGCACGGAAAACTGCTTGGACCCTCGCCGGTTTATGCGTATTTCCCGATACGAGCTTGTCAATCTGTCCAAGGTAAAGCGTTATGATTTTTCCGTTGTCGGCACGCTGCGCCTTGAGTTTTCGGACGGCAGCGAAACCTGGGCGTCCCGACGATGTATCCCATTGATGCGAAAGCGACTGAGCGGAAAGGAGTGAGTTTATGCTGATGAACACCCTGAAACGGGCTGTGTCCGGCTTTGTGCTGGGCATGGCGGTCGGCAACCTGATCGCGGCACTGACCGGCCATCCCGACATCTTCTCGCCCGCGCTGCTGACGAAGGCGGGAAGCCTGTCCACGGCGCTGCTGCTGCAAACGCTGCTTTCCGGCGTGATCGGCGCGGCGGGCATGGGCGGCACGACGCTCTACGAGATCGAGCGCTGGCCGATGCTGACCGCCAATCTTACGCACTTCGCGCTGGTCATGGCTGTATTCATCCCCATCGCACATTTCCTCGGCTGGACGGAGACAGCGGCGGATACGCTGCTCATGGCGGGAATCATGTTCGCCGCACACTTCAGCATCTTTCTCATCATGTGCGCGTACTACCGCGCCCAGGTGCGGGAGATGAACAGGCTGCAAGAGGCGTTCCTGCGCGAAGCCACGCGGGGCTGATGATATGAGCGGGGCGGTCTACGGTTACGTGCGCGTTTCGACACGGAACCAGCGCGAGGATCGCCAGCTCGCCGCGATGCGGGAGTATGGCGTCGCGGAAAAACGCATCGTCGTGGAGAAGCAATCGGGCAAGGATTTTGCCCGGCCCGGCTATCAAAGCCTGCTGCGACAGCTGCGTGTGGGCGACACGCTGGTCGTCCAGAGCCTCGACCGCCTCGGGCGCAGCTACGCCGAAATACAGGAGCAGTGGCGCGTCATCAGTAAGGAACGCGGCGTCAATATCGTTGTGCTGGACATGCCGCTGCTGAACACGCGGGAGCATACGGAGCTGGTGGGCCGGCTGATCTCCGACCTCGTTCTCCAACTGTTGAGCTTTGTCGCCGAGACGGAGCGCGAGAGCATCCGCGAGCGCCAGCGCGAGGGCATCGACGCGGCGAAGGCGCGGGGCGTGCGGTTCGGAAGGCCGCGATCAGAGCTGCCGGAGGGCTTTGAGGAAACGGTCGAGGCATGGCGGCGCGGCGAGTTCACGGCGCGGGAGGCGGCGCAGAGGCTCGGCGTCTCGCGCGGTACATTTTTCAGACGCGTCAGCGAGCTGGACATAAAAAAAGAGCAGGGACGGAGTTGAACCTCGTCCCTGTTTTCCTGTGCTTACACCAGCCACGACCGCTCCCGCAGCGTTGCCGCTTTGCGACGCACGGGGTGCTTGCAGACTCCCGCCTCCGGCTTCCAATAGACGCAGTCGCCGCACGCCGGCCGGACGACCTGCGCGCAGTGGCACCAGCGCTGGTGCGGCCACTCGGTCTTGGTGCGGCACTCCCGGCAGGCAAACAGCGGGCATTCCGCGGTGATGATCGGATTGGAGTTTTTCTCCATGTGTCAGAGCCTCCCGTGCGTTGTGATACGAAGCAGGGGGCGGGCGAATGCCCGCCCCCATTGTCGCTGTTGCTCCTGAGAGCGCTCAGTCCTGTTCCGCCGCGCCTTAGCCGAGGAGCTGCAGCACGCCCTGCGGGAGCTGGTTGGCCTGAGCCAGCATCGCCTGCGCGCTCTGAACCAGGATGTTGTTCTTGGTGTAGGCCATCATTTCCTCGGCGACGTCGGTGTCGCGGATGGCGGACTCGGCGTTCTGGATGTTCTCGCGCATGACGCCGAGGTTGTTGATGGTGTGCTCGAGGCGGTTCTGGCTGGCGCCCAGCGTACCGCGGACGTCGGAGACCATGTTGATGGCGTTCTTGATGACGTCCAGCGCGTCCGCCGCGCCGTCCTGCGTGGAGATGTCGATGTCCTTGATGCTCTTGCCCTCGGTCAGCTTCATTTCGGTGTCGCCCGCTGTATAGGTGCCGATGGAGTCGGTGTGCATATCGCGGATGTTGACCGTCAGCTTGTTGAAGTCCTCGCTGGTGTCGCCGATCTGGAGGGTCAGGCCGCCGCCGGTGACGACCGTGGACTGCTCGATGCTGGGCGAGGTGAACTTTTGGGTCGCCTCGTCGAACACGCCGCTGATGGTGACGGTGTTGTCGTCGTTGGTCTTCGCGGAGAGCTTGCCCTTAAAGTCCTCGTTGACCGCGAGGGCGATGGCCTCGGCGACGTCCTTCTGGTCGGAGAAGTCGCTGACCCTGATGAGCTTGTTGTCGCCCTGCAGGTTGCGGGTGGTGGTGTCGAACTGGTAGGTTGTGCCGTTGATGACCAGCGTGTCGCCCGCCGCCAGCTTCATCTTGCCCTCGTCGTCGGTCTCATAGCCGAGGGTGACGTTGGCAACCTCGCCGTAGGTGGACCCGGCCTCCGCCGCCGTGGATGCGCTGCCCGCCGTGGCGTTGGTCAGCGTGATGGTGGCGCCGTCGATGGTGGACAGGCTGCCACCGTGTGCGTCGCCCGCCGTGCCGACGCCGAGCGCCCCGGCCCACGCGCTGTACTTGCCATTATCGTCTGCGTCATTCAGCTTCGCGTCGATGGCGGTCTTGAACGCCGCCGCGATCGTCTCGCTCGTCGTTGTGTTCTTGTCGAGGTTGGCGACGACGACCCTGATGTTGCCCTCCTCGGTCACATCGGAGTCGTCCGACTCCACCAGCTCGAAGGTCTTGGCGTTCTCGCCCGTGCCGATGGTGACGGCGGTGCCGTACTCGAGGTCGGCCTTGTCGAAGGTCAGGGACATGGTCGCCGGGGTGGCGTCCACGCCGTCCTGCGTCTGTGCGCCGGAGGCGGCGGCCTCAGTGGCGTTGATGCCCGCGAAGGTGATGTCGCCGGTCAGACCCTTGACGTCATACGCGCCCTTGTGACGGTTGGTGATCACCAAACCGTCCGCGCTACTGGTTACGGCGCTAAAGGTTCCGTTGGTGCCGAAGATGTCGCCGCCCTTCATCTCAACGGTGGAGCCGTCGGAGTTGGTCACCGTGACCTTGCTGGCGCCGTTCAGCACGGCAGCGATGCTGTCCAGAGTATCATTATTATCACCAGCAGTAAAAAGACTATCCTTGACCGCGAAAGTGTTCTTCGAAGCGTTTTCAGTCTTGCCCGCGGTCAGCTCGACGCTGAACGCGCGGCCGTCCGCCAGCTTGCCCTCGAGCGTGAAGGTGTCCCCCTCGGCGAGGTTCTGGTTGATGCCTACGGTCTTGACACCGGCGGTGCCTACGTCTGTCGTTCCGGCATTATCGTCACTCGCCACCATGGTTCCGGAAGCCGCATGGATTGAGCTGAACGCAACGCTGCCGTTCTGCGCCAGCTTGACGTCATTCAGCTTGAACCACTTTCCGTCGGTGTTCACCGAAGTCTTATCTATTGCTCGGATGCTGACAGAGCCAGCTTGTGAGGTGGCTGCATCAGTAAGGCTAACGTTAGCTTTAACATCGAAGAAATCGGAGACCTTGAACTGGCTCTCGTCGAAGCCCGCCGTGTTCTTGTTGTCCTCAAAGTTGGTCTGCTTCAACGCCTCCACGATGTTGTTGGTGATGATGGACGTGTCGTCCGTGCGGATCATATCCTCCGTAATCTCCACCGTCGCGGTCGCCGTTTTCGCATCCGCCAGATTGAACTCGAACTGGAGCTTGTCGCCCACCATATAGTGCTTGTTGCCGGTCACCAGTTTCTCTACGCCATTCGCTGCAACATCGTCCTCATTGGTGTTAGCGGCTACTCCCACCAATGTGATACCGGAGACGCCGGCGTCGACATTGGTCACTTCCACATCGGACAGGTGCAGCGTGCCCAGCTTTGCCTCGGCTTCGGCTATGAAGTTCAGCTTGCCGTCGGAAGTGGTGACAGTGAAACCGTCGTTGTATTCGGCATTATTAGTTGTGCCAAAAATATCGCGAAGTTCCAACGGAACCGAGCCACCGCTTGAGTTCTTACCGGTAATACCCAACGCGTCGCTATTCTGACCCTTGGTCAGGCGACCCAGGATCGACGCGAGCTGTTCTTCCTTAGTCACGCCTCCGAACTTCAGCTCATCATTGTCATAGGCGTTAACATCATTAATATCAAGGGTGCTGCTATATTCCAGCTCCAAGGTCTTGGACAGCTTGCTGCCGTCCTCCTGCGGGATCTCAAAGCGCAGGGTGAGCTTGTCGCCCGCGCCGAACGCCTTGTCGATGCTCAGCTCAAACTGGGACGTCGCGCCGACGCCGTCGATCTTCTCAACGCTGACGCCGTCGCTGTAGTCTACGGCGTCCATCTCGCCGATGCGGATGGAGTCCTCCGGAGCCGTGACCTTGGCGAGAGAACCGTCGAGCAGCTTGAGCCCGTTGAAGTTCGCGCTGTCCGCGATGCGGTCGATCTCGGTGCGGAGCTGGTCGACCTCCTTCTGGAGCTGCGAGCGGTCCACGGCGTCCTCATAGGTGCCGTTGGCGGACTGCTCGGCCAGCGTGTACATACGGTTGAGCATGTCATGGACCTCGGTCAGCGCGCCCTCCGCCGTCTGCACGAGGCTGATGCCGTCCTTGGCGTTCTTGGTCGCGCCCTCGAGGCCGCTGATCTGCGCGCGCATCTTCTCGCTGATGGCGAGGCCGGCGGCGTCGTCGCCGGCGCGATTGATCTTGTAGCCGGACGACAGCTTTTCCAGGTTCTTCGCGAGGCTGGAGTTGTTGGTGTTGAAATTGCGATAGGAATTCATCGCGGTGACGTTGTGTTGGATTCTCATGATATCCTCCTTAAAATTTGCGTCGGGTAAGCGCTTCCATTTGCCTACCGTTTGTTTTGTTGCGTCGTCCGCCCTCGCCCGACCGGCCGATCGTCCGGGGGCCTCCGGCGCGCTTTCTATATCCAAACGGCTGCGCTCGCCGTGAGGACCCGTGCTGAATACGCGTGGACTCCCTCTTGCAAGGGTTTGAGCGACGCCCGTGTTTTTTGACCAAACTGCCGACGTTTCGGCGGCTTGATCAAAACGAGGGGTTGCCCTCTCTTGTTCCCGCTTTCACGGGCTGTCACCGGCGTCCCGACCGGCCCTTACTTTTCTTGAAAGAAAAGTAAGCAAAAGAACTTTAATGACCGCTTCGCTATCCCTCTATTAAGGCCTTGCCCTGCCGCTCCAGCTTGTAGCGAAGCTTTTCCCGCAGCGCCGCGCCGCCGCCTTCGAGCCGCACCGCGTCATACTCCGTCGCGAGACGGTGGGTCTCCTTGTGGATCTGGTCGCGCTTCTGGTTGGCGATGTGTTCGCGCTCCCGGGCGATGCGCTGCTGCTGTAGTTCGTAATTTTTGGAACCGGGCTGCATCCGCCGGAGCTTTTCTTCCATTCCGACGAGGCGCCGCTCCGCTTTGACGATGTGCTCCGGCTGCTCCGCCTCCCCGTATGTCCCGACGCGCTCCGGCTCCACCGGCTCCGGCTCCTTCGCGTCGTAGCGGTAGAGGAGGGAGCAGTCGTATTTGCCGTCCCGCGTCTTACTGACCGTTGCGGAGCAGAGCGTCCACCAGTGCAGGGGCCTTCGGTGCAGCTTCGCTCGCACCCACCTGACCTTCGGGAGCACGACGCCGTCGCCCTCGATGCGGATGCTGTCGGGACAGCGCCCGTAGTAGTGGTGGCAGTAGACGGTATAGGCGTCGCGGCTGTATCCGCGCTTAAACTGCGGATAGCCGCTCTTGCCGTTGAAGAAATCCTGAAACGCGCGGCGCAGGTTCTGGTGTACGGTGACGAGCGCCTGCGAATCTGCCTCTTTGAGAAACGGCGCGTCCTTTTTGTACCGTGCGGGCGTGGGTAGGTAGTGCTCGCCGGTGGCGGCGAAGAACTCCTGCTCGTCGGCGAGGATCGCGTTCCAGAGCCAGCGGCAGCATCCAAAGGTCCTGTCGATCAGCGCCGCCTGCTCCGGCGTGGGGTAGAGCCTGACCTTGATCGTGGTGTTGCGCCTTACCCTGTCGCCGCTCATTCGACCACCGGGGCGATGCGCTCCAGCCGCTCGCGCAGCCACTCGCTTTCGGGCGTCTCGCCAAGGGAGTCCAGCATGGCGGCGATCTCGCCGATGGCCGCCCGCGCGTCGTCCTTCCTCGCCTGATACGCCGCCAGCTTTTCGAGCCGCTTGGCGGAATGCCTCAGATCAGAGGCGCATTTGGGCTTTCTCCGCTCGCCGGTGATCACGGAATCAGGCCTTGCGTCGCCGCTCCGCTCGTGGAGCTTGCCTCGCAGGATCGTCATTTCGCGGGGCGCGTCCACCAGCACCTGGGTTTGCGTGCCGTAGCGGAACGCCTGAACCACGACCTCGTCGCCGATGGTGATGTACTCGCCGTCTTTTACGTTTAAGCTCAGCATATCGAACTCCCTTTCTCCTCGCGGCGCGTCTTGCGCCGATGCTTCTTTGAGTCAAAAAAAGTATGGCTTTTTGTACTCGTCAAAATGACCAATCGCAGGTTGGAAAAATTCTTTGAAAGGGGCTTAATTTCTCAGGAAAGCGCCCGATATAATTTGTGAAAGCGCTGGACAAAGCGAGTTCCAAATGGTATGATTTAGTAGATCGATTTCCGAAAAACGACATTTTTTTATTATCGAAAACAAAGAAATCCCCGTTCCCAATGCTTTGGGAACGGGGATTTTGGCTTATTTTTTGGGCGGTATGACGTCTTGACTGCGCCGCCGCGCACGGCTATTTTGAGCAAGGTCAGGTTATTCTGATACTGTAACATAGGAAGGACTGCCGCGCGCTTGTCGCGGCGAGGCATTTCACCGCGCTCCATCTGACACGATCTCCGTTTACATTTCGCGCTTCCTTGGGGCCTTCATGATTTTAGAAGCGAAAATTTGAATGGGGTGTGTCCGCATGGGTGGAAAAATCTACGGTTACGCGCGCGTTTCGACACAGAGTCAGCACGAGGATCGGCAGCTTGCCGCGATGCGGGAGTACGGCGTCGCGGCAGGGCAGATCGTCGTGGAGAAGCAGTCGGGCAAGGATTTCAAGCGTCCCGGATACCAACGGCTTCTGCGCCGCCTGCACACGGGCGACACGCTGGTAATCCAGAGCCTCGACCGGCTTGGACGCAGCTACGCGGAGATTCAGGAGCAGTGGCGCGTCATCACCAAAGAACGAGGCGTCGCCGTCGTGGTGCTGGATATGCCGCTGCTGAACACGCGGGAACATACGGAACTGGTGGGACAGCTGATTTCCGACCTCGTTCTTCAGCTGTTGAGCTTTGTCGCGCAGACGGAGCGCGAAAGTATTCGCGAGCGCCAACGCGAGGGCATCGAGGCGGCGAAAGCGCGAGGCGTGCGCTTCGGCAGGCCCCGTGCGGAACTGCCGGCTGGCTTTGAGGAGACGGTCGAGGCGTGGCGGCGCGGCGAATTTACAGCGCAGGAGGCGGCGCGGCGACTTGGCATTTCGCGCGGCACGTTTTTCAACCGCGTGCGGGAGCTTGGCGGTCCATAGGGAATGACCGGGGCAAATTACTTCATAAAGGAAAGAGATCGCTATGTTCATACAAATAGACGATTGGCTACTATGTCCCCATTGCAGACATAAAACACGCTTAAAAATACGTCCTGATACAGTGATTGAAAAATTCCCTTTATATTGTCCAAAATGCAAAGATGAGCATTTAATAAGTGTAAAACAACAGAAAATGTACGTCATCAAAGAGCCAGACGCTTAGACGCAGAGCTGATGAACTTGTGAGCAATCATACAGTCCATCGGCTTTTTCATATAGGAGATAAGCCTGCCGCGCGGCGGCAGAAGAAAAAAACCGCCGCGCAACAGGTGTATTCTTGCACCCATTTTATCGAACACGGCGGTTTAGGAGGTTGCCGCCGTGTTTTTTCATGCTCCGCCTGATCTGCTGCCGTCAAAAAAATCGCAGCCCCCGCAGAGCAGCAGAGCGGCCGCGAGTATGAACAAATAAATCATGTAGATAGAACCATTTATTCTATAACGCTCGTCCGCGTTCAGCGGGCGGGCGTTTTCGTATCCTTATGGCCACTGCCCCGCGCCCCGCCCCTTCGGTCTGAATTTCTCAAAAATTCAGACAGGAGGTACACAGGAATGGAGAAAGGCCATTCACAGAACATTGACCAGCGCCCGAAGCGGCGCATTGATAAGGACAACCCCTATCGGCTGTTCACAGTCGGCGCGACAACCAGCGAGCCGCACTACTTCATCCAATTTAAGGACGGTGCCGGAACAGAACACTGCCTGGAGATCGAGAAGCCGCTGTTTGAGCTGTTCGATCAATTTGAGCTGGACGATCTCTCATACATGAATGAGGTGGACAGGCATCACGAAGCCACCGAGCAAACCGAGGCGTCTATCAACCGCCGTATGCTCACGCCGCAGGAAACGCCAGATGAAAGCGTTATGCGTCAGCTTGAGAGCGACGAGCTACATAGCGCCGTCTTGAAGCTCCCGGAGATCCAGCGCCGGCGTCTGATTCTCTATTACTACGGAGGGCTTGACGACCGGCAAATTGCCGTGATTGAAGGGTGCAGTCAGTCGGCGGTCAGTCAGACGCTTTCCATCGCAATCAGAAATTTGAAAAAATTTTTGATGTAAGCCTTATATTTTCGTCCCTGAGTGAGGAAACAGGTGAGAGGCAAAAGTCTCTCACCTGTTTCCTCCTTTCGGCAAATGGGTTTTCGGTCGGCTTTTCGGCCTCATAGTACCTTGATAACTGCATAGGCAGACGGATAACGTAAACAGCACGGAGGAAGCCGCGCGGCGGGCGCGCCATGACCTTGCCCTATGGCAAGCGAGCAATCACATACCCACCGCAGAATGCGCGTGGCGGCGCATGGGCGATGATCTCCGTGCTGATAATGATACTCCCGCGTTGAACGCCCTCACAGCATTGCGCGGCACACCCACAAGCATGGGCCGGGGTGGAACTCCCGTGGGCTGCTGCCAGCAGCCATCCGTCTTTTGCCATTTTTAACCCTTGTGATTTTATGGGAGGTAGGACAATGATCGAATTGTCGAATAAGGATGCCTACCGCCTCATGCTGAAAGAATATCCCGATGTTTTGAACATTGAGCAAATGTGTGAGGTGTTGGGCATAAGCAAGAAAACAGGCTATAAACTGTTGCAATCCAACACCATTACCAGCATGAAAGTCGGGAGAACATACCGTATCCCCAAAATTCATTTGATTGCCTATCTTCGCGCCAGCGGAGAGGCAGGCTAAACGCTGTCAGCGCCCCACCGGGCGCTTTTTGCAAAAATTTGAGTTTTCCGCGCTGTTGCGCTATGATAATCATGCCAACAGTAGATAAGCTCACGGCCCCAAAAAGGAGGTATATTCTTATGGTAGCGGGCCATCTACACGAAAAAAACGGATATTACTACATCATTCTCAACCTTACCGACATGGCCGGAAGGAGAAAGCCCAAGTGGATTGCCACGGGCTTGCCCGTCAAGGGTAACAAGAAACGCGCCGAGCAACTTCTGATCGAAGCGCGCCGGCAGTACGATCCCATCTGCAAGCCGCGGGAAATCCTCTTTGCGGACTACATGGAGCAATGGCTTGAAGTGGCGAAGTCCACCGTGAGCGTCGTGACCTATTCCTCATACAGCAATCAGGTCAAGAGCATCATTGCGCCGTATTTTCGCAAAAAAAAGATCACGTTGGAGGCGCTGTGCGCGAAAGACATTCAGGACTTCTATCAAGACCAGCTCCAGCGCGTATCCGCCGCATCGGTCATCCATTATCACGCAAATATCCATAAGGCGCTGAAATACGCGGTCAAAATGGATATGATCGCAACCAATCCCGCCGACAAGGTGGAGCGTCCCAAGAAAGAGAAGTTTCAGGGCGGCTTTTACAGCAACGACGAGCTGGATAAGCTCTTTGCGGTTGCTGCCGGTACAAGGCTGGAGCTTGCGATCCTGTTCGGAGCCTTCTACGGCCTGCGCCGCAGCGAGATCGTCGGCTTGAAGTGGGACGCCTTCGACTTTGACAAGAACACCTTTACCATCAAGCACACGGTCACAAGCTGCAATCTGGACGGAAAATCGGTCTTGATCGCACAGGACACCACCAAGAACAAGACCAGCCGGCGCACCCTGCCGCTTGTGGCGACGTTCCGCGAAAAGCTGCTGAAGCTCAAAGAGGAACAGGCGTACAACCGCAAGCTCTGCGACAGGTCGTACAACACGGACTATCTGGAGTACATCTACGTCAACGAGATCGGTGAGCGCATCAAGCCGGGGTATATCACGACGCAGTTTCCTATCTTTTTGGAGCATAACGGCTTTCGCCGCATTCGCTTCCACGATTTGAGGCATAGCTGCGCTTCGTTGCTTCTGGCGAACGGAGTGCCGATGAAGATGATCCAAGAATGGCTCGGTCACAGCGACTTCTCCACCACGGCAAACTTCTACTCGCACCTTGAGTACTCTGCCAAGCAGCAGTCCGCACAGACAATGGAGAACGTGCTGCATTTCGCACAAAATAGTATAAAAAATGAGGCTATTCGTCAAGAATAACCCCATTTTTGGCGCAGCGGGAGGGATTCGAACCCTCGTGAGATTGCTCTCAAACTGATTTCGAGTCAGCCCCGTTATGACCACTTCGATACCGCTGCATATTCACTTGACTTTTTTCCCTCCGAAGCGGGAAAAGGATAGAGGATAGAAATGCGGGATAGAACGCGCCGGAAAATTTACCGGCAGACAGGCCGCGAAGCCTTGAAAATACGCGGTTCTGTGGCAAAGCCCTACCAAACAGCGGGAGTGTTTTCGAGTCAGGGCCGTTATAACCACTTCGATACCTGTCCATATTCCGTTCCACGATTCAAGTGCTACGCTATTATGCCACAACTTTTCGATTCATGCAAGCCCTTTTCAATTGTTTTAGTGATAAAAGGCAAAAATATCTTGACAGCTTCGTGTTGACGTGCTATTATGCTTAAGCTGACAGTGTTTCGGAAGGCGCTCTCGCAGGTGTAGCACAATGGCCAGGGCACCAGCCTTCCAAGCTGGGGATGCGGGTTCGATTCCCGTCACCTGCTCCATCCTATGCGCCAGTAGCTCAGTTGGATAGAGCAACGGCCTTCTAAGCCGTGGGTCGGGGGTTCGAATCCCTTCTGGCGTACCAATGCTCCGAAACACGCGGTTCGCGCAGGATACAAGATATGTGGTGGGTGTAGCTCAGTTGGTTAGAGCACCGGATTGTGGTTCCGGGTGTCGAGGGTTCGAGTCCCTTTACCCACCCCACAACAGGGGAGGGATCGGGTTCATCCCGATCCCTCTTCCCCACATAGGGGTGTAGCCAAGCGGTAAGGCAAGGGACTTTGACTCCCTCATTCGCTGGTTCGAGTCCAGCCATCCCTGCCAGATATCAACCAACGGCTTGCCCGTTTTCCTAATTTGCTTCGTTAGCTCAGTCGGCAGAGCACCTGCCTTTTAAGCAGGGTGTCCGGGGTTCGAATCCCCGACGAGGCACCACAAAAATCCCGGAAATCGAGAGGTTTTCGGGGTTTTTTGCAACTTTTTAAGGATTTGAGATTGACAGTTTTTGTCAATCTGTTGCAAATTTTGGGGGTTTTGTTGCAAATTTGTTGCAAATTTCGAAAATCGTTTTGCCTCAAAAAGTTGCAATTCCTCATTTTTCGCTTGCTCAGGCAAGAGCCTCCCTGACCTTCTTCGCGGTCTCCGGCGCACGGCTGAGCCGGTCGTAGTGGGCGTAGACACCGAGGGTCATGTCCACCGTCGCGTGTCCGGCGAGATACTGGACCTCCTTGATATCCAGCCCCGCCTCGAACAGCCGCGTGATGTAGGTGTGACGCAGGATGTGGGCGGTGACGTGTTTGTCCGGCAGCTCCCGGGAGATGTGTTCGAAGAGCTTATGGAAGGAGGACTTGGTCAGGAGCCAACCGTCTTTCATGGTGAAGATGTAGCCGTTCCGGGATTTGGACTTTGCCCTCTGCGCCCGGAGGCACTTCTCCAGCTCCTCCGAGAGCGGTACGTCCCGGCGACCAGCCTTCGTCTTCAACTCGCTGCTGACCGTGGTCTCATGCTCCTTGACGATGGCGTTGCGGCGGATGTGGACAACCTTGTTCTCAAAGTCGACGTCGCTGTAGCGGAGCGCCAGCGCCTCGCCCCGGCGCGCGCCGGTGTGGAGACAGAGCAGCAGGAACGTGTGGGCGCGAGGGTCCGTCACCCGTTCCAGCAGATATGCGGCCTCATCGGGTGTCAGCGGCTCCTTCTCCGCGGCGGCCTTGCCGCCAGCTTTCAGGCGGCTGCTGACGGGAGATTTCGATACCAGCCCGTTCTCCTCGGCGACCTTGAAGATGTCCCGCAGGTTGATGAGCACCTTTGAGCGGAGGCTGTAGCTCTTGCCCGCCATGCCCGCCATCAGCGCCTGAATCTGCATGAGCGTGATTTCCCGCGGGATGCGGTTGCCCAGCGGCGGCAGGATGTAGTCGTCCACGACATAGCGGAGGATGTCCCGGCTCCTCTCCCGGAGGTAGGGCTTCTTGTAGAGCGCGTACCACTGCTCGGTGAGCTCCGTGAAGGTCATCTCGTTCCCGACGTCCACGCCGGCGCCAGTCAGCTTTTTCAGCTCGGCGACCTTCGCATCCAGCTCCGCCTGTGTCTTCCCGCGCACGAACTTGCGGGTCCCGTCCGGCATCGGGACGGCCTTGGTGCGATACTGATATTTCGCACCGGCCGATTTTTTGTTTGTTTTCATATTCGGGTGTCTCCTTTCGATACACCCTTGCGATACGGTACCGTCATTGTACAACAAATGCTCCGGACGCGCAAGGGTATCCGAACGGGCACAAAAAGCAGGTCCTGCCGCAGAGTTTTCACGCTCTGTGGCAGGACCTGTTCAATTTTTTCCTATCCGGCGCGCAGGGATGTGCGTACTTTTTCAATCGTTTCCGCCTCGCGACCGGCCCGGTCATAATGGGTATAGACGCCGAGCGTCATGTCCACCGTCGCGTGTCCCGCCAGATGCTGCACCTCCTTGATATCCAGTCCCGCCTCGAACAGCCGTGTGATGTAGGTATGACGCAGGAGATGCGCCGTGACCTTCCTGTCCGGCAGTTCCCGGGAGATGTGCCGGAACATACAGTTATAAGACGACTTGGTCATGGGTTCTCCGTTCCTCATCGGAAAGAGATACTTCGACTCGGCGGTCTTTCTGCGGAAAAGCAGCATTGCCTCCAACTCCTCAGACAGCGGGACATCCCGGCAGGCCGCATCTGTCTTAAGATATGCGTCGATGACGGTGCCCTGCTCTGTCAGGTGAGCGTTGCTGCGGATTTTGACGACCTTGCGCTTGAAGTCGATATCCGAATAGCGAAGCGCCAGCGCCTCGCCCCGGCGAGCTCCCGTATGGAGGCAGAGCAGAAGAAACAGCTGCGCGCGGGAATCCGTGACCCGCTGAAGCAGCAGGCCGGTTTCTTCCGCGGTCAGGGGCATCTTCTCCTTTGCGCGTTCGCCGCCGGCCTTGAGCCGCTCGCTGATGGGCGAGCGCGCCATAAGTGAAACCGCTATCATGCGTTCGTGGTAAAGGACGAAAACCACGCAAGAAGGAAATCGGGCCGCCTATGCAAGAGTGCGTAGGCGACCGAAGACCTGTATCCCGTCCTGTCGCGGCGAAAGCCGCAGGGAGGGCGCCTGGCGGATGATAACCGAGTGCATTTGACGGCAGACCTTAGCACCGTGACCATCGGTCACAACAGGCGTTCGTCGGTAACGGCGAATCGGGGCCTCGGCTCCGGGCCCTCTGCTCAACCGAAGCATCTCCCGCGGAGGTGGCTCATTGCCGCTCCCCTTCTCGACTTCGGAGAGCGCCGGCGCTTCCGGCGCACGCTTCGCTTGAGCAGGGGGAGAGTCGGGAGCAGGCCGTAACATATATCCGGGAGCCAAGCTATATTACAGCAATGCAGACGGCCTGAAGCGAAAGCCTCTGCCATCTGTATTTTACATTGGTGAGAGTTACGTATCCTGTGATACTGCGGATGACATTTCCCTCCGAGTGAAGGAGCAGTCCCGGTGCCTTCAAACTCGCGTGGGATGCCTGTGACAGGCGCGTCTGCGGCTGCAGAGTTGACAAAAGCGAAGCGACCCGGCTGCTGAAGCCTCGAATGTGGTTTCCCGGCAACAGTCCGCATAAAGGCTAAAGGGTAAGCAGCTGAAGGTAAAAGGTTATAATGTAGGCTGCTGAAGGTATATTTGGAGATTTTGCTTGAAAACTTGAACATTTTGGCATTTTCGAAAAAAGAGAGACCTGTTAGGTATGAGAATAGCCTATTGGAAATCTGGAAAGTGGGTTTAAGCATTGATATTATGAAATGCTCAGTGTAAGATACTGCTAAGTCAAAGAGAACAGATGCTAATGAGTGATTTGTCGCAAATGATTTGCAGCGGCAGAAATCGGAGAAAGCAATGATAACATCAAAAAAACTATTTGAAATTCCCATTTACGCTTTAGACCGTAATACGCTGAAGAGACGGGTTCAAAAAGCAGAAAAATCCTACGAAAAAGAATATATGGAAACTCACAGGAATCCTGATATTAATCACTATCGTGAGTGTCTTCGCTTGTTGCTATATCCCCAACGTTTATGGGACTATAATCACATAATCGGTTACATTACGATTAAATCAGATGGGCAAGACATTTTGCTTGAGGAGTATCTCCCGTACGCAACAGTTGAGCGCTATCACTGGCATGGACAAAAGAAACATTTCGTGGTGAATCAAATGTCTCCCGGAATGCACTTCTACATTGGGAAGAAGTCCTCACAAGAAATCAAAGAGAACATCTTGCTCTTTCTGAATGACTATGATGTCAGGCTTAAAAAGCGCGGATACATCTTGGACCGTGAGGCGTTTGACAACGTAGTTCCCTATATTGATTTCAAAAGACTTGTTGATATGGATAGCTTTGAGCAGATTCATGACGTACAGCTTCAATAACCTGCGCCTAGCCGACAGCAAGGCGGAGGGTCTGACCATCAAGCGGCTCACAAAGAACAACCCCACCATGAGGGAATGCTTCACAGACGCGGGCATCAAAATCAAATAATTGAGGCAAACAGGCGCTGCCATCGCGGCAGCGCCTGCACTTTGTTCAAATGTCATGCTGCGGGCATCGGTGCCGAATATCTCAAAGATTTTAGACATCTCGCAAGCCTCCCGTCCATTCGATGTACTGCCGCCGATGCCGCGGCAGCAAATAAGGTCATCCCAAAATCACTCCCGTTTCAAGGACAGCAAGGCTGTCCGGTGATACCCGGCAGGGCAGGTGCAGCACCCGAACGCCTGCGGTAGCGGCTTCAGCCAGCGCCTCGCCGAAGGCGGGATGGGTCTCCATGTTCGATTGCACCTCGGTGACGCCCTCCGTCTGGATGACAAACGCGACGGCGCAATGCCAGCCCTGTCCGGCGGCCTTTGTCAGTTCGCGGAGGTGCTTGACGCCCCGCTCCGTGGGCGCGTCGGGGAAGTAGCCGACGCCGTCGCGCTCCAGCGTGCAGCCCTTGACCTCCAGCAGCCAGCGTTCCCCGCCCCGCTCCATATAGAAGTCGATGCGGGAATCGCCAAAAGTGTATTCTGGCCTGATAAGCGTGAACTCCTGCGTTTGCAGCCATTCGCCCACCACCCGGTTCGGCGCCTGAGAGTCGATGTTGAAGAGCCGCTCTCCGTCCTTGTAGACCCCGATGAGGTCGTAGGCGGTTCTTCGGGCGGGATTGTCGGACTTCGAGAGAATCACCTGCGCCCCGGGCAGCAGAAGCTCCCGGCAGCGCCCAGTGTTCTTCACATGCACCGTCTCTGCTTTCCCGTCCAATCTCACATGGGCAACAAAGCGATTGGGGCGGTCAAGAAACACCGCCTCGCAAGTGTTCGGATAGGTCACAGCATGTCCTCCAACGCCTCCGCGAGAAGCGCCTGATAGTCGGCTTCCTCCTGTTGTACCCGCTCCCGGAAGCGGGCGACCTCGCCCGGCGCCAGCGTGCGGGCGGAGCGCCACTTAAGCTGTGCCGCAGCCTTTTCCGTCTTGACGACGGTCTGCACAAAGGCGGGGCCGATGCGCAGCAGCTCCAGCGACTGCTCCCGGGTCAACACGCCGCTGGTCATGATGCCGAGGGTGTCGTAAATCGTGTCGTTGGCGATGGGCCCGATGACGACGTCCGCCTCCGGATGCGCGTCCGCGTAGCCGGCACGGTTGCGAAGGATGTATTCCAGCCAGTTCTTTTCTCGAGTGAAGCGCAGGACTTGAAGCCCGGAGAGGTCCAGCTCATAGGCGTTGACATGGACGACGGCGTCCTTGCGCTCGCGCATCCACTTCCCAGCGAACTCGTCGCTGTCCGACAGGTAGAAGCCCTGCCCAAAGTCCGCGTTTTTTCGACCGTAATGGATATCCGGCTCGCGAATCTCCGCATAGCCAGTGTGGAACAGGTGAAGGATGTCAGATTCAGCCATGTGCCCGTCCTCCCATCGCTTTTATGACGGCAGTATATCATAGCCGCTTCGGTTTGCAAAGCGGCACGATGCAAAATCCGTTGCTATTTGTCGCCAGATACCGTATAATCGAAAAAAAGGACAAGGTGCAAGTAGTATGGAGCTTACAGAACGCATGTACTCCAGCTATATTGTGCATCGAGAGTGGGTTGTTGTCGATAAACATATAGAAGAGTCCTTTTGTGTTTATCAAGAAGGCAAGCTGCTGGATAGCAAGGATGTGGATTTCTTTCAGAACTACCTCTATGCTATTATCCCTCCAAATCTGTTCGACTTTTTCTTCTTCGACGGCGAAGAAGTGGGGGAATTCTTTTCAACAGGCGTCTACAACCGATATATTAAAAATGCAGTACTGACTCTCTCTGGCTATGATACGTTTAGCCTTATTGAAAAGTTTTGTGGCTCCTTCATTGCTTCTGAAGCAGACAATGATGCATATGATATGGTAATCCCTCAAGTAAGTATTATCTCCTTGCTATGAATGCATCCCGCGCTGTAGAAGAAAGCCGGGAAAAGGTAGCTGCCTTAATCGGCGCAAAACCCGAAGAAATTGTGTTCACCTGTGGCTCGACCGAGAGCACAAACATGATAATAAAAGGCGTAAGCGACTATAAACGCTACTATGGTGATGATATTTCGCATCTGGATGCAATCGGCGCGGAGTTGGATAAAATTGGGAAGCGCTATTTTAAATACATAGGCACGCTAAATGCGAAAAAAGAACGGCCGCAAATCATGGACGAGTTCAAACACGGTATCAGGAAAATACTCCTTGCCGTCGGATGCCTTGATGAAGGAATTGACATTCCAGCGTGTGACGTCGCAATTTTTGTCAGTTCATCTACGTCAGAGCGGCAGTTCATTCAGCGTAGAGGAAGAGTGCTTCGCACTGCACCCGGAAAGCACAGGGCGCTGATATATGATTACATTGTCTACCCCATATTGAATGGGAGTGCCCCCGATGATGAGAGGGATGCTGCATTAAACCTGATAGAATCCCAGTATCACAGAATTGGGCTAATGATGGATGATGCCATAAATGGTGCTCAGGAATTGAAGAGGAATCGAGACTTTCTGTCCAGCAAAGGACTTAATCCGTTTGAGTTTTAGGAGGTAGCCATAGACTACATTCGCGAGCTGTTCCGAAACAACTCCGGCGGGCATGATGCCGCGCACTCCCTGCGGGTGTACTGCAACGCCATGCGCATCGCGGAGAGTGAGCCGGGTTGCGACCGGGATATCGTCGCGCTGGCGGCCCTGCTCCATGACGCCGACGACCACAAGCTGTTCCACACGGAAAACAATGCCAGCGCACGCGCGTTTCTGACCGGACAGTCCATTGGCGAGACGGAAATCGAACAAATTTGCCGAGACATCAACTCCGTATCCTTCAGCCGGAATCGCGGACGCCGTCCCGGCACCTTGGAGGGAAAAATCGTGCAGGACGCCGACCGGCTAGACGCTCTCGGCGCTATTGGCATCGCCCGCACCTTCGCCTATAGCGGAGAACACGGACGCACGCTGGATTCCTCCATCGAGCACTTTCACGAAAAACTGTTGCTTCTCAAGGATGAGATGAACACGGAAACCGCCCGCCGGATTTCGGAGCCGCTGCACGCATTTTTGGAACAATTCCTCAAAGAATATGAGCAAGAGACGAACGGGAGGGGCGAGTAATGGAACACATTGCGGAGCTGGTGCGCGCGCGTAAAAGTGTCCGCACTTTTGACGGCACGCTGTTGCGGCAGGATGACCGCGCAAAATTGGAGCAGTACCTTTCCAACATCGAGACCCCCTTCGACATCCCCATGGAATTCCGGATGCTGGACGCGAAGGAACATGGCCTGTCCAGCCCAGTCGTCACTGGTACGGAGCTGTACGTGGCGGGCAAGATAAAGCGTGACCCTCTGGCGGAGGCGGCATTCGGCTTCGCCTTTGAGAAGTTCGTACTCTATACCCTCTCGCTGGGCGCCGGTACGGTGTGGATTGCCGGCACCATGGACCGCCCTGCCTTTGAAAGGGCGATGGAGCTTGAAGACACCGAGTTCATGCCCGCTGTCACGCCGCTGGGCTACCCGGCGAAGAAGCGCGCGATTCGGGACGCGGCCATGCGCCGTGCCATCAAAGCGGATACCCGGCTGCCCTTTGAGAGCTTGTTTTTCGAGGATTCCTTCGGCAAGCCGCTGACAGCGGAGCGCGCCGGCACATACCGTGAGGCGCTGGAGCTGGTGCGGCTGGCACCCTCCGCCGTGAACAAGCAGCCCTGGCGCGTGGTGAAGCAGGGCGAAACTTTCCACTTCTATAAGAAGTCCTCCTTGCCCGCGTACCCGAAGGGCGACGTGCAGAAGCTGGACATCGGCATCGCGCTGGCGCACTTCATGCTTGCTTTGGAGGAGGCCGGCATTGCAGGGACCGTGACCGCGGCAGACCCCGGACTTGCGGGTGAGCAGGACATGGAGTACATCGTCTCCTGGACAAAGGCCTGAGCAGATAATTCTCACCCGCCAAAAAGAAATATGTCGAAATGTAAAAGAAGAATGTCGAATGATTCTGACATTCTTCTTTTTCTTGTTGACATTCTTCCTTTGACGGATATAATAATGGTATCACAACTGTGAGGTGCTGTACCATGGCTGATGCGATTTCGGTAAAAGAGGCCGCGCTGCGCTGGGAGCTGACTGACCGGCGGGTCGCCGATATGTGCAAGAGCGGGAAAATCAAGGGCGCTTACAAGCGGGGCAGGAGCTGGTTCATCCCCGCCGATGCCGAGCGCCCTCCGGACTCCCGCGTGAAAAGCGGCGCATACAGGCGGAAAGCGGCAGCCGGCAGACTCCCCCTCCCCATCGGCATCTCCGATTACCGCGTCGCCTCCATGGAATACTACTATGTGGATAAGACCATGCTGATTAAGGACTTCCTCGACGAGCGCCCCATGGTTTCCCTGTTCACACGGCCCCGTCGCTTCGGCAAGACGCTGAACATGGACATGCTCCGCACCTTCTTTGAGAAAACCGACGAGGATACCTCGGTCTACTTCCGCGACAAGGCGATTTGGAAGCAGGGCGAGCGGTATCGGGAGCAGCAGGGGAAATATCCGGTCGTTTTTGTGACCTTCAAGGACGTGAAGTGCGAGAGCTGGGAGGAGACCGCGGAGAAGCTGGCGGAAATCCTCGGCAGCGAGTTCGCCCGCCACAGTGAGCTGCTGGATTCGCCGCGCTGCAACGATGTAGACAAGGCATATTTTCGCCGCATCATGGAGCGCAGCGCCTCCGGCGTGGAGCTCTCCGGCGCGTTTCTGACCCTTACCAAGATGCTCCACGAGCATCACAAGGTCGCGCCAATCATCATCATCGACGAATATGACACGCCCATCCAGCAGGGACACATGCGGGGCTTTTACGAGCAGGTCATTCTGTTCATGCGCAATCTGTTCTCCGGCGGATTCAAGGATAACCGCCACCTTTCTTTCGGCTTCCTGACCGGCATCCTGCGCGTGGCGAAAGAGAGCATCTTCAGCGGGCTGAACAACCTGACCATCAACTCCGTGCTGGACAACAAGTACAGCGAATATTTCGGCTTTACCCCGAACGAGGTGAAAGACATGGCCGCCTACTACCACGCTGAGGACAAGTTTGAGGATTTGCGGCAGTGGTATGACGGCTACCGATTTGGGCAGGCGGACATCTTCAATCCATGGTCGGTCATCAACTATTTCCGCAGCGATTGTCGGCCCGGCGCTTACTGGCAGTCCACGGGGAACAATGAAATCATCGGCGATGTGTTGTCCGAGGCAGGGCCGGATATCTACGAGCGGCTCAAATCGCTTTTGCAGGGCGAGACGATTCTCACTTATATCGACACCGGGGTCATCTACCCGGAAATCCGCAGCAATCCGTCCTCGGTCTACAGCTTTCTGCTGGTGGCAGGATACCTGAAAGCGGTCAAGTCCGACACCACCTTCACCGATGGCTTCATGTGTCAGGTGGCCCTGCCAAACAGGGAAATCGCTTTTGTTTACAAGAAAGAGATACTGGATAAGCTGTCGCACATCGTTCCCCAGTCTACGGTCATTTCCATTCAGGAGGCGGTGTATTCCGGCAACGCGGAGGAGCTGCAAAAGCAGATGCGGAAGCTGTTGCTGCAAACGGCGAGCTGCTTCGATACCGCAAGCGAGACGTTTTATCACGGGCTGGTGCTGGGGCTCTGCGCCATGATGGACAACCGCTACTATGTCAGCTCTAACCGTGAATCCGGCGAGGGGCGGTACGACATTCAGCTCATGCCGAAAACGAAGGATATGCCGGGCGTCCTCATCGAGCTGAAAGCGGAAAAAGAAAGCTCCGCCGAGCGGCTGAAAGCGTTGGCGCAGGACGCACTGGAGCAGATAGACGAGCGACAGTATCACACAGACATGGTCACGCGGGGCGTGGAGACGATTTATCGCTACGGCGTCGCGTTCAGCGGAAAAGCTGTGGAGATTGCAATAGGTTTACCTGCATAATGTCTATAGCAATATAATCAACGATGCTATTATTGGCATTTGTCAAGAGCAACAAGTATATGCGTCGGGTTCCCGACGCATATACTTGAATCAGAAGAGCTTAATTAAATGAAATCTTTTTAACTAGAATAGTTGCCATCCGCTTTTGACGGTCTAGCATATTTACAGGATTCCAGTTATCATATTGAGTGAGCTCCTGAGTAAGCCTCATATCCGTATCATCCTTGTATACTTTCTTCTTATGGTCAAAATCTCGGTTAAGAGCTTTTGATTGCGCTTTTTGCGTAAGAAATGCATAATTGCCGAGGCGTTCTCTATATACAGAGCATTCTTCTATTCCACCAAACTGAGCAACCCAGTATTGACCTTCTGGAGTCGATTCATCAACCTCCTGCGGTAGTATATGTCCTGAATCCGTGAAACTGGATTTCCAAATTATGCTCACTTTGGCAAGATACTTTGCCAAAGCGAGCAACTATCCAAAACAGGTTACCAACAGTGAAAAAGGGCGCAAGAAACCCATCCCCCCACGGAAGATGTTTTCA
>JAFXPO010000016.1 GCA_017527825.1 Oscillospiraceae bacterium
TCACGCCTGCGGCGCGCATACCGCGGTGCACTGCCGGGAGTGATGCAGCGAAGGGGTTTTCAGCCAAAATCCGCCCCGTTTCACAGCACCGTTCTTGACCTTTGTCGAAAATCGCCTACACAAAATTTTCTGCCATGCCATAGCATGAAGAAAATAACATCTTTATTTTTAGCAATCATATTACTATTTCAATGCATCCCCGTCGCTCGTCGCGCCGATGATTTTTAGATAACTGTCACCATTCTGCCTGTGATTAGTTGTCCTTGAATCTACACTTCAAAACTGAGCACCAATATAAAGCAAGTCCCTTCTCCCGATGAAGGACAGGGGGCTTTTGCTTTTTGTGGCCAAGATTGCCTCAACGGCAAATGAGTTTGCCGGAACCCCGCTTTTCGTTTCATGCGGGCATGGTAATCTAAAAGCAGAGGTTGGGAAATCCCAGCCCAGCTCGGCGAAGTGCCGCCACGACCCCGCTTCGGCGGGCGAGCGCACCAAGAAGAGAACCCAAACAAAAGCCGAATTTCACGCGGGTGTACATCACCGTTTGCATCTAGCCCAAGAACGACGGCGGCAGCATAAGGCGAGCGGTCGACGGCGCAGCGCAAGCGAAGCCTCGCCGCCGTTGCCGCCGTAGGGCGGGAAAGATCATCGAATCCCGCCCTACCCCCGTCGTTCTCCCGCGCCGCAGGCGCGGCCCCAAAGGCCTAGTATTACCCTTTGGGGAACTTCTGTAGCTTGTAGCAAATTATGAACGCCAGATTTGCCGATTTGTCAATCAATCTTGCCGAGCGACACCTTTAGCCCAGATGGTGTTTATGTCAAAATGGCAGACACAAGGAGGTGATGCAGATGCCAAATACGCAATCCCGAAAATATCAGCTTACGATAAACAATCCAAAAAACACCGTCACAAGCCTTGACGATCTACCGCTGTTCCTCACCGTCGAACAGACCGCCGCTGTTCTTAGTATCGGACGCAACACGACCTATGACATGGTACGCAGCGGACGAATTGAGAGCATACGGCTTGGTCGGCAAATTCGTATTCCAAAATCAGCTTTGAACAGTATCTAATCATTGACCCCAAAGCCGCGCATGGTGTATTATAAACACATGGTATATCATGCGTGGCTTTTTTTGAAAGGAGGCTATTATGCCACGCAAAAAAGACATGGGCCGAAGCGCCAACGGCTCCGGCAATATCAGAAAAATCACGCAGACAGCGAACGGCAAGCAGTACACCTATTGGCAAGCTCGTTATACTGCCGGTTATGACCCCGGCACCGGCAAGCAGATTCAACGCTCCATCACCGGCAAGACGCAAAAGGAAGTCGCGCAGAAACTCAAAGAAATTACCTATCAAATTGACCAAGGCACATATATTGCACCCTCCAAAATGACAGTTGCCGAGTGGTTCACCCTTTGGGATAATGATTATCTCGGGGGCGTGAAAGAAGATACCGCAGACCTCTATAAACGAAATGTTGAGCTTTACATCAAGCCGCATTTAGGCGGAGTCCGTCTGGACGCGCTCAAGCCGCACATGATTCAAAAATTCTACAACGACCTGCAAAGCCAACCCAGCACAAAGGGAAAGCCGCTTTCAGCCAAGACCATTAAGAATGTTCACGGTGTTTTGCATAAGGGCTTGCAGCAAGCTGTCCTCAATGGTTATCTTCGCTCTAACCCTGCGGATTCTTGCCAACTTCCCAAAATCCAAAAAGCTGAACTGTACCCGCTGGACGAAAACGGTGTGTCCTTATTTCTCAAAGCGATTGCGGGACACAACTATGAATACCTCTATCAGATTGCTTTGTTCACAGGTTTGCGGGAAAGTGAGATTTTGGGGTTGACGTGGGATTGCGTTGATCTCGATAGCGGAACGCTTTTTGTAGAGAAGCAGTTAAAGCGTGAGAAGAAAGAGCGCGGCGGCGGATATAAGTTCGCTCCCACCAAAAATGGCAAGAAACGCTTGTTGACGTTGGCTCCCTCGGTTGTCCTGTTGTTTCGTCTGCAAAAGCTCCATCAAAACGGTTTACGCATGGAGGCTGGCGACCTGTGGGAAGAACACAATCTTGTTTTTACAAATCGAGTCGGTCACTTTCTTTCCTACCGCTCAGTTTTTGACCCGTTCAAGCGTATTGTCAAACGTATTGGCTACCCCAACACTCGCTTTCATGACCTCCGGCACTCTTACGCCATAGCCGCGATAAAGGGCGGCGACAATATCAAGACCGTGCAGGAAAACCTCGGGCACGCCACCGCAGCCTTTACCCTCGATGTGTACGGTCATGTGACAGCTCAAATGAAACGGGAAAGCGCTGACCGCATGGAGCAGTTTATCAAAAGCGTTTCGGCGGGCTAGGGGAAAATAAGGCTAAAAATAAGGCTAAAAGGCTTCTGCACGACTTGGCTTGCAACATTTCTCCCAAATAGGCGCAACAAACATAACAAAAAGCCCCAAAATCCGAAGATTTCGAGGCTTTTTCATTGGTGCGCGGTACAGGACTCGAACCTGTGACCCCATGCACGTCAAGCAAAAGCTCCAAACACCCCTCAAGCCCGCTTAAATAAAGGACTTGAGCGGTATCGACTTTTGAAATTTCCCGCATTTTTCCCGCACCCTTGCTTTGCCAGCCTTATTTTTCGCGGGAAAAAGCGAACAGAAAACCCTTTTCACTTGCGCCGTATTCTACCATATTGAAAGCGAATCATCAAGGTTTTTCGTTTCATCCCTCAACAAATTCGCAGCCAGCAGCGAGGCTCCTGTTCTATCCACTCCGCGCTTGACTTTTCCGTCAATCGGGCATACTATCTATTACGAATAACTTATGCACTTACAAGATTTCTCGTAATAGGAGGGCGTGATGAAGGAAATCAAGCGAGACCTCTATCTCAACAAGCTGATTGACCGCCGCGAGAACGGCTCCATTAAGGTCATCACCGGCATCCGCCGCTGCGGCAAGTCCTATCTGCTGTTCAACCTCTACTACCGCTACCTGCTCGAAAACGGCGTCCCGGCGGAGCGCATCATCCGCATCGCGCTGGACGATGAGGAGCATGAGGAACTGCTCGACGGCAAGGCGCTGGGCGCCTATGTGCGCTCGCTGGTCAACGACAGCGACCAATTCTACGTCTTTCTCGACGAGGTACAACTGGTCGATGGGTTTGAAAAGGTGCTGAACGGCCTGAACCGCCGCGAGAATCTCGACATCTATGTCACCGGTAGCAACTCCAAGTTCCTCTCCACGGACATTCTGACGGAGTTCCGCGGGCGCGGCGACGAGGTGCGCGTCTATCCCCTGTCGTTCGCGGAGTATGTCTCCGCCTACGAAGGCACCGCGCAGGACGCGTGGGCGGACTACTTCACCTACGGCGGTCTGCCGCTGATTCTCTCCCGCAAGACCGACGAGCAGAAGTCCAAGTATCTGACCGACCTGTTCCAAAAGGTCTATCTCGACGACATCATCGAGCGTAATCAGCTCCGCGGAAACAGCATCATGGACAATCTGGCGAACGTCCTCGCCTCCGGCGTGGGGTCGCTGACCAACCCGAGCAAGCTGGCGAGCACCTTTGAGAGCCGTGGCATGGGACACGTCTCCGACAAGACCATCGGCAGCTATATCGGCTATTTGCAGGACGCGTTTCTCATTGAAAAGGCAGAACGCTACGACGTAAAGGGCAGAAAGCACATCGGTTCCCCGTTCAAGTACTACTTCTCGGACGTGGGACTGCGGAACGCGCGGCTGAACTTTCGGCAGCAGGAAGAGAACCACATCATGGAGAACATCATCTACAACGAACTGCTGATTCGCGGGTTCAACGTGGACGTCGGCATTGTGGAGCATCCGGAGAAGAAGGACGGCAAGCGGGTGTTAAGCCGCTATGAGGTGGATTTCGTCTGCAACAAGGGCAGCCAGCGATACTATATCCAGTCGGCGTTTGCTATCCCCGACGAGGAAAAGCTGGCGCAGGAGCAGCGTTCGCTGCTTCTGACCGGCGATTTCTTCAAGAAAATCATCGTGACGCGCGACGCCGCCAAGCCGTGGCATAACGAGCAGGGTGTGCTGATTGTGAACGTGCAGGACTTTCTGTTGAATGAAAACAGCTTGGAGCTGTGAGTGGCTGTCATCTTGGCAGAAGCACAAGATGGTGCGAAAGAATGTAGCTTCCCCCCTCCGTGATAATCATGCGCAAAACTATTAAGTTGACACTTCTGTCAACTTAACGGGTCCTTCACTTTTAGTTGGTATTGTTAGGCAGGTTTGAGATATAGCCCAAGCGTGATGCGTAGCGCAAATCGCTTCGCTTTCTATTCAGTTTGTTCGCACGTATTCACTTTTTTATCCTTGCAATCAGCCAGTTGGTTTTTGCTATTATCCATCGCGGCATTCCTCGAATAAAGCCAATCAATCCCGTTAAGAACAATACAGCCCCAACAACAACGGAAGCCATAGCAACCAACAACAATTTGCTACCCGTAGCATTCTGCAGCAAATAGGTGGCAAGGTCACGAACTCCGCTATTGCCTTCGAGCGAAATGCCGCTTACATTGCGTATCGCTACAAGCCCAATTGCGAGCAGCGCAAGGCCGAATGCAACCGGATGCCTGCGTCGCGTTGAGAACGCGACTGTGAATATTGTCTTCTTCTTTTCGGTCGGAGTCGTCTTATCTAGCTGCTTTTTTTCACTCGGCTTATACGCTGTAAATCTATTATCTGATAGAAGGCTATCAAAGCAGTGTAATGTTGCTTCCGCATCCGCATTGGAATCATGCGCAGAGAACGAATAGCCAAAGTATTGTGCACACTCTACTAGTTTGCACTTTCTGTAAACAGTATGTTCGACATCTGCTCTGTAACTCGCAAAGGCGGTCATTACATCAAACCGTTGGCCGCTCACAACGATTCCCGCGGCCTCTACAAAATTAATGTCAAAATTGATATTGTATCCAACGACCAAACTTGCGCTGTTGAACAGTTTCTGAATAGTATTCCTAACTTCTGGAAAAGTCGGTGCATCCTTTACCATATCGTAGCTGATATGATTCACCCGCTCGGCGAGCGGCCACGCCCTGCGAATGCGTGGCTTTATGTAGGATGAAAACAGCGTGCTACCATAGCCATCCAGTATCGTTATCTGAAGAATTTCGTCAACCCCCGGTACTGTTCCGGTTGTCTCAGTATCAAAAACAAGGATTTTTCGCTTGTCCAGAAACACCAATTTTGACGCTCTTTTGGTCCCATGCCAAGCCATATAATCCCCCGCCCTTATCTTGCGCTATACGTTGTTCACTTTGTGAAAACTACATCATACTCATTAAACGATGCAAGAGCATTCTGAATTATCATTTTTGCGCTATCTTCGGCACGGACCATAATCCCTTCTTCTTTGGCTTTCTTCAGTTCTGCTTCTTCTATTTCCTTGAACCCCTCCCTAAAGTCGTCAAAATCAAACGGGTTCAATAAATTGTTCTTCTGGTCAACAAGTTCGAGGTCGTCAAAGACAATATAGTTGTCGAGAATCTGCGCAGACGGCAGGGAAACATAGATTGTCTTTGCTTCGTTATCGACGCGGCAACGGATTTCATCCACTTCGTATCCAACCTTGATAACGCCCCTATACACAATTCGATACGAATTTGTTGTTCCCGGTAAATGCTTTCCTAAGAGCTTTCTGTCATTGGTTGCCTCTTTCTCACCGGAATACTCATCCATATAAGTCGCAAGCTCGCCAATACTAGACAGCTTGCTCTGCACTTGATAGAATGTGACTGTTGTGCTTTCATTCGACACCGGTTTTATAAAACCAAGGTATCCTTTGAGCCACAACACCAAAGCAGCAAGACCAATGACTGCAAATATAACGAAAAAGGCATTAATCGCAGCACTTACGCCGCCTAATAGCCTGTTTCCTTTTTTCGAGCGAACAAAATGAGGCTCTTTTTCTTTTGACACTTCCCTTTCATTATCGGTCGCACTTTGTTGCGTATTATTAAAAGTATCTGTCATCTTTTCGTTCACCCTTTCCCTCGCACGTTCTTTTCATTGTACATCTTAATCATATCCATGCAGTAATAAAAAGAATGAGAAAGTAAAGTAATGCTAAAATTGCGATAGCAGAAACCACCAGAGTAACAATGCGTTTTGCTTTTTTCATATTAGTGCTCCCCTTTTGTCCATCAATTCTGCAGAAGGATGTGTTAAACATACCACAGTGTTGCTATGATAGCAACACTGTTTTGCATTTTTTGCTAAAAAATTAAAATATTTGTCGCTATTTTGCAATTATTATAGTGTAAAAAATTTGCGCGGCACCATGATGTCAAGCTATCGTTTGCAGAAGGTCTCCGTTTGCAACAATCCCTTTGCAGGTAGGCCGGAACAATGCGCAGCCATTTTGCAGCAGATGCAGAAAGACGTATTACTCGTTAACTAGAGCAAAAAGCTCAACTCTCATTATTTGCAAATATACTATGTTATTCTTCTGGTTCTTCCTTGGGTGCAGAGTTTTTCGCAGAATCGCATGTGCTATTGTCTTTGTCAGGCTCATTCGTTGACCAAGTTGGTCATAGCTCCCCCCTTTGTATGCGAAAAAGACGATATCTCCATTTCAGAGATATCGCCTTTTTCACGCTTGTTACAACGCCTTTTTCAGTTCTTTCCGTTTCGCGTCATAACGATAGACATATTTTGTAAGCATCGTTTCTGAATACCGTCTGTTGACATCGTCCAACATAGCCTGCAGCTTTTCGGCCGGAATGTTATCAACGCGGTGAATATGGCACTCGTCTCTGGCTGTGAACACCGCGAAATAGTCCCCTTGCATTATTTCGGCCAGGTATTCCTGCACGCCCGGATAGAACATAGCGATGGCTCCATCTGGTGACGGCTCCGTCGTCACCAGAGCCTGCGACGGCGATTGCATCTGTTTTAAACAGCTTAGGAAGTCACCGCCATTTCTGATGATGGGAAGATTAGGCGATATACGAGGCTGCATAAGGCGCTCTGTGTTCGCCATCGCCGACGTGAAGATTTTCTCTTCGCTCATACGCCACGCCTCAGTAATAACGCGCGGAACAGGAGCAATCATTCGCTTATCTGCACCATACTCTTTAACTATAGCATACAAAGTCATTGCCATGTCGCCATACAGACGGCACATCATGTCTCTGTCGGCAATCTTGCACGTCTCGCTGTGCCTCATGCACAGCAAGAGCTTATCCTTCACCTGCCCGTAATCTCTTATATTCTCAATGACTGACCGGTCCATGGACTCAGCTTGCTGAAGGTCTCCAATAATCGCATCGTCGACCATCTCCCACTCGCCCACGCAGAACAACTTAAACAGCAAATCCAGCGCAAAGCGGCACCGATAGCCCGCTCTCTTTTTCGAAATGTTCACAAGTAAAAGATAATCGCCTATAAGGCAGTCCGCTCCTGCGTGGCCATATAGGTAATTTGTCTCATCTATCAAAATCTTTGAGGCTTCATCGCTCGCTGTAGTGCCATCGCGCAGAAGCTGGACACTCATATGCAGTCCCTTCCTACTACAGAGGTTCGCAACACGTGGTGCGATTTCGTTTCGAAACTCGTTGTAACTTTTCATTTTTCTTCTCCTTTGTTCTTTTGATTTTGCATAAAACGCCCTGCGGCCTTTTGATAACAAGGTCGCAGGGCGTTCTGCGCTATTGTTTAATGGTTTATGAAGATAACAATGCCCAGCGCGGTAGCTCTTGACAAGCAAACATGACTCACTATTGCAGTGTTATCAACCTAACCAATACACATATATAATATATCGATTATTGCATCGAGAATCAAGGTTATGCGATTTCTCTGCCAAACGCAATTGACCAACTTGGTCAATCTCGATTTTAGGCCAAAGCCCAACTTAATATTGCGCGTAAATGATAGTCTCATTACAATATACTTGTAAGTTGGTTATGTTATTTAACGCTGTCAAAGCGAGTCATCTTTATCTGTCACGGCTAGTGACCTTGGCATCGTTTTATATTCATAACTACAAAAATGCAAAAGCGTCCTGCGGCTCACTATTTACAGCCGCAGGGCGTTTTTGCAACAAAAAAAGAAAAAGGAGAAAAAGAAATGAATCAACCGAAACTCTGCACCGTATGTGGTGGTCGTACAACCCGCCACCCAAGTGAAATTTGTGCCCGCTGCCGTCGTCGCGCGGAAAGTCCCGTTAAGCTATGTGTGTGCTGTGAGCAGCGCCGCACACGGGATGAATCCGGATATTGCTACATGTGTCGCAATAAAGCGGTCACCCAGAACTACGGCATCCAACGGATTGACGCGGCTATCGAACGCCAAAAGACAGTCTTAAGTATTCTCGAGAAGAAGAAAGAGGGCTTGTCCCTCCGTGAGATTTCACGGGAGTTGGTCATACCCAAGTCAAGCGTGTCAAATATCTACCGAGCTGCCGTTTTTAATGCTGCGCGCGCAACCAGCTTCGCCGATGTTGCGGAGGAAGAAAAAACCAACCAACCGTGAAGAAACTGTAAGCCCGCGGAGCAGTAATGCTTCGCGGGCTTACTTGTCGAATCCTGTCAAAACTCATCGAACGCTTTTTCTTGCAAACACTGTCGCTTCGTGGTATTGTATGTATGCCAAGCAACTTCATATGTGGGCGTATGGTATGTTTACGGTATGCATTTTTGCCCTCGGCAAAAATGCACGCTCCGTTTCAGCATACCGTGGGTAACCATGCGCCTGTTGAAGTTGCTTGGCGGCACGGAGCCTCTGCGTTTTTCATGGCGCGGCTCTGCTGCGCCATTTTTTATTTGGGAGGGCAAGACAATGCCGAACTATGAACAGCTCTATCACCTCATGGTGAACGCCTCGGAAGACGCGCTCGCTGCGCTGGAAAGCGGAAATGTGTGGGATGCCAAGCGCATCCTCATTGCCGCCGAACGGCAAGCAGAACAACAGTATATCGAAGAATCCTGACCTACGATGCCACGCCGCTCGGCGTGGCATTTTTCCGCTCTCCTCTCTTGTCTTTTCCGCAAATATACGCGGTGTCTGCCGATATTTTTCATGCTGGGATGTTTATGGGACACCTCTTATGTCAGAATGCAGACACCAAGCAAAAGGAGGACGCAACAATGACCTCGGTAACACTGGTTCTTGCGACCACCGGCGTCGGCTATACCGCTTCCCTGCTTATGCGGCTTATCATCTGGCTGGATGGAGCGGGCGATGCAAATGCGTAGGCACGGGCGGATACAAGCCTATAGCCCCTGCTTGGAAGTTCCAAGCAGGGGCTATTATCTGGTTATTTGATTGTCTCCATCACATTGAGCAGCGACTGATAGCTATCCACGTCGTGATACCGAACCTTGCTGGTCGAAATATCGTTAAACAGTTTCCGTGCGCACTTGATTTTTGCCTGCTCAATGGGTTTAAGGTTCATGCTGTCCATTGTTCCCTTGGTCTCAGCGATGAAATAGATGTGCTTCACCGTACCGACATTAAATGCAATCGCCCAGTCCGGAGAATAGTTGCCAACCGGAGTTGGGATGGCAAAACCTCGCGGGAGCTTTGCGTATACGCAAACCTCGGACGCCTTTTCCAGATTGTCAACGAACCTGCGCTCGTTGTTTTTTCCATCCTTGGCATAGCCGTCCGTAAAGACATAGTTCTGGATATGCTTTTCAACACGGAGCGCCTTTGAAAAGTCGCTGTTTCGCTCGGCAGTAAAGATGGCGCTGTCGTATGTACCTTCCGTTTGGTTGTAGCTTATCTGCTCTACAATCATTGTCGCTTTCTGCTCCTTGATGAGCTTGACGACCTTCGTGATAAACTCTTCCGGATTGGTACGGAACATGGCAAATCGTTCGCGGCTCAGCCCAGCAAGAATTCTTGCTGCGGTACGGCGCGTGAGAACGGCACCTTCGGCAATCTTTCCAACTAGGTCATACTTGATTTGGCTGTTATCCGCCACATTCAGCGTTTCGGTGCGCGTCTTTTCGCCCTTAAAACTGTCACCTCGCTCAACAGAATGCTCATCCATGTCCTTCATCTGCTGGCCCGATGTTACCGTGTACTGAAGGCGCGTGACAAACAGCTTGTCGTTGATGTGGTCTATCGCTTTCCGAATCAGCTCCTCGGTGTCAAAGTCCACCGTATAAGCATAC
Source organism: Oscillospiraceae bacterium (assembly GCA_017527825.1). Classification (GTDB taxonomy): domain Bacteria; phylum Bacillota; class Clostridia; order Oscillospirales; family Oscillospiraceae; genus Hominicoprocola. Next base: position 10,160 of record JAFXPO010000016.1, read on the forward strand.
TGGTGGTTGATATAGCCCCAGAGCGTCTGAAACTCTTTTTTGAAGTAGTTGTCGTTGAGAGGGTTCTCCAGCACCTTTGTCTTGTTGCCGTCCTTGAACATACCTGCCAGTGCGCTCTCATCAAAGACGCTCTGAATGAGCTGATGCACCCCCTGCTCCATGCCCGCAAGCGACTCCGGCAGCGGAGCAAGCGCCTCATTCTCTACATCGGTACGGTAAGCATCGGTCACGTTGTCATCATCGTCGATGTAGTCGTTCTTGAGCAGATACTTATAGATATCCTTCGCCTGCTTCACATCCAACACGACAGGCTGCTCGCCGACCATAATGGTCTTGCCGACGAAGTATTCCTGCGTCGCCTTGGAGGGTCGGTCGTACATATCTTCACGGATGCCCTGCTGCAAGCCGGAGACGAAGTCCTTGTAGCCTTCGCTGGCAATGACGGTAAGCATGTTGATATCCTGCACCTTGCTGCCGCAGCGTTCGGCATCCATGCGTTCACCGGCCTGGTCAACGGCGATGCGCAGCCCGCGGCCGACCTCTTGACGCTTCTGCGTGGCACTGTTGCCGCCGTGTTTGAGCGTACAAATTTGGAACACGTTTGGATTATCCCAGCCCTCGCGCAGCGCCGAGTGGGAGAAGATGAAGCGCACAGGATTGTCGAAACTCAGCAGCAGCTCCTTGTTCTTCAGGATGAGGTCGTATGCCGAAATATCATCGCTCTCATCGCTGCCGCGCTTCAGGCTGCTGTCGACCTTGTGTCCCTTCTTGTCAATGCTGAAATAGCCCGCGTGCGCCTTGGCAGGGTCAGAGCAGTACTCTTTCAGATAGCGGACATAGGGCGTGTCGAACATGGTGACGTAGTCGTTCAACACGGAGACATACTCCTGCTCGAACACCTCGCCGTACTCGGAGTTAACCTCGTTGCCTTCCTCGTCGTATCGGCGGTACTTCGCCACCTCGTCGATGAAGAACAGCGACAGCGTCTTAATGCCCAGCTCGTAGTTCTGGGATTCCTTCTCGAAGTGAGAGAGTATCGTTTCGCGTATCTGGATACGGCGCATATCCTTCTCGGACACGTCGCCGACGCCCACGCCGCGGCGAATGACCTCGCCATTGGTGAACGTCACGGTCTCCGCAACGGGGTCAACGTCGCTGACATGGTAGCCCTTGTACTGCTCCATCTCGCCGGAGAGGTGGTACAGGTCGTCATCCACTTTCAGCAGGCGAGATTCGCGATTGATGGATTTGTTGTACTTGACTTCCAACTCCACCCGCGCCATCGGCGGTTTATTAGGGGCAATAATGACGTTCTCCAGAAACAGATAGCGGTCGGTGCCGCGGAAGTTTTTGATGTCGAAGCCCTTGACCTCGATGCGCTTGACCAGCCGTTTGTTGTAGGCGTCCATGGCGTCGAGCACGTAGACGAGGTCGTGGTGCTGCTTGTGGGTCGCGGAGTAATTGAGGCAGAACAGCGGATTGAAGTTCTTGAGACTCTCCTGCGTCGCAGCACCGCCCATCTTCTGCGGCTCGTCCAGAATCACAATAGGACGGTTCGCGGCAATCACATCAATAGGCTTGCGCGTGCCGAAATCGTCCAACTCCTCGTAGATGCGGCGGGCATCCGCGCCGCGGGCGTTGAACGCTTGGATGTTGATAATCATAACGTTGATGCCCGCGCTGGAGCTGAAATTATCCAGCTCGCTCAGGTTCTTGCTGTTGTAGATGAAGTGCCGCGCCTTCTTGCCGTAGTGCTCCATGAAGTGGTCCTCCATCGTCTGGAAGGACTTCTCCACACCCTCGCGGATGGCGATGCTCGGCACGACCACGATGAATTTGCTCCAACCGTAACGCTTGTTCAGCTCGAACATGGTCTTGATGTATACATAGGTCTTGCCCGTGCCGGTCTCCATCTCAATGTCAAGGGAGCAGCGGCCGAGGTGCTTCACCAGCGAGTCCGTCTGGCGGATATTGTTTCGCGCCTGCATATTGCGGACGTTCAGCAGAAGCTGCGCATCGGTCAGCGTGATGGGGTTGTTGAGAAAGCCCGTGGCGACGTCATCCACAGCGGTCATACGGAGCTGTCCCGCGTCCGGCTGCTCGAACATGGTGAACTGCGCGGGCTGCTCCTGCTGGACGCCCATATCACGGATGTAGCTCACGCGCTCCTGATAGGGTTGTCCGGCGAAGATGTTGACCACGCTGTTGACCGCGTCAGTCTGATAGGGCTGGATTTTATATTGAAATTTCATAATAATTCTTTAGGCTCCAGTAGGTTGAAACGCTATATTTGGTCCAAAAGTTACCCAAATATTCCCCCAATTTTCGATTTCAAAAAGATTAGATGGCGGGTTTGGCATATCCGGCTCCGCATGGAAATACTTTTCCCAGAGCAGCTTATAGTAGTACATCTCAATTTGAAAAAGGCCTGCTAAAGCGCTAAGCACATTTTTCTGATTCGCAAGTTTGTAATATGGAAGACCGGTTTCACTGTTAATAGTCGTGCGATTATGTTTTATTTTGTTGTACTTTTGCCACCAGTCGGGGTTCACTGAATCAACAATCGTTCTTCCATTCTGTGTTTTTGTTGTATATGACCAGCTTTTCCACGGTGTCACTTGAAGTGCTCGGTCCTTTATTTTTATCACTCGTCCCTCAAAATCCGGCTTGTTATCAATAATGCACTTGCAATATGCATTAATACTGCTGCCGGCAAAGTTGTTGCCAATCTCTTTGCAAAAGGACTTTGAAATCACATCTATCTCGCTGCATATCGCTTGATATTGTTTAATGTATTCATTTGAAAATGCGTTAAAGTTTATTTCATCTATTGCAAGATACTGCTCTACGCTACGGAAGTTATCCTCGAGCATCAAATAGTATTTCCAATATCTTTGAATAAACTCCGCGCGAGTTGTGATACGTGTCTCCATCACATCACCTTCCTGACCGTTGTCGGACTGTACGTCTGAAAAATCTGGTCAAAGTTCGCCGCCGTCGCGTCGTTGGCCAGGGAGCTGTCGCGCATGACGAAGTAGTACGGCTGACGCTTGGCAACCTCGGTGACGACCTCATCCGTCACGCCATCGTCAAAGCAGGCGAGAAGATAGCCGTCCGCCACGCTGTAGACCGTCTTGCCGCCGATGGTGGTCTGCTCAATTTTGCTGCTGAGCAGGATGCCCAAATCCAGCATGATTTGGAACAGTAGGTCCTCCGCCGTGCGGTCGGGCTTGATGTTGTCCGCCAGCGCCAGCAGGTCGCCCTGCTGGATAGCGGCGGGGTTATAGTACACGTCCTGCATATTGGTGGAGTCCACCTTGAGGACGCGGAATCCGACGTCGAGTAAATTCTTTGTTGCAAAGTCCCATTCCTCTCTTGTGGATGGCATACCGCAGCCCCAGCCCGCGCCGTTCAAGTTCCCTTTTCCCGAAGTGACTTCTTGCATTATCTTCGCACCCGCGCGGCGGATGCGCTCCTTGCCGATTTCGCAGATGTTCTTATAGCCCGCCTTGTAGGCTTCGCTTTTTTCGTCGGTCTCCTCGGGGAGCTGCACCATGATGAATTTGCGATGCCCGCCGTCCTCAGCGTTGAGTTGTATGACGGCGTGGGCGGTGGTGGCGGAGCCAGAGAAGAAATCGAGAATCACAGCATTTCTCTCCGTCTGCTGGGTGATGTATCTAATCAAGTTTTTCAGGTCTGTGATGCTCTTTGGATTTTCAAATACGCGCAAATTATCAAATATTTTGTTGAACTCTAATGTTGATGTTTGAGCATAGCTAAAATGCACACTTCGCATCACCTGAGAGTCATACTCAAAGAGATTTCGGCGAATACGCGGAAGAGTAGTCTCATCTTCACCAAATACTACTCTTCCATTATCGATTTCCTCTTGCATCCGTAATGGCGAAGGAAATCTCCATCCTGCATCAGGGCATTTACAAGGTTTTCCAGTTTTGGGATGTAAAACATCATATTTCGGACCGCCACCGCCAGGCCAGCTTATATTTCCATCATCTCTGTACGGGCCATGCTCATCGACTTTTGTAAACCTTGAAAGCGGCTTTCTTTCATCGTCTTTAGGCCAAGATGCATATAGCTGCTTTAATCCCTCGCCAATTTGCTTCCAGTCATCTCCGTATTGCTTTCTTAATCGTTCAAACTCCCTCTTTACTTCGTCTATTCCTTCTTTTGGCTCTCGAAATATAATTCCTTTATCATAAATCGTTTGCATACTTCGGAAGTATACAAGCATATATTCATGGCCAACAGAAAAATACTTAGCATCATTTTTCCGATTCTTATCGTATACCAAGCATGCGACAAAGTTATGTCCGCCAAATATCTCGTCGCAAACCTTGCGCATATTCTCAATCTCAGCATCATCAATACTAATAAAAATCACCCCGTCATCCGTCAGCAAATCCTTTGCCAGCTTCAGCCGCGGGTAAATCATATTCAGCCAGTCCGTATGAAAGCGGCCGTTGGAGTCGAGGTTCTTGACGAGGCGATTGCCCTCCTCGTCATAGTCGCCGCTGCGGGTCATGTAGTCCTCAGCGCTCTCGGAGAAGTCGTCCTCATAGACGAAGTCGTTGCCCGTGTTGTAGGGCGGGTCGATGTAAATCATCTTGACCTTGCCGAGATAGGTCTCCTGCAAGAGCTTCAGCACGTCCAGATTGTCGCCCTCGATATAGAGGTTCTCCGTCGTGTCGAAGTTGACGCTTTCGTCGCGGCAGGGGCGCAGCGTCTTGGCAATCGGCGCGTTGGCGGCGAGCACGCTCTTGCGCTTGTCTGGCCATGTGAACTGGTAGCGCTCCTTCGGCCCCTCCACCACAACGTCGGACAGCTCCTGCCTCAGCATATCAAAATCAACGGCAAGGGTAGTCTCGCCCTTGTCGTTCTTCGTCTCGGTCACGCAGTTGGGAAACAGCGCGCGTATCTGCTCGACGTGCTGTTGCACCTTGTCAACGCTGTGCATCTTGAGTTTGTCCATTAGTCAGGTCCTCCCGCGTCAAATACTCTCTTGAATACATTTTTCTGATATCGTCCAATGGCAAGTTTCCATATAGAACCGAATCCAATGTCTTCTCCTTGCGAATGAGCAACCGTTCTCTTTCTCCCAGGAAATCCATCTTTAGTTTGGAAAGTTCATCTAACTTCGCTTTAGAATTGCATTGAGGATTCTCCCTTTTCTCTTTAACAACCGCTTTCGCTGCGTAATAGTATTCCCGCATCACCTTTGCAAATGGGTCTGATGAATTGTTATAAATCTGCGGGTCGATTCTGATTTCTCGTGCTAAAGCAAAAAAACTGTCGTCGATTCTCTTTTCTTGCTCTGCCATAGCGGCCATCGCGTTAAGTTTTTGGTCCTCTCCAACAAGCGCTGTCGCAAGCTTCGTTGAGATTTCGATAGGGTCGCACGCGGTTGAAAAATCGTCAAACGCATCTTTTAGCCGGACAAGATTGTCGTACTCAATCTCAATTATCTTACTTATGACTGATAAGCTATTTGCTTGAGCACCGATTCTTTCTAATCTCGACTGAGCAGCATCATTTTCTTCCTTGAATTTTCTATTTTGCCAAAAAGCCAGTAGCGCCAAAGCGACGGTACTTATATATGTTAAGATATCGCCAGCGTCCCACTTATGTACCAGAAATTCGCAAGGAGCGGGAATTGCAAAGAGGATATGGACAATCGCTGCAAAGATGATACTACCAGCAGCCCATGTTTGAATTAGATGCTCTTTCATCCAAAAAAGTATACTTTCTTTCATAAGGAAGCCATTCCCCGACTTATTCTCTATCACGCTCTTATTCTTCGTCATCGCGGTTTTCATTTATATGTGCAGTTAATCTTCTCATTTGCTCTTCTGTTGGCATCAAAAAGGACAAGCAGGTCTCTTTAGGTGGGGAAAAGCTTTTGTCTCTCAAAACTAAGAAGAGAATGTATCGCACCAATGTGTAATCATAAAAGCTAATTCCCATGTAATCGGTGTCATTTTCATACCGTATCAAATGCAAATGAACCTTATTCCGAAGCCTCTTCAGGGCTTTAATGTGCGGGAAGGCTTTATATGATAATGACACGAGCTTCTTTTCCTGGACCTTGTTAATCAGATACTCGAAGTCCATCTGAATGTCTTCAGGAGAGTTCAACCTATACTCAGTCGTAATAATATGTTTCTTTTCAACTCCGTTCTCCTTGAAAGCGTTTGTGTGTACGGGCTTCCCCTGAATTGCCCATTCATTTTTCTTTTGATATCCTTTTGAAACTACTAAGTGATGAAAAATTGCTTCAATAATGCCCATCGCCGTAATGATATATGTCTTTATTAGATGAGTCGCAATTATTTCGTGTAGATGCGCTTGGTCAAACTGCAACTGAATATACTGGAGATATTGAAGTGAATACGCAATATTCTTTCTTACTTCTTTGCTCATTCCATACAATGCACCATGTTTTAGTTCAGATTCAAAGCAAGAAACAGCAATCGGATGCCACCTTTCCGAATAATAAACATTACTGTTTTTTTCAAGAATGCTTTCCAAATCTGACATATCGGCAGGGCGATTAATCATAATTTTTACTCCTGTAATTTCTGCTTAAGATTCTGCAACTTCTGATACAACTCAAACCGTTTCTTCGGCTGCTTCTCCGCGCGTGCCTGCTTTTCGAGCTTGGCAATCTCCTTCTCCAATTTCTGCCTCTGCAAGTCCCGTTCCACCGACGCCTGCAAGTCCTCCGTCACGCCCGCTTCACCCAACTTGTCCCCGGCAATCTGACGCACAAAGCTCTCATAGACCGCGTCCGTGGTCAGGCCGTCGAGCCGGAGCGGCAACTCATCCTCCGGCATCCAGTCGGTGTGGTAATAGGTATCGACCTTGAACGCGTTGACGCCGGACGCCGCGGCCTGCTTATAACCAATCCACGCCTGTGCCTTGCCGCCGCAGGTCAGCACAAACAGAATGTGATACGGCACCTCGCGGTCGATTTGTCGCAGCACCGCCTCGTCCAGCAAAGGCTCTTTCAGCTGTATCTCGAACACCTCAAGCTCTGTCACCTGCTCGCCCGCGCTGATGTTGAGCGTCGTCGCAGCGAGCTTATTGCGCCAGTAGATGAGCTTTATCTGCTCCACAAACGCGCGTTTTAGGGCAGGTGAGATGGTCAGATTCTCATAAAACTTCTGCTTGGGTATGCGCGTGTTGAATTCGGTTGCGGCAGGCAGTCCAAGCATGGCGATATCTCCTCATCTATTCAGTTTCTCTGATTTTGCTCGGCGAGGAAAGCGCCGACCGCCGTGACAAATGCCTTTGCATCTGACAACTGGCGCTCGGCATCGGTCTTGCTCGCAACGAAGAAGTCCTGATAGTCGGACTTCTCACGGAAGTAGGACGTCCGCTGAATGATTTTAGAGAGGCTGCTATCCATCAGCCCCTCCTTGATGAAAGTCTTGTTAAAGAACGCAATAACACCCGAGTGCTTGCGCGAATCAAACCCGTGCAGGCTGTTTGCCGCGCGCATCGCATGGAACACCGCATAATAGGAGCGGTTCAGCGAGGTTGCGAAATGATGGAATTCGATGTTTTGCTCTGCTTCCCGCAATGCTTCCTGCGCCTTCTCCAGCCGATAAGCCGTTAGGTCGTTCATGCCGCTTTCCATAGGACAACGCCCTCCTTCCGAATGTTCTGGTAAAAAGGCATTGCCTCCACCCACTTGTCGAACATGGACTGCTCGATATCAATGGGAGAGAATACCAAATCATGCTTCAGACCAGCTTCTGCGAACCACGTCGCCATCTCGTCAAGCTGCGCGGGTGTCATGGGCGCGCTGAGGAAAAGTGCGAGGTCAACGTCGCTCTCAGGCGTGTTCTCGCCCCGTGCGGCAGAGCCATATAGCACGACGGACAGCAATTGCTTGCCGAAAACAGAGCGCATTGCGTCGGTGATTTCGGTTGAAATTTGATTCGAAAGCATAATAACCCGCTCCTTTTTGCAGATATTCTTCCAGTATCATTATGCCTGCATTTTGGAGAATTATCAAGAGTCTTTTACGGCTGCCGTACCACCAAGAAGCAAATCAATTCGAAGTCGTCCAGTCCAGAAACCGCGGACATCAGCGCAGAGGTGCCGCCGGGCTTGAACAGGCTATCGATGTCGCTCTCCTCCTTGACGTCCACAATGGAGTTGATAGCTTCGCTTAACAATTCAGAAACCGCGCGCATATCACGGCCGTCGTCGGTCTCCTTGTTGAACGCGCGGCACAGCTCCATGAACGGCTCGCTCTTGCCGCGGCAGAGCAGCCGCAGCTTGTCCAGCATAGCTTTGGGGTTCAAGTAATCACAAACCACCTCGCCGTCCTCGCGGATGTAGACCATGTAGAATGGGTGGATGCGGTTCTGGTCGTCAATATTGACGCTGTCGTTGATATTCTTCAGCACAAACACCACGCCCGGAGGCGCGTCCTCGGTGGCGGGGACAACTGCGCTCATGCCGTATGGTGAGTGCTCGACATCGTCGTTGTGCTTCATATACTCCAGCAAGTCGAGACGAAACTCATTGAGGCCCAAGTCCATGATGGAAATGCCGCTGGACATATCCTCGATATCCACCACCTCGCTTTGGAGCCGTTTGAGCTGGGCGCGGCGATACTCCAAATCGCCCCGCTCCTCGGGCGTCAGCGGGTTGTCGTCGCCCGTGGCGGTCATGACGGATATCTTCATACGCGTTTCCACACGGCTCTTGAGGTTGATGTACTCATCCAGCGTCATGTCCGGCCAGAAGTTGACCAGCTGGATGACAGCGTTGCGGCTGCCGATACGGTCAATGCGACCGAACCGCTGAATGATGCGGACCGGATTCCAGTGGATGTCGTAGTTGACGCAGTAGTCGCAGTCCTGTAGATTCTGGCCCTCGGAGATACAGTCGGTGGCAATGAGAATGTCGAGGTTGTGCCTGTCATCAGGAAGTCGGCCCTTGGATACTGGCGAAAACCATGTCAAAACGCTGTTCATGTTGGCAGTCTTCTTTGGGAGCGTCGTCTTTCCGTCCACCGTGCCGGTGATTTCTCCGACCTCAAGGCCAAAGGCTTCCTTGGCATATGTGCTGACGTTTCTGAATAGGTAGTCCGCCGTGTCAGAGAACGCTGTGAAAATCAAAATGCGCTTGTTTCCCTCGTTGATGGGATGCTCGACCTTGTCCTGAATCAGCTTAAATAATGTTTGCAATTTGGTATCATGCTCCGGCGTGATTTCGCTGACCATGTTTAGGAGCAGGTCAAGGTATTCGCAGTCGGATGCCAGTTCCCGGCGCCACGTGACATAGTCCATGTCGGCCAGGTCAATGCGTACCTTCTTGCCCACGGAAAACAGGTCGGTGTTCTGGTCGTCGTAATCGAAATCCTCCGCTCCGCTTAATTCCAGCATATCCATTGACAGCTGCCCGTCTTTGTAGTTGTCAATGGCCTCTATGGTGCTGCCAATATAGTCGCGGATACGCTGCACTGTTAAGCGGAAAGCATAGACAGAGCTTTCCAGTCGTTTAAGCAAATTGATGCTCATGAGTCGGCGGATACCTTGCTCTCGGCCCCGCTGTGAGATGCCGCCTCGTACGGTGCGCTTGGTGCTAAGTTCCTCATATTTTGCAATTCGCGAGGGCAGGATATAGTATGACGGAGTATAAATATAGAGGTTCAGTTTGTCCAGAATGCCAAAAATCTCGTTATATGCTATGGCTCTGTTGAGGTCTGTAAGCTTCGGTGTTAGTGAGACAGGTTTGAGCCGCTCTGGGAATTTGCCGATTTCCTCAGTGTTGTAATACTTCTCAATGTGTCGTCGCGAACGGGCAATCGTCACGCTGTCCAGCACCTCGAAGAAGTCAAAGTCCAGTGTCCGCAGCAACGCGTCCGTGGAGCGCCCCTCCGCGGGCAGTTTGCTCCACGCGTTGAAAGACTTCTGCGCCCCGCGAAATATCTCGTCAATGGATTTGGACGTGTTCAGCTTCTCGTTGATGATGGAGGCGTCCCCTTCGTAGGCAAGCTGAAGCTGGTTTTTCAAGTCATTGAAGCGATTGTTGACCGGCGTAGCAGAGAGCATCAGCACCTTTGTCTGGACGCCCGCGCGAACAACACGGTTTAATAGGCGGAGATAGCGGTTCTCGCGTCCCTCCTCGCCGGACAACTCGCCGCCGTTGCGGAAGTTATGGCTCTCGTCAATGACGACAAGGTCGTAGTTGCCCCAGTTGAGATGGGCGAGATTGATTCCGTTGGAGTCGCCGCTGTCGCGGCTGAGGTCGGTGTGATACAGCACATCGTAACGAAGGCGGTCCGCTGCGATGGGGTTGTTATCATAATTGTGCTTGTATGTGTTCCAGTTCTCCGAGAGCTTCTTCGGGCAGAGTACCAGAACGGACTTGTTTCGGTTTTCGTAGTACTTGACCACCGCCAGCGCGGTAAAGGTCTTGCCGAGGCCAACACTGTCCGCGAGAATGCAACCGTTGTACTTCTCCAGCTTGTTGATGATAGCGAGAGCCGCATCCTTCTGGAAGTCATAGAGCAGATTCCAAATCTTGCTCTGCTTAAAGCCGGTCGCCTCGTTGGGAAGGACATCCTCGGAGATATCATCCAAAAATTCGTTGAAGATGTTGTAAAGCGTGAAAAAGTATATGAAATCCGGCGCGTTTTCCCGATAGGCGGTGGAGATGCTTTCGATGACAACGTCCGTCACGTCCTGCAAACGCTTTTTATCGTTCCAAAGCTCGTTAAAGAGCCTGATAAAGTAGTTGGCGGTCTCAAAGCTCTCGGTCTTCTGGACAGGGTAATAGGCATTGTTGCCGCGTTCGCAGCCGAGGTCGACGGTTGTAAAGCCATTGATGGGCATATAGGTACTCTCGTCCACGGTCATAAAGCCCATCATCTGCTCCTGCGTAACATTGGACTTAAAGCGAACTTTACGGCGAATCCACTCGGCGCACTCCTTTGCGATGGCTTTCTGCGTCAGCTCATTGCGGAGCTTGACCTCAAACTCAGTGCCGTAGAGACTGCGCTCCCGGTTAAGGCGTGGAATATAGAACTCGCGCTTGGCCTTCGGCGTCTTTTCGGTGGTGAAAGTGGGCGAAGTAAAGATAAAGCGCAGCTCGTCGATGCTTTCGAGCTGCTTTTTCAGCTCCTGATAGGCATAAATGGAAAAGCAGGCCGCAGCGATGGACAATTTGCTGCCTCGTTTCACGCCCTGCTGTAAATCTTCCCGCACAGTGCGGTTGATGTTGTCCAGAATCTGCATCTTCTAATCCCACCCACGTCATGTTAAATCATTTTTTAATATTACTACAACAAGAAAGAAATAGAAAGAAATTTTTTGAGGTTCATTGACCAACTTGGTCATCGTAGAAGCAAATCGTGTTTCAACCGCTAAGCGCACGCCGCCACGCGGCGTGCGCTCCAGCCAAACAATCAGCCAAATGCAATACAGTCTTTCTACCCCGCAAAGCGTAGTAAAATGATTTGCGTTTTACCCCATGCTAAATTATAGGCCAAGCGATTGCGTTAATCGTCACAGTATTATTGATAATGTGTGGCCCCGCCATGGCGGTTATTTTTTGCAGCAAGCGCAGCGAGCTGCGGAAAATAACCGCCTATCTCACAAAATTTGGCTATCTTTCGATTTTTCGCCGGCAGAAGGTTGAGTCTGGATGGAGGTCCTTGTATTATCATATTGTCAAAGTCTTTTTCTCTCTAGTGGCAGCCAGAGTGTTGATGCCCTAAGTCATGTTTTGTTCGTCTGCACAACTAGCGAATCGTTAGCTTTATCCTTAATCGTTTATCACAGAGTGTCCGCAATGCCAACAGCATCGATGTCTTTGTGTTCATCCGAAAAAACCAGCCGTGAGGCGCGTAGAATCGCTGCCTCACGGCTGTTTTCATATATAGAAGTATTATCCGTCAAAGACCTCCTTTACAGCCAGCCGTCTGGTAACGGTGCTGCGAGCGACCCCGCAGCCGAAAACTGGGTCATGTGGAGCAGAAACGCCCCCCTTCTTCCCCGTGTTCGCAGGATAGCGAAACGCAGGCGTCGTTTTGGCAAGACGACAGATACCCCGCAAGCGCCCATTTGAAGCTGATTCACATCATCGCCATTGGTGCGGAGTCAGATGTTCTATGCATGGTGCCTGAAGAGAGAGTGGCCTTTCTTCGGTGCATGGGTTCTACATCCCGGCTTTTCTTCTGAAAGTCACGAAAAATGTGTGCCGCATTTAACGAACGGGGATGACGCTCCTGCCACAGTGGGGCGCAGTAAGGAGGTTTTAAGTATGGCTAGTATTACACATCAAGTTAAGCAGATGCGATACGATTTACGAAAACAATACGCAAAAGAACAGACGGACCGCGACGGAATGTCACTTCCGACAAAAAATATTACGACAGGCACTCGTAAACAGTACTTAAACGCGGCTGTAAAATTCTGCAAATGGGCAAAAAAGGCCTACGGCTGCAGAACAACAAATGAATGCCAAGCATACATACAGGAATACGCTAATTATCTTGTAACAAGTGGAAAATCGGCAGCAACCATCCACACCTACATGGCTGGTATCTGCCGCTCTTTTGGGTTACATCTCGACGACTACACCATTCCTACTCGTCGAATTTCAGAAATCACTCGCTCTCGTGGAAAAAAAGCGGTTGACAGCCGCACTGATGCAAAGCCCGAAGTGTCGCCGCGTCTTTATGCGTTTGCCGCCATAATTGGCATCAGACGCAGCGAATACGGTGACCTCAAAGGCGGGAATCTGGTCCGCGACGAGAGTGGATACTCTTGTGTTGAAGTGCTCAACGGAAAGGGCGGCAAGTATCAACTTCAGCGCATCCTTGGCGAAGATGTGGATGCTGTCAAAGCATTCTTTTCTGAAGTCAATGCAGACAACTATCTCTTCTCACGCGACGAGCTTGATAACAAACTCGACCTACACCGCCTTCGTGCCGAGCAGGCTCAGCGCGCGTACCAACATTACTTGCAACGCATCGAAGATGAGGGGCGGGAGAATCTGACAAACGAAATCAAATTGCGTTGGAATAAATACAACCACAAAAAGCGCTGGTCTCCGCGCGTTGTCCACGGCACATATTCTCTTCGCGGAAAAAATCGCGAATTCGCTCTGCAACACGGTCTGCCAATCGCTTATGACCGGCTGGCGCTGATGGCGGTGAGCGTTTTCCACCTAAGTCACTGGCGCTGCAATGTGACAGTTTGTAATTATTTGTTAGCTGTAAATGATTAGCGATGTGTCTCTCTACTTCACAGCTAAACATCAATTGACCAACTTGGTCAATTGATAGCTTGCATCTGAATCGAAATCTAAATAACCTAACTATATACAAGATTGCTCAACTATCTACAAAAGTACTACATGTACTACAAGTAATACTTGTAACAGAATTATTCCAAATGAAAGGAGTACACCATGTACAACGAAAACACCCCCACCAGTAACGTAAATGAAGTTCTCGATATGTGTGATGTTGAGGCATCGCCCATCAAGCCCAAGGTCACCGCTTGTCGCATCTCCCCGGAAAACAAAAGTCAGCTCGATGAACTGAAACTTAAAACAGGTTCCAAATCTCTTGACAAGCTTATGAAAAAGCTGATAAACAACTACACTTTGAATGAGGTCCAAGTCGCTGTACCAAACCGCAGCACCGAAATCGCTGATTTTGAGGCACATGCGAAAGCGCTTATATCCCTTTATGCAGGCAGTATTGCAACCTGTGAAAATGCAGAATCGCGCATTCGTGAAGAATTCCGTACCGGGCTTGAAGAGAAAGCGAACACTATCCAGCAACTGTCGAAGCAACTCACGGAAAAGGAAAACAAGATTGAGTTCCTTGAAAACGAGCTTCAAAAACTGCGCCGCACTGAGGAAACGCTCATTCTTGAACGCGATTCGCTTTCAGCCCGCATTTCAGCTATGAAAAAAGCCGAAGAGACTGACGAGAAGCTATCTAACCTCCTCGCGATGATGCAGACTCATCTGAACATAATGATATCCAACGACATGTTATCTAACGGCGAAGATGCTCTCGTCGAAGCTAATAGCACTAATGTCTAAAGTCTCCAAAAGCCTCTTGTATCAAAATCAACCCCGGTTGTCCAAGTTGGTCAGCCGGGGTTCATCTTAATTTTTGTTCAGTTTTTTGTTTGGGAAAAATTTTTCGAAAATATGTTGCAGCTGAATGAGATGTTCACTATGATGTATTTGTATTCGTTAAGTTTTTCAATACACCGAGGGTGTCGTCAAGTTTTTTTGTTCAAAGGGCGTACTATGCCTTTGGGAACCCATATCATCTTTTAAGGCAGCCATTTGGCAGCCTCCAAAACAGATTTGAAGTAACAATTGGCCGAGGAGACGATATTGTCTCCTCGCTGATTTGCCATACTCGCATGCGAGTCTGAAGAATTATGCTTCAGGCTCGTTTTCTTTTTTAGCGCAAAACAAGTGTTTCGGTGTCTTCGGAGCGAGCGGCAGAGGTGACCCCGAAACAAAGTAGAAATCAATATCTAGCATGAGAAGTCTAGTTAAATACCACCTTGGCTCAAACTGCATCAACCATCTGCCGCTGCCCAAAAAGGAGGGCAAAACATGGGCAAGCATTATCGCACCATAGACAAGGCCGCCGCAGAAATTCTGGCGGCAGACCCCAACACCGCAATCACCAAGTGGATGCTCCGCTCCCTCATCCGTACCGGCGAAATCCCCAGCGTCAAGCGCGGCAATCGTTACCTCGTCGCATTGGAGGACATCGAGGCATATCTCGCCAATGTCACCGCACAGCCGCGCAAATACAAGGGGGTACGCATCTAAAATGGCAGTTCACCGCATTCACAAAAAGGGAAACTTTACGCAAATCCCAAATTCCATCATCAACGACGGGCGCCTTTCGTACGCAGCTCTGGGTCTCCTCGTATGGATTCTTTCCCTTATTGACAAATGGCACTTCACACAGGATGGCATCACCGGCTGGAACAAAAAGTACGGTAGACGCAACCGCAAGGATTCCATCAAAACAGCACTCCATGAACTGATTTCAGCCGGCTATCTCTACTGTCCCGACAATCGAACGCATGCCCTTAACGGACAGTTCGCAGATGGGGAGTGGGAGATTTTTGAGGACTACACGCAGAATCCTCACTATTCTCCACAGGCAGGAAACCCGCCGGTGGGTATCCCAGAGGTGGACACACCAGCTGTGGAGCTCCCTCCCACGGATAACGCGACAGGAATCAAAACCATTAGCATCAAAACCAATAGTAGTAATACTCTCTTGAGCAAGACGGTCAAGAATCAATCCACGATTGATGCCGCTGAGCTTGCCGCAGCAAAAGAAGAGGTTGAACGTGATATTAGTTATGATGAAATCCTATCTTCCCGTCCGGAATCTGTCGGTCTGCTTGACGTCATTGTTCACGAAATCGCATCTGTCGAGTTGTCAGATGACGCCTATGTTCGTATCGGCAAGGAGAAGATTTGCCGTGAAAAAGCTGTTTCCCACTACTATGCCCTAACCGCAGTCCACGTCATCAAGGTCATCGACAGTATCGAAGCCGCGCCAAGCGAAATCAAGCATCTCAACAGCTATGTACGCAAGGCTCTGTACAATGCGGTACAGGACTTCCGCACTCCGGAATAACAAACCCGCCTACATCAAGACGACATATCCTGCGGCTGTACTGCTGTGTGCGGCCGCGGAATATGCCAATCTCCCTTGCAAGGTGTCTATTCTTGAGTTAGAATGATACCGCAAAGCAAGGGTGCCAATTTAGAAAGGAGGGCATCCAAGTATGCCAGCAAAAAAATATAAATATCCCTATCGCAAGACCATTACCCTCGCTGATGGTAAGCGCCATGATATCTGCGCCAACACCAAGGAAGAGTTTGAGGAAAAGCTCCTCGAGGTGCAACTCCTCACCAAGCAGGGTATCGTTCCCACGGACATGACTTTCGGCGAGTTCGCCAAGGTTTGGTACAAAACGTACAAAGACGGTGCGAACCTTCGCTTGAACAGCAAGGCGAGCATCAAAAATACGGTGAACAACCATATCCTGCCTTTCATCGGCGAGCTGCGCATTGACAGCGTTAAACCGCTGCACATCCAGAGGATAATGAACGAAGCGAACAAACTCAGCAACAGCACCAGCAGCAAGGTTCTGGCTGCCATGCGCAGCATCTTTAACGCCGCCGTCGACAACAATGTCATTGCGAAGTCGCCTGTCGGCATCACGTTGAAGGCTGGCGGCAAACCGACGCCAGAGAAGCCCACCCTCGACAAGGAGGAGTGCGAGCGCGTTCTCGCGGAGGTCGAGAACCCCCGCGCGCACATCTTTGCGCTCATCGGTCTGCGCACCGGCATGCGCCGCGGAGAAATCGTCGCTCTGCATTGGGCAGATGTTGACTTTGAACACCACATCATCCATGTGCGCCATAACGCCGAGATGCAAGACGGTCAGCCCACCGAAATCACAGACCTTCTCAAAACCACAGCCGGAGAACGTGACATTGGGATGCCCGCCGACCTTGAGGCCGAGCTGCTGGAATGGCACAAGCGCTCCCGCGGCAAGTTCGTCGTGTCCATGTACAACGGAAAACCGTTCACTAAGTCCGCCTATCGCAGTATGTGGCGCATCGTCGCCCGCACAGTCTCGAACAAGCACTTCACCGCCCATATAATGCGCCACACCTACGTGACCCAGCTCGTCGAGTCCGGCGTCGACCTCTCGCTGGTGCAGTACCTCGCAGGCCACAGTGACGACCGCATGACGAAAAAGGTGTACCTGCACCTCAACAAGCAGGCGTTGGCAGACGATGCCGCGCAAGCCGCCCGCGACGCGTTTGGCAAAGATACTGCACAGCCCATCAGCGATGTGTCTAGGGAAACAGCATAGACTGCTTAGCAAAATACCCGCCGTCCTCTTTCGAGGACGGCGGGATGTCTCAGATTTTTCCCGCAGTTTTCCCGCACTTTTCCCGCAGTTTACCGCAAAATACCTCAAGATAGCAAAAGTGGTCCAGAGTCAGCTTGGCCAAAAAGTTGAAAAAACACCCAATTTCCGAAGAAATCAGGTGTTTTTCTGGTGCGCGGTACAGGACTCGAACCTGTGACCCCATGCACGTCAAGCATGTGCTCTACCAGCTGAGCTAACCGCGCGTCGAACATCGATTATAATAGCGTATTTCTCCCAAAATGTCAAGCCTTTTTTTCATCTTTCTGTTCCGCTATAATATCAACCAATATTCAATATTATGGGGGAAAATTGGGTCACATGCAGAAAATCGGTTTTGACAACGAAAAATACCTGTCGATGCAGTCCGAACACATCCGCGAGCGCATCGCGCAGTTCGGCGGGAAGCTGTATCTGGAATTCGGCGGAAAGCTGTTCGACGACTTCCACGCCTCCCGCGTGCTGCCCGGCTTTCAGCCTGACAGCAAGGTGCGGATGCTCCAGCAGCTGCGCGACGACGTGGAGATCGTCCTCGTGGTCAACGCCAACGACATCGAGAAAAATAAAGTCCGCGGCGACCTCGGCATCACCTACGATGACGACTGCCTGCGGCTGATGGATTCCTTCCGCTCGCTGGACCTGTTCGTGGGCAGCGTGGTGGTGACCCAGTACGCCGGTCAGGGCGCGGCGGACGCGTTTCTGAAGCGGCTTGAGGCGCTGGGCGTGCGCAGCTACCGCCACTACCCCATCGCGGGCTACCCCTCGGACGTCGCCCACATCGTCAGCGACGAGGGCTTCGGCAAGAACGATTACATTGAGACCTCCCACTCCCTTGTGGTCATCACCGCTCCCGGTCCGGGCAGCGGCAAGATGGCGACCTGCCTGAGCCAGCTCTACCACGAGCACAAGCGCGGCGTCGCGGCGGGCTACGCCAAGTTCGAGACCTTCCCGATCTGGAACCTCTCGCTCAACCACCCGGTCAACCTCGCATACGAAGCCGCCACCGCCGACCTCAACGACGTGAACATGATCGACCCGTTCCACTTCGACGCCTACGGCGTGACCACGGTCAACTACAACCGCGACGTGGAAATTTTCCCCGTGCTGCGGGCGATCTTTGAGCGCATCCAGCACAAGAGCCCCTACCAGTCGCCCACGGACATGGGCGTCAACATGGCGGGCAACTGCATCATCGACGACGAGGCGTGCCGTCAGGCGTCGCGCATGGAGATTCTGCGGCGCTACTACAACACGCTGGTCGCCCGCGTCAAGGGTGAAGCCGACGACGAGCAGATCCGCAAGCTGGAACTGGTCATGCAGAAGGCGAACGTCACCGCCGACCTCTGCCCCGCCTTTGCCGCCGCCAACGCCAAGGCGGAGGAAACCGGCGCGCCCGCCGGCGCGATGGTTCTGCCCGACGGACGGCTCATCACCGGCAAGACCTCCTCCCTGCTGGGCGCGTCCGCGTCCATGCTGATGAACGCGATGAAGGTCGAGGGCAACATCAACGACGAGCTGGATCTCATCCCCGATCAGGTCATCCAGCCCATTTCCGACCTCAAGACCCGGCACCTCGGACACCGCAACCCGCGCCTGCACTCCGACGAGGTGCTGCTGGCACTGGCGATCTCCGGCCTCACCAATCCCCTCGCCGCTCACGCCCAGCAGCAGCTCGACAAGCTCAGCGGCGCGGACGCCCACTTCTCCGTCATCATCTCGGAGGAGGATATTCAGCTCTACAAAAGCCTCGGCATTCATGTGACCTGCGAGCCGAAGTATGAGGTTAAAAAATTCTACCATAAGTAATATTTAAGCAAAAGGATACAAAATGGACTCTATTATTTCGATCATTGCTCAGGAGCTTAGCCGCAGCGAGGAACACGTCGCCGCGGTGGTAGAGCTGCTGGACGAGGGCAACACCGTTCCCTTCATTGCCCGTTACCGCAAGGAGCTGCACGGCTCCATGGACGACACGACGCTGCGCACCCTGGAGGAGCGCCTCGCGTATCTGCGCTCGCTGCAAGAGCGGCGCGAGACGGTCAAGGCGTCCATCGAGGAGCAGGGCAAGCTTACCGAGGAGCTTGCCGCCGCCATCGACAACGCCAAGACGCTCTCGGAAGTAGAAGACCTTTACAGACCGTATAAACCCAAGCGCCGCACCCGCGCCACCGTGGCGAAGGAGAAGGGGCTGGAGCCGCTTGCGGACGCGATCTTCGCCCAACCGAAGGACTTGCCCGACCTCCACCTGCTCGCCGAGCCGTATGTGGACGCGGAGAAGGGCGTGGAGACCGTGGAGGACGCCCTCGCCGGCGCGGGCGACATCATCGCCGAACGCATCTCCGACGACGCGAGCCTGCGCAAGGCGCTGCGCACGCTGTTTGAAAAGAAGGGCTTCGTCAAGTCCGTCGCCGCCACGGAGGAGGACAGCGTCTATCGGCTCTACTACGATTTCATCCAGCCCGTGCCCCGGATGCAGGGGCATCAGGTGCTCGCCCTCAACCGCGGCGAGAAGGAGGAGTTTTTGAAGGTCAGCGTCACCGTCGACCGGGACTTCGCCCTCACCGCGGTGTACGGCTTGTTTGTGAAAGGCGGCACCGCCGCCACGGCATTTCTGCGCGCGGTTTGCGAGGACGCCTACGACCGCCTTCTTGAGCCGTCGCTGGAGCGGGAGATTCGCTCCAGCCTCACCGACGCCGCCGCCGAGGGCGCGATCCGCATGTTCGCGCTGAACCTGAAGCCCCTGCTGATGCAGCCGCCGGTGAAGGGGCACGTCACCATGGGTCTTGACCCCGGTTACGCCCACGGCTGCAAGGTCGCCGTCGTGGACGGCACCAGCAAGGTGCTGGACACCACGGTGGTCTATCCCACCCAGGGCGCGGGACGCAAGCGTCAGGCAATCGACACGCTCAAGGCGATGGTCAGGCGTCACAACGTCGCTCACATCGCCATCGGCAACGGCACCGCGTCCCGCGAGACGGAGCAGATGGCGGTGGAGCTGATCGGCGAGGTCGGCGGCGGGCTTTCGTACATGATCGTCAGCGAGGCGGGCGCGTCGGTGTATTCCGCGTCCAAGCTGGCTGCGGCGGAATTCCCGGACTACGACGTGAACCTGCGCTCCGCGGTATCCATCGCGCGTCGCTTGCAGGACCCGCTGGCGGAGCTGGTGAAGATCGACCCCAAGGCGATCGGCGTGGGGCAGTATCAGCACGACATGCCGCAAAAACGCCTTGGCGAGGCGCTGGATCATGTGGTGGAGGACTGCGTCAACGCCGTCGGCGTTGACCTCAACACCGCCTCCGCGCCGCTGCTGGAACGCGTGGCGGGGCTCAACGCCACCACGGCGAAGAACATTGTCTCGTATCGCGAGGAGAGCGGCGCGTTCACCACGCGCAAGCAGCTATTAAAAGTCAGCAAGCTCGGTCCCAAGGCGTTTGAGCAGTGCGCGGGCTTCCTGCGCGTGCCGGAGAGCGAAAACGTGCTGGACAACACCGGCGTCCACCCCGAAAGCTATGGCGCGGCGGAGAAGCTGCTGGACGTGCTGGGGTACGACAAGGCGGCGCTCAAATCCGGCGCGCTGCCGGACGCCTCCGCGAAGCTGGACGCCTACGGCGCGGAAAAGGCGGCGGAGGCGTGCGGCGTGGGCGTGCCGACGCTGCGCGACATCGCAAGGGAGCTGCAAAAGCCCGGTCGCGACCCCCGCGACGAGCTGCCGCCCCCGATCCTCCGCACCGACGTGATGGAGATGAAGGACCTGAAGCCCGGCATGCCGCTCACCGGCACGGTGCGCAACGTGGTGGACTTCGGCGTGTTCGTCGATATCGGCGTACATCAGGACGGGCTGGTGCATATCTCGCAGGTCTGCGACCGCTTTCTCAAGCACCCCAGCGAGGTGGTCGCCGTGGGCGACATCGTCAAGGTCGTGGTGCTGGACGTGGACGAGAAGAAAAAACGCATTTCGCTTTCCATGAAGCAGGCGCCGAACAATTGATGAAAAAGCTCTCCTTGCGGAGAGCTTTTTTCACAGGTTTTCCAGATCCTCCTTGGTGAACTCAGTCTCACGCCAGCGCTCCGGCAGCGCCTGCATGATGGCGGGGAACGCGTTCTCCTGCTCGTTGGTGGGCTGGATGTTGTAGGTGCCGTACTTGTTGATGAGGTCGAACGTGCTCTCCGGCTGGCCGAAGAACGGGTTCATCATCGGTGTTTCGTCGACGGGCTTGCCGTCGTTGTAGCGTTCGGAAAAATCGGACAAAGCAATCACCTCCCAGTGAAAGCTTTGCCCGATTTTCGTCATTTTATGCGTTTTTACGCGCGGAGCGTTTGGGGATATACACCCGTGTCATGGAGCTTCCTGAGTTCCGCCTGCACCGCGGGCTTATCCTCCTTGTAGGTCACGCCAAACCAGCGGGCGTTGGAGTGCAGCACGGAGACGGTCATCTCCCCGCGCTCGATCAGCTCGCCCACCAGCGTCGGCAGCAGCGCCTCGCCCTTGATGTTGTCCGGCGCGAGATTTTTGAGGAAGTCGGTGAAAAACTGCTCCAGCTTCTCAAAAATCCACGGCGTGAAGCCCCAGAAGTTCATGGAAACCGGGGTCTCCGGCGGGATCAGCGGACTGTCCTCGCCATTTTCGATGTCGCGGATGTCGCCGTTGGGATAGAGCTTGATTTTGAAGGTCTCCACGATCTTCGTGAGCTTGCCGTCCTCCGTCTGGCAGACGCCGCGGGTAACGGTGCCGTTTTCGCTGACGGTCTTGTCCATGCGGTAACCCACCATGGTCGCCGCGCCGGTCTCCGGCAGCTTGCACAACTCACTGTAGATGGTGGGGAACGCGTCCGCGCCGTAATAGTCATCGGCGTTGATGACGGCGAACGGCTCCTTCACCACGTCGCGGGCGCAGAGCACCGCGTGCGCCGTGCCGAAGGGCTTGACGCGGTCGGCGGGGATGGTGTACCACGACGGGACGCTGGAGAAGTCCTGGAACGCGTAGGCGACCTCGACATTGCTGCCGTCGTTCGCCTTCATCTGCGCAATGCGGCGGCCGCAAAGGTTCTCCATCAGCTCCTTCATGTCGGGCTTGATGATGAACACGATCTTGCTGAAGCCCGCGCGGATGGCGTCAAAGATGGAATACTCCATCAAAATCTCACCGTTGGGACCAAGACCGTCCACCTGCTTGTTGCCGCCGTAACGCGAACCCATGCCCGCGGCCATGATGACCAATGCTGCTTTCATAATATCTCCTTTTACTTCTCGCGAGCGTCCTCGATCTTCGCGTCGGGGGCATTCTTGCGGATGGACTCAATGCCGTTCAGGCAGCTGTCCTTCTTCTTGTAGCCCTCGCCCGTGCCGATGATCTCGCCGTTTCTCGCCTTGAGGCGGAAGCGGTACTCGCCCGCCTTGTCCATGTAAACCTCGAACTTCGGATTCTTCTGCTGCTCAAAGTCCGCGACCGTCTGATCCTCCAGCGCCGCGATCGGGGCGTTCTTCTGAACGCTGGCAATGCCGCCCTTGCAGCTGGTCAGGGAATTGTAAACCTCGCTGGAGAGGATAACCTCGCCGTTGCCGGCTTTCAGGTCAAACTTGACACCGCTCTTGGCGTCCTTCATCACAAATTTACCCATGCTCGATGCCTCCCAAATCAAATTTGCGGACAATCGTCCTCTTGTTTGTCATAATACGACAAAAAGCTTCGTTCGTCAATGATTATTCTTGGGCATCGTGTCCGATTTCAACCGGTGCGCGCGTCGGACGCCGCGCTCTGCTCCAGATTCTTCTTTGCCGCGGAGAGCATCAGCTTGATGCGGTTGAGCTGGTTGACCTCGCTCGCGCCGGGGTCATAGTCCACGGCGGCGATGTTCGCCTGGGGATACGTCTTGCGCAGCGCCTTGATGACGCCCTTGCCGACAACGTGGTTGGGCAGGCACGCAAAGGGCTGGATACAGACGATGTTCGGCGTGCCGGTCGTCAGCAGCTCCGCCATCTCGCCGGTGAGGAACCAGCCCTCGCCGTACTGGTTGCCCAGCGACAGGAAGGGCTTCGCCAGCTCCGCGACCTGATCGATGGGCATGGGCGCGTCGAAGCGGCGGCTGCGCCGGAGCGCGTCCAGCGCGGGACGGCGCAGGGCACGGATGGCGTCCACGCCGATTTTGGCGGTGGCGGAGTACGTCCAGTTCTTGCCGAGGTATTCGTGGCGGTAATCGTTGTTGTAGACGCTGTAGTTGAGAAAGTCCATCAGGTCGGGCACCACCGCCTCCGCGCCCTCGGCTTCCAGCAGGTCAACGAGGTGGTTGTTCGCCAGCGGCATGTATTTGACCAGAATCTCCCCCACCACGCCGACGCGAGGCTTGCGCAGCGTCTCATCGATGGGAAGCTCGTCAAAAGAGCGCACAATCTCGTGGCACAGCGCATGATAGGAGCGCTTGCCGTGGAGCAGCGAATCAACGCAGATATCCCGCCACTTTTCATGCAGCGCGTTGGCGCTGCCCGCGATCAATTCGTAGGGGCGCACGCGGTAAAGGCAGCGCATGAACAGGTCGCCATAGACGATGGCGTGCGCCGCGTCCCGCAGCATGGCGGGAGTGATGGTGAAGCCGGGATTCTTCTCCATGCCGTTGGCGTTGAGAGAAATCACCGGAATGTGGGACATGCCCGCCTTATCCAGCGCGCGGCGGATGAAGCCGACGTAGTTGCTCGCGCGGCAGCAGCCGCCGGTCTGGGTCATCATCACCGCGAGACGGTCGGTGTCGTAGCGGTCGGAGAGCACCGCGTCCATGATCTGTCCCACCACGGTGATGGAGGGGAAGCAGGCGTCGTTGTTGACGAAGCGCAGCCCCGTGTCAATGGCGGCGCGGTTGTCGTTGTGCAGCACCTCAAGGTTGTAGCCGTGCTTGTGGAACACCGGCGCCAGCAGGTCGAAGTGGATGGGGCTCATCTGCGGCGCGAGGATCGTCCAGCGATCCTGATGCATTTCCCTGGTGAACACCGTGCGGTGGTACGCCGCGTCTCCCGCGTGGGCGCGGATGCCCTTCTCCCGCCGCAGGTTCATGGCGGCGATGAGGCTGCGGATGCGGATGCGTGCCGCGCCGAGGTTGTTGACCTCGTCGATCTTCAGTACGGTGTAGAGCTTGTTGCTCTTTTCCAGAATCTCCGCCACCTGATCGGTGGTGACCGCGTCGAGCCCGCAGCCGAAGGAGTTGAGCTGGATCAGCTCCAGATCGTCCCGCTGGGCGACGAACTCCGCCGCGGTATAAAGCCGGGAGTGATAGACCCACTGGTCGTTGACGCGCACGGGGCGCTCCCGCGTAAAGCCGACGGGCAGGCTGTCCTCGCTCAGGACGCTCAGCCCGAAGGACGCGATCATCTCCGGGATGCCGTGGTTGATCTCCGGGTCGATGTGGTACGGGCGGCCCGCCAGCACCACACCGCGTCCGCCGCTCTGCTCCATCTCCCGCAGCACCCGCGCGCCCTCGGCGCGCACGTCCGCCTTGGCGCGGTGCTGCTCCGCCCACGCGGCCTTCACCGCGGCGCGGACTTCCCTGGCGGGAATGCGCCATTCCTCCGCGCAGACCTTGACCAGCCGGTCGGCGGCGGTCTTCTCATCGGTAAACGCGATGAACGGGCGGATGTAGCGCACGTCGCCGTCGGCGACGGACTCCACGTTGTTCTTGAGGTTTTCCGGGTACGAGACCACGATGGGACAGTTGTAATGGTTCTGCGCGTCCCTGACCTCCTGATGCTCGAAGAACACGCAGGGGTGGAAGATCGTCTTCACGCCGTGGTCAATGAGCCATTGGACGTGTCCATGCGCCAGCTTCGCGGGATAGCACTCGGACTCCGAGGGGATGGATTCCATGCCCAGCTCGTAGACCCCGCGGGTCGAGAACGGGGACAGCTCCACGCGGAAGCCCAGCGTTTTGAAAAACGTCGCCCAGAACGGATAGTTTTCGTAGAGGTTCAGCACCCGCGGAATGCCGATGACGCCGCGCGGCGCGTCCTCCGGCATGGGATAGTCGAACAGGCGCTCTCGCTTGTAGGCGATCAGATTCGGCGCCTTCTGCGTTTCCCCGCCGCCGAGACCCCGCTCACAGCGGTTGCCGGTGATGTGCCGGCGGCCGCCGGGGAAGGTGTTGACCGTCAGCAGGCAGTTGTTCTGGCAGCGTCCGCAGCGGGCGGTCCTGGTCGTGTATTCGAGATTCAATATCTCGTCCAGCGGCAGCATCGTGGTCCGTTCGCCGCGATAACGCTGCCGCGCGATCAACGCCGCGCCGAAAGCGCCCATGATGCCCGCGATGTCGGGGCAGGTGGCCTCCACGCGCGCGATGGACTCAAACGCCCGCAGCACCGCCTGATTGTAGAACGTGCCGCCCTGCACGACGATGTGCCGACCGAGCTGGGACGGGTCGGTGAGCTTGATGACCTTGTAAAGCGCGTTTTTGATGACGGAGTACGCAAGCCCCGCCGAGATGTCAGCGACCTGCGCCCCCTCCTTCTGCGCCTGTTTGACGTTGGAGTTCATGAACACCGTGCAGCGCGTGCCGAGGTCGACGGGGTTTCGCGCGTACAGCGCCTCCTTTGCGAAGTCCCGCGCCGTGTAGCCGAGGGACGAGGCAAAGTTCTCGATGAACGAACCGCAGCCGGAGGAGCAGGCTTCGTTGAGCAGCACCGTATCGACGGAGCCGCCGCGCAGCTTGATGCACTTCATGTCCTGCCCGCCGATGTCCAGCACACAGTCCACGGCGGGGTCAAAGAACTCCGCGGCGGTGGTGTGGGCAATGGTCTCCACCTCGCCCTCGTCGAGGGCAAAGGCGGATTTCAAAAGCGCCTCGCCGTAACCCGTGGAGCAGGAGCGGGCGATACGGGCGCTCTCCGGCAGCGCGGCTTTGAGCCGCGCGATGGCATTTTTGGCGGTCTGGATGGGGTTGCCCTGATTGCCCGCGTAGAACGAGAACAGCAGCTCACCCCGCGAACCGATCAGCGCCAGCTTTGTGGTGGTGGAGCCGGCGTCGATGCCGAGGAAGCAGTCGCCGGAGTAGTTCGCCAGCTCGCCCCTTTGCACCACGGCGCGGTCGTGCCGCGCGCGGAACGCGGCGTACGCCGCCTCGTCCTCAAACAGCGGCGGCAGGCGCTTCAATTCAAACGCCATGGATACCCCGCCGTCCAGCTTCTCAATGAGCGTGTCGATGTCCGCCGCCTCCGCGTCCGCGGACTCCAGCGCCGCGCCGAGGGCGGCGAAGAGATGGGATCCCGCCGGGTCGACCACGTTCTCCGGCGTCAGCTTCAAGGTGCGGATGAACGCGTTTTTCAGCTCCGGCAGGAAGTGCAGCGGCCCGCCGAGGAACGCCACGCAGCCCCGGATGGGCTTGCCGCAGGCAAGCCCGGAGATGGTCTGGTTGACCACCGCCTGAAAGATCGACGCCGCGAGGTCCGCCTTCGTCGCGCCCTCGTTGATGAGCGGCTGGATATCGGTTTTCGCGAACACGCCGCAGCGGGCGGCGATGGGATAGAGCTGCTGATAGTGCGCCGCCTCGGCGTTGAGCCCCGTGGCGTCGGTCTGGAGCAGCGCCGCCATCTGGTCAATGAACGAACCGGTGCCGCCGGCGCACACGCCGTTCATGCGCTCCTCCAGCCCGCCGGTGAAATAGATGATCTTCGCGTCCTCGCCGCCAAGCTCGATGGCAACGTCCGTCTGCGGCGCGACGCTCTGAAGCGCCGTCGCCACGGCGACGACCTCCTGCACAAAGCCGATGCCCAAAGCCTTCGCAAGGTTGATGGAGCCGGAGCCGGTGATCTTCGCCTTCAGCGCGCACGCGCCGGTGACCGCCTTCGCCTCGCGCAGCAGCGCGGCAAGCGTCTCCTGTGTATGCGCGCGGTGGCGGCGATATTCCTGATATAGCGGCGTTCCATCCTCATCCAAAACGACCAGCTTCACGGTGGTGGAGCCGATGTCAATGCCTGAGCGATACTCTTTCATATCCCACTGCCTCTGGTTCTCTGTTTTTGTCCTATTATATATAACAAATCGCGGAAAAAGTAAACGTTTATTTTCCATAAAGATTCACCGGCGCATACTCCGGTTTTTCCCCTCATATCATGTACCACCTTGATTTTCGGGAGTGCTGCTATGAAGGGAAACATTGAGGAGCGCGCCTGCGCGCTCGCTGCCTACATCATAGAGAACCGCGCCACCGTGCGCGCCGCCGCCAGGAAGTTCGACGTCTCAAAGTCCACCGTCCACAAAGATCTGCGCGATCGCCTGCCCTCCCTCAACCCCGCGCTGTACGCGCAGGTGCGCGAGGTGCTGGACGAGAACAAGGCGGAGCGGCATATTCGCGGCGGCATCGCCACCAGAAAAAAATACAAGGGCGTATAGGCTTGTGGATTCGATGCAAAGGTCGTATAATAATTCTCTCAGAGCGGCGCGGCAGCTCCACGCCGTCCTGCTCGCCGCGCTGGCGGTGAGCCTGATCGTGCTGGGCGTGCAGATCCTTCACCGCCGCTCCGCCCCGCAGGCTGCTGCCGCGCCGGTCGCCGTGCCGGTGGAGCTTGCCGTGGACGGCGAGGCGGAGATCGTGCCGGTGCGCACGCGCCGCCCCTACTGCTACACGGTACTCGTCTCCGGCGTCGACGACGCCGGCGGCGGCTGCGACACCAACCTGCTCATCCGGCTGGACGTGCCGGGCGGAACGGTCGACGCGGTGAGCCTGCCGCGGGACACGCTGCTTCACACGCAGCGGCACAGCAACAAGCTCAACTTTGCCTACGCCTCCGGCGGCACGGAGCGCCTGCGCGCCGACGTGGAAAACCTGCTGGGCGTGCCGGTGGACAGTACCGTCACGGTGAACCTCAGGGGTTTCGTCACCCTGATCGACCGCATCGGCGGCGTGGACTTTGACGTGCCCGTGGACATGGACTACGACGATCCGGCGCAGAATCTGCACATCCACTACGAAAAGGGTATGCAGCATTTAAGCGGACAGCAGGCGATGGAGGTCGTGCGCTGGCGCAAGAACAACGCCGGCGGCGGCTATGCCGACGCCGACATCGGCCGCATCGCGACGCAGCAGGCGTTTCTCAAAGCCGCCGCGCGACAGGCGCTGCGGAACGTTCCCGCGCTGGCGCAGACGCTCTCCTCCTGCGTCAAAACCGATCTCACCGCCGCGAACCTCGCGTGGATGGCGGGCGAGGCGGCGAAGATCGGCACGGAGGGTCTGCGCTTCCACACCCTGCCCGGAGACGGCGCGGGCTGGTATCGCGGCGAATCCGTCTTTGTGCTCGACCCCGACGCGGCGCTGACGCTGGTCAATGAGGCGCTGAACCCCTACGATCAGCCCATCGCCGCCGAAGAACTGGACATTCTTGTCCCCTAACCCTTCACAAAGGAGATGATGTTCATGCGTTTCTGGTTCCGCCGCGTGTCGGCGCTCGTTCTGGCAATGCTGCTCACCGTCGGCGTCCGCGCCGAGGTCTATCCCATCCCGGAGGCGGAGGAGTCCGCGCTGCTGCCGAAGGTCGCCGCCTACGCCGGACAGTTTGCCGACGTGGACCGCGCCGACTGGTTTTACGCCAACGTCGCGGCGAGTTATGAATACGGTCTCATTCGCGGGCGCGACGCCAGCCGCTTCGCGCCGAACGAGAGCATCACCCCCGCGGAGCTGCTGACCCTCTCGGCGCGTGTCCGCGCCGCGTACAAGGGCGACGCGATCCCCGAAGCGAACGGCGCGTGGTACGCGCCCTACGTCGCCTATCTCACCGCCGAGGGCGCCATGGACGCCTCGCTGACGGATTACAACGCCCCCGCGACCCGTGCGCAGTTAGCGGGCATCTTCGCCCTCTCGCTGCCCGACGACGCTTTCGACGCGCGAAACGCCGCGCTGGTCACGGATGCCTACGCCTCCGGCGAGTACATCACGGACGTGGACGAGTACACGCCCTGTCAGCCTCAGATTCTCTGGCTCTATCGGCAGGGCTTGCTGAACGGCACGGACGAAACCGGAAGCTTTCAGCCGGACAAGCCGGTCACCCGCGCCGAGACGGCGGTGCTGCTCACGCGCATGGTCGACCCCGCGCTGCGTCTCACGCTGGATTGGGCGGTGACGCCCGCGCAGCCCACCGGCGGACGGACGCTCGCAAGCCTGATTACCGCCCCCGCCGCCGTGTCCACCGCGCCCGACTACACCGACAGCGCCGCCATCGACGCGCTGGTGCGTCAGATGCTTGCCGCCGGGAGCAACACCATCACCCTGCGCTATCCCACGGCACTGACGCATTCGGACGCGCAGACGCTGGCGGACGTCTTCACCGCCTGCGTCAAGCAATACTGTGAGCAGATGTACAACGCTGCCTACTGCACCCGCTACCTCTTCAGCGGCAGGGCGACGCTGACCTTCTTCGCCACAAACTGTCTGGACGACAAGGGCGACATCCGTGCCGAGGAGATGCGGCGCCTTCGGGACGAGACGATGGCGAGAGCCGTCGAAATCCACGACACGCTCTGGGAAACCGGCGTACTGAGCAGGGACATGAGCCAGTATGAGATCGCAAAGACGTATTATCTCTGGCTCTGCGACCATTGCGTGTATGACTGGGACAACGCGAATAACAACTACTCCGCCAGCCACATCGCCCACAGCGCGCTGCTGGACGGCAAAGCCGTGTGCGACGGGTACACCGGCGCGTACAACCTGCTGCTCAAGCTGGAGGGGATCGATTGCCGCGCTCTGCCAAGCCTGTCGCAAAACCACATCTGGACCGTGGCGACGCTCGACGGCACGGAGTACCACATCGACGTCACCTGGGGCGACCAGAGCGGTCGGACAGACCTGCGCTACTTCGGCATGACCGCCGAGGAAGCCTACGCGGCGCACCCGTGGGAAAACAAAAAACTCTGAGAATCGCTTCTCAGAGTTTTTTCAGATACAGCAGATTGCTCAGCAGCGCGCCGTGGCGGCGCATGTAGTCCCCGTAGGCGCGGCGCTTCAAATACAGCCGCCGTCCCCACGAGGATACCTCCATCCATTCGTCGTCCAGCGCGATGACCGTGAGGAAGTGCGCCTTCGTGCGCGCGGCTTCCTCGCAGCCCTCCGCCGTCTTGCGATACAGCGCCAGCCCCGCGCCGCCCCGGAGGTTGGGGAGGCTTGGCCCGACGGAGATGACCGCGGGCAAATCGTTTTGGAGCTGCGCCTCCAGCCGACGCCAGAACCCCGAAACGCTCCACCCCGCCCGCACGTCCACGCCAAGGCGCTTCGCGCAGAGGTTGAAGCCCACGGCGAGGCGCACGCCGTCGATGCCGCGGCGGGGGATCAGCGGGAAGTATTTCCGCAGCGCGGCGACGTGGGCGAAGTATTCCTCCCGCGTCAGCTCCTCCCGCCCCGTCAGGTACAGCAGCACGTCTGCGCAGGCGATCACGCCGCAGCCGCAGCGCCGGAACCCCTCCTCCGGGAACCAGTTCTGGCTGCCGCCGCAGGAAAGCGACGCCCCTGTCCGAACAGCCGGATAGGGGCGCTTGAGTTCACTTCGCACGGCGCAGCACCGCTTCCGCCGAGAGCGCGGGATTGATGGTCGCCTCGCACTCGATGGTGATGGCGGCAGCCGCCGCGCCCAGCGCCGCCGTGCGGGACAGGTTCTCGCGCCGCACATACGACCACGCCAGCGCCGCCATCAGCGCGTCTCCCGCGCCGGTGGTGCTGACCACCTCCGCCTCCGGCGCCGGCTCCCAGACCGTCTCGTCCTCCGCGGCGGCGAGGAACCCCTCCTTGCCCAGCGACACCACCACCTGCTTCACGCCCAGATCAATGAGCTTGCGCGCCGCGCGGCGGGCGCTGTTGCGATCCACCACCGGGACGCCGGAGAGCAGCTCCGCCTCGTGACCGTTGGGCTTGAGGGTGTGGAGCTTCGGCAGGATGGGCAGCAGCTTTTCCGCCTTGGCGGTGGAGACCGGATCGACGAACAGCGGCACGCTCAGGTGCTCGGCAAGATAAGCGAGCGACTCCGCGGGCAGGTTGGTGTCCGCCACCACCAGCGCCGCGGCGTTGAGCGCGTCGAGGTGCTCGGCGAAGTATGCCGGCGTCAGCTTCTCGCAGATCGCCATGTCCGACACCGCGAGCGTCATGTCGCCCCGCTCGTCGGTGATGAACACATAGGTCGAGGTACGCATGTCGTCCACATGCAGGGCATGGCTCAGACCGATGCCCAGTTCCGCGCAGGACTCCACCATCGCGCGGGCGTAGCCGTCCCCGCCGAGGACGGTGAACAGCTCCACCTCCGCGCCCAGCAGGCGCAGGTCGTGGGCGATGTTGCGGCCCACGCCGCCGAGGCTGGTTTTGACGTGTCCGGGGTTGGAATCCTTGGTTTTCAGTTTCTGGGACGGGAACGCGCCGATGTCGACGTTCACGCCGCCCGCCACCGCAATATAGGACATAGGCTCACCTTCTTTTCCGATATTTTACAACAAAATCGTCCACAGCGCAAGGGTGCATTGACAAGCCCGCTCCATCGTGGTAAAGTGAATCGAATTTCGACGCGGAAGGGCGGGATTTCGTTGAAATCGGGGGCAAACGTCATAAAAGAAGCATTTCTTCGCTCCATACCGGTGATGGCCGGCTATATCGTGCTGGGCATCGGCTTCGGTATTTTGCTGCGGGACGCGGGCTACGGCGTCGCGTGGGCGTTCGCCATGACGGCGCTGTTCCTCGCGTCGTTCACCGAGCAATGGCTGACGACGCGCAATCATATCCCCGCGCTGACGGGGCTGCTCTCCACGCTGGCATGCCTTCTGGTATTCGGGCAGGAGCGGTTCCTGATTCCCGCCATGCTGCTCATCACGCTCGCGCTCACGCTGCTGCGCGGACGAGTGCGAAAGGAGGCGCCCCAATGAACCATTCCGCCGCGCTGGTCGCCGTCATGGCGGCGGTCACGATCCTGCTGCGGTTTTTGCCGTTTTTGATCTTCCGCGCCGGCCGTCCCATCCCCGCCCGCGTCATCTATCTCGGCCATGTGCTGCTCCCGGCGATCATCGGGATGCTGGTGGTCTACTGCCTCAAGGATACCGCCGTCACCGTCGCGCCCTACGGTCTGCCGGAGCTGATCGCGGCGGCGGCTGTGGTGGGCTTGCAGGTCTGGAAGCGCAACTCGCTGGTCAGCATTTTATCCGGCACGGTGCTCTACATGCTCCTGTCGCGGCTTTAGCGCAAAAAAGAAGCGCCCAATGGCGCTTCTTTCGTATTTATGGGTCCATCGCTTCGAGGTACTGCTTGCGCGCCGAGCGCAGCGCATAGAGCGCCACGACCCACGTCCAAATCTCCACCGCCGCGAGTGGCAGCATGCCGCGCTGATAGAGCGCCGCGGGCATGTCCGCGATCGCGTGGAGCGCGATGGCGAACGGGAACCACGTCCACTGCGTCCTGTCCCGCGCGGCGAGGAACACGAAGATCGACAGCGCAATGTGCAGGATCATCGCGCCGGCGCGCTCAAACATCGCGAGCAGCGCCGTACCGGGCGTGAGCTGCCCCAGCGCCGCAAGATAAGTGGACATCGTCTCCGCGCCCATCATCGCCAGCGCGGCGCTCTGGTCACCGCGGCGCAGGAAGAGCGCGACGACGATCATCGTCGCATAGGTAGCGCCCAGCGTCAGCATCGCCTCGATCCCGCCGTGACCGATACCGTAGGTCACCGCCGTGTCACGTTCGGGATTGCGCCGCTTGCCGATCAGCCAGCGGAACGCGACGTAGCGCCCCGTCTCCTCAAAGATGCCCGCGGCAAGCCCGCCGTAGAGCATGTAGAGATACGGGCTGCCGGCGATGGCGCGGGCGAGAGCGTGATCGCCCAGCAGGGCGGCGCTGTGCAGCAGCGGCTCCAGCGTGCCGGCGAACACAAACCAGATCAATGCGCCGACGAAGAAGGGCGCCAGCTTTGCCTTTCGCGTTTTGCGCCACCAAATCAAAAGACCGATGGGCAGCGCAAACGAGAACACCGCGCCGATGGCGAGCCAGACAAGCGTTGCGGTCGTGACCATGGGCAAGCCCTCCTCATAGTTGATATCAAATTGATATCACATCCGTACTTCCTTGTCAAGCATCAAAGCGCGAAGTTGCCGTTGACGAATACGGGAATCTCCTTCCCGTCGTGGGTCGTGCCGACGATGGAGAGGTCGGCGGTGCCGACCATGAAGTCAACGTGGTTGATCGACCAGTTGAGCCCGTGCGCCTTCAGCTCGTCGCGGCTCATGTCGTTGCCGCCCTCCAGACATTCGGGGTACGCCTCGCCGAAGGCGAGGTGGCAGCGGGCGTTCTCATCGAAGAGCGTGTTGTAGTACAAAATCCCCTGATTGGAGATCGGCGAATCGTAAGGCACCAGCGCCACCTCGCCGAAGTACGACGCGCCCTCGTCCACCGTGTACGCCGCCTTGAGGAATTCCTCGCCCGTCTCGGCGTGAGACTCGACGATCTTGCCGTCCCTGATGACGAAGTGGAACTTGTCGATGATGTTGCCGTTGTCCACCAGCGGCAGCGCGGCGTAGACCACGCCGTTGATGCCAAGGCGGTGCGGCGCGGTGAAAATCTCCTCGGTCGGCATGTTGGCGACGAAGGGCTGGCCCTTGGGCGTCGCGCCGTTGCCCGCCGCCCAGAGGTGCCCCTCCGGCAGCTCGATGGTGAGGTCGGTGCCGAGCGAGTTGGTGTAACGCAGGCTCTTGAAGCGCAGCGCGTTGAGCTTGTTCTTGCGCTCCTCAAGCAGCGCGAGGTGCGCCTTCCACTTCTCCACCGCCGTGCCGTCGCCGGTGATGCGGACGGTCTCGAAGATCGCGTCCCAGAGCCTGCGCATCGCCTCATCCTCCGAAACGCCGGGGAACACCTTTTTCGCCCAGCTGGGAATCGGCACCGCCGCGATGCACCACGGCGCGTCGTTGTTCATATAGACGTGGTAGTAGTATTCCAGTTCCTTGCCGGAAACGCGCTGGGCGCGGATGATGCGGTCGCTGTCCACGCCCTTGAGGGTCTCCGGGTCGGTGGCGTCGATGACAAGGCGCGGCACGCCCTGCGCCGCGTAGTCGTTGAAAAAGCGCTTGCGCCACTCCGGCACCTCGTCAAACACAGCGCTGTCCGCGCGGAGATAGCGCTCGCGGTTGAGCGCGTCGTCGCTCCAGCTCATCACCACCTCGCGGCAGCCCGCGTCATAGGCGGCGGTGGCGCACAGGCGGGCGAAGCGCGCGCACTCCACCGGGGACTGGATCAGCAGCGTCTGCCCCTTTTGCAGATCGAGACCCACTTCAATGAGTAATTTCGCGTATTCCTGTAATTTCTTTTCCATGTTGTCTCCTATATTCCGAGCAAAACTCTCGCAAAATTAAAGTAAATGAGCAGCGACACCGCGTCCACCAACGTCGTGATGAACGGCGAGGACATGACCGCGGGGTCGAAGCCCAGCTTCTTCGCCAGCAGCGGCAGGATGCAGCCGATGATCTTCGCGCAGATGACCGTGAGCAGCATCGTCACGCAGATCACCGCCGCGATGGTGATGGTGATGGGATTGTGGAACACCATCCGGTCGATGAACATGATCTTGAGGAAGTTTGCCGCCGACAGCGTCGCGCCGCAGATCACGCCCACGCGAATCTCCTTCCACACGACCTTGGGCAGGTCGGCGAACTCGATCTCGTCGAGCGAAATGCCGCGGATGACCGTGACGCTCGCCTGACCGCCGCAGTTGCCGCCGGTGTCCATCAGCATGGGGATATACGCCGTCAGGATCGCGACGGCGGCAAGAGCGCTTTCAAATCCCGCGATGATCTGCCCCGTGAACGTGGCGGAGACCATCAGCAGCAGCAGCCACGGGATACGCGCCTTCCACGTCTCCCACACGCCGGTTTTGAGGTACGGCTTGTCCGAGGGCAGCATAGCCGCCATCTTTTCGATATCCTCCGTCGCCTCTTCCTCCATGACGTCAATGGCGTCGTCGAAGGTGACGATACCGACCAGACGCCCCTCGGCGTCCACGACGGGAAGCACGAAGAAGTCGTACTTGCTGAACGCCTGCGCGACTTCCTCCTTGTCCTCCAGCGTGTTGACGGAGATGACGTTGGGGTCCATGATCTCACCGATGATGTCGTCCTCCTCCGCGAGCAGCAGATCGCGGATGGTGACGACGCCCAGCAGGTGCCGTCCCTCGTCGGTGACGTAGCACACGGAGATGATCTCCATGTCCGACGCCGTGCGGCGGATGCGCTTGAACGCGTCCTGCACGGTCATGGTGCGCTTGAGGTCGAGCAGCTCCGTGGTCATCAGGGAGCCGGCGGAGTCCTCAGGATATTTCAGAATCTCGTTGATGCTCTTGCGGGTCTCCGGGTCGGCGTGGCGCAGGATGCGCTTGACCACGTTCGCCGGCATCTCCTCCACCAGGTCCGCCGCGTCGTCGACGTACAGCTCGTCCAGCACTTCCTTGAGCTCCGTGTTGGAAAAGCCGCGGATCAGCAGCTCCTGCTCGTCGGGGTCCAGCTCGACGAACACCTCCGCCGCCGGCTCCTTCGGCAGAATCCGAAACAGAAGCGGCAACTGTTCCTCGTTTAAATCGCTGAACAGCGCGGCGATGTCCGCGCTCTCCAGCTGCGTGAGCTGGTCGCGCAGCGCGGCGTACTGCTTGCGCGCAAGCAAGTCCTTGATGCACTCCAGCAGCTCCTCGCGATGCTCCTCAAAATCCACCATGCTCGGCTCCTCCTTTCCGGGTCTGTAACTATGTTATTTTATGCGGTTTTCACGGCGGTGTCAAGCTTTTGTCCCGTTGCAAACGCGCCGGGGCTGTGGTATACTGTTTCAGTTATTCTATTCCAATCATCGGAGGCACGCGATGGTTTTTGCGTCAACGGTGTTTCTGTTTCTGTTCCTCCCGTTGTCCCTGCTGCTGTACTATAACCCCCTGTGCCGCAGCCGCGGCTATCGCAACGCGGTACTGCTGGCGGTGAGCCTTGTGTTCTACGCCTGGGGCGAGCCGGTCTTTGTGGGGCTGATGCTGCTCTCGATCCTGTGGAACTACGTCTGCGGGCTTCAAATCGCCGCGCACGGGGAA
Organism: Oscillospiraceae bacterium; assembly: GCA_017527825.1. Classification (GTDB taxonomy): domain Bacteria; phylum Bacillota; class Clostridia; order Oscillospirales; family Oscillospiraceae; genus Hominicoprocola. The sequence continues at coordinate 46,195 of JAFXPO010000016.1, forward strand.
AAGCGGCCGCGCAAGGCGTGGCTCACGGCGGCAATCGTCTTTGACCTCGCGCTGATGTTCACCTTCAAGTATCTGGCGTTCCTCTTTGAGAACGTCGGGCTGCTGCTGGGCAGCGCGAACTTCCCCAGCCTGCACATTGAGCTGCCCGTGGGCATTTCGTTCTTCACGTTCCAGATTATGTCCTACGTCTTCGACGTATACTATCGCAAGGCGGAGGCGCAGCGCAGCGTGTTCCGTCTCGCGCTGTACATTTCCATGTTTCCCCAGCTCATCGCCGGACCCATCGTGCGCTACGGCACGGTAGCGGAGGAGATCGAGCACCGGCGCGAGACCCTCAGCGACTTCTCCCGCGGCGTGACGCGGATGGTCTGTGGTCTCGCCAAAAAGGTGCTGCTGGCAAACTATGTCGCGCTGATCGCGGACAACATCTTCGCCCTCGTCGGCACGGAGCTGGCGGTCACGACGGCGTGGCTCGGCGCGGTGGCGTACAGCTTTCAGGTGTACTTCGACTTCTCCGGCTACAGCGACATGGCGATCGGCATGGGGCTGATGCTGGGCTTCCACTTCGAGGAAAACTTCAACTACTCCTTCACCTGCGACAGCATCACCGACTTCTGGCGGCGGCAGCACATTTCCCTGTCCAAGTGGTTCCGCGATTACGTTTACATTCCCCTCGGCGGCAGCCGGGTCTCCCGGAAACGCTGGGTGTGGAACCTGTTCGTCGTGTGGCTGCTCACCGGCATCTGGCACGGCGCGAACTGGACGTTCTGGCTCTGGGGGCTTTACTATTTTGTGCTGCTGGTGTTCGAGAAATTCACCGGTTTTCCCCGGCAACTCACCGGCGCGGCGCGTCCGCTGCGCCATGTTTACGCGCTGATCCTCACCGCCGTGGGCATGGTGATCTTCCGCGCCGAGAGCATCCCCCACACGGCGCGTTACATCGCCAACATGTTCGGCGTCGGCGCGTCGGGCTGGACGGACAACGTGTTCCCCTACTACCTTGCCAACGGGAAATGGGTGCTGCTCGCCTGCGTGGTGTTCAGCCTGCCGGTACTGCCGTGGCTGCGCGACCTGTTTGAGACGGGGCGGCTGAGCCGGCACCGCGGCGCGGTGATCGGTTACGATCTCGTGCGCTCGGCGGCAATGCTGGCGCTGCTGGCGGTGTGCGTCGCCGTGTGCGCAAAGAGCGCGTACAATCCCTTTATCTACTTCCACTTCTGAAAAGGAGAGTCGCTATGCCCCGCAGGAGCCTTTATGATTTTGCCGCGCTGGCGGCGGTGGCGGCGCTGACGCTGATGATGCTCGGCGTCGGCTGGCGGATGGCGACCTACCGCCCCGAACCCCCGCCGGACGCCGCGCCGGAGCAGGTCTCCGCGGAGCCGCTGCGGGACGCGGACGGCATCGTCTGGAGCACAAGGGTCGACTGGGCGGCGCTCTATCCCCCGCGCGAAGCGGAGGAGGCGGCGGAGCCGACCGTGTTTGACCGCTTTGCCGACGGGATCGAGGCAATGCGCCTTGCCACGCGCCCCTACGAAGCGCGCGTGGAGGCGTTGGAGCAGACCATCGACGACTACGCCACCGACTACGCCCCCGGCTATCACCGAATGGTGGAGGCGGCGAACCGCTATGACGCGCTCCTCGGCTGGGAGATCGCCGGCGTGCAGAGCTACAACCCCGTCATCATGGCGGAGGACAATTATTTCATCACCTGTGTCGCGCGTCAGGATCGCGAGGCGCGCGCCGCGCAGATCGCGGCGCTGCGGGACTTCTGCGCCGCGCGCGGCATGGCGCACCTCTACGTCACGACGCCCAACGACACCTGCCGCTATGACACGGGCATCTCCGGCGTGCTGGACTTTTACAACCAGAACGCCGACCGTCTGCAAGCCGCGCTGCGCGAGGCGGGCGTGGCGACCCTCGACCTGCGCGACGCGCTGCACGAGGCGGGGATGGATCACCACAAGAGCTTTTACCAGACCGACCACCACTGGCTGCCGGAGACGGGACGCTGGGCGGCGGGCGTGATCGCGCAGACGCTCAACGCGGACTACGGCTTTGACATCGACCCTGCGCTGTTCGCGCCGCAGTGCTGGCGCGCGGAGGTCTACGAGGACTGGTTCCTCGGCTCGCAGGGGAAGAAGGTGACGCTCTCCCGCGCGACGCCGGAGGACTTTTCGCTCCTCTACCCCGACTTCGACACGCGCTTTCGCATCGAAATTCCGTCGCTGGACGTGGACAAGACGGGCGACTACGCCGTCTTCTACCGCTATGGCGCGGTGGCGGAGCGGGACTATTACAACCAAAGCCCCTACAGCGCGTATTTCTATGGCGACAATGCCCTCACCCGCGTCCACAATGAGCTGCGCGTCGACGGCAAGCGCGTCCTCGTGCTGGGACATTCCTTCGACAACTGCGTCCTGCCGCCCCTCGCGCTGGGGGTGGAGTATCTGGACTCCATCGACCTGCGCGAGTTTACCGGAAGCCTGGAAACGTTTCTCGACGAGAACCGTTACGACGTAGTCATTGAGCTATACACGGAATGACGAAAGGAGTGTGAGCGTTTGTCCGATTTTCTGGCGAGGCACCGGCTCATCAACGGCGCCGTCCTTCTGCTGCGGCGGTACTTCGACCATCACGTCGCCCGCGACAGCGCGGCGCTGACCTACTATCTGCTCTTCGCGCTGTTTCCGCTGCTGATCTTCCTGAACAATCTGGTGGGTCTGCTGTCCTACGATCTGGACGCGCTGCTCGCCATGCTCGCGCGATTTGTCCCGCGGGACGTGGTGGATCTGCTGGGGCAGTATCTCGTGTACGTCTCCCGCGTGTCCAGCCGCGCGCTGCTGTGGTTCAGCGCGGTGTTTACCATCTATTTCCCCTATCGCGCGGCGAACGCGCTGTTCATGTCCGTGCGCAAGGCGTACGGCGCGGGGATGCCGACGGCCTTCGTCCGCTATCAGCTGCGGGTGCTGCTGTTCACGCTGCTGCTGATCGTCGCCATCTTCTTCACCGTCTTTGCCTCCACCATCGGCAACCGCGTGCTGGAATTCGTCTCCGGCTATATCTACCTCAACGATCTGTCCATCCGGCTCTGGTCGCGGCTGCGCTTCGTGTTCGTCGGCGCGGTGATGTTCGCGGTCATCGCGCTCCTCTATGCGCTGGCGCTGGACAAACACCCCGCCAAGCGGGGCATCTGGCCCGGCGTTCTCTCGGCGCTGTCGGCATGGATCGTGGTGTCGATGCTCTACTCCCTGTATGTGGAGCAGGCGGCAAACTACTCGGTGATCTACGGCTCCATCGGTACCATCATCGTCCTGCTCCTGTGGCTCTATCTGACCGCCGCCCTGCTCATCATGGGCGCGGAATTCAACAGCGTTTTGCTCTCACTTCGGAAAACGGAGGAATCCACATGAAAATTCTGATCGTCGGCCTCGGCAAGGTCGGCTACGCCATCGCCCAGCAGCTGGAGGGCGAGAACCACGACCTCACGCTGGTGGACGCCAGCGTGGAGGCGCTCAACCGCGCCGAAAACTCCATCGACGCCATGTTCGTCACCGGCAACGGCGCCGGCGTCAGCACGCTCATTCAGGCGGGCGTCCGCGAGGCGGATCTCGTCATTGCCGTGACGGAGAACGACGAGGTCAACCTCATCTGCTGCCTGATGGCGAAGAAGCTCGGCGCAAAGCGCACCGTCGCCCGCGTCCGCAACCCCGAATACTTCCGCGAGGCGGCGGTGCTTCGCCGGGAGATCGGGCTGGACATGACCATCAACCCGGAGTATGCCGCCGCGCAGGAGATCGCGCGGATTCTCCGCGTGCCCGCCGCGTTCAGCGTGGAGAGTTTCGCCCGCGGACAGGTGGAACTGATCGGCTTTCAGGTCACGGAGAGCAGCCCGCTCGCCGGCATCTCGCTGATCGAGTACAACCGCCGCAACCCCGGAAGCATCCTGCTGTGCGCCGCCAAGCGCGGCAGCGAGGTCATCGTGCCCAACGGACACTTCGTCCCCCTGCCCGGCGATCTGGTGCACGTCATCGGCTCGCCCAACGAAACCACGCGCGTGCTCAAACGCGCGGGCAAGGACATCACGCCCGCGCGGCGCGTGTCCATCCTCGGCGGCGGGCGCATCTCCATCTATCTCGCGTGGGCACTGGAGAACACCGGCGCGCGGCTGACCATCGTGGAGCTGGACGGCGAGCGCTGCATGACCATCGCGGAAAAGCTGCCCAAGGCGACGGTCATTCAGGGCGACGGCACCGACCACGAGCTGCTGGACACCGAGGGCATTTTCGACTGCGACGCGTTTGTGCCGCTGACCGGGCGGGATGAGGAGAATCTGCTCATGGCGCTCTCCGCCCAGCACGCCGGCGTCAAGAAGGTGCTGCCCAAGATGTCGCGCCCCAACTACATGGAGCTGCTGCGCCAGCTGGGGCTGGAGACCGTCATCAGTCCCAAGGACATCACGGCGAACTACATCTCCAGCTACGTCCGCGGTCTCGCGAACTCGCAGGGCAGCGCGGTGGAGAGTCTGCACAAGATTCTCGACGGCGCGATGGAGGCGGTGGAGTTCACCGCCACGTCCGCGACGCACTTCCTCGACACGCCGCTCAAGGACCTGCGCTTCAAGCAGGGGCTGCTGGTCGCCGCCATCGTCCACGACGGCAAGGTGGAGATTCCCGGCGGCGGCTCGCAGATCCACGCCGGCGACCGCGTCATCGTCATGGCGCGGACGCTGTTCCTCAAAGACCTCAACGACATTTTGGAGCGCTGAGCCATGAATCGATCCGTCATTGCCCGTGTCATCGGGCTGATCCTGTGTATTGAAGCGCTGTGCATGGTGCCGAGCTTCGCCATCGCGCTGTTCACCCACGGCGCGGACAGCCACGCCTTCGCCGTCTCCATCGCGCTGTGCGGCGGCGTGGGCGGGCTGCTCACCCGCATCAAGTCAAAGAGCAAACGCTTCCAGACGCGCGACGGCTTTGTCGCCGTGGCGCTGTGCTGGATCGTAATGGGGCTGACCGGCGCGCTGCCCTACGCGCTCAGCGGGTACTCCTATGTGGACGCGGTGTTTGAGACCGTCTCCGGCTTCACCACCACCGGCGCGACCATCGTTTCCGCGCCCTCGGCGCTGCCGCAGGGCCTGCAGTTCTGGCGCGCGCTGACGCAGTGGATGGGCGGCATGGGCGTACTGGTCATGGTGCTGGCGCTGATGCCGTCGCTCGGCGAGGGCAGCGTCAACCTGATGAAGGCGGAAAGTCCGGGGCCGATCAGCTCCAAGCTGCGCCCCAAAACCAGCGAGACCGCAAAATCCCTCTACATCATCTACATCGCGCTCACCGCGGCGGAAACGCTCATGCTCCGCGTCGCGGGGATGCCGCTCTTTGACAGCCTCACCACCGCGTTCACCACCATCTCCACCGGCGGCTTTTCCGTCCGGGACGAGAGCATCGCGTACTATCACTCCGAACCGATCGTCTGGATCATCATTGTGTTCATGTTCGTCTCCGGCATCAACTTCGGCGTGTTGTTTCAGGCGCAGCGCCGGGCGTGGAAGGACGCCCTCCGCAGCGAGGAGCTGCGCTGGTACACGGTCATTACCGTGGGCGCGGTGGCGCTCATCGCCGTCGATCTGGTGCTGAAAACGGGGCTTGGCGTCTATCAGGGCGTCTCCCAGTCCGCGTTTCAGGTGGTCACGCTGATGACTACCACGGGCTACGCAACCGCGGACTTCGACCTCTGGCCGTACTTTTCCAAACTCATCCTGGTCCTCGTCATGTTCATCGGCGGCTGCGCCGGCTCCACCGCCGGCGGCGTGAAGGTCAGCCGCCTTGTGATCCTGTTCAAGGGTCTCAAGCGCGAGCTGCGGCGCATCCTCCACACCCGCGAGGTGCGCCCGCTGACGCTGGAGGGTGAGCGCGTCGCGGAGGGTACCGTGTCCTCCGTGAGCGTGTTCTTCTTCGCGTACATCGTGATCCTGCTGGTCTGCGCGGCTGTTGTCTCGCTGGATGAGGTGGACTTCACCACCGCGTTCACCGCGGCGCTGACAACGATTTCCAACGTCGGTCCCGGCTTTGTGCTGGTGGGACCCACCTGCAACTTTGGTTTCCTCTCGTCCCTGAGCAAGATCGTCCTGACGATCACAATGCTGCTGGGTCGTCTGGAGATCATGCCGCTGCTGGTGCTTCTGTTCCCCAGCGTGTGGAAAAAATAATACAGTAAACGCAAATCATACTTGCGTTTACTGTATTATCTGATCGCCATTTCTCTCGCCGCTGCGCGGCATCCGAGAAATATGGCTTACTATCATTCGCCGCCTGTGCGCGGCGAATTTTTTTGTCCCGATCGTCACAAACTAGGAGCGGCGAATGCCAAAATACGAATTCGGAGGACTCTGATATGACCGATCATACCAACCGCGGCACCGCATGTACCCCCAACACCTCGATCCATTGCAGCGTGACCGACTGCGCCTACCACTGTCAGGACGCGCAGTACTGCGGTCTCAACGCCATTCAGGTGGGCACCCATGAGTCCAACCCCGCCATGGATCAGTGCACCGACTGCCAGAGCTTTGAGAAGCTCTCCTGACCCGGTTTCGCCGCCGCAAGGCGGCGAAGTCCATAAGTACCGCGTCGCGGGCGCGCTGGCGGGCGTTGTCAACGGTCTGTTCGGCGGGGGCGGCGGTATCCCGCTGCTCGTGCTGCTGACGCGGTGGGCGAAGCTCGACGCGAAGGAGTCCTTCGCCACCTGCGTCGCGGTGATCCTGCCGCTCTGTGCCGTCTCCGCCGCCGTATTGCTCCTGCGCGGCGGCTTCCCGCTGTCCCACGCCCTGCCCTATCTCGCGGGCGGGCTGGTCGGCGGCGTCATCGGCGGGCGGCTGTTCCGCGACGTGCCGAACCTCTGGCTGCGGCGCGTGTTTGCGCTGTTTCTGCTCTATGGCGCGTGGAGGTACCTCACATGAAAGCCTGGCTGATTCCCTTCTTCCTCGGCGCGGGGACGGGCGTCCTCTCGGCGTGGGGCGTCGGCGGCGGGACGCTGTTGCTGCTGTGCATGACGCTGTTTCTCGGCGTGGAGCAGGCGGAGGCGCAGGGGATCAACCTGCTCTACTTCCTGCCCACCGCCGCCGCGTCGCTGCTCTACCACCGCAAAAACGGCTACCTCAACACCGCGGCGCTCAAAGCCGCCGCGCCGGCGGGGACGGTCTGCGCCCTCGCCGCGGCGTGGGTCTCGTCGTCGGTGGACCTTGCGATCCTGCGCAAGCCCTTCGGCGTCTTCCTGCTCTATGCCGCTGTGTCCATGCTGCTGCCAAAACGTGAAAAAAAGACGCACGCCTGACGGCGTGCGCCTTTTTCTGTTTTAGTCGAGGAAGTATGCCGTGCCGCCGCGCATGCCGAACTGCTTGCAGGCGGCGAGGGTATCCATGTACAGGTCGACGCTCTTGCCGCGCACGCCGGTGTCCTCGGCATGACCCATGCCGTAGGTGTAGACGCCGTCATTGGAGGCAATGAACATCGTGGTACCCAGCGGGATGACGCTCTTGTCCACCGCCACGACGCCCACATGTACCGCCGTGCCGGTGTAGGTGCGCGTTCCCACGCCCCGCTCACCGCTGGTGTAGGCGGTGCAGCGCACGTCCATAGAGCCGGTGAAGTGCAGCGAGTCGCCGGAGGCGAGCAGCAGGTAGCCGCTGCCGTCGGCATTGGTGACGACGGAGGCGATGGTATCCCCCGGCTGCGCCTCCTTGACCAGCGTACCGACGCGCACGATCTCGTCCACGGCGTTGCCCGCGGACGCGGACACCGCCTGGCGGGAAACGAACACGCCGTCGGCGTACACGACCTCATAGGTCACGTCGCGGTGTCCCTTGACGCCCGCGCGCTCCACGCGCGTCTCGCCCTTCGATAGCGTGTAGTCCGTCTTGCGGACGGTCTGATACGCCGTCTCCTCGGAGACGGTCTCGTAATAGGTGAAGTCGGAGGCGATCTCCAACAGAACGCCGTCGTCAGAGAGGTCCACACGAACCATCTCCAGCGGACCGACGGATACGCTCTCGCGCTGGAGCAGCGCGCTCACGCGCTCGCCGCTGCGGCTGGTGGCGTACTGCTCAATACCGCTGTGGCGGATCGTCACCTTCTTGCCGGCTTCCAGAACGATGTCACGCTCCGTCTCGTCGGCGCCGGTAAGCAGAATGTGGCTGCCGTCCACGCGCTCCGCGCCGGAGACAACCGTGTTGATGCCGCCGCTGAGCAGGTACAGCGCGTAGGCGCTCGCCTCCGGCGCGGCGGAGATGACGATGGTCGCCGTCAAAAGCAGCACGAACGCCGCCTGCCACCATCGTCGAGCCCATCTGCGGGTTCTGGGTTGATGTTGCTCTATCATAGGGAATGAATCTCCTTCTTTTCGATGCGGAAAAAGCACCGGTTTTGGATTGGTTACAGCGCTGTAATTCTCGGTTACATTTTGTAACTTTTCCAAGTGTTCCGCAGTATACCCCCTCCTCTCGCGTTTGTCAAGTTACTTTTTCTTGATTATGTCAATTGAATCAGTCGTTTTGACAGTTTTCAACAATGTTTTCCACGCTTTTCTTGTCCTTTGCCTCTGTTTTTACCGTTATTGTCCCACGTCTTTTGTGCATTTTGACAAAGAATCGCATAATTACCTCTTCTTTCCGAAAGTGCTTGACTTGTGGATATTATTGTGATATTAAATTGATATCAAACCAAGGAGGTCATCCTTATGGAAGAGAAAATTCTGACCACCAAAAAGAACGGTATGGCAGTGCTGCTGCTCGTCCTCGCGGCGTACGTCGCGGCGGCGGTGCTAGTCATCATGGCGGCAAACGGCACGTTCGGCTTCACCGAGATCGTCGAGCATTCCGAAGCGGATGGCTCCATCTATTATGAGTATCTGTTCCATCCCCGCGCGACCTATTGGATCGTCGGCGTCTGCGCCGCGTGGCTCTGCCTCGGCTGGATCTTCCTCTGCGGGCTTAAGGTCTTAAAGCCGCAGGAGGCGTTGGTTTTGACGCTGTTCGGCCAGTACACCGGCACGCTCAAGGGCGAGGGCTTCTACTTCGTGAACCCCTTCTCCACGGCGGTGAATCCCGCGGCGAAAACCAAGCTCAACCAGAGCGGCGACGTGGACGACGGCAAGTCCGGCGTCCTGACCGCCGCGCTGACCGGAGCGGGCGTACAGCAGGCAGGCGAGACCGCCAGCAAGAAGGTCTCGCTGAAGATCATGACGCTCAACAATTCCCGCCAGAAGATCAACGACTGCCTCGGCAACCCTGTGGAGATCGGCATTGCGGTGATGTGGCGCGTGACGGACACGGCGAAGGCGGTGTTCAACGTGGACAACTACAAGGAGTATCTCTCCCTCCAGTGCGACAGCGCCCTGCGCAACATCGTGCGCATTTATCCCTACGACGTGGCGCAAAACGTGGACACCACCGGCGACGGCATCGCGGACGAGGGCAGCCTGCGCGGCAGCAGCGAGGTCGTGGCGCAGCGCATCCGTGACGAGATTCAGTCCAAGGTCGCCGAAGCGGGGCTGGAGATCATCGAGGCGCGGATCACCTATCTGGCCTACGCGCCGGAGATCGCCGCGGTCATGCTCCAGCGCCAGCAGGCGAGCGCCATCATCGACGCGCGCAAGATGATCGTTGACGGCGCGGTGGGCATGGTGGAAATGGCGCTCGACCGCCTCAAGGAGAACAACGTGGTCGAGCTGGACGAGGAACGCAAGGCGGCGATGGTCAGCAATCTGCTCGTCGTGCTCTGCGGCAACCAGAACGCGCAGCCGGTGGTCAACTCCGGCAGCCTGTACTGATTCTATGACGGAACAGCTGTACCTATGAATGACAATCAAAAAAAGCAAGTGCCCCTGCGTCTCTCCCCCAAGCTCTACGCCGCCATCGCGGCGTGGGCGGAGGACGACTTCCGCAGCGTGAACGGACAGATCGAGTATCTGCTCTCGGAGTGCGTGCGCCAGCGGAAGAAAAACGGCAAATACGTCGGCGAGGACATCGACAAGCCTCTGGACATTGATATTGAGTGAGGTGAGCCTATGGCAAAACGGATCATCCGCATTGCGCTGGAAGTGCTGAGCCTGCTGGTACTGCTGGGAACGGCTTCGTTGCTGATCGCATATTGGAAGCAGATTCCCGATCAGATTCCGATGCATTTTGACGGCGCGGGGCAGTTCGACGGCTTGAGCGGCAAACGCACGATCCTGTGGGTACCCGCCGCCATGCTGGTACTCTACGTCTCCCTTTCCCTCACCAAAACCATACGCATCCGCTCACTGGGCAAGGAGGTACGGATCCCCGCGCCGCTTGTGCTTCCCGCGATGAAGCTGATCACGCTCGCCGGGTTCTCCTACATGACGGCATGCGCTGCCCTCGTCCGTCCGTTGGGTGTGTGGTTCCTGCCCGTCTTCCTGACGGCGGAGTTTGCGCCGATGGTCGGGCTTTTGATCTACGCAAGAAAAAACCGGCTCTTCTGAGCCGGTTTTTATGGTTCTGGTTTCTCTGAATGAAAGTGCTCCCACACCGCCTTCGCGGTGTTCTTCGGCACGACCTTGGTAAGCGCCTCCATATCCGCCTCGCGGATGGCTTTTACGCTTCGGAACGCCTTCAAGAGCGCCGCCTTGCGGGTCTTGCCGACGCCGGGGATGTCGTCCAGCGCCGAGTGCATGGTCGATTTGCTGTGGCTCTCGTGGTGGAAGGTGATGGCGAAGCGATGCGTCTCGTCCTGAATCTGCCCGATGAGCGCGAACACCGCGGGGTTGGCGTGGAGGTCGATCTCCCGCCCCTCCGCCGTGATGAGCGCGCGGGTGTGGTGATGGTCGTCCTTGACCATGCCGAAGATCGGCAGCGGCACGTTCAGCGCCGCGCAGACCTTCTCCGCCACCGCCGCGTGGGTCGCGCCGCCGTCGATGAGCATGACGTCGGGCAGCGGGGCGAACTTCTCATCGCCGTCCAGGTACCGCCGCAAGCGGCGGGTCAGCACCTCCTCCATGGAGGCATAGTCGTCAGGATGCTCGGTCACGGTTTTCATCTTGAAGCGCCGGTAGGCGCTTTTTTTCGGCTTCGCGCCGTCGTAGACCACCATGGACGCCACAATGTCGCTTGAGCCGGTGTTGGAGATATCATAGCTCTCCATGCGTCCCGGCGGCTGCGGCAGGCTCAGCATCTGCTGGAGCGTCGTGAGGGTTCTGTTCTCCCGCTCGGCGAGCGTCGTGACGCGCTCCACGTCCTCGCGGGCGTTGCGCTGCGCCATGCGCAGCAGCTCCGCCTTGTCGCCGCGCTGGGGAACGTGAACGCTGACCTTGCGTCCCGCGCGTCCGGTGAGCACGCCCGCCAGCTCCTCCGCGTCCTCTACCTCGCAGGGCAGCAGAATCTCCCGCGGCAATACGGCGCGGGGCAGGTAGTACTGGCTCAGCAACGCCGCGAGCATGTCCGCCTCGCTCTCGTCGTTCGGCGCGGTGAACACGTCCGTCTCGCGGCCGGTGACCGCGCCGTCCTCCACATGGATGACCGCCCAGCCGCACTTCGCCGCACCGCGGTACACGCCCCAGATATCCGTGTCGGCGCAGATGCCGGCGATGACCTTCTGACGCTTGCCCAGCGACTCGATGGCGGCGATGCGGTCGCGCAGCGCCGCCGCCTGCTCGAAATGGAGCTGCTCCGCCTCGCGCTGCATCTCCTCCCGCATAGCGCGGGTCAGGACGCGAAAGTGTCCAGAGAGTAATTGTGCAGCCTGCTCTATCCTCCGCGTATACTCCGCCTCGTCCGGCACGCCCCGGCAGAAGCCGTCGCAGCGGCCCATGTGATGATTGAGACACGGGCGCTCCTTGCCGATGTCGCGGGGGAACCTGCGCGCGCAGGTGGGCAGCTTGAACGCGGCGCAGATCGCGTCAATGGCGGCGCGGGTCTCACTGCGTCCGCCGAAGGGACCGAAGTACCGCGCGCCGTCATCCGCCGGCTTGTTCGCCATGGAAAAGCGGGGGTACGGCTCCTTGCCCAGCCGCACGAAGGGATAGCCCTTGTCGTCCTTCAGGAGGATGTTGTAGTGCGGCATGTGCTGCTTGATGAGCGAGTTTTCGAGGATCAGCGCCTCGAACTCGCTGGAGACGAAGATGGTGTCGAAGTGATCCACCTGCGAAACCATGCGCCGCGTCTTTTCGTTGTGGGAGGCGTTATTTTCCTGGAAATACTGGCTCACGCGGTTTTTGAGCTTCTTCGCCTTGCCGACATAGATGACCTTGCCGGTTTTGTCCATCATCAGGTACACGCCGGGCGCAAGCGGCAGATCGTTCGCCTTGGCGCGCAGCTCCGCTTTTGTCATGGTCTCACCTCCTGCCTTTGCATACGAAAAAAGACGGTCTCGTGTCCCACGAGACCGCCTTTTCTCTGTCTCTTATTCGCCGAAGTTGCCGGACACCAGCTCACAGAGCGCGTCCACGGCTTCCTTCTCATCGGAGCCGTCCGCCAGCAGCGTGATCTCGGTGCCCTTACCGATCCCCAGCGACAGAACGCCGAGCAGGCTCTTCGCGTTCACGCGGCGCTCATCCTTTTCAACCCAGATGCCGCTCTTGAACTCGTTCGCCTTCTGGATAAAGAACGTCGCGGGGCGCGCGTGAAGACCTACCTCATTGTTGATCATGACGTTTTGCGTATACATATTTTTAAGCTCCCCTCTCCTGAACGTTGTAATTCTCGGTGTGCTATATATTATACCATGCCCCGCCGCTTCGTCAATGCATTTTCTGAATATTTCCCGTGGAAATCTGCGCGGTTTTTTGTGCAAATCCGCATTTACCGTGCAATGATACAGAAAATCTTTTAGCGGCAATGAATTTTTGTCAGTTTTAACGGAGCTCCACCACGGTCACGCCCGCTTCGCCCTCGCCGAATGCGCCCAAGCGGAAGGATTTGACGCTCTTATTGCGCTTTAGAAGCGCGTGTACCGCCTTGCGCAGCGCACCGGTACCCTTGCCGTGGATGATGGTGACGGTCTCCAAATGCGCCATCACCGCGGAATCGATGTAATTCTCCACGACCGCCTCCGCCTCCAGCGACTCCATGCCGCGGATATCCAGCTCCCGCGGCGTGGCGGCGGAGCGCAGCACCCGCGTTCCCGCCTTGGGCGAGGTCTTGGGCGTCAGCGCGGCGCGTTCGTCGTCCTCGATGAGCCGCACCCCGTCCGCCTTGACCTTCATGCGCAGCGATCCGGTCTTGCACTCCAGCGTGTCGCCGCTGACGCTCAGCACCTCCGCGCGGCGATTGGTGCCGGGAATCTCCACCAGATCGCCCACCCGAATCGGGCGGCTGGGCTTGGGGATCGGCTCCCTGACGTTGTCGCGCACGCCCACGGCGGCGCGGGCGTCGTTTAGGTTGTGCATAATGTTCGAACGCTGCTCGTTGAGCGTTTGCGCGTCCAGCTGCTTTTTCTGCGCCTTTTTCAGCTCGTCCAGCTCGCGGAACGCCGCGTCCGCCGCCGCCTTCGCGTCGGCAAGGATGCGCTTCGCCTCCGCCTCGCCGCGGGAACGCGCGTTGTCCTTTGCCCGCTCCATCTGCTCGCGGAACTCGCGGGCGCGTTTGGCGTCCTCCTCGCGGCGGGCAAGCAGACGGTCGGTCTCTTCTTTCTCCTTTTCCAGCGCCTGACGCTTCTGCTCCAGCTGCGTCAGCACGTCCTCAAAGCGGACGCTTTCGCCGCTCATCTGCTGCTTCGCGTGCTCGATGACGCGCTCGCTGAGACCCAGCCGCTGGGAGATGGCAAAGGCGTTGGATTTCCCCGGAATCCCGATCAGCAGGCGATACGTCGGCGCCAGCGTCTCCACGTTGAACTCGCAGCTGGCGTTCTCCACCCCCGCCGTGGTCATGGCAAAGGTCTTCAGCTCGGCATAGTGCGTGGTGGCAGCAATCTTCGCGCCCATGGCGCGTGCCTCCTCGATGATGGCGATGGCGAGCGCCGCGCCCTCCACCGGATCGGTGCCCGCGCCCAGCTCGTCAAAGAGGATCAGGCTGCCGTCGTCCGCCTCGTCCAGAATCTGTACAATATTCGTCATGTGCGCCGAGAAGGTGGACAGGCTCTGCTCGATGCTCTGCTCGTCGCCGATGTCGGCAAGCACCGCGGAGAACACGCTCACCACGCTCTGGTCGGCGCAGGGGATGTGCAGCCCGCACTGGGTCATCAGGCATAAAAGCCCCAGCGTCTTGAGGCTCACCGTCTTTCCGCCGGTGTTGGGGCCGGTGATGACCAGCGTGTCGAAGCTGCGTCCCAGTTCGATGTCGATGGGCACCGCCGTGTCCTTGCTCAAGAGCGGATGCCGCGCGCGGCGCAGAGAGATCACGCCGGTGTCCCGCACCTCCGGGCGCATGGCGTCCATCTCATAGCTCAGCTCGCCGCGGGCGAAGATCAGGTCGAGGTGCACCAGCACGTCGTAGTCCCAGGTGATGTCCTCCTCAAAGCCCGCCGCTTCGGCGGAGAGCGCCATGAGGATGCGGTCGATCTCCTTTTCCTCCTTCGCCTCCAGCTCCTTCAGTTCGTTGTTCGCCTGCACCACGCCCATCGGCTCGACAAAAATGGTCGCGCCGCTGGATGACGTGTCGTGGACAAGACCGGGCAGCTGCCCCCGGAACTCCGACTTCACCGGCACGACAAAACGTCCGCCGCGCTGGGTGATGATCGCCTCCTGCAAGACGTTTTTGTAGCTGGTGGACGAAATGATCTTCTGTAAAATCTGTCTGCCCTTGGCAGCCGCCGCGCGTTTGTGGCGGCGGATATCCGCCAGCTCGACGCTGGCGGCGTCCGCGATCTCGTCCTCGCTGACGATGGCGGTGGTGATCTTCTCCTCTAAGTACCGGTTGGGGTGCAGGGAGTGGAACAGCTTATCCAGCACCGTCGGCTCCGCGTCGTCCCCCGGATACTCCCGCACCCGGCGTGCGTTGGTCAGCAGCCCCGCGATGTCCAGCAGTTCCTTCGGATTGAGCATGCCGCCGCGGGACGCGCGCCCCAGCGCCTCCGCCACGGGCTTCACTCCGCCGAACGAGGGGCTGCCCTTTAGGGCGATCATGCCCCGCGCGGCGTCGGTCTCATCCAGCAGGCGGCGCACCTCGTCCAACTCGGTCGAGGGCGTCAGCGTCCGCGCGCGCTCCTTCGCCGCCGCACTGACGGCGCGGCGCTCCAGCAGCTCCAGCACCCGTGGCAGCTCCAACACGCGGATGGATTTTTCAAACAAGTTGCTCATAACAATTCGTATACTTCCTGTCAATTATTGCCGATTGTTGTCGATTTTTGCGGTTTCCCCGGAAATATCCGGCGGGATACGCAGGCTCTTGTAGAAATCGAGCGTGCGGAAGTCGCGGTCAAGCTGCACGCGGGCAAAGGTCTCGCAGGCGCGGGCAAAGCGTTTCATGGTCTCACCGTTTAAGGAAAACGACAGCATTCGCTTTTTCTCCGCGCCGACGACGTGACGCATCGCCGCAAGCGATCCCGGATCGAGCGGCAGCAGCCGTCCCACGGCGACACCCGCGCACTTGCGGCACAGCACCACGCCCTGCTCCGCGTCGAACACCGGCTCCTCCGGCGCGGTTGTGCCGCACACGGCGCACTCCGCCGTCAGCGGCTCGTAGCCGGAGAGCGCCAGCAGCTTCAATTCATACGCCGCCTTGACCAGTTCCGGCGGCTTGTGGAGCGTATCGAGGGCGTAGAGCGCGTTGAGCAGCAGCGAGAGGGTCTCCCCCGCCGGCTCCTCGCCGGTCACCGCCTCCGCCATCTCCGCGAAGTAGGACGCCAGCGACAGCAGCTCCACGTCCCGCCGCACGTTGTCCCACAGCGAGAGCGTGGACGCCTCGCTGAGCATCATCCAGCCCCGCTGCTCGTAGAGCACCAGCTCCGAGTATGCCAAAAGCTGACTCGCCGCGGCGATCTTGCTGTTCTTGCGCCGCGCGCCGCGGGCGATGACCGCGAACCTGCCATGCTCGGCGGTCAGCACGGTCAGGATTTTATCAGCCTCCTTGGTCTGCGTTTCCCGCAGCACGAGGCCCTTCGTTACGATCTTCTCCGGCATGGGGTTCCCCCTGTTTTGCCATCATATAAAAGGTTGGGTTTCCGGTTTCCAGAAACAGTCCGAGATAGCCGTCCATGTCATCACCTCAGGCTTAGCATGGACGGTTGCGGCGGCATTATTGCTGGCAATTATTGATCGTCATATCCGAACGAGCGGATATAATTCATGTTGTCGCGCCAATTCTCCTTCACCTTGACCCAGGTTTGCAGGTAGACCTTCGCGCCCATGAAGCGCTCGATGTCGTGGCGCGCCTCGGTGCTGATCTTTTTCAGCATGTCGCCGTTTTTGCCGATGATGATGCCCTTGTGGCTCTTTTTCTCGCAGTAGATGGTCGCCTCGACCTCGATGATCTCGTCGTCCCGCTCCACGAAGCGGGTGATCTCCACCGCCGTGCCGTGGGGAATCTCCTTATCGAGGTTGCGGAGCATCTTCTCGCGCACGATTTCCCCCACCACCTGACGGTCGGGCTGGTCGGTGACCATGCCGTCCGGGAAGAGCTGCGGTCCTTCCTCGGCGTACTTCGCCAGCTCGATGAGCAGGTCGCGCAGACCGTCCTTTTTCAGCGCGGAGATGGGGATGATCGCGTCAAACTCATGCGCCTCGGTGTAGGCGGCGATGACGGAGAGCAGGTCGTCCTTCTTCTCAACGGTGTCGATCTTGTTGACGCACAGCACCGCGGGCAGATGGGATTCCTTGATCTGCTTGATCAGCTCCTGCTCCGGGATGCCGACGTGAGGCACCGGCTCCACGATCAGCACCACCGCGTCCACGTCCGCGATGCTCTCGCGGGTGACCTTGACCATATAGTCGCCGAGGCGGTTCTTCGCCTTGTGGAACCCCGGCGTGTCGAGAAACACGAACTGGATGTCGTCGCGATTCACGACGCCGTAAATGCGGTTGCGGGTGGTCTGGGGCTTATTGCTGACAATGGCGATCTTCTCGCCCACCAGCGCGTTGAGCAGCGTGGACTTGCCCACGTTCGGGCGGCCGCAGACGGTGACCATAGCGGTTTTGGTGATATTCATAGGTGATCCTCAACTTTCTTGAGCGTTTTATCGGGTCAGTTCCAGTTTTTCCATGATGATCTCCTCATGCTCGCGCATGAGCGCCTTCTGCTCACCCTCGTCCAGATGGTCGTAGCCCAGCAGGTGCAGCACCGAATGCGTCACGAGGTACGCCAGCTCGCGGCTTTTCGAGTGTCCGTACTCCTTCGCCTGCGCCGCCACGCGCTCGTAAGAGATCGCCATGTCCCCCAACGGCACCAGTCCCGTGCCGGGGTCGGCGTCGTCCTCGGTGGGCTTTTCGCCGGGGCGCAGCTCCAGCGCCGGGAAGCTCAGCACGTCCGTCGGCGCGTCCACGTCGCGCTGCTCTTTGTTGATGGTGTGGATGCCCTCGTCGTTGGTGACAAGTACATCCACTTCACAGGGCAGCGTCACGCCCTCGCTTGCAAGCGCCGCGCGGATCGTGCGGCGGATCAGGGCTTTCGCGCGGTCGCTGACGCCCTCCGCCTCGGCTTCGATGGGAATAAAATGTGTGGTTCTCATGTTACCGTCTCCCCTTGGTTCCGTTGTGCTTGTTTTTTGCCTCTTCATAATCCTGATACGCCTTGATGATGCGCTGCACCATCACATGACGCACCACGTCCTGATCGTTCAGCTCGCAGATGCCGACGCCCTCCACGCCCTTGAGCACCCACACCGCCTGCTTGAGGCCGGAGAGCTTGTCCGCCGGAAGGTCGATCTGCGTGGCGTCGCCGGTGATGACCATTTTCGAGCCGAAGCCCATGCGGGTGAGGAACATTTTCATCTGCTCGCAGCTTGTGTTCTGCGCCTCGTCGAGAATGATGAAGCTGTCGTCCAGCGTGCGCCCGCGCATGTACGCCAGCGGCGCGACCTCGATGTTGCCGCGCTCCAGATATTTGTTGTAGGTCTCCGCGCCAAGCATGTCGAACAGCGCGTCGTAGAGCGGGCGGAGGTATGGATCGACCTTGCTTTGCAGGTCGCCGGGCAGGAAGCCCAGACGCTCCCCCGCTTCCACCGCGGGACGGGTGAGAATGATGCGGTTG
Organism: Oscillospiraceae bacterium; assembly: GCA_017527825.1. GTDB lineage: Bacteria > Bacillota > Clostridia > Oscillospirales > Oscillospiraceae > Hominicoprocola. The sequence continues at coordinate 64,328 of JAFXPO010000016.1, forward strand.
ACCTTGCGCTCCCGGAACGCCGCCACCGCCGCGGCAACGGCGAGATAGGTCTTGCCCGTGCCCGCGGGACCGACGCCGATGGTGACGGCGTTTTCAAAGATCGACTCCACATACTTCTTCTGCCCGATGGTCTTTGGCTTGATGGGTCTGCCCTTGGCGCTGATGCAGATGACGTCCTGCGTCAGTTCGTCGACCTTGTCCTCCTGCCCCGCGCGGACGAGACCGATGACGTAGCGCACGTTCTGCTCCGTGATGGTCTCGCCGCGTCCCGTGAGGGTCAGCAGCGCCGAGAGCGCCTTGGACGCGAGCATCACGTCCTCCGCCTCGCCGTTCACGCGCAGCTCGCTCTCGCGATTGGCGACGGTGACGCCGAATTCGTTCTCAATGAGATGGATGTTTTCATCGAAGGAGCCGAACAGGTTCACCGCCTGCTCCATGCGCTCAATGCTGATGCGCTGTTCCATAGGTTGCTGCCTTTCTTTTTCAGTTGGTGTAAATGGGAACGACCGTCCCGATCTGTTCGCGGCATTCGGCGCTGAGGGTCACCAGCAGCCAGTCGCCCTGCATGGCGTCCGCCACGCGGGCGGAAACGATCTCCCCGCCCTCGCTCAGCCGGGAGGCGAGATAGTCTTCCAGCGCCGCGCTGCCAAGCTCCCGCGCGCTCTCGCGGCTGCGCTGCGTGGACACGGTCTCATAGGGGATGCGCGTCTCCGTGACCCAGGTTATTGGCAGCAGCAGACCGCCCGGCAATGCCCACTGATTTCGACTGATTATTTTATCACATTCTGTCGACAGATTACCAGTCCCTTTTATGCTTAATTTTACCCGTTTTTCGCCCCATAAAACCGCAAAGCTGCGGTGCTCCTCGCCGACGCGGCGTTTGGACGCGACGGTGAGCGGAATTTTGACCGATAATTCGTACCACGTCCGCCCCTGCACCGTACCCTTGCCCGCGAGATACCGCGTCCCCACCACAGGGCGCTCCACGCCGTCGGTATCCACCACGCCGCTGATGAGCAGCTGCCCCTTGCGTACCGTCGTGCCGGGCAGCACCTTCGCCTCACCGTCCAGCGCGCGCACCTCCGTCACCAACGCGTCCCGCGTCGCGATGACGTTGGTGGGCGCGGATTCGTTGGCGATCTCCGGCTTCGGCACGCGGCGGCGCACGATGACCGTGGCGCGGCAGCCGCGGGTGTTGACCGTGAGCCACGAAAGCTCCGGCAGTTCCGGCAGCGCGCGGTTGCAGAGGTCGTGTTGACGGATGGAGTAGGCGAACGTCCCGCGCTTAACGCCGTTTTTCGCAAGCACGCGCAAAATCTTCTCCCGCGGCACGTCTCCGTTGCCCTCCACCTGAATGTCCCAGATGAAGCAGGAGCTGAGGGCGAGCAGCAGCACGCACAACGCAAGACCCGTCAGCAGCGCGCCGCGCCGCCGCAGCCGTCCGAGGAAGAACGGCACGCCCGCCACGCCGTCGATGTGCGCCTCCGCACCAATATCCGCGCAGGCGGCGCGCAGCCGGCGCCAGTCCCGACGATCCACAGAGAACGCCAGCTCCTCCTCGCTCACAAAGCGCGGCTCCCGCAGGGATATCCCGCGGGCGGAACAGACGTTGAGGACGCGTTCGGGGAACGCGCTTCGCGCACGGACGCGCACGTCCCCGCGCAGGAGCGGCAAAAATGCTCTCCACATCGCCATCACCTCACAAATTCCACGGCGTCGATGCTGCCACGGATGCGCACCTCACGGTCGGTCATGCTGCGCAGCTCCAGCGCGCTGCCCCGCACGCGCACGACCGCTCCGCCGGTGGAGATATCGATTTGCGTGTCACTGTAGGCAAGAATGCCCTCGTGCCCCTCCAGAAAAAACTGCCTGCTGCCCAGCAGCTCCATGTGCGCCAGTCCCGCCACCAGATCGGCGGGCAGGTCGAACAGCTCCGCCATGCGCGTGCGAAGCCCCTGCGTGTATTTGTCCATAAGCCACCCCTTTTTGGCAAGCCTATGAAAAAAACAGGCAAATCTTGCCTGTCCTACCCGCGCGAGCCGGCGCATACGTTGTTTTGAGGTGATGTCCTTGGAAAAGCTGAAAAATATCCTGCTGCTTCTGCTGCTCGCCGCCTTTGCCGCGGCGCTGATCGCCGCGCCCGCCGAGGCGTCCGACGCCGCGCGTCAGGGGCTTGCGCTGTGCCTGCAAACGGTACTGCCGTCGCTGTTTCCGTTCTTTGTGCTCTCCTCTCTCGTGGTCGCCTCCGGCGTCGGCGATGGGTTCGGACGGGCACTCGCGCCGGTCATGCGTCCGCTTTTCGGCGTGAGCGGCACGGGCGCGGCGGCGCTGGCGCTTGGGCTGGTGGGCGGCTATCCCGTGGGGGCGCGGACGGCGGCGGAGCTGTACCGCGGCGGTGCGCTTTCCAAAGCGGAGGCGGAGCGGCTGCTCGCCTTTTGCAGCAACGCCGGTCCCGGCTTCATTCTCGGCGTATGCGGTACCGCGGTGCTGCACAGCGCCCGCGCGGGGCTGTATCTCTACCTCATTCACGTCGCCGCGGCGGTGCTGACCGGTGTCATGCTCCGACGCCTGTCACCCGTGGAGAACGCCCCGGCGTGTCCGCTCCGGCGCACGCAAGGTCAAAGCCTTGCGTTTCCCGCCGCGGTGCGGGATTCCTTCGCGGCGGCGTGGAGCGTGTGCGGATTTGTGGTGATCTTCGCGGTGGTGCTGCGCTATGTGACGCTGCTCCTGCCGGGGCAGCCGCTGCTGGTCGGATTTCTCGAATTGACCAACGGGGTACTGTCGCTGCGAGCCGACCGCGGCGGCTTTGTGCTGTGCGCGGTGTTCCTCGGCTGGGGCGGGCTGAGCGTTCACGCGCAGACGCTGTCCGTGCTGGAGGGCAGCGGGCTGTCGCCCCGGCTGTATTTCCCCGGAAAAGCAATGCAAGCGGCGCTGTCCGCGCCGCTTGCATGGTTGGTATCAAGCCTGTTGTATTGATTATCTTTGTCCCTTGTCGTAAGGGATGCCCTCTGCCTTCGGGGCGCGGCTGGACTTGGACGTGAACGCCAGCACGATCAGGGAAATGATGTACGGAAGCATGTTGTACACCGAGCCGGGAATGTTCAGCGCCATGAGCGCCGGGAAGCCGAAGTACACGTTGGACAGCGCGCGGAACGCGCCGAAGAGCAGCGCGGCGAGCGCGATGCGCGTCGGCTTCCACTGACCGAAGATCATAACCGCCAGCGCGAGGAAGCCGAAGCCGGCGACGCCGTTTTCAAACTTCCACTCCGAAACGCCCGCGAGGATGTAGCAGATGCCGCCAAGGCCGCCGTAGACGCCGGAGATCAGCACACCCGCCCAGCGCATTTTCAGCACGTTGATGCCGACGCTGTCAGCCGCCTGCGGATGCTCGCCGCACGCCATGAGGCGCAGACCGAACTTGGTCTTGTACAGCACCACATAAGCGACGACCAGCATGATGACGGCGATGACCATGAACCAGTTGAACTCGAACGAGCCGATGTTCACGAGGAACTTCTTCTTCGCGTCGACGTATTGGATGGTGGAGGACACGTCGTCGGGGTTCGCTTTGGTGTTGATCGCCTTGACGAACACCGTCGCCGCGGCGACGCCGAGCATGTTGAGCGCGGTGCCGACGATGGTCTGATCCGCCTTGAAGTTGATGCACGCCACGCCGAGGAGCGCGGAGTACGCCACGCCGAAGGCGATGGCGCCCAGCAGGACGCAGAGGATCAGCGGGAACGCAGCCATGGAGCCGGGCAGATAGCGCATCATCAGCGCGCCGCCGAGAGCGCCGATGACCATGATGCCCTCAAGGCCGAGATTGATGACGCCGGAGTGTTCGGAGAAGCAGCCGCCCAGCGCGACCAGCACCAGCACCGAGGCGAAAATCAGCGTGTATTGGATCAGAAGCAGCATTACTTCGCGCCCCCTTTCTCTTTCATGATCTGCTTTTCCTCATGCTTGGCGATTCCCATGTTGATGGCGTACTTGATGAAGAGCACGAAGCCGCACAGGTAGATGATGAGGGACGAGATCAGGTCGGAGATTTGGGACGAGTACATGGTTTTGTCCACATACGCGCCGCCGACGGTGATGTGCTGGATGAAGTAAGACGCGAAGATGGTGCCGATGGGGTTCAAGCCGCCGAGGAACGCCGCGGCGATGCCGTTGAAGCCCATACCCGGCACGGAGGACTGGGTCACCGACCACTGCTCGAAGTCGGTGAGATACAGGAACGCGCCGCCGAGCGCCGCCAGCGCGCCGGAGATCACCAGCGTGAGGATGATATTGCGCTTTTCCGCCATGCCGGCGTACTTCGCCGCGTTCTTGTTGTTACCCGTCGCCCGCAGCTCATAGCCGAGCTTCGTCTTATCCAGAATCACCATAATGGCGATGGCGATGAGGATGGACAGTGGGATGGCGATGGTCACGTTGCTGTTGTTGTTGAACATCGCGCCGAGACCCGCGGTGGGCAGCATCGCCTGCGGGGCGTCGGACTTGAGATGGAGCGTGTAGGGGCTTGTGGACTCCTTGACGCCGGAGAGCAGCATGTTCGTGGTGTACAGCCCGATCCAGTTGAGCATGATGCCCGAAATGACCTCATTGACGTTGCAATACGCCTTGAGCAGACCGACAAACGCGCCGTACAGCCCGCCGAGCACCAGCGCGAAGAGCAGGCAGCCCAGCCAGCCCCAGTGCCACGCCAGCGCCGCGTACAGGCAGGCGCAGGAGCCGACGACATACTGACCGGCGGCGCCGATGTTGAACAGGCCGACCTTATAGGCGAACAGCACGCTCAGCGCGCACATCAGCAGCGGCGCGGTCTTAACCAGCGTGTTGCCGAAGTTCTTCGCCTGCAAATTGGCGCGGGAATAGTTCCAGAAGTTCTTGACGACCGCCATGATCGCCTCACCCGCGCCGGTGGGATTGATAAACAGGAGCACAATGTAGCCGAGCAGCAGACCGAGCACGATGCACAGCAGCGACGCGATCAGCGACTGGACGGCGTTGCTCTTGAGAAGGTTCTTTTTCTCTTTCATGCCTTCACCTCGTCTCTCTTCGCGCCCGCCATGTAGAGGCCGAGCTCCTCCTGCGTGGTGGTCTTCGGGTCAAGCTCGCCGACGATCTCACCCTCGTACATCACGAGGATTCGGTCGGGCACGTCCATGACCTCGTCCAGCTCCAGTGAGATCAGCAGCACCGCCTTACCGGCGTCGCGCTGCTCCACCAGCTTCTTGTGGACAAATTCGATGGCGCCGACATCCAGACCGCGCGTCGGCTGCACCGCCACCAGCAGATCGGGGTCCTTGTCGACCTCGCGGGCGATGATCGCCTTTTGCTGATTGCCGCCGGACATGGCGCGGGCGCGGGTGATGGGACCCTGACCGGAGCGCACGTCATAGTCGGCGATGAGCCGTTCGGCGTACTTGCGGATGTTGTCCCGACGGAGGAAGCCCGCGCCGTTGGTGAACTCCGGCTCAAAGTAACGCTGCAAGACGATGTTGTCCTCCAGCGTGTAGTCCAGCACCAGTCCGTGCTTGTGGCGGTCCTCCGGGATATGGCTCATGCCATGGGTGCTGCGCTCACGGATGGAGGCGTTGGTGATGTCGCGCCCCGCCAGCTCGATCTTGCCCTCGCGCAGCGGCTCAAGCCCCGTCAGCCCGTAGACAAATTCGCTCTGACCGTTGCCGTCGATACCCGCGATGCAGACGATCTCGCCGCGGCGCACCTTGAGGGACACATCGTGGACGGCGTCCTTTTTGTGCGCCTTGGAGGCGACGGACATGTGCTCGATGTTCAGCACCACGTCGCCCGTCTTCGCGGGCTTCTTCTCCACATGGAAGTTGACGTTGCGGCCGACCATCATGGCGGAAAGCTCCTCCGGGGAGGTATTCTTCGTCTCGACGGTGCCGATGTACTTGCCCTTGCGCAGCACGGAGCAACGGTCGGCGACCTCCATGATCTCCGCCAGCTTGTGAGAGATGAAGAGGATGCTCTTGCCCTCGGCGGCAAGGTTCTTCATGATCTTCATCAGCTCGCTGATCTCCTGCGGCGTGAGCACCGCGGTCGGCTCGTCGAAAATCAGAATTTCATTGTCGCGGTAGAGCATCTTGAGGATTTCGGTGCGCTGCTGCATGCCGACGGTGATGTTCTCGATCAGCGCGTCGGGATCAACCTGCAAACCGTATTTGTCCGACAGGGCGACGACCTTCTTGCGCGCCTCCTCCTTTTGCAGGAACCCCATCTTGTTCGTCGGCTCCACGCCGAGGATGATGTTGTCCAGAACGCTGAAGCACTCCACCAGCTTGAAGTGCTGGTGCACCATGCCGATGCCCAGCGCGTTGGCGTCGTTCGGGTCCTTGATGTGTACCTCCTTGCCGTCCTTTTTGATGATGCCCTCCTCCGCCTGATACAGGCCGAACAGGACGCTCATCAGCGTGGACTTTCCTGCGCCGTTCTCGCCGAGCAGCGCATGGATCTCACCGCGCTTGAGCTGAAGCGTGATGTTGTCGTTGGCGATGATGCCGGGGAACCGTTTGGTGATGTTCAGCATCTCAATCGCGTACGGCGTTTCCAACTTGACCCCCTCCTTTTCTGTTTGCGGCGTTTCGCCGGTGTCCAAAGGATCATACCGCTGTTGTTCATTATATAACGGTTTGATTCATAATGCAAAGAAAACTTGCGAATCCCTCACCCTTTTTGTGAGAACGCACAAAGGCGCAAAAAGACGCGACCGGATGGTCGCGTCTTTTGCGTTTGCAAGAGATTTACTTGAGGTTGCCGAGGTCGGTCACCGTGATGGTGGAAGCCATGTCGGCAGCGGTCGCGGTAATGTCGTTGGAGACAGTGATCGCGCCGGAGAACATGTCGCCGACGAGGGCGGTGTAGTCAGCCTGAGAGAAGCTGTCGCTCCACTGGGTGCTGCCGAGCGGGAGCTGGACGTAGTTCTCCTCCGGGTTGGCGGAGACGAGACCGAGGTTGTCCACGATGCCGCCGGCGAAGCTGCCGTTGTTGACAGCGGTCAGCAGGCTGTTGACGGTGGCGGCGAGACCCTTCATGGCGGAGGTGACCGTCATGCCGGCGCCATACTGACCGTCGATGATGCCGGCCTGGTCAACGTCAACGCCGATGACCTTGCCATTGACCTTGGCAGCCGCCTCAGCCGCGGAGGTGAAGATACCGCCGCCGCAGGCGAACACAACCTCAGTGCCGTCAGCGTACCAGGTGTCCATCGCGGCGGTGATGTCGCCGTCGCCGTAGAACTGGTTGCCGTAGGCATACTTCAGGGTGACGTCGGTCTTGCCGTCGGCAGCCGCGGCGGCGTCAGCGCCCTGCACGAAGCCGTAGCCGTAACGGACGACAGCGGGAACCGCCATGCCGCCCAGGAAGCCGAGCTTGCTGTAGCCCATCTTTACAGCGGCGTAGCCAGCCATGTAGCCGCAGAGCTCTTCCTGATAAACCGCGCAGTAGAGGTTCTCAGGCAGCTCGGCAAGACCGGCGGAGGTGAGGTCGAACTCAGAGACGTCGAGGCCGATGAAGATGACGTCGCTGTACTCGGGCGCGGTGGCGGCGATAGCCGGCGCGAACGCGTAACCGGGCATCACGATGACTTCGTAACCCTCGTCGATCGCCTTCTCGATCATGGCGACGCGGTCGTCGTCAGAGTCGGAAGCGGGCTTGAAGTAGGTGAAGTCCGCGCCGTTCGCCTCGGACCAGGACTTGGCCGCCTCATAGGTGGTCTGGTTGAAGGACTGGTCGGTGATGTCGCCGTAGTCGGTAACCATCGCGACGCGGAGGGCCTCAGCCGCAGGAGCGGCGTCGGTGTTGCCGGTTTCAGCCGGCTGGGTAGTGGTCTCGGCCGGAGCGGCGGTGGAGCCGCCGTTGTCGCTGCTGCCGCAGGCAACGAGAGCCATGACCATGGTCATCGCGAGGATGACCGCAAGAAACTTCTTCATGTCAATTACCTTCCTTACAATTTATTTTGGACAAAAGTCCATATCACAGTATATCAGGTTCCGCGTCGGGATTCAAGTATGAGATCGGTTTTTGTCCAAATTTTGCATTTTTGACAAATTTACTCTCACGAAAGCGTCAGATCTCCGTCCTTCACCCAGCCCAGCTTACGGCACAGCGCGTTGATGAGCGGGCAGAGCGCCGCGGGCAGCACGACCGCCACCAGCGCCAGCCCCAGCCAGTCGAAGCCGGAGGGCGCGATTGCCGCCGCGCCCTTGGCGAGCGCCTCCTCGCCGGGCGCGAGCCAGCCCGTCCACACGCCGATGGGTCCGCACAGACCGCAGGTGCCCATGCCGGAGTTGATCGGCGCGCCGTTCATCTCAAGGTGGAACAGGCAGGTCGCGATGGGTCCCGTGATGGCGCTGGTGACGATGGGCGCGATCCAGACGCGGGGGTTGCGGACGATGTTCGGCATCTGGAGCATCGACGTTCCAAGCCCCTGGGACACCAGCCCGCCCCATTTGTTCTCACGGAAACTCATAACCGCGAAGCCCACCATCTGCGCACAGCAGCCCGCCACCGCCGCGCCGCCGGCGAGACCGGTCAGCTGCAACACGGAGCAGATCGCGGCGGACGAAATGGGCAGCGTCAGCGCGACGCCGACAAGCACCGACACCGCAATGCCCATCCAGAAGGGCTGGAGCTTGGTGGCGGAGTCGATCAGCACGCCGAACTTCCCCGCGGCGATTCCGATGGGCGGCGCGATCCACTTTGCCAGCGCCACGCCCACGAGGATCGTCACCGCCGGGGTGACGAGGATGTCCACCTTGGTCTCCTTGCTCACCGCCTTGCCGCACTCCGCGGCGAAAATCGCGATCAGCAGCACCGCCAGCGGACCGCCCGCGCCGCCCTCGGCGTTCGCCGCCCAGCCCACGGCAGCGAGGGAGAAGAGCACCATCGGCGGCGCTTGCAGCGCGTAGCCGATGGCGACCGCCATCGCGGGACCGGAGACCGCCATGGCGTAAGTGCCGATGTCGGTCAGCGTCTGCACGCCGAGCTGAGAGCCGGCGGTGCGGATGATGGTGCCGATGAGCAGCGAGCAAAACAAGCCCTGCGCCATCGCGCCGAGGGCGTCGATGCCGTAGCGCCGGGCGGAAAACTCGATGTTTTTGCGCTTCAAGAACGCTTTCGCGTCAGCCATAGGAACACACCTGCTTTATGACAAAATAAGATTCGCGGGCAGAACCTGCCCGCGAATCTCAATATACTGGTTTGACTCTTTTTTGTCAAGCCGCTTAATACTCGAAGATGCTGCCGCCGATGAACTCGCGCACGAGAGAGTTCTTCGGCACATAGGGCGTGGTCAGCGGCGGGACGGACTCGATGACCTTCATCAGGTCGGTCAAGCCGTGCTGCTCGATGAACGTGTCGTCAAGCTGCTCATGGAACTCAGGAATGTCATGCAGATACTTCGAGAGGATGCACGGCTCATACTCGTGGAAGGTGTTGATGTGGATGCTCGCGTTGCCCTTGTTGGGCTGGATGTAGTTCAGCTCGCCCCGATCCACGCTCTGCGCGCGCTCGATGGTGCTGCGCAGGCTGTGTCCGCGGCCGATGAGGTCGCGGATCATGCGGCGGGCGACGCGCAGCTTCTCCGGGTCGACGATATGGTCGTCGTTGGTGATGATGCGCGTGCGCGGCGCGACGTAGACGCCCGTGTACTCGCCCTTGAGCAGGTCGAGGATCAGCGGGTTGAGCATATGGATGCCCTCGGCAATGATGATGCCGTCCTTGTTGCCGTGCAGCGTGCGGTAACCGCCGATGTCGCCGGTTTTGAAGTTATACCACGGCGCTTCCACGTCCTCGCCGTCGGCAAGGCGCAGGATGCAGTCCGCCAGCCCCTGCCGGTCCACGCAGTAGGGCGACTCCCAGTCGCTCGCCTCCGGCGGGCGCTTGTTCAGCGGCAGAAAGAAGTTATCCATGCTCACCAGCCCAACGGGTACGCCGAGGTTTTCGATATACATTTTCAGCCGCATGGCGGAGGTCGTCTTGCCGGAGCCGGAGGGCCCGGTCAGGCAGACGATGGGCTTGCTGTCGCGATTGCGCAGAATCTTCGCCGCGGCGGCGCTGATTTTGTCGCGATACTCTTCCTCGCAACGCAGCACAAACGCTGTTTGATCCTCCATCGCCTCGGTGATGTCTTCAATGTCGATCACGCGCATGGTACTTCTCCTTTCTGTTCCAATCCGATTTCGCGGTGTTTTGTCTTACTTGCTCGCGCCGTTGTCGGAGCCGGCGAGGTCAGGCAGCTTCGTCGCCTTGACAGCGATCTCCAGCGCAATCTTCATCATGTTGGTAAAGCTGTTCTGGCGCTCCTCGGCGTCCAGCTCCTCGCCGGTGACGAGGCTGTCCGAGATCGAGCAGATCGCCAGCGCGCGCTTGTGGGTGTACGCCGCGTTGCAGTAGAGCGCCGCAGCCTCCATCTCCACCGCCATGCAGCCCATCTTCGCCCACTCCATCGAGGACGCCGCCGCGTCATAGAACGTGTCGGAGGAGAACAGGTTGCCCACCGGCATACGCACGCCCAACTCCTTCGCCGCCTCGGTGGCGAAGCTCAGCAGATCATAGTTGCAGATCGGCGCAAACGTGCCGGGCAGACGATACTGGTTGGCAAAGCTGGAGTTGGTGCAGGCGCCCATGGCGGCGACCACGTCCCGCAGCTTGAGGTCGGGGGAAATAGCGCCGGCGGAGCCGATGCGGATGATGTTGTCCACGCCGTACTGGGTGAACAGCTCATAGGAATAGATGCCGATGGACGGGCAGCCCATGCCGGACGCCATCACGCTCACCGGCGTGCCCTTGTAGGTGCCGGTATAGCCATGGATGCCGCGGACGTTGTTCACCAGCTTCGCGTCCTCCAGGAACGTCTCCGCGATCAGCTTCGCGCGCAGGGGATCGCCGGGCATCAATACGGTCTTTGCGAAATCGCCTAGAGCGGCGCTGTTATGGGGGGTAGCCATTGGTTAAATCTCCTTTTCCTGGTGTTTTATTGTTCCATCGCCTTGACGGCTTTGACAATGCGGGAGGTGCCGAGGCGATCCGCGCCGAGGGCGAGGTAATCCTCCGCGTCCTTGAGGTCGGCGATGCCGCCGGACGCCTTGACCAGCTTGCCGGGGGTATGCTTGACCATCAGCGCCACGTCCTCGCGGGTCGCGCCGCCGCCGGCAAAGCCGGTGGAGGTCTTGATGTAGTCCGCGTTGGAGCGCGCCACGGTCTCGCAGACCTTGACCTTTTCCTCCTCGGTGAGCAGACAGGTCTCGATGATGACCTTCAGCACGCGACCGCGGCAGGCGGTCTTGATCTCGTTGATCTCCTTTTCCACGAGGTCGTACAGACCGTCCTTGACCCAGCCGATGTTGATGACCATGTCCACCTCGCCCGCGCCGTCGGCGACGGCGTTGCCCGCCTCAAGGCACTTGATGGTGGTGGGGCTGTAGCCGTTGGGGAAGCCGATGACGGTACACACCGGAAGCCAGCTGCCCTTCTCGCGCCAGTTGGCGGCAATATACCGCGCGGCGCGGTTCACATAGCTCTGCGGGATGCACACTGACGCGCAGCCGTACTTCATGCCGTCGTCACAGATCTGACGGATCTCATCCCAGGTCGCGCCCTGAGCGAGCAGCGTATGGTCAACGTGGCGCAGGATCTCTTTGACATCCATGGGAATCTCCTCCTTATTGCGTCAATAATATGGTAAGTATAGCACAAGGTCTCCTGTTTGTCTACACAAAATCTAAGCAATTTGCACAAAAGACGGCAAGGCTGCCGCCCTGCCGTCTTTTTCGCGTGCGTGGTCACGCGGGAACGAAGTCGCTCTTGCCGAGACCGCAGACCGGGCAGACCCAGTCCTCAGGGATCGCCTCGAAGGGCGTGCCGGGAGCGATGCCGCTGTCGGGATCGCCGACGGCGGGGTCGTACTCATAGCCGCAGGGGCATACATATTTCATCGGTGTGTCCTCCTGTGAATCTTGATTTACTGGAAGTAGCGCTTGAGCAGGCCCTCGAACGCCTTGCAGTGGCGGGCTTCGTCGCGGGCGATCTCATGCACCGCGTCGTGGATCGGGTCGATGTTGTACTTCTTCGCGCACACCGCGAGATCCTGACGGCCCTGCGTCGCGCCGAACTCCGCGTCCACGCGCCAGGCGAGGTTCTTCTTGGTGCTGGTGGTCACGTTCGGCTCCAGCTCGCTGCCCAGCAGCTCGGCGAACATGGCGGCGTGCTCGGCTTCCTCCCATGCCGCCTTCTCCCAGTACGCGCCGATCTCGGGATAGCCCTCGCGGATGGCGATGCGCGCCATGCAGAGATACAGGCCGACCTCGGCGGTCTCGCCGGCGAACATGGACTTGAGCTGCTCGAGCATGTACTGCTTGGCCTCGTCGGGCACGTCGGGGTTGTCCTTGACCAGCTTGTCATACACGCCGTAGGTGTGCTCGGCGGCGAGCTTCTGCTCGCCCTCCTTCTTCTCCATGAACTTATCCGCGGGCGCCTTGCAGATGGGGCAAGCCTCCGGGGGATTCTCACCCTCGAACACATAGCCGCAGACGGAACATACCCATTTCTTCATTGTTGTATCCTCCTTGTAGAAATTTCAAGACTTCGCTTGTGTCCGCAGTATACCATGCGCCCCCGCCTTTGGCAAGCGATTGTTGTTCCGGCGCGGCAAGATTTTTCCGGAGCGGGTTTACTAGTAAACCATTTTGCAATTTGAGGTTGACAATTCTCAAAATTGGGGGTATAAGAGTATCAGCAAAAACGATCTCAGGAGGCAAAATTCATGTCCGAAACTGTCATTTCCCGGAAGCGTTTCTCCACCGCGGAGCTGGTTTACATCGCCGTGTGCGCCGCGCTGACGGCGGTGTGCTCATGGATTTCGATTCCCGCGCCCGCGCCGCTGGCGCCGTTCACGCTGCAAACCTTCGCGGTGTTTCTGGTGCTGCTGCTCCTCGGCGGGCGGCGCGGATTCTTCACGGTGCTGACCTATGTGCTGCTCGGCGCGGTGGGACTGCCGGTGTTCGCTCAGTTCATGGGCGGCGTGGGCGTGCTGTTCGGCACGACGGGCGGCTACATCATCGGCTTTCTGTTCACCGCGGCGCTCTACTGGGCGCTGGAGCGCGTCACCGCCGGCAGCGCCGCGCGAAAGATTGCGGCGCTGGTGCTGGGACTGATTGTCTGCTACGCCTTCGGCACGGCATGGTTCATGGTGGTCTACGCGCGTCAGGCGGGCGCCATCGGTCTCGCCACGGCGCTAGGCTGGTGCGTGCTGCCGTTCATCGTCCCCGACCTCGTGAAGCTGGCGCTGGCGTGGGGATTGTCCACGGCGCTCAAGCGGCATGTCAACCTGTGAGCTGCGGGCGCACCATGCCCTGTGCGTCCGGTTTTTTCAGGGTAAGGGGTACTCCGAGGCATTTGTGAATAACATGACCGCGCTCATCGGAGCGCTGCGCGGCACAGACCCTCTCCTGACGCTGCGCGGCGCTCCCGATCCCCTCTGCGGAAGCTGCCCGCACAACCGTGACGGCGTCTGCGACAGCTCGGACAAGGTCGCGCGCTACGACGCGGCGGTGCTGCGGCTGCTGTCGCTCCCCGACGGCGCGTCGCTGCGCTGGTCGGAGCTGTCCGCGCGGGTTTGGGAGCGCGTCCTCGCGCCCGGCAAGCTCAATGAGGTCTGCGGCGACTGTCAATGGTACCCGATCTGTTCGCGGGCGGCGGTTGAATGAACCGCCGCTTGCTTTTATATTGCGGTCCTGCTATAATTAAGGGAAATCATTCTATCGGGAGGCGCCGTGCCATGATCAAAATTGCTCCCTCCATCCTCTCCGCCGACTTCGCGAATCTCGAACGGGATATCCGCAAGATCGCGTCCGCCGACTACGTCCATGTGGACGTGATGGACGGGCTGTTCGTGCCCAACATCACCATCGGCATTCCGGTGGTCAAGGCGCTGCGCCCCACCACCTCCCTGCCGCTGGACGTGCATCTGATGATCGAGCGCCCCGTGCGCTATGTGGAGCAGTTCTGCGACGCCGGCGCGGACATCGTGACCTGCCATGTGGAGTCCGACAGCGAGGAAAACATCCGCGCCGCGCTCACGAAAATCCACGCAAAGGGCAAAAAGGCGGGCGTGGTTGTCAAGCCCAAGACGCCCGCGGAGGCGGTGCTGCCGTTCCTGAACGAGTGCGACATGGTGCTGGTGATGACGGTGGAGCCGGGCTTCGGCGGACAGTCCTTCATGGCGGACATGATGCCCAAGGTCGCGCAGATCCGCGCGTGGATCGACGAGCGCACTCTCACCTGCGAGCTGGAGGTCGACGGCGGCGTAGCGATTCAGACGCGGGACGCGTGCGTGAACGCGGGCGCGAACGTATTGGTCGCGGGCAGCGCGGTCTACGGCGCGGAGGACATCCCCGCCCGCATCAAGGAATTGAGAGGATAAGCCCCTATGGAATACTTCCCCGCGGCGCTGGAAGCGCTGGTCGAACAGTTCGCGCGGCTGCCGGGCGTCGGCAGCAAGAGTGCCCAGCGCCTCGCGTTTCATGTGCTGAGCCTGAGTCAGGACGAGGCGCAGCAGTTCGCAGACGCCATTGTGACGGCGAAGAAAACAGTCACCTTCTGCCCCGTCTGCCGCAACCTGACCGACGGCGGGCTGTGTCCCATCTGCTCCTCCCCCAAGCGGGACGGGAGCGTCGTCTGTGTGGTCGCCGACCCGCGGGACGTGGTCGCCATCGAGCGCTCACGGGAGTTCTCCGGCCGCTACCATGTGCTCCACGGCGTGATCTCGCCGATGAACCACGTCGGTCCCGACGATCTGGAGATCAAGCCGCTGCTGGAGCGGGTCGCTGACGGCAGCGTCAGCGAGGTCATCATGGCGACGAACCCCGACACCGAAGGCGAGGCGACGGCGATGTATCTCGCGCGGCTGCTGCGTCCGTTCGGGGTGAAGATCACCCGCCTCGCCTACGGCATCCCTGTGGGCGGGCATCTGGAATTCGCCGACGACGCCACGCTGATGCGGGCGCTGGAGGGACGCAGGGAAATCTGAACAACAAAAAAGAAGGCTTCCTTTCGGAAGCCTTCTTTTTTGATCGGTGCTGCTTACGCGGCAACCTTGGACATGTTCAGGAGAATCTGCGCCATCTCCGCGCGCGTGGCGGAGGACTTGGGCGCCAGCGTGCCGGCGTCGTCCACGCCCTTGATCACGCCGTTCTCGACCATCCACTGCATCGCTTCGGTCGCGTTCTCGCTGAGCTGGTCAGCGTCGGGGTTCTTCAGGGAGAAGCTCCAGTCGCTCGCCAGACCCTTGCCCTGCATCTTGATGTAGTTGTAGAGCATGATGACGAAGTCCTCGCGGGAGCTGACAGAGGTGGCGTCCTTGCCGTCGGAAATCTTGTTCTCCACAGCCCAGGCGACAGCCTTGTCGTACCACTGCTCGCCCTCGGCGGGCTTGGTGTCCGCGCCGGCCATGTTGGCGATGAGCTTCATGACCTCAGCGCGGGTGATGGTCGCCTTGGGCGCGAAGGTAGCCGCGCCGGTGCCGGTCATGGAGCCAGCCGTGACCACATAGCGCAGCGCGGGAGCGTACCACTCCGTCACGTCCACATCGGTGTAGACCTTGATGGGGTCTTCCTTGATGGTGATACGACCGTCCACCTCGCCGTACTTCTCGGCGGTGATGGTGCCCTTGAGCTCGGTCGTGATGTAGTCCATGACGACAATATCCATCTCAATGCTCGTGTCGAACTGCGCGCTGGCATTCTTGAACGCGAAGTAGGTGTCGCCGCCGGAGGCGAGGAAGTCGTTGGTGATGACAGCATAGGTCGCCTTCGGGTCGAAGTCTCTGCCGTTGATGCTGTTGATGGTCACGCGCTGAATGGACTTGGGACCATAATAGGTGGAATCGGGATACTGCTCACCCTGGTCGAACGTCTTGGCGTCGTCAATGGTGTACTGAATGCCCGCAACCTGCGGGAAGCCGCCCATGGGGAAGTAGATGGTGGAGGCTTCCAGCGCTTCCAGCAGCTCCGCGCCGGTCACATAGACGACCGCAACGGTGTTGCCGAAGGGCAGAACCGCGTTGACGTCCTTTCTGGTGACGTCGCCCGCCTTGATGTCCTCGCGGATGCCGCCGCCGTTGGTGAGGGCAACAACGCGGTCGGCGGGAACACTGACGGCGTCCATGCCGCCCTCTTTGATGTGCCAAAGCATCGCGTCGGCGATCAGGTCGCCGAGGTTGGTCTCATGGTAGCGCGCGATCTTGTTCGCGCCGTCCAGATCGACCGCGCTCACGGCAAACACCGCGCCGTACTCATCATTGACTTCCTTGATGACGCGGTCGGAAATCGTCTTGACGGACTCGACTTCCTTGGTGTAGTTCGCGAGATCGAACAGGCAGTTGCTCTCGATCTTCTTGGCGGCGTTGTCGATGACGATGACGCCGACGTTCACGAGCTTCGTACCGGTGGACTGGATGGGCTCCTTGTCCTCGCCGGCAGTCATGACCGTGTGGGAGTGACCGTCAACGATGAAGTCGATGCCGGTGACTTCCTTGTAAAGATCGCGGGAGCTGTTGGGGACGTTCTCCGCGTCCGTGCCGAGGTGGGTGATACCGATCACGAGATCGGCGCCGTCCGCCTTGAGCTTGTCCACGGCGGTCTGCGCGACCTTCATCATGTTCGCCTCAGCAGGCCAGCTCACGCCCGCGGTCTTGCCGGGGTGCGCCTTGGTGGCGGTCTCCGGGGTGGTCAGACCGAAGAAGCCGAGCTTCAGACCGGACTCCTCAAGCGTCTTCAGCTCGCCGACAGGGAAAGCGTCCTTGCCCTGATACTGGACGTCGGAGAGCACCGTGAACTTGGCGCTCTTGAGGTTCTCCACCAGAGTGGACCAGCCGGCGTCAAACTCATGGTTGCCGAGGGTGGCGTAATCATAGCCGACGGCGTTCATCAGCTCGATGGCGCTCGCGCCCTTGGAAAGCGACACATTGGGATCGCCGGAGCTGTAGTCGCCCGCGTCGACCATCACGACCGTCGCGCCCGCAGCCACAAAGTCAGCCTTCAGCGCGGCGAGCTTGGCGTACTGCGCGACCGCGCCATGGATGTCGTTGGTATGCAGAATGACGGTCTTGCCGCTCAAGTCGGCAGGGACCTTGTCGATCTTCGTCGCAGCTTCCTGATAGCGCTCTTTGCTCCACTCGACCGTTACAGCTGCCGAAGCCGTGATGCTCAGGCTGAAAATCATAGCCAGGGCCATGACCAGAGCCAGCATCCTGTTGATGTTCTTCATACACATTCCTCCTTTTGTTGTATCGGGGTACCCCCCATTGAAATCATTTTAGTCAAACACAGGCGGAAAATCAAGCGCCGGAATCGGATTTCGCCAAAATCGTCAAGTTGCCAAAACAAAAAGAGGACGGCGCAAGCCGTCCTCTCCGGGATGTGACATCACATGAGCTTGATGGTGTAATAGACCGCCAGCACGAACGCCACGATCGCCAGCGCCCAGGTCGCGTAAAACGCCCCCGCCGGCACGGCGTAGTACGCCGCGGCAACCGCCGCGAGGCACAGCACCGGAACGCCCAGCGACAGCCGGTAGTCCGCCTTGGGCGCGAACACCTGCACGGTCTCGCCGCCCAGCCTGAGCGCGCCGCCGTTCTTCTTCGCCGCCGCCGTGCAGATCAGCAGCGCCGCGATCCCGCAGACCGCCAGCGCCGCGCAGACCTTCACCGCCGCCGAGCCGGAGCGACCCAGCAGGATCACCGCGCCCAGCGCCATGGCAAGCTCCGTCGCCTGCACGGAGAATTCCGCCTGATAGAACAGGTAAATTATGCCGAGCAGCAGCAGCACCGGCACCATCACGCACAGAACCGTCACACTGACGGGGAAATAGTGCCGCATGGCAACCGAGGTGAAAGTGAAAAACGCGCCGCAGCCGGTCAGCAGACCGCCGAGCTTCTTCACCCACGGCTTGCCGCCGCGCAGCGTCATCATCACAACGCCCGCCGCCAGCACCGCCAGCGCCGCCCAGCGCATCACGCCGAGGTAATCGTACCAGCCGACCACCTGCGAGATCGTGCCGCGGGCGTAGTAGCGATCCGCCATCAGCAGGTACCACTCCGCGACCAGTCCGGCGGTCAGCAGCAGCACCGCGCGGTTCATGTTGCGCTCGCTCTTCTCCCGCCGCGTGACGCGGTTATCGTTTTTCTTCTGTGTCATCTATTTCGATCCTCCAGAGACTCTTCATCGACAAATTATACTAACAGAAATCCCACTTGATTGCAAGGTAAAAATAAAAGAAGATTTTCTTCGCCGTCGGAACGGGAGAATTTTTTTCGCTTCTTTTGAGAAAATCTTCTTGACATCTCTCCGCCAACCATCCTATAATGTGTTTGTTTTGTGAATCCAACCACAAGATATTGTGTTTATTACGAATAGAGGGGACATCATACATGAGAGTTATCAAGCGCAACGGCGCGGAGGTCGACTTTGACATCGTCAAGATCATCGCCGCGGTCACGAAGGCAAACGACGTGGTGGACGAGGCGGAGCGCATGACGCCGGTGCAGATTCAGCGCATCGCCGAGAGCGTGGAGCTGGAATGTCAGAAGCTGGACCGCGCTCCCACGGTGGAGGAGATTCAGGACTTCGTGGAGACGCACATCATGGCGCACGGCGCCTATGAGGTCGCCAAGCGCTACATCACCTACCGCTACAACCGCTCGCTGGTGCGCAAGTCCAACACCACCGACGACAAAATCCTCTCCCTCATCGAGTGCAACAACGAGGAGGCGAAGCAGGAAAATTCCAACAAGAACCCCGTCGTCAACTCTACCCAGCGCGACTACATGGCGGGCGAGGTCTCCCGCGACCTCACGAACCGCGTGCTGCTGCCGGCGGACATCGTCAAGGCGCACGAGGAGGGCATCATCCACTTCCACGACAGCGATTACTACGCCCAGCACATGCACAACTGCGACCTGGTCAACCTGGAGGACATGCTGCAAAACGGCACGGTCATCACCGGCACGCTGATCGAGAAGCCTCACTCCTTCGCCACCGCCTGCAACATCGCGACCCAGATCGTCGCGCAGGTGGCGTCGAACCAGTACGGCGGACAGAGCATTTCGCTCACCCACCTCGCGCCGTTTGTCGACGTCAGCCGCCAGAAAATCCGCAAGGCTGTCCTCTCGGAGATGGCAGACATCGGCTTCATGCCCGGCGAGGACAAAATCCGCGAGATCACCGAAAAGCGCCTGCGCGAGGAAATCCGCCGCGGCGTGCAGACCATCCAGTATCAGGTTGTGACCCTGCTGACCACCAACGGTCAGGCACCGTTCATCACCGTGTTCATGTACCTCGGCGAAGCGGAGAGCGAGCAGGAGAAAAAGGACCTCGCCCTCATCATTGAGGAGACGCTGGCGCAGCGCTACGAGGGTGTCAAGAACGAGCAGGGCGTTTGGGTCACGCCGGCGTTCCCCAAGCTCATCTACGTCCTTGAGGAGGACAACATCCACGAGGATTCGCCGTACTATTATCTCACGAAGCTCGCCGCGAAATGTACCGCGCGCCGCATGGTGCCGGATTACATCAGCGAAAAGAAGATGCTTGAGCTAAAGGGCGACGTGTACCCCTGCATGGGCTGCCGCAGCTTCCTCACGCCTGACCGCTTCACCGACGCAGGCATCGGCAACATCGCCAACGCCAAGAACTACAAGCCCGGCAAGCACCGCTATTACGGCCGCTTCAACCAGGGCGTCGTCACGCTGAACCTGCCGGACATCGCCCTCAGCTCCGGCGGCAACATCGAGAAGTTCTGGTCGATCTTCGACGAGCGCCTCGACCTCTGCTACCGCGCGCTGATGTGCCGCCACGAGCGGCTCAAGGGCACGCTCTCCGACGCCGCGCCGATCCTCTGGCAGTACGGCGCCTGCGCGCGCCTCGCCAAGGGCGAGCCGATCGACAAGCTGCTCTACAACGGCTATTCCACCATTTCCCTCGGCTACGCGGGGCTTTACGAGTGCGTCAAGTACATGACCGGCAAGAGCCACACCGACCCCGCCGCGAAGCCCTTCGCCATCCAGATCATGCAGTACATGAACGACGCCTGCAAGCGCTGGAAGGAAAAGGAGAACATCGACTTCTCCATCTACGGCACCCCGCTGGAGTCCACCACCTACAAGTTCGCCAAGTGCCTGCAAAAGCGTTTCGGCATCATCGAGGGCATCACGGACAAGGGCTACATCACCAACAGCTACCACGTCCACGTCACCGAGCAGATCGACGCGTTCAGCAAGCTCAAATTCGAGGCGGAGTTCCAGCACCTCTCCCCCGGCGGCGCGATCAGCTACGTCGAGGTACCCAACATGCAGCAGAACCTCGAAGCGGTTTTGCAGGTGATGAAGTTCATCTACGACAACATCATCTACGCCGAGCTGAACACCAAGAGCGACTACTGCCAGGTCTGCGGCTGGGACGGTGAGATCGACATCGTGGACGACGGCGGCAAGCTGATCTGGAAGTGCCCGCGCTGCGGCAACACCGACCAGAACAAGATGAATGTCGCCCGCCGCACCTGCGGCTACATCGGCACCCAGTTCTGGAATCAGGGCAGGACGCAGGAGATCAAGGAGCGCGTGCTCCATCTGTAATACGGCAAATCCCGCGGGCTGACGGCTTGCGGGATTTTGTTTTCTGTGGTAAAGTGGTGCGGAGGAAGGGGGCGGTGCCGTGGAGCAAGTCAAGCAACGCATTGAGCTGATGGACGCCATGCGCGGGCTTTCGCTGTGCCTGATGGTCATTCATCACTTTCTCTACGATCTGGTCGTTTTCGCCGGAGCGCCGTCGTGGTTCTTCTGGAACCCGGTGTTCGAGGTGCTGCACTACTTTTTCGCGGGGCTGTTCATCCTGCTCTCCGGCGTCAGCTCCAACTTCTCCCGCAGCAACACAAAGCGCGGGCTGAAAGCGCTCGCCGTGGCGCTGGGCATCACGGTCGTGACGTATTTCATGGAGATGCCGATCCTCTTCGGCGTGCTGCACCTGCTGGGGACGTGTATGCTGCTCTACGGGCTGACACAAAACCGCTGGCAGGATTGGCAGCGGCGGAACGAAAAAGCACAGCCGCTGGTCTGTATCCTCGGTATCCTCGTGTTTGCGCGGCTGGTCAACGGGTATCCGACCACGATTCCCCATCTGTGGATGTTCGGGCTCACCACGCCGGACTTCTACTCCTCCGACTACTTCCCGCTGCTGCCGTGGATGTTCGTGTTCCTGCTGGGCACCTGGGCGGGCAGGTACGTCCGGGAGGGCAGGCTGCCGCGGTGGTTCTATGAAGCGAAAGCGCCGCTCCTCGCCGCCGTCGGGCGCAGGAGCCTGCTCATTTATGTGGCGCACCAGCCGGTGCTGTACGGCTTGACCATGCTGCTGGTTTTCGTCAAAGGATAGGATTATGTATTACGGAGAGATCAAGGATTGCGATATCGCCAACGGCGAGGGCGTGCGGGTGACGCTGTTCGTCTCCGGCTGCACCAATCGCTGCAAGGGCTGCTTCCAGCCTCAGACCTGGGACTTCTGCTACGGCGAGCCGTTCACGAAGGAGACGGAGGCGAAACTCCTTGCCATGCTCGCGCCCGACTACATCAACGGGCTGACGCTGCTCGGCGGCGACCCGTTCGAGCCGGAAAACCAGCGCGCGCTGCTGCCGTTTTTGCGACAGGTGCGCCAGGCGTACCCGCGCAAGACCGTCTGGGCGTTCACAGGGTTCGTCTATGAACAATTGCTGACCGACGGCGCGCATCCCCGCTGTGAGGCGACGGACGCGATGCTCGCGCTCATTGACGTGCTGGTGGACGGTCCGTATGTGGAGCAGCTGCACGACATTTCGCTGCGTTTCCGCGGCTCGTCCAACCAGCGGCTCATCGACTTAAACGCCACCCGCGCGGCGGGCGAGGTTGTTTTGTGGGACGATCAGGAGGATAGTTCATGGCACAGGTGCAAGTAAAAAAACTGGACAGCCGCGCGATTTTGCCGACTCACGGCTCGCCGGACGCGGCGGGCTATGACCTTTACGCCTGTCTGGACGCGGACGTGACCGTCTGGCAGCATCACACGGAAATGATCCACACCGGTCTCGCCGTCGCGCTGCCGGAGGGGACCTTCGGCGCGGTGTTCGCCCGCAGTGGACTCGCGGCGAAGGAGGGGCTGCGCCCCGCCAACTGCGTCGGCGTCGTGGACAGCGACTACCGCGGGGAGCTGATGGTCGCGCTGCACAACGACAGCCCCGTCGCGAGGGTCGTGAAGCACGGCGAGCGCGTCGCGCAGCTGGTGCTGCTGCCGTACCTGCCGATGGCGTTCGACGAGGTGGACACGCTGCCGGAGACCGCGCGCGGCGCGGGCGGCTTCGGAAGCACCGGAAAATAGAAAACGGGCAAAAAACAGGAACGGCTCCCGCCGTTCCTGTTTTTATCCAATGAAGCCTCCGTCGGAGGTCAGCACCTGTCCGGTGATGAACGACGCGTCGTCGCTCGCCAGAAACGCCACCGCCGCGGCGATGTCCTCCGGCGTGCCAAGCCGCCCCAGCGGCGTCTGCGCCGCGAGGTCGCGAAGCGTGTCCTGCCCCAGCACCTGCACCATGTCGGTGTCGATGACCCCCGGCGCGACGCAGTTGACCAGGATGCCAGACGGCGCAAGCTCCATCGCCAGCGACCGCGTGAGACCGATGATGGCGTGCTTGGTGCAGGAGTACGTCACCTCGCAGCTCGCGCCGTGCTGCCCCCAGATGGAGGAGATGTTCACGATACAGCCGGATTTTTCGTGGATCATCGAAGGCAGCACCGCCTGAATGGTGTGGCGCATGCCGTTGAGATTCACCGCGAAGTAGCGGTTCCACAGCTCGTCCGTAATGTCCTGAAACAGCGCCTGTCCCGCGACGCCGGCGTTGTTCACCAGCAGCGTGACCGGTCCGAAGACATCCGTCACCCGCCGCACCATGGCGTCCACCGCCGCGCGGTCCGCCACGTCCGCCTGCACCGCAATTGCTTCGCAGCCCGCGGCAGTCAGTGCCGAGACCAGCTCGTCCGCCTTGTCCTGTCGCTCGTAGTAGTTGACGCCCACGGCGTAGCCTGCCTTCGCCAGCCGCGCCGCCGTGGCGCGTCCGATGCCGCGGGACGCGCCCGTGACCAACGCAACTTTTTTCATGCTTCCTCCTCCGTTCGCACGAGAATCTTCAGCCGATATCCGTCCGCCGCGCCGCCGATGGTCAGCCTGTAGCGAATCTCGATCAGTCCGCCGTCCTCGCCGAGCTTTGCGCGCAGCGCGTGGGTCTCCACCTCCGCCGGAAAGCTTCCGTAGCGGGTTTCATATACTGAACTGTGTGGCGCGCCCTCGGCAAAACGGAAGGCGCTGCGCACCGCGCCGGTGCGCGTCAGCGTCGCGCCGGCGTCCGTGAGCGACAGCTCCGTGCGCACCGCGCCCATCTCCGACGCATCCGGCTCGTCGTAGGCAAGGCGCCAGCCCTCCGCCGTCCTCTCCCAGGTGCCGCGGACGACGAATGCAGCATCTTTGCCATGAATTGTGATTTTTGCGTTCCGTTTCATGGTGAAAATTATACTACCCTTTCCCCTTTTTTCCTATAGCTTTTTTGAAAAAATCTGCTATAATACGTTAAGAGTTTTATCCTATCTCAGGAGGCGTGCGCTATGGACTTGAAACTGACGGACAAACAATTCCGCCGTCTTCTCGACCTGGTCTATATCGGCAACTGGGTCATCAATTCCACCCGCGGGGACGACCGCATCCGCGACTATGACGATGTGGAGACCGCCGTATTCTCCCACTGTCTTGACAAGGGCATGGTGTCACTGGTGGAATCCTATAAAGGCGAACTGATCCCCTCCCGCGCGTTTGCCGACGGCGGCATCCACGAGGCGATCATGGCGTATGAGGACACGATGTTCTTTGAGATTCTCGCGCAGGAGCTGGCGCTGCGGGACATGGACAGCGATTCCCCCACGCCCGACAACTATGACGAGCTGTGCGAGCGCATGGAGGAATACTTAGGAGAGTTTGAGGAGCACGGCACGGACAATATCACCGTTGAAATGTAACCGTCAAAAAGGCAGCCGTCCGGCTGCCTTTTCTTTATTGGATCGCCTTGGCGACCCATTTGTCGCTGCGATACCGCTTATAGAACACGACGGTGCGCACCGTCCAGTCCAGAATGGCGTGCGCCACCCAGACGCCCACAACGCCGTAACCCATGAACTTGCCGAAGATGTAGGCGAACATCACGCGGCAGAGCCACATGGTCGTCATGCTGGCAAACATGGTGAAGCGGGCGTCCCCCGCAGCGCGGAGGAAGGTCGGCAGGCTGAAGGACGGCAGCCACAGGAAAATTGACGAAATGCCGTGGATCAGCGCCACGATCACCGCCAGACGCTCGCCCTCCGGCGAGACGTCGTAGATGCGCATGACCACCGGCAGCAGCGCGATGATCGTCAGGTTCACCGCCGCCATCAGCGCGTAGCCCGCCTTGAGCAGCTTGCGCAGATAGTACCGCGCGCCGTCGTAGTCTCCCGCGCCGACGCATTGGCTCACCACCGTGGTCATGCCGAGGTTCAGCGCCTGACCGGCGAAGCAGTGGAAGTTGCCCAGCGTGTTGCCGATGGCGTTGGCGACGATGGACGCCGTGCCGAAGGTGGAGATCAGGCTGAACAGGATGAGCCGTCCCAGATGGAACATGCCGTTCTCAATGCCGCTGGGGACGCTGATGTAAAAGATATTGCGCAGCATCCTCGGCTGAAGGCGGAAGCCTCTGATGTCGGACAGATGCAGCGGCAGGGAATCGTTGAACAGCAGCGCGAGGATCACCGCCGCCGCCACGGTGCGGGACACCAGCGTGGGGATGGCGACGCCCGCCACGTCCATGTGGAAGCCGAAGATCAGGATCGCGTTGCCGGCGACGTTGATGCCGTTCATCAGCAGCGAAACCTTGAGCGAGACGTCGCTGCGCTCCATGGTGCGGAAGATCGCCGCGCCGCCGTTGTAGAGCGCGATGCCGGGGATCGACGCCATGACGATGGAGTAATACTTGTCCGTCGCCGCCATGACGTCCGCGTCGATATGCCCGAACACCGTGGTCAGCACCGCGGTCTTGAAGACGTACAGCAGCGCCACGAAGAAAAGCGACGTCGCGCCCAGCAGCATCACGAGGTGCTGCCCCGCGTCGTTGGCGCTGCGCTGCTCCCGGCGGCCGATGTACTGTCCCGCCACCGCCGCGCCGCCCGCCGCCATGGCGGAAAAAATATAGATCATCAGGTTGCTCACGGAGTCCACCAGCGACACCGCCGAAATTGCCGCGTCACCCACCGTCGCCACCATCAGCGAGTCCGCGAGGCCCACAAGGATGGCGAGGAACTGCTCCGCGATCAGCGGCGCGATGAGCGTGACGAGGTCGCGGTTGGTAAATTCAATTTTGCGAATGCCCGGTGTCTTGTTTCCCATGTATCGTTACTCCAAATACGGTAAAATTGCCGCTCCCCACGCCTCCGTCAGGCGTTGGAGCGTCCACTGCGCGTTGGCGGGACTGGTGGAGGGCAGCGGAAGCGCCTCCCGCCCCAGTGCGTCGCGCAGGAGCCTGTTGTACCACTTGAGCGACGTCGCGCCGTTGCAGAAGATCGCGCGGATCTCCGCGCCGCATAGAATCGGGCGCAGATCGTTGGCGACGACGTTTGTGATGCTCGCGTCCGACGAGCCGGTGATCTCACACGACGCGACGGTGTCCCACAGCGCGAGACGGTGCCGCAGGATCAGCGTTTTCTTTTCCTCGATCGTGGTCGGCACGTCCTCGCCGAACAGCGCGGGGATCACCCGCCAGAAGCGGTTTTGCGGATGCCCGTAGAAAAACCGCTGCTCCCGCGATCTGACCGACGGGAACGAGCCGAGAATCAGCACGCGGGAGCCTTCGTCGTACAGCGGCGGGAAGGGATGGATTTGAGCGCTCTTTTCCATCAGTCCTGGCAAATCTCACACACGCCGTAGAGCACCGTGTCGCTCTTGTCCACGGCAAAGCCCTCCGCCTTTTCCACCACGCCGAGCAACTGCGCCGCGCCGGTGGAGTCCATGTGGAACGTGCGCCCGCACTTCTTGCACTTTAAATGCAGACAGTCGCGGCAGGCGTCGGAGCCGGTGAACTGGTAGTACGCCTCGCGGCTGCCCTCCCGGCTCATGCGGCGGATGCGCCCCTCACTCTCCAACTCGGCGAGGTTGCGGTACACCGCGCTGAGACTCACGCCCTCGCCCTCCAGCGCCGCCGCGATCTCCTGCGCACAGAGCGCCTCGTCCGGGTGCGCGCCCAGATAGCCGAGCAGCGTCTTACGCTGCTTCGTCATGTATTTTGCCAAGGAAATCACCTTCTGTAACTTGCGATTCGTTTTCAAATCAAGATACCACCCGGCGCGGCGGCTGTCAAGGGCAAGGCTTGACAGTTCGCGGCAGATTGTATATTTTATATAATATGCGTACTGAACAAATCCGAAGCCCTTGAAAAGCAAGGCGTTCAAGGGCGCACGGATTTGTTCAGCAGACATTATATAGGATCGCAAGCGACAGGGAGGGGTGCGCATGAAAACCATCGCCAGCTTTGACGTCAACCATGACAAGCTCGAAAAGGGCATGTATATCTCCCGTATCGACGGGGACGTGGTGACCTATGACATCCGCATGAAAAAGCCCAATATGGGCGACTATCTCGGCACCGGGGAGGCGCACAGCTTTGAGCATCTGTTCGCGACGCTCGCCCGCAACAGCGCGCTCGCGGACAGCGTGATCTACGTCGGGCCGATGGGCTGCCGCACGGGCTTCTATTTTCTGGTGCGCGACACGATGTCCCACGCGCAGGCGATCGATCTGGTGCGCGAGTGCTTCGCGCAGATCGCGGTCTGGGACGGCGAGATTCCCGGCGCGACACGCGTGCAGTGCGGCAACTACCTGGATCAGGACCTCCCCGGCGCACGGGCGGTCGCGGCGGACATGTGCGAGGTTTTGAAGAATTGGACGGAGGAGAAGCTCAACTATGAAAAATAAGACATTCGGCGTCATCGGCGCCATGGAGAGCGAGGTCACGCAGCTGCGCGCCGCGCTGGGCAACCTGGAAACGACGGAGCATGCCGGTCTGACGTTCTACAGCGGCGCACTGGGCGCGAACCGCGTTGTGTTGGTCCGGTGCGGCGTCGGCAAGGTCAACGCTGCGCGCTGCACGCAGGCGCTCATTGACTGCTACACTCCCGATTACATTGTCAACACCGGCATCGCCGGCGGCATCGGCGAGGGTCTCGCCGTGGCGGACGTGGTCATCGGCACGGAGCTGGTGCAGCACGATTTTGATGTGACCGCCTTCGGCTACGCCCGCGGCAACCTCTGCGAGCAGGAGCATCGCGACACGCCGACGGTCTTTCACAGCGACGAGGCGCTGATCGAGGCGTTCCGCGCCGCGGCGTCCTCCCTGCTGGACGGCAAGCGGGTCAAGACCGGACGCATCGCCACGGGCGATCTGTTCGTCGCCTCCGCCGAGGCGAAGCGGAACATTGCCGGCGCCTTCGGCGCTGTCGCCGCCGAGATGGAGGGCGGCGCCATCGCGCAGGTCGCGGCACTGTCTGGCGTGCCGTTCATCGTGCTGCGCGCGATCTCCGACCTTGCGGACGGCAGCTCCCCCGGCTCGTTCGGCGAGTTCGAGCAGGAGACCGCCGACCTCTCGGCGAGCATTCTCCGCAAGCTGATCGAGGGATAAAAAAAGAAAGCAGCCTGCCGGCTGCTTTCCTTTTTTACTGTCCAAAGACTTCTCGCGCGATCTCCACGCTCGCCTTGGCGTCCTTCGCGTAGTAGTCCGCGCCGATGCGCCTGGCGTACTCCGGCGTCACCACCGCGCCGCCGACCAGCACCTTCGGCGGGTCAGGCAATTGCCGCAGCAGCGCCACCGTTTCCTCCATGGCCGCAAGCGTCGTGGTCATCAGCGCCGAGAGCCCGACCAGATGTATCTCCTGCTCCCGCACCGCGTTCACCACCGCCTCCGGCGGCACGTCGCGTCCCAAATCCACCACGTCATAGCCGTAGTTTTCCAGCACCGTTTTGACGATGTTTTTTCCGATGTCGTGCACGTCGCCGCGCACCGTCGCCACCAGCAGCTTGCCGCGCCTGACGCTCTCGCCGCCGCGCTCCGCGAGGCGGGCGCGGATCACCTCGAACACCGCCTGCGCCGCCTGCGCCGCGGACAGGAGCTGCGGGAGGAATACCCTACCCGCCTCGTAGCCCTCGCCCACCTTGTCGAGCGCCGGGATCAGGTGCGCGTCCACC
Organism: Oscillospiraceae bacterium; assembly: GCA_017527825.1. GTDB lineage: Bacteria > Bacillota > Clostridia > Oscillospirales > Oscillospiraceae > Hominicoprocola. The sequence goes on from JAFXPO010000016.1 coordinate 92,677, forward strand.
AGCGAAAGCTCGGTTTCCGTTTTGAGCAGCTCCGTCGCCAGCGCCGCCGCCTCGGTTTTGAGTCCGCGGACCACCGCGTCGTCCAGCGTCAGCGCCGCGCTCTGCGCGGTTTTTTCTTTTTTCACTGCGATGTTCGACGCGCTCGTTTTGGGCGGCTCGCAGTCCGCGAAGCGCTCCACATAGGCGCGGCAGCTCTCATCCTCGCCAGAAAGCACCCGGAACGCCGCCACGGCGTCCATCAGCTCCGTCAGGTTGGGGTTCAGGATCGGCAGCGTCAGCCCCGCGTGCATCGCCTCAATGAGGAACGTCCGCGTCACCAGCGCCCGGTTGGGCAGTCCGAAGGAGATGTTGGACACGCCGAGAACGGTTTGCAGCCCCAGCTCCTCGCGGACCATACGCAGCGCCTTGAGGGTTTCTCGCGCCTGCTCCTGCTGCGCGGAAACGGTCAGCGTCAGGCAGTCGATCCACACGTCCTCGCGGGGAATACCGCAGGAGAGCGCCGCGTCCAGAATGCGCTTCGCGATCTCAAAGCGCTGCTCCGCCGTCTGCGGCACGCCGTTTTGGTCGAGGCACAGCCCCACCACCGACGCGCCGTATTTCCTGATGAGCGGCAGGATGCGCGACAGGACCGCCTCATCGCCGTTGACGCTGTTCACCGCCGCCTTGCCGTTGTACACGCGAAGCGCCGCCTCCAGCGCTGCCGCGTTGGAGGAATCCAGCATCAGCGGCAGCGCCGTCGAGCTTTGCAGCTCCTTCACGACGCGGGGCAGCATGGCAGCCTCGTCCACGCCGGGGTAGCCCACGTTCACATCGAGGATATCCGCGCCCGCGTCCTCCTGCTGCACCGCCATGTCGAGGATATAGTCCATGTCGTTTTCCAGCAGCGCCTGCTGGAAGCGCTTTTTGCCCGTGGGGTTGATGCGCTCGCCGATGACCCGCACGCCGGTGATGGGCAGCGGCATGACCGGCGTGCAGACAAAGCTCTCCCGCTTCGGTTCGCGCTTCACAACAGGGCGGCGTTTGAGCCGCTCCGCCACGCCGCGCACATAGTCCGGCGACGTGCCGCAGCAGCCGCCGAACACGCTCACCCCCGCGTCCGCCATGGGCGCGAGGGTATCCGCGAACGACGCCGCGTCCATATCATAGTGTCCGTCCACCGGGTCGGGCAGCCCCGCGTTGGGCTTGGCGATCACAGGCAGGGGCGTATTCTCGCACAGCTCCCGCAGCAGCGGCGCGAGCTTGTCCGGTCCCATGGAGCAGTTAAGCCCGATCGCGTCCGCGCCGAGTCCGGTGAGCGTCCGCGCCATGGACGCGACGGTGCAGCCCGTGAACGTGCGCCCCGACTCCTCGAAGGACATGGTCACCAGCACGGGGAGATCGGTGTTCTCCTTCACCGCCAGCAGCGCCGCCTTGGTCTCGTACAGATCGGTCATGGTCTCGATCACCGCGAGATCGGCGCCCGCCGCCGCGCCCGCAAGGGCAACCTCGCGAAACAGCTCACAGGCGCGTTCAAAGGGCAGCGTCCCCATCGGCTCCAGCAGCTCGCCCAGCGGGCCGATGTCGAGGGCAACCCTGACATCGGTACCGGAAGCGGCGTCCTTCGCCAGCTTGATCGCGGCGGAGACAATCTCCGCGACGCCTTTTCCGGTGCGCCGCAACTTCAGCGCGTTCGCGCCGAAGGTGTTGGCATAGATCACGTCGCTGCCCGCGGCGATGTAGTCGTGATAGACCTCCCGCAGCAGCTCCGGCCGCTCCAGATTCAGCAGCTCCGGCACGCCGCCGGGCGGCAAGCCGCGGCTTTGCAGGACGGTTCCCATCGCGCCGTCCAGCATGATGATTTTGCCGAAATCCAAAGGTTTAGACGCCACAGGTCGTCCCTCCTTTTCGATAGTCGCAGGTCATTTTCATGGCGCAGTACCCGCAGCCGCGCACCCGCGCGGGCTGTGGCGTGTCCGCTATGCCGATCACGGCGGTGACGGACTTGGACGGCGTCATCAAAAAGCTGTCGCTCAGGTGAATGCCCAGCCGCCGGCGCGCGTCCAGCGCGGTCAGCACCGCCGGTTGCAGGGCAAGCGGCAAATCGCCGTAGCCGGGGGAAAACCGGTCGGTGAGGCAGCGCGGCGCGAAGCGCTCCGCGATCTCGCGCTCCGCCGCGTCGCAGCCGGACTCCACCCACGCGCTGCCGCAGGCGTCCAGAATCACCGCTTTCCCCATGTCGCGGCGCTCCAGCGCCCGGAGCCGCCGCTCAAATTCCATGCCCAGCGTGCAGCACAGCAGCACCGCCCTGTCGCACTCTTGCAGCATTTTCTTCGCAAGGTCGCCGGTGAGCGTCACGCCGCTGCCCGCGAGCGTCACGCCGTCCCCGCCCCATGCCAGCGGGAACGCGCGGTAGACGTACCTCGGCGGCAGACTGTCCGCCAGCTCCCGCGCGGCGGTCTCCACCTGCGCGCGCAGCGGCTCCGGCGCCTCGCCCCGGACGCGGAGATAGCGCAGAATCTCGTCAACGTTGGGTTCCATCCGCCGCCCTCCTCCGCTCATTTTTCCCAATTATAGCACAAACCCCGGCGGACGTATAGGATTTTTGGATGATTTTATCATTGACATTGGATAAAAACACGGCTATACTTTACCCAGTTAATATGTCAGTGAAAGACGTTGAAGGAGAACCCGCTTTCCCACGACGCTTCAGAGAGCCGGCGGTTGCTGCGAGCCGGCGCGGACGGGTCACGCGGTCTGGCTCCTGAGTCGGCTTTGCGAACGGTTCGCCCAGTAGTGAAGCCCGGATGCCCCGTTATCGGCTGGGACTTGCTGGAGTCCGAGAGTGGTCGTATCCGCAAGGATGCGGCAATCAGGGTGGTACCGCGAATTTGATTCGTCCCTGAAGCCAATCTGGCTTCAGGGATTTTTCTTTTGCGAAGCAAAAGAAAAATCCGAAAATCGCCATTTCGCCCGCCGCTCGCGCGGCAACCGCGAAATATGGCTGCGTGATTTTCAGAAGCTGAAAATCGCAATAACCCACATGATTCAAAAGGAGATTTTCGCCATGGAAGAAGTGAAAATCAGCGACGTGACCATGAAAGCCCTCGGAGGGCAGTTATCCTTTAAGGAGAAGATCGAGCTGAGCAAGCTCCTGGACCGCCTCGGCGTGAGCGTCATCGAGCTGGAGGGCATTGAGAGCGCCAAGGTTGACGCGCTGCGCATCAAATCCGTCGCCACCGCAGTGCGCGAGAGCACCGTCGCCGTACCCGTCGCGCTGACGTCGGAGGGCGTGGACGCGGTGTGGGCGGCGCTCAAGGGCGCGCGGAAGCCCCGCTTGCAGGTGGTCACGCCGACGAGCACCGTGCAGATGGAGTACCTCTGCCACAAAAAGCCCGCCGCCATGCTCGCGCTCATCCGCGAGATCGTTGCCTACTGCCGCACACTGTGCGCGGACGTGGAGTTCGTCGCGGACGATGCCAGCCGCGCTGACGCGGAGTATCTCGCAAGCGCCATCCGCGCCGCCATCGACGCGGGCGCCGACACCGTCACCGTCTGCGACACGGCGGGCGCGATGCTCCCGCGCGAGTTTGCGGCGTTTTTCGAAAACCTCTATGAGACCGTCCCCGCGCTGCGCACGGTGTCCGTAGGCGTTGCCTGCTCCGACGCGCTCGCCATGGCGGACGCCTGCGCCGTGACCGCGGTGCTGCGCGGCGCACGGGAGGTCAAGGCGTCCGCCTACCCGACGGACGGCGTGTCGCTGTCCAGCATCGCCACGGTGCTCGCCGTCAAGGGCGAAGGGTTTGGCACGCGCGCGGGGGTCCGCACCACGGAAATGAAGCGCGTTGTACGTCAGATCGGGCGCATGTTTGAATCCGGCAAGGGCGCGCTCTACGACGGTCTTGGCGGAGACGAGCACGCCGGGCTGACGCTCTCCCAGCACGACGACAAGGCGGCGGTGCTGCAAACCGTCGCCAAGCTGGGTTATGAGCTCAGCGACGAGGACGGCGAGGCTGTGTGGGCGGCGTTCCGGCGCATCGCCAGCCACAAGGAGGAGATCGGCGCCCGCGAGCTGGACGCCATCGTCGCCTCCGCCGCCATGCAGGTGCCTGCCGCGTATGAGGTCAAGAGCTACGTCGTCAACTCCGGCAGCGGCATCACCGCCATGGCGCACCTGAAGCTGGAAAAGAAGGGGCGGGAGCTGGAGAGCGTCGCGCTGGGCGACGGACCGATCGACGCGGCGTTTCTCGCGCTGGAGCAGGCGACCGGCCGCCACTGCGAGATGGACGATTTTCAGATCCGCACCGTCACCGAGGGACACGAGGCAATGGGCGAGACCGTGGTGCGCCTTCGCGCGAACGGCAAGCTGTACCCCGGACGGGGCATTTCCACCGACATTGTGGGCGCGTCCATCCGCGCCTACGTCAACGCGCTCAACAAAATCGCCTACGAGGAGGGTGAAGCATGAACCTTTCCTTTTCCACCCGCGGCTGGGATTTTTCGTGGGACGAGGCGCTTGACCTCGCCGGGGAAATGGATTTCGGCGGCGTGGAGCTGTACAACCCGCAGACGCTCCCCGCGCTGACCGGACGCGGCGGCGCGTTCCACAAGTATCATGTGGCGGCGACGGTACGCGCGATGCGCGACCGCAAGCTGACGATCCCGTGCTTTGACACGTCCTGCGACGTGTCCGCCGCGGCGGACTGCGTGCCGACGCTGACCGAGCTGCTCGCCCTTGCCGCCGAGGCGCGGGTCCCCTGCGTCTCCGCCATCGCCCACGAGGACAACGAGGCGCTGGTGCGCGAGCGGATGGACGCGCTGCTTCCCGCCGCGGAGCAGCGCGGCGTAACGCTGCTGCTCAAGACCAGCGGTATCTATGCCGACACCGCGCGGCTGCGCGCGCTGATGGACGACTACGCCAGCGACTTTTTGGGCGCGCTGTGGCACATGCACCACCCCTACCGCGACCGGGGCGAAAGCCCTGACACCACGATCAAAAATCTCGGCGCCTACGTCCGACACGTCCACCTGCGGGACAGCGACGACGCGGAGCACTACAACCTCGTGGGCGAGGGCACGCTCCCCATCGCGGAGCTGATGCGCGCGCTCGGCTCCATCGACTACGACGGGTTTATCTCGCTGGAATGGAAGCCGGAGTGGATGGAGGACCTGCCCGACGCGGAGGTCATCTTCCCCCACTTCGTCAACCACATGAGCCGCTTTGAGAATACCCGCGGCAAGAAAAAGAGCCTTTACTTCAATCACGACGGCACGGGTGAGTACGTCTGGAAGAAGGACGAGCTGATCAACCTCACCTTCGCGCAGGTGCTCGACCGCATGGTGGAGGAGTTCCCCGATCAATACTGCTTCAAATACACCACGTTGGACTACACGCGCACCTACAGCGAGTTTCGCGACGACGTGGACCGTTTCGCCCGCGCGCTGCTCTCCCTCGGCGTCCGCGCCGGGAGCAAGGTGACGGTCTGGGCGACGAACGTGCCCGCGTGGTACATTACGTTCTGGGCGGCGGCGAAGCTCGGCGCGGTGCTGGTGACGATGAACACCGCGTACAAAATTCACGAGGCGGAGTACCTGCTTCGCCAGAGCGACACGCACACGCTGGTGATGATCGATGGCGCGCTGGATTCCGACTACGCGGGCATCATCAACGAGCTGTGTCCCGAACTCGCGAAGTCCCGCGCGGGCGAGCCGCTGCGGAGCCGTCGCCTGCCGTTTTTGCGCAATGTCATCACCGTGGGCTTCCGCCAGAGCGGCTGCCTCACCTTCGACGAGGCGATGGCGCGCGCCGACATGGTGACGCCGGAGGAACTGGAACGCGCGGCAAGCCGCGTCCGCCCCGACGACGTGTGCAACATGCAGTACACCTCCGGCACCACAGGGTTCCCCAAAGGTGTGATGCTCACGCACTACAACGTGGTCAACAACGGCAAGTGCATCGGCGACCGCATGGGGCTGAGTACCGCCGACCGCATGATGATCCAGGTCCCGATGTTCCACTGCTTCGGCATGACGCTCTCCATGACCTCCGCCATGACCCACGGCGCGACCATGTGCCCCATGCCGTACTTCTCGGCAAAATCGTCGCTTGCCTGCATCCAGCAGGAGAAGATCACCTGCTTCAACGGCGTGCCGACGATGTTCATCGCCATGTTCAACCACCCCGATTACCGCAGGACGGATTTCTCCCACATGCGCACGGGCATCATGGCAGGCTCCGGCTGCCCGCCGGAGCTGATGCGCCGCGCGGCGCAGGAGGACGAGATGCACATGACCGGCATCGTGTCCGTCTACGGTCAGACGGAATGCGCGCCAGGCAACACCATGTCGTCGTGGACGGACTCGCTGGAGATGCGCACCGAGACCGTCGGCTACGCGTTCCCCCACGTCCGCTGCAAGGTCATCGACCCCGAAACCGGCGCGGAGGTACCCGACGGCGTGAACGGCGAGTTCTGCGCCAAGGGCTACAACCAGATGAAGGGCTACTACAAAATGCCCGACGCCACCGGCGACACCGTGGACGCGGACGGCTGGCTCCACTCCGGCGACCTCGCCTGCCGCGACGAAAACGGCTGCTACCGCATCACAGGGCGGCTCAAGGACATGATCATCCGCGGCGGCGAGAACCTCTACCCGAAGGAATTGGAGGAGTTCCTGCTCACGCACCCGCAGGTGCAGGACGCGCAGGTCGTCGGCGTGCCGGATGAGAAGTACGGCGAAGAGGCGCTCGCCTGCGTTATCCTCCGCGAAGGCAGCGAGGCGACGGTCGACGAGATCCGCGCTTTCTGCGTCGAACGCCTCGCGCGGCACAAGGTGCCGAAGTACATCGAGTTCGTCGAGAGCTTCCCCATGAACGCCGCGGGCAAGGTCTTAAAATACAAAATGCGCGAGGACGCGGCAAAGCGCCTGGGCTTGACTGCGCGATAAATCGCGCAGTCAGGCAGAAAAACACCATTTCTCTCGCCGCTTGCGCGGCAACCGCGAAATATGGCGGCAAAATCCGCCCGCGGATTTTGCGAACCACCACACAGGGAGGATGCAATGAATCACAAAAACTATGTGACCATGGACGGCAACGAAGCCGCCGCGACCATGGCGTATCCGTTTACGGAAATCGCCGCCATCTACCCCATCACGCCGTCCAGCCCCATGGCGGGCATGACCGACGCGTGGAGCGCGAAGGGGCGCAGGAATCTCTTCGGGCAGACCGTCACCCTCACGGAAATGCAGTCCGAGGCGGGCGCCATCGGCGCGGTGCACGGCGCGATCCAGGCGGGAGCGCTCAGCACCAGCTTCACGTCCTCGCAGGGGCTGATGCTGATGATTCCGGTGCTCTACCGCATCGCGGGTGAGCGGCTGCCCGCCGTGCTGCACGTCGCGTCCCGCACCGTCGGCACCCACGCCATGAGCATCTTCGGCGACCACAGCGACGTGATGGCGTGCCGTGAGACGGGCTTCGCCCAGCTCTCCACGGGCAGCGTGCAGGAGGTCGCCGACCTCGCGTCCGTGGCGCACCTCGCCGCCATTGAGAGCAGCATCCCGTTCATGCACTTCTTCGACGGCTTTCGCACCAGTCACGAGATCAACAAGATCGAGCTGCCCAACATGGGCGCGATTCTCGGTATGCTCGACCGCGACGCGCTCAAGCGCTTCAAGGACCGCGCCCTCAACCCGGAGCATCCGACGCTGCGCAACACCGTCCAGAACGGCGACGTGTACTTTCAGGTGCGGGAGGCGAACAATCCCGACTACGCCGCGCTGCCCGGAATCGTGCAGCGGTACTTCGATCAGATCAACGCCCTGACGGGACGGAACTATCGCCTGTTCAACTATTACGGCGACAGCGACGCCACCGACGTGGTCATCGCCATGGGCAGCGTCTCCGGCGCGGCGCATGAGGCGGTGGACGCGCTGCGCGCCGAGGGGCGCAAGGTGGGCTACTTGCAGGTGCATCTGTACCGCCCGTTCTCCGGTGAGCATTTCCTCGCGGCGCTGCCGCCCTCCGTGGAGCGGATCGCGGTGCTCGATCGCTGCAAGGACATGGGCGCGCTGGGCGAGCCGCTGTACGAGGACGTGTGCACAGCGCTCTCCCGCGAGAATCTGGGGCTTCGCGTCCTCGGCGGGCGCTACGGGCTTTCCTCCAAGGACACCGACCCCGCGCAGATTGTCGCCGTGTTTGACAATCTCGCCGGCGACGATCCCATCAACGGCTTCACCGTCGGCATCGACGACGACGTGACGCATCTGTCCCTGCCGGTGCAGCCCTTCCGCCGCGACGACATCGAAACCATCTCCTGTAAATTCTGGGGGTTGGGCGGCGACGGCACCGTCGGCGCGAACCACAACACCGTGCGCATCATCAACGACACCACCGAAAAATACGCGCAGGCGTACTTTGAGTACGACTCGAAGAAATCCTTCGGCGTCACGAAGTCCCACCTGCGCTTCTCGTCCCACCCCATCGAGAGCAGCTACTATGTCAAGCGCGCCGACTTCATCGCCTGCCACAACCCCACGTTCATCAATCAGTACGAAGTGGCGCAGGAGTTGAAGGACGGCGGAACGCTGCTGCTCAACTGCCAATGGACGAGCGACGAACTGGGCGAAAAGCTCTCCGCCGCCGTCAAGCGCACGCTCTCGGCAAAGCACGCGAGCCTCTACATCATCGACGCGACGGCAATCGCCGAAAAGCTGGGGCTGGGCAGCCATACGAATACGGTGCTGCAATCCGCGTTTTTCTCGCTTCTGGAGATCATCCCGAAGCAGCAGGCGCTGGAGGAAATGAAAAACGCCGCCCGCAAGGCGTACTTCGCCAAGGGCGACGAGGTGGTGGCGAGGAACGTCGCCGCCATTGACGCGGGCGCGGACGCGCCGGTGAAGATCGACATTCCGGCGAGCTGGGCAAACGCGAAGGACGCGGAGCGCGAGGACGCGCCGCTTCCGGGTGTGGTGAAAAACATACTCTTCCCCATCAACCGTCAGAAGGGCGACGACCTGCCGGTGAGCGTCTTCCGCGATTACCGGGACGGTCACATCGACATGGGGCTTACCGCTTACGAAAAGCGCGGCATCGCCACGCACATTCCCCAATGGGACGCGGAAAAGTGCGTCCAGTGCAACCGCTGCGCGCTGGTCTGTCCCCACGCGGTCATCCGCCCGTACCTGCTCTCCGGGGGCGAGAAAGAAAAAGCGCCGCGCGGTTTCACCAGCGCGAGCGCAAACGGCGCGGCGAAGGGATATCACTTCACCATGCAAGTGTCCGCCCTTGACTGCACGGGCTGCGGCTCCTGCGTCTCGGTGTGTCCTGCCAGGGAAAAAGCCTTGACGATGTCGCCCGCCGAATTCACCGATGAACAAAGGGCATGCTGGGATTATGCCTTGACACTGAGCGACAAGGGTCAGCTCTTTGACCTTTACAGCATCAAGGGCAGCCAGTTCCGTCAGCCGCTGGTGGAGTTTTCCGCCGCCTGCGCCGGCTGCGGCGAGACGCCCTACGCGAAGCTGCTGACGCAGCTCTTCGGCGAGCGTGTTTACTGGGCGAACGGCACCGGCTGCTCGCAGGCGTGGGGCGCGCCCATGCCCGGCATCCCCTACACGCTGAACAAGCGCGGCTTCGGCGTCGCGTGGACGAACAGCCTGTTTGAGAACAACGCGGAGCTGACGCTGGGCATGTTCCTCGCTGTGCGCCAGCAGCGCGAAGCCGTCCGGGCAAAGGTGGAGGCATACCTCTCTGAGGCGAACAGCGCCGCGGCGCGGGCGTGGCTGGACGCCTATGAGGACTTCGACGCCTCGCGCAAGACCAGCGACGCGCTCATCGCCGAGCTGGAGGCGAGCGCGTCCCCCCGCGCGGCGGAGATTCTGGAGCGCAGGGATCAGCTCGCGAAGAAATGCTTCTGGATGTTCGGCGGCGATGGCTGGGCGTACGACATCGGCTTCGGCGGGCTTGACCACGTCGTCGCCAGCGGCGAGGACATCAACGTGTTCGTCATCGACACCGAGGTGTACTCCAACACCGGCGGGCAAAGCTCCAAGGCGACGCCGCTGGGCGCGGTGGCGCAGTTCGCCTCTGCGGGCAAGAAGAGCCGCAAGAAGGACCTCGGCGCAATCTTCCGCACCTACGGCAACGTCTACGTCGCGCAGGTGGCGATGGGCGCCGACCCTAACCAGCTCATCCGCGCCATCAGGGAGGCGGAGGCGCACAAGGGACCCAGCGTCATTGTGGCATACACACCCTGTCAGGCGCACGGCATCAAGGCGGGCATGGCGAACGTGCAAGCGGAGATGAAACGCGCGGTGGACTCCGGCTACTGGCTGCTGTACCGCTACAATCCCGAAAAGGCGCAGCCGATGACGGTGGATTCCAAGGCGCCCAGCATGTTGTACGAGGACTTCCTCGACGGCGAGACGCGCTACGCCGCGCTCAGGCGCACGTTCCCGGAGAACGCGGAGACGCTGTTCTCCGCCGCAAGCCGCGACGCGGACGAGCGCTACCACGCGTACAAGCAGCAGGAAACGCTGCGAAAAGATGAGTAAAATTTGAAAACGGCGGGCGGTGTTTTCCGCTCGCCGTTTTATGATGGTTTCCAATCCCTTCCTTGGATAAAACCGCGCGATTTTCAAAGACTATCCTTGGAAATCAACCGACAAAGGAGTTTTACCGATATGAAAGCAACCGGAATCGTACGGCGCATCGACGACCTCGGCCGCGTCGTGATCCCAAAGGAGATCCGCCGGACCATGCGCATCCGCGAGGGCGACCCGCTGCTGACGATATTGACAGGTTTCGACAGGTTTTGCGCGGCAGCAGAAGCGCTGGCGAAACGGCTTGGTACATAGAGCATGGGCGACGCTCACGCGCCGCCCTCTTTGTCATTTCGTCTTTGCTGTTTTCCACGCCATTCCATATATGCCTCCCCCCACTTGCCGAGACGGATCACGTCCACAATGGCATTGCGCTCGCTGTCCACGACGTAGTAGGTCTTTTTGCCGGGGACATCGACGGCATCCCGCGCGAGGCCGTAGGGGTCGAACCATGGAATGTCTTTGCATTTTGTCTTGCATGAAATGTCGCCGCTGACGCCCAGTTTTTTGGCGCTTCTCTCAAGTATAGTGCCAATACAACCCAGCAGCAAAGATAGAAATGCAAAAACAGAAGCACATGGCAGCATCACACTGCGAAGCGATACCGCAAAATAGCCAATCAGAGCAGAAACGATCGTTATAACACCGCAATCCATTGAAAGGAGAACCAGTCGGCCGCCCTTACGTAGTTCCGGTGGGGAATCATACGCCATCTGTCCATTTACACTTACTCGCTTAGCAACCGTGATTTTATTGGTATCCCTGTCCACAATAACATATTTTTTCAGCATGCTTCCCCCGTATTGAGTTTTTTCGGCGGCGATTTCTCCATGCTCGTCGGTCCTTTACGCCACTTACCTCATCGGCTTTTTTGCTTATTATTTGCTTTAGTTAATGCGGCGTAACCCTCTGCGTGTTGCGACGCTGCTCTTTTTGCATCAGCATATGCGCTGATCACTCCGCTCAAGGCTGCATTTATGCCCGCGTCCCGAAGTGCATCAGAGAAAGCGTCCATATGATAGTTATCAAAAGGATTCTCTTCGTCATTGTAAATGCTTTTTAGCGGCGTTTCAAGTGCATAATTGAAAACTGTTTTTCCTGCTTCACCTGAAACGTCAACGAGTCGCTCCGCCAGCTTTGGGTTCATCCCCTTTATATACTTCAAAAGCCTCTGTTCGGCTTCCTCATCATGCAGACCTTTGCCGTAAGCCTCCGCTAATCCGTCAATCCATTTTTCGGTTCCTGCTTCTATGCCCGCTGTCAATCCCCCATACGTCACCTGCTGTCCGATGCTCGCACCCGCTTTTCGCGCCTCCTGCGAGGCGTCGCCGAACGAGCGCACTCCTTTAAGCACAATGCTCGCCCCCGGAATGATGGCGTTTGCCACTGCTTTCGCCGCAGCGTCCGCCACAATTTGCGCCCCCACGACGCCCGCGTCGTGATCCCAAAGGAAATCCGCCGGACCATGCGTATCCGCGAGGGTGACCCGCTTCTAACGATATTGACAGGTTTCGACAGGTTTTGCGCGGCAGCAGAAGCGCTGGCGAAACGGCTTGGTACATAGAGCATGGGCGACGCTCACGCGCCGCCCTCTTTGTCATTTCGTCTTTGCTGTTTTCCACGCCATTCAATATATGCCTCCCCCCACTTGCCGAGACGGATCACGTCCACAACGGCATTGCGCTCGCTGTCCACGATGTAGTAGGTCTTTTTGCCGGGGACATCGACGGTGTCCCGCGCAAGGCCGTAGGGGTCGAGCCATGCGCCATAGTGTCTTTTGTTTTGAACCGGTTCTTCCACTGCGAACCTATTCACAAGCATAGCAATGAAGCCGCATGGCAAAAGCATGGAACTCATGATTACCATAAGCGGGCTAAGCTTTTCCGCTCCGCTAAGCCATTCATAACATCCCATCAAAAAACCAATCGTGACGCAATCGACCCCCAAATATCCGAAAATGATCTTCAGGCGTTTATTGGGCTGCGTATTGAAATACGACTGTCCTCTTTTTCCAATCCGTCGTTTGCTGACGATCGCTCTATTCTTCCCATCCACGAACAGGTAGGTTTTTTTCATAGCGAACATCTCCTCGTATGAGTGTATTTACTGTATCACATAAGCAATCCTATGTCTACCATCTGTGTCCATCACCTTTCCTGTTATAAAGCATTCTTAAAAGCGCTGCATAGCTTTCTTCGCTAGACTGCACGGGAGTGCTCGATATGAAAGCAACCGGAATCGTGCGGCGCATCGACGACCTCGGCCGCGTCGTGATCCCAAAGGAGATCCGCCGGACCATGCGCATCCGCGAGGGTGACCCGCTGCTGACGATATTGACAGGTTTCTTTTTATATGCTATTATATTGGTAACCTGTCAGGTTATTCTAAAAAGGAGACATATCCATGCAGGATATAAATGACATTCTAATGTGAACTCCGGTAAAGCGAAAGATTTCGTCAAGCTCCTGCCGCTTGCGGCTCGTTCCTATGGAGAAAACGCGCAAAATGCGCGGCAAAATGGCGCCGACTCGAAAGGTGCTGCTCTTTATGGGGCAGCAACAGCAATTACCGACGCTTTGAAACGGAGTGGTTCACGGTAAGGAAAAACATGTTAATTAACACAATTGTCGGCATTTTATTAGGAGATGCAGCATGGCAAAACAGTTAAATTTAAAAGTTTTTTCCTTTTTTGCCGCCTGCGTCATCACGAGAAATGTAAGTGCAAATGGCAGCGCTGGTACTCATGGCAACGCAAAAAACAGCGAATGGGATAGCAACATATCCCATAAAACCATCTGGCACGAAAAAAAACAGAATCCCGCACATCAAGGCAAGGAAGAAACAGACCACAGCAACACGAAGCAGCATGAGCGCAAGCCTGCTTTTTACTGTCACCTCGTAGTGCAAAGGTCCTATTTTCACGACGCGCTTCTCCGCTATGACCTCCCCCGTCTCAGGGTCAACGATCTGGTGTGCCTTTTTGCCCATGTCCTCAGCCCCTTCCAACTGCTATCATAACCCATCCCCCGCCGCGCGTCAACGCAGCAAATCACTTTCCAATCCCTTCCTTGGATAAAACCGCGCGATTTTCAAAGACTATCCTTGGAAATCAACCGACAAAGGAGTTTACCCGATATGAAAGCAACCGGAATCGTGCGGCGCATCGACGACCTCGGCCGCGTCGTGATCCCAAAGGAAATCCGCAGGACCATGCGTATCCGCGAGGGTGACCCGCTGGAAATCTTCACCAACAAAGACGGCGAGGTCATCTTCAAGAAGTATTCCCTGCTCGGCGGCGTGGATGAGTTCGCCGCGCAGCTGTGCGAGACGCTCAGCAAAACCACCGGAGCAACCGTTGCCGTCACCGACCGCGACAGCGTCATTGCCGCGGCGGGCAGCGCGCGGCGCGACCTCATCGGCAAGCACATCTCGCAGCAGCTGGAGCAGATCATGGAGGATCGCGGCATCTACCGCGCCGGCGGGGAGGAGCGCAGCGTATTCGTCACCGAGTCCCTGGACCGCTACTGCGCGTCCATCGCCGCGCCCATCATCTCCGAGGGCGACGCGCTGGGACTGGTGGTGTTCGTGTCCAGCGAGGGCGATCCCCCGGCGGGCGACACCGAGTATAAGCTGGCGCAGACCATCGCGGGCTTCCTCGGCCGTCACATGGAGGCATGAGAAAAGCGAGAGGCAGACGCCTCTCGCTTTGTTTACCGTCTTCCGCCGAAGCCGCCGCCACGACCGCCGCCGAAACCGCCGCCACGGCTGCCGCCAAAGCCTCCGCCGCGGCTCACGCCGCCGCCGAAGCCGCCGCTGCGACCGCTGCCGAAGCCGCCGCCGCGCCCGCCGCCGAAGCTCCCGACGCGCGGAGACGACGAGGGGCGGCTGAACCCGCCGCCGGAGGGTCGCGTGCCGCCGAAGCCGCCGGTGGGCGGACGATGATCGGGCGGGCGCGGCGGTGTCACCGGGCGTGGCCGGTACATGTTGCGTCCCCAGAACACGGGGTAGTACCGCACCGTGGGGATGCCCATGCCGGGCGCCATGTAGCGCCGGCGATAGCGGTTGTAGCGCATGCGGTCGAGGATGATCCAGAGCACCAGCACGACCAGCAGCACCAGCACAAATGCCGCAAGGCTGCCGCTGTCCCGCGAACGCTCGGCGCGCTCGCTGAACAGGACATGCAGGTGGTTCATCAGCGCCATGACCGCGCTGTCATAGTCGCCGTTCTGCACGTCGCTGTACATCAGGCTGTCCACATAGCTGTAGGACTCCGCGTCCAGCAGATCGTAAAACGTCCCGCTGGCGATCAGGCGGTAATCCTTTGTGCCGGTCACGATCAGCAGAATGCCGTCGTCCTCGCCCAGCTCCAGATCATACGCCCAGTTGTACGCCTCCTCCTCCGCGTCGTCCGCGGAGCGGACGGTCACGACGGCGAGGATGCTGTGCGCCATCTGGTCCCAGTTGGCGTCGTAGAGCGCGACGGCGCTCTCGGTTCCGGCGGACAGCGCGTTCGCGTTATCGATGATAAACGGCGTCAGATACGACGTGTCCAGCGACTGATCCAGTTCTTTCGCGCCGTTGAGAATCTCAATGGCGGGCTTGGTGTGCTGCCCCCACGCGATCGCTGCCGCGATGCACAGCAGCATCACGACAACGGCAACGCCGCGTTTTTGAAATAATTTCATGGTGAACTCCTTTCAAGGAGCGGTTTTGTTTCAGCTGCGCAGCTCCATGAGCTTCTGCTTCAGCTCGCCCTCGATGCGGCCCAGCTCGACCTCGGCGGCTTTGCGCTTCGCCGCGCCCTCGCGCTGGATGTTGATGACCTCGTCGAGCGTGGTGATGAGCTGCTCGTTGGTATGCTGAAGCGTTTCGATGTCGATGATGCTGCGCTCCGCCTCCTTCGCGGTGGCGATGGTGCCCATCTTGAGCATCTCGGCGTTTTTCTTCAGGAGGTCGTTGGTCGCCTCGGTGACGGCGTTCTGCGCGGCGGTCGCCTGTCTGGAATGCTCCATGCCCAGCGCGAGCACCATCTGGCTCTTCCACAGCGGGATGGTATTCACGAGCGACGACTGGATCTTCTCCACCATCAGCGTGTCGTTGTTTTGCAGCAGGCGCGTCTGCGGACCCATCTGCAAGGATACCATGCGGGTCAGCTCAAGGTCGTGGATTTTCTTTTCAAAGCGGTTGCACAGCTGCGCCATGTCGTTGTACGCCTGCGCGTCCTCGGCAAGGCCGGTGGACTCCGCCTTCTTGCGCAGCTCCTCCAGCTCGCCGGCGCGAATCTCCTCCAGACGCTTCTTGCCGGCGATGATGTACATGGTGAGCTCCTTGTAGTACTTGAGGTTCAGCTCATACATCTGGTCAAACATCGCGATGTCCTTGAGCAGCGTGACCTGATGGTTTTCCAGCTCTCTGGTGATGCGCTCCACGCTGGATTCCGCCTTGCTGTACTGCTCCTTCATCAGCGCGAGCTTATCCTTCTGCTTCTGGAAGATACCGGCGATACCCTTCTTCTCCTCCTTGCCGAAACCCTTGACCTCCAGCACCAGCTTGGAAAGCGTGTCGCCCACCTCGCCGAGGTCCTTGTTGCGGACGCTGGCGAGGGCGTTTTCGGAGAACGACGCGACACTCTTCTGCGCCGCCGCGCCGTAATTGAGCACGAGGTTGGAGTCGGTAATATCGATCTTCTTTGAGAAGTCCTCCACCGCCTTCTTTTCCTCGTCGGTAAGCAGCTCCTCGTCCAGCTTCACCGGCTGGGCTTCTTCTTTCACCGGCTCGGCGGCGGGGGTCGCGGGGGTGGGGACGCCGTCCAGCGTCAGCTCCGGCATCGCCGCGGCGGTGGCGGTGGGCTCCAGCGTCAGCTCAGGAATGTTGTTGTCAGCCATGATCGTATCCTCCTATGTTCAATCTGTTAAAGCTCCAGCTTGATGTCTCCCATGCCCGCGACAGCGCTGCCGGCGTCGTCCACGCGGTCGTTGACCGTCTCGTGCAGCTCGTCGGTGACCAGGCCCTCGCGCTGCATCAGGTTTTCCAGCACCGTGATGTCGGAGGAAATGTCCATCGCCTCCGCGCCGAAGAGCGCGTCGAGCTGCTTTTCAAACGCCTGCACAATGGTACCCATCATGCTCTCGATGCGCTGCATGGTGCCGTCAATGTTTTCACCGCTGACGCCCTGGGCGCCCATGCGGTCGTAGGCGTTCAAAATCTTCAGCGTCGTGGGCAGATAATAGTTCAGAAAGCGGCTGATCTGGGGCAGGCGGGACGGGTCCGCCTTGACCTGCGCGAAAATCTTGCCGCAGACATCCTCCAGCCGGTCGATATCCGCGCTGATCTTCGGGTCGCGGATGGAGGCGTTGAGGCGCTTCATCTCCGCGATGGCGAGGTTGCCGTCCTTGATCATTTTGTCCAGCGCCTCGTTGCCGGTGGGCTTTTCCTCCTTCGGCTTCTCGGCGACCTGCTCCTCCACATCGGGACAGATGACCCGCATGACGTTGAACACGACGAGAGAAACCACCGTGAGCATGACGAAGTGGCTTGTCTTGTAGAGCGGGAACCACGGCAGAAACGCGTACAGCAGCCACGTCCCGCCGACGGCGTAATAAGGGATCACGGATTTACGTTTGACGGTCGCCACGGCGCTCACCTCCTGTTGATAAGTAAGGATATTATATCCCGTTCGCGTATCGCGGTCAAGGAGAAAAACGCCCCGCGTCAGGCGGGGCGTCACGGCATCGGGATGCCGTATTGAAATGTGCCGGGGTCGCGGAACAGCGGGAGCTGCGGCGGGCGGTAGGTGAACCACACGAAGGCAAACACAACCGACCAAAGCAGCGCGAAGCCCGCAATCTGCCACACCACGCCGCGCAGGGCAAAGGCGCTGAGCAGACGGTAGCTGAGCAGAAACATCGCCGCGTCCGCGATGAAGAAAAAGACGATGTTCAGCCAGCTCGGCGGCGCGCCGAACATCCCCGCCGCGGTGTAGTGCAGCAGCGGAATGAGCAGCATGCCGGTCACGCCCGCCGCCGCCTTGACCGCGAAAAAGTTGCGGTGCGGCTCGGCGAACACCGGATATTCCACGACGGTGAACACAAAATACGGGAGATAGAGCAGCTTGACATGCTCCCATGTGGAGTCGTTGACCCCCGCGAACGCCGCCACGAAGCGGTTGCCGCCCGACCAGTCGTAGACGTAGTGCAGCAGCACGCCCAAAGCGCCGACGGCAAAAAAGCCCAAAATCTCCCAGTCGCGCAGATGTTTCCGTACTGTCATGTCGCCGCTCCTTTTCCGTTGTTGTCGGATAGTTTATGCGGCGGCGGGTCCGCTTATACGGATTTACGGAAGATAGCGCGGCACCACCACGCCCGACGGCGCGTCCGCCGTCAGGGTGAAGCGGTTGGTGCTCAGGCGGTGAACCTGTGGATACTGCTCCAAAAACGTCTCCACGGTACCCACCGGACGCAGTCCGAATTCCCCGTGGCGGTAGTGCATGGGTACCACGACGCGGGGGTGCGCCGCGTCGGCGACGCGCTTCGCCGTGGCGGCGTCGATGGTGTAATAGCCGCCCACGGGGATCAGCAACGCGTCCGCGCCCGAGATGGCGGCAAGCTGCTCCTCCGTCGGGTAATGCCCCAGATCGCCGCAGTGGACGACGGTCATCCCCTCGGCGCGCAGAATGTGCATGAGATTGTTCCCGCGCAGCGCGCCGCCCTGCTCATCATGGAAGGTGGCGACGGTCTCCACCGTGAACGGGCTTTTCCCGACGGCGGTCAGCTCCACGCCCGCGACGTTGTTGTGGTCGGCGTGACCGTGGGAGCAATAGACCTCGTTTGCGTAGGTGTGCAGGGGCGGATAGGTGTCCATCGTGTAGGGGTCGAGCACGACGCGGCAACCGTCACTCTCCAGCGCGAAGCAGGCGTGTCCCAGCCAAATGATCTCCATGAGCGTTCCTCCGTTTTATTCCTGTTTTTCCTCCGTCGTCTCCGCCGGAGCGTTTTTCTTTTTACGGGCAAACAGCTTCCCCTTCTTGCGGAGGATCAGCTTCACGATCAGCACCGCCGCAGCGGCAATGACGAGCAGCGTCAGCCAGCTGTACGCCAGCATCTCCGCGGCGTCCTCCAGGAAGTCGCCGAAGTCGCGCAGACCGTCGCGGAAGGCGCGACCGATGCGCTGACCGAAGGTGAGCGGGGCGCTGTCCTGCTCCGAGACCTTGTAGACCTCCTGCAAGGTGACGTAGATTGTGGAATAGTCGATCAGCGCGTCGTAGTGGCGCAGCTCGCCGGAGAGGGATTCGATCTGGTACTCGGTGTCGGAAATCGCGCTCTCCAGCGTGATGATGTCCTCCATCACCTCGGCGCGGCTCAAAAGCTCCTGCAAGCGGTCGAGCTTGATCTTTGCGGTTTCGAGGCGGGACTCCATGTCGTAATAGCGCTCGCTGACGTTCTCCGCGCTCTGGGTCTGGTAGCGCACGCGGCACAGCTCGCCGATCTGGTGCAGGAACGTGTCAAACTGCGCCGCCGGCACGCGGACGGTGTAGCTGGCGCTGCGGTAGCCGGAGGAATAGTTGTTGCTGCTCTGCTCCTCAAAGTAACCGCCCAGCTGGTTGGTCAGCGTCACAATGTCGCTCTGCGCCTTTTCGTACTCGGTGGTCTCCAGCTCCAGATTGGCGCGGTAGATCATCTTGACGCTCTCAGGCACGTTCGCGCGAGTGCTGTTCACCGTGTCTCCGTTCTTCGACGCCGTCTCCATCGGCATCTCGGCGTCCCAGTAGTAGGCGTCCTCCTCGGCCGCGGCCACGCTGTCGGCGGTGCCGTAGTACGCCGTGCCGCCGCTGGCGGAATTCCCCGGCGCGGCGCCGCCGCAGGCGCTCAGGCTGAGCGTCAGCACAAGGGTCAGCAGGATCGCAATGTTTCTTCTTTTCATCTCATCCACCTCAAATCTCATATTTTGGGGCTTGCTGATCGGTTAGACGCCGCCAGAACGAAAAGGTTCCCTCGTTACTCCAATTCGTCCAGCGTCATGGAAAAGCTGTCGAGACAGTGGGCGAGGAAGTAATCCAGCTCCGGCAGGTGCATGTCCGCCATCGCGCGGTAGGTCTGCTCCGCGGCGCGTTTGAACTCGTGGTTGCCCGCTTTCAATTCCTCGATGCACTTAATGTAGGCGGAGAGCTTGTCCGCCGCCTTGACGAGGCGGCGGATGTCCTCGTCCTCCTCGTAGAGCACGGGGCGATAGGTCGCCCGCAGCTGCTCCGGCAAAAGCGAGATCAGCTTGTCCGCGGCGACGCGCTCCACTTTTTTGTAGCTGTTTTTGATCTCCGGGTTATAGTACTTGATGGGCGTCGGCATGTCGCCGGTGATGATCTCCGTCGCGTCGTGGTAGAGGGCGCACACCGCCACCTGCCCCGCGTCGATCCGTCCGCCGAACACCTCGTTGCGGATCACCGCCAGCGCGTGCGCCAGCACCGCTACCATGTGGCTGTGCTCCTGTACGTTCTCGGAAAAGCTGTTGCGCATCAGCGCCCAGCGCGGGATATAGCGCATCCGGCTGATGTATGCGAAAAAATGACTCTTCATCGTGTTTCCTCCAAAGCGCCGCGCAGCCGCTCCCCGTCGCGGCGGAGAATGCGCACGGCGCGTACTTCGTTCTGCAAGCCCGCGTCCTCCACGAGTACCTCCGTGTAGTTGGGCGCGTGTCCCGCGCTGCCCTCGGTCTCCGCGCCTTCAAAAAGCACGGGGAGCGTTTTGCCCACGCAGCGGTCCAGATAAGCGGTCTTCATCGCGCGGGCGACCTCCGCGGCGCGGGCGGCGCGTTCCTCCTTCACCGATTTTTCCACCTGCGCCATCTCCGCCGCCTTCGTGCCGGGGCGGATGGAGTACGGGAAGATGTGCATGTCCGCGAAGGCGCAACGCTCAATGAACACGAGCGTCTCAGCGAACTCCGACTCCGTCTCCTCCGGGAAGCCGGTGATGAGATCGGTGGTGATGGCGGGATCGTCAAAAAACTCCCGCAGCAGCGCGCAGGATTCCAGATACCGCGCGGTGTCGTAGCGGCGGTTCATGCGCCGGAGCGTCGCGTCGCAGCCGGACTGGAGCGAGAGGTGGAAGTGCGGGCAGAGGTTGGGAAGCTTCGACGAGCGTTCGCAAAATTCCCGCGTGACAGTGCGCGGCTCCAGCGAACCGAGGCGCACGCGCGTCGCCGGCGCGGCGCGGCACACCAGCTCGACGAGGTCGATAAGCCCCACGTTCCCCGGCAGGTCGCGCCCGTAGGAGGATATCTCGATGCCGGTGAGCACGATTTCGCGGTAACCCTCCGCCGCGAGCTTTTTGACCTGCGCCTCCGCCTCCGCCATGGGCAGTGAGCGCACCGGTCCGCGGGCAAAGGGGATGATGCAGTACGAGCAGAAGTTGACGCAGCCATCCTCCACCTTGAGCATGGCGCGGGTACGCGCCGCCATGCCGCCGGCGGGGAGAATCTCAAATTCGCGGCGGTGCAGCGCGTCGTCCAGATGGACGAGGCGCGTCTTTTCCGCCGCCGCTTTTTCCACGAGGTCGAGGAAGCCTCCTCGGTCGTTGGTGCCCGCGAGCACGTCCACCGCCAGCGCCTCCACGTCGTCGGGGTGGGTCTGGGCGTAGCAGCCGCAGGCGGCGATGACCGCCGCCGGGTTGCGGGTTCTGGCGCGGCGAAGCATCTGGCGCGACTTCTTGTCGCTGACGGCGGTCACGGAGCAGGTGTTGACGATGTAGGCGTCCGCTTCGTCCTCAAAGTCGACCAGGCGGTGTCCGCGCCGCAGCAGCTCCTGCTCAATGGCTTGCGTTTCATATTGGTTCACCTTGCAGCCCAAGGTGCAGATTGCGATTCGCATAGGGCTTCCCTCTTGCTTTTATCTCTGGATTTTTATATAATTGTACTGTTGTTTTGCCAAAGATGCAAGCACAAAAGAAAGGAACGCACCATGCCAGATCAGACCATCGACTACACCGAGGGCTTACGGCTCTTTTACTTAAAGAAGTACGGCGAGGCGCTGCCCCGCCTTCTCCGCGCCGCCGAGGCGGGCGACGTCAAATCCCAGCACTTTGTCGCCATGCTCTACGAAAACGGCAACGGCGTCGAGCGCGATCTCGAAAAGGCGGCGTACTGGTACCGCCGCACCGCCGAGTCCGGTGACCGCGAGGCAATGCTGACCTACGCCATGATCCGCGCCCTCGGCAAGGGCACCGACGCCGACATCGCCGACGCCTGCCACTGGGCGTCGCAGTCCCTCCACGACGGCAACGAGAAAGCGCGACAGACGCTCTCCATCCTCCGCGCACAGGCGCAGGACGCCGTCGCCGACGCGACGGCGGCGTTTTCCGCCGCCCACAAGACCGGCGACACCGACGAAGCGCTGCGCCAGCTCCGCGTCGCGGCGGAGTGCGGCAGCGCGGGGGCGCAGTTCGCGCTGTTCCAACTGCTTTACGACGGGCAGGGCGATCTGCCCGCCGACAAGGTCGCGGCGCTGTTGTGGCTGCGGGACGCGGCGGAGCAGGGTCACGCCGAGGCGCAATCGCTGCTTGCCGCCTACACCGGCGGAGGGCAGGCATGATCTACCTCGATCACGCCGCCACCACACCCGTGCCGGTCGAGGTCGCGGACGCGGTGCGGAACGCGCTGGTGGAGCAGTTCGGCAACCCCAGTTCGCAGTACGGTATTGGCAGGGAAGCAAAAGCCCTTGTCGCCCGCTGCCGCGAATCCGTCGCGCGGGCGCTGGGCTGTGAAGCGCCGCGCCTTGTCTTCACCTCCTGCGGCACGGAGAGCGACAACTTCGCCATCCGCCTCGCCGCATGGCAGGGACGGCACGCGGGCAGGCACATCATCACCACCGCCGTGGAGCACAGCGCGGTGCTGGAGCCTTGCCGCCAGTTGGAGCAGGAGGGCTATAGCATCACTTACTTAAAGCCCGACAAGAGCGGCAATATCACCGCCGCGCAGGTGGCGGAGGCGCTGCGGTCGGACACGGTTCTGGTGTCCGTCATGCTGGTGAACAACGAGACCGGCTGCGTGTTCCCACTGCGGGAGATCGCAGACACGCTGAACGCCGCCCATTCCAAGGCGCTGCTGCACACCGACGCGGTGCAGGGCTTTTTGAAGGTTCCCTTCCGCGCGGACACGCTCGGCGCCGATCTCATCTCCATCAGCGGTCATAAGATCGGCGCGCCGAAGGGCGTGGGCGCGCTCTATCTCGGTGAGCGGGTCAGGAATCCGCGCCCCCTGCTTGCCGGCGGCGGACAGGAAAACGGTCTGCGCTCCGGCACGGAGGCGACCGCGCAGCTCGCGGGCTTCGCCAAAGCGGTGGAGCTGCGCGGCGCGAACCTCGAAGCGTCACTCGCGCACATGGCGGAAATCAAGGCATACGCCCTGGAGCGTCTTCTCGCCATCGACGGCGTAACGCGGGTCGGCAACGGCAACGCGCCGCACGTCCTCGCGATCTCGCTGGCGGGCTATCCGTCGGCGAACGTGGTGGAGGATCTGGGCGCGCAGGGCATCTGCATCAGCGCGGGCAGCGCCTGCCACCGGGGCAAGGCGAGCCACGTCTACGAGGCGATGAACCTGCCGAAGAAGGTCAAGGCGGGCGTGCTGCGCGTGAGCTTCGGTCCGGAAACGCAAAAGAGCGACATTGACGCGCTGGCGTCGGCGCTCAAGAACCACCGCGACACGCGGTTTCCGATGCTATGAGCAAGCGGTTTTCGTATTTACAGCAGCCGCGCGGCTTTTATAAGCGAGTGTTCTTCCTCGCCTTGCCCGTGGTGCTGCAAAACCTCATCACCACCTCCCTCGGCTTCATGGACACGTTCATGGTGGGCTTGCTGGGCAGCGAGGAAATGTCCGCGGTGACGGTGGCGAACACACCGATCTTCATCATGCAGTTGCTGCTCTTCGGATTGCAAAGCGGCTCCGGCGTGCTCATCAGCCAATACTGGGGCAAGAACGACCGCGCGTCCATCTCCCGCGTGCTGGGCATCGGTCTGTATGCCGCGCTGGGGATCGCGTCCCTCTTTGCGCTGCTCACCGCGTTTGCGCCCGCGCGGATTTTAGGGCTGATCACCGACAACCAGCGGCTCATTGCCCTGGCAGCGCCGTACCTGCGCATCGTCGGCGTATCCTATGGGTTTGACGCGCTGGCGTCCATCTACATCGGCATGCAGCGCAGCACCGAAAACCCGGTGTTCGGCATGGCGGTGTTCATGACCTCCACCGCCGTCAACACGCTGGGGAACTACATTCTGATCTTCGGCAAACTCGGCGCGCCCGCCCTCGGCATTGTCGGCGCGGCGACGGCGACGCTCACCGCCCGCGTGCTGGAGCTGGTGATCTGCGTCGTGTACCTGCTGCGCGACCGGCGGCTGCCGCCGGTTCCCCGCTGCGTGCTCTGCCCCGGCGGAGCGATGCTGCGCTCCTTTATCAAGTATTCCACGCCGGTGCTGACGAACGAGACCCTTTGGGGACTCGGCACCTCGATGTACACGGCCATCATGGGTCACATGCGCATCAGCACCGATATCATCGCCGCCTACACCGTGGCGGGCGCGATCGACCGCGTCATCGTCGCGGCGGTGTTCGGTCTCGCCGCGGCGGCGGGTGTGATCGTCGGCAAGGAGGTCGGCAGCGGCAACCGCGACGGCGTGCAGGACATCGGCAGGGCGCTGTGCTTCGTGGCGCTGTGCCTCGGCGTGGGGATTGGCGGCACGGAGCAGGCGCTCTACTGGGGCGCGGTGCGTCCCGCGCTGCTGCCGCTGTTCCACCTCTCGCCGCTTGCGGCGCGTCTGTGCTCGACGCTCGTGTGCTGCTACTCTGCCATGGCGCCGGTGATGGCGTTTGCCACCGTCGTGATCGTGGGCGTGCTTCGCGCCGGCGGGGACGTGCGGGCGTCACTGCTCATCGACCTCATCCCGCTCTGGTGTGTCGCGATCCCGCTGACCGCGCTCACCGCGCTGGCGCTGGACGCGCCGGTGGTGGTCGTGTGCGTGGCGATGACCTCCGAGTCTGCGTTCAAGCTCGTGCCGGGACTGCTCCGCCTGCACTCCGGCAAATGGGTTCACGACGTAACAAGCGCGTGACAAAAAGAACCGCTCATGCGAGCGGTTCTTTTTGTCGGGACTGCTTACGCCTTGGGACGGATCTTGCCGCCCTCCCACTTGGTGACGCAGAGGGCGCAGGAGATGTCGCCGGTGACGTTGAGGCAGGTGCGCCCCATGTCGAACAGGCGGTCGACGCCGTAGATAATCATGATCATGTTGACGTCGATGCCCATGGCGGTCAGCACCATGGCAAGCATAATCATGCCCGCGCCCGGCGTGCCCGCCGTGCCGATGGAAGCCAGCGTCGCGGTGACGACGATAATGACCATCTGCCCGATTGTGAGGTGGATACCGGAGCAGGTCGCGAGGAAGATGGTGGCGACGCACTGATAGATGGCGGTGCCGTCCATGTTGACCGTCGCGCCCAGCGGCAGGACGAAGGAGGAGATATCCTCCTCCGCGCCCAGCTTATCCGCGCACTCCTTGGAGACCGGCAGCGTCGCGGCGGAGGACGTGGAGGTGAACGCGAAGATCATCGCGGGGCCGGCGCCCTTGAAGAACGCCAGCGGGCTGACGCCGGCGAACGCCTTGGCGGAGAAGGAGTACACCACAACGGCGTGGATGAGGTAGCCGATGTAGGCGCACAGCAGCACCAGCGCCAGTGAGCCGAGGATGTTCGGTCCCTGCGTGGCGACGACCCAGGTCATCATGGCGAACACGCCGATGGGGCTGAGGCTGATGATGAAGGTCATGACCTTGTCGATGACGGCGTAGGCGCTGGAGACGAAGCTCTTGACGACGTTCGCCTTCTCGCCCGCGGCGAGGATGCCTCCGCCGAGCAGCAGGGAGATGATGATGACTTGCAGCATGTCGGCGTTGACGAAGGCGGACCACATGTTGCTGGGGAACATGGCGACGAGGGTATCCATGAAGTTCTGGCTGGTTTTGCCCGTCCACTCGGCGTCAGCTGCCTTCTGGAGCACGGGGAACAAGCCCGCGCCGTTGAAGATGTTGGCGAGCACCAGACCGATGATGCAGGCGATGGCGGTGGTCACAAGGAAATACGCCACCGTCTTCCAGCCGACGGAGCCGACCTTCCTCATGTCGCCCATGGAGATGATGCCGTCGATCATCGAGAGCAGCACCACTGGGACGACCAGGAACTTGAGCAGATTGACGAAAATCGTGCCAAAGGGCTTGAGGTAGCTGGCTGTGAAGTCCGCGAGCCCCACGAAGTAGCAGATCAGACCGAGTACGATTCCGGCGATGAGGGCGATCACGATCTGCATCGGCAGGCTCATTTTTTTCTTTTCCATTTTCCCACACACTCCTATTCTTAATATTTGGCGGCACACATCCGCCAGGTTGGGTACAGCATAGCACATTTATTTATTATGCACAATACTTATTGAAAAATTGTATGATGAATTGTTTAACTTTATGACGCGATTTCCGATTTTGGCTGTTCCGTCCATAGTTTGTGCGAAATTCGCCCCGTTTCTTGGGCAAAATCCCATCTTGCAATTTGAGTCGCTTTCCAGTATCCTTAGAAAAAATCCGGCAGGGAGGTACGCACATGACCCGTCTTCACGCCATGTCGCTGTTTCACGCCCTTGCCGTTTCTATTTATATTGATATGGTTCCTTATCGTCGGTAATGTTACCGGCGTTCTTTTTTACCCCAAACCACCCACTGACAGAGAAGGAGAGATGACATGAAAAAGCAACTCGGACAGGAAGCCATCTACGACGCCCGCGAACTGGGCATGCCCCGGATGCTGGTGCTCGGACTTCAACACCTCTTCGCCATGTTCGGCGCGACGGTGCTCGTCCCCATCCTCGTGCAGGGCTACGGTCTGCCGCTGAGCATCCAGACCACGCTGCTCTTCGCCGGTCTCGGCACGCTGCTGTTCCACGTCTGCACGAAGTTCAAGGTTCCCGCGTTCCTCGGCTCGTCCTTTGCCTACCTCGGCGGCTTCGCGGCGGTGGCGAACCTCGACGCCGGCAAGTACGCGACCATGAGTCCCGACGACAAGCTCGCCTACGCCCTCGGCGGCATCGTGGTGGCGGGTCTTCTGTACCTCGTCCTCGCGCTGCTCTTCAAGGTCCTCGGCGCGTGGAAGGTCATGCGCTACTTCCCGCCCATCGTCACCGGCCCCATGATCATCATGATCGGACTCAACCTCGCGGGCAGCGCCATCGGCAACGCCAGCACCAACTGGGCTCTCGCGCTGGTCGCCATCGCGGTCATCATCGTCGCGAACATCTGGGGCAAGGGCATGATCAAGATCATCCCGATCCTCCTCGGCGTGGTCGTCAGCTATATCGTCGCGCTGATCTTCGGTCAGGTGGACTTCTCCGCCGTGCATGACGCGAGCCTGATCGGTCTTCAGAAAATCACCATCGCGAAGTTCGACCTCACCTCCATCCTCGTCATGGCGCCCATCGCCATCGCCGCCATGATGGAGCACATCGGCGACGTGTCCGCCATCTCCTCCACCACCGGCAACAACTTCATCTCTGATCCCGGTCTGCACCGCACCCTCGTCGGCGACGGTCTCGCCACCGCGCTCGCCGGCTTCTTCGGCGGTCCGGCGAACACCACCTACGGCGAGAATACCGGCGTGCTGGCGCTCTCCCGCGTGTACGACCCCCGCGTCATCCGTCTCGCGGCGATCTACGCCATCATCCTCTCCTTCTCCCCGAAGTTTGACGCGCTGGTGAACTCCATCCCCGCGGCGATCGTGGGCGGCGTCAGCTTCATCCTCTACGGCATGATCTCCGCGGTGGGCGTGCGCAACATCGTCGAGAACCGCGTCGACCTCACCAAGTCCCGCAACCTCATCATCGCGGCGGTGATGTTCGTCAGCGGTCTGGGCTTCAGCTCCACCGGCGGTCTCACGTTCATGATCGGCGACGCGGCGGTGACCCTCACCGGTCTCGCCATCGCGGCGCTGGCGGGCGTGCTGCTCAACGCCATCCTTCCCGGCAACGACTACGAGTTCGGCGCGACCGAGAACGCCGACAAGGCGGCGGACCTGGGCAGCTACTAAGCACACAAGCAAAAAAGAGGAATCGCAACGCGATTCCTCTTTTTTTCTTAGTCCGCGAACATCGGCGTGGACAGATACCGGTCGCCGGTGTCGGGCAGCAGCACCACGATGGTCTTGCCCTTATTCTCCGGTCGTTTCGCCAGCTCAATCGCCGCCCAGACCGCCGCGCCGGAGCTGATGCCCACCAGCACGCCCTCGCTGCGGCCGATGCGTTTGCCCGTGGCAAAGGCGTCCTCGTTCGTGACGGTGACGACCTCGTCGTAGAGCTTGGTGTCCAGCACCTCCGGCACGAAGCCCGCGCCGATGCCCTGAATCTTGTGCGAACCCGCCCTGCCCTCGCTCAGCACCGGGGAGTCCGCCGGTTCCACGGCGACAAGCTGTACGCCGGGATTCTGCTCGCGCAGGTACCTTCCCGTGCCGGTCAGCGTGCCGCCGGTGCCGACGCCGGAGACGAAAATGTCGACCTTGCCGTCGGTGTCGCGCCAGATTTCCGGGCCGGTGGTCTCGTAGTGTGCCTGTGGGTTGGCGGGATTGACAAACTGCCCCGCCACAAAGCTGTGGGGAATCTCCTTCGCCAGCTGCTCCGCCTTCTCGATGGCGCCCTTCATACCCTTCGCGCCCTCGGTAAGCTCCAGCTCCGCGCCGTAGGCGCGCATAAGCTGGCGGCGCTCCACGGACATGGTCTCCGGCATGACGATGATGATGCGATAGCCCCGCGCGGCGGCGACGGCGGCAAGACCGATGCCTGTGTTGCCGGAGGTCGGCTCGATGATGGTTGCGCCGGGCTTCAGCCTGCCGCTTCGCTCGGCGTCGTCGATCATCGCCTTGCCGATGCGGTCCTTGACGGAGCCGGCGGGATTGAAATATTCGAGCTTGGCGAGGATCGTCGCCTGCAAGCCTTCTTCGCGTTCGATGCGCTTGAGCTCCAGCAGCGGAGTGTTGCCGATCAGCTGATCGGCGGAGGTGTAGATGTTCGCCATAACGATTGCTTCCTTTCGAAATGATGGCGTCAGTATAACCTATAAATCCTATGTTGTCAATAGGTTTTGTGAGATTTTTTGAGCGCGCGAAAAAGCGCCGCCCGCGGGCGGCGCTTCTCGATTACGGCTTGACTGGTATGCCGGCGGCATTCAGGTCGCGGCGCAGGACGCTCATGTCGTCATGGAACACCGCTCCGTTGATGCCGCAGCAGTAGGCGGCTTCTATATTGCCGGGGTTGTCGTCGATGAAGAAGCACTCCGCCGGATCGAGGGAGAACTTCTCGCACAGCAAACGATAGATGGCGTAATCCGGCTTGAGCAGCCGCACGTCGGCGGAGATCAGCTTGCCGTTAAACAGCTCACTGCCGGGGACGCGGGGCCAGTAGTCATGCTGGCGCAGCCCCGCGTTGGAGAGCAGGTAGAGCTTGTAACCCATGCCCTTGAGCTCCCCCGCCAGTTCCGCCATACCCTCCACGGGCAGGATGGGGCGGTCCCACTCCACGACAAGCTTGCGTACCGTCTCGCGCAGGCGCTCCGGCACGCGGTCGGCGATGATCTTCGCCGCGTCCGCCTCCGCCAGGGTGCCGTGATCCATCTGCACCCACTCGCGGGAGTGATAGACCTCCCGCCAGAGCAGAGCGCGGTCCTCCCTCGCCACGCCGATGCGCTCCATGAACACGTTCGGCTCGAAGCGCAGCAGCACATTGCCCATGTCAAAGATGATGTTGTGAATCATGCCTTCTCCTTGTGCAGCAGCTTGACCTTGGCGGCGATCTCCTCCACCTTCTCATCGGTAAGGATGTACTTCTTCTTGAACCAGAAGAAGGAGAACACGATCAGCGCGATGGGCGCAACGGTCATGGTCATGCGCAGCCCCAGCTTGGCGCTGGCGGAGACCGCGGCGGAGAAGTCCACCGCCTTGTCCGCCTCGGACACCGCGGCGTTGGAGAGCTGGTTGATCTGGAGGCAGATGGAGGCGATGAACGCCGCCACGCCGGAGGCGAGCTTGACGACAAAGGTCTGCATGGAGAAGATGACGGACTCGTCGCGGCGGTTGTTCTTCAGCTCGCCGTAATCGACGGTGTTCGCGAGGAACACGGTGGTGAGGATGGCGTTGATGCCGTTGGTGGCGAAGATGAAGAAACCGGGGATGAACAGCAGCCACACGCTCGTCATGTTGGTGAACGTGAGCGCCAGCAGCACCGCGTAGCCCGCAGCGCACATGCCCATACTGATGAAGAAGATTTTGCGGTTGTCGAACCAGCGGCGCAGCAGCGGGTAGAGGATCATCATGGAGAGAATCTGGATGCCGCCGCCGAAGGTGGAGAACAGGGTGTAGTCATTGTACCACGCCGTACCGCCGAAATCGTACTTGAAGAAGTACAGCACGAGGTTGGAGGTGATGTACAGCGCGCCGTTGGTGCAGACGATGGACAGCACGATCGCCATTGCCTGATCGTTCTGGAGCAGCGCCTTGAACATCTGGCCCACGGAGACGGTTTCCATCTCCACGGTGGATTTCTCCTTGACGCTCACGCACATGATGAGCGTGAATGCCACGAACAGCACCGCCACGCCGAGGGCGAAGTATTTGAAGCCGAGAATCTCGATCTCGCGGGCGTTCGCGCCGCCGAACGCGTTGCCGAGCGCCTGCACGGAGAGCACGGTGATGACCGTGATGAGCGCCGAGCCGACGCCCGCGGCGCTTCTCGCCAGCGTGGTAAGCCCCTCGCGCTCCTTGCCGCCCTCAGTGAAGGCGGGGATCATCGACCAGTAGGGAATATCCATCATCGTGTACGTCACGCCCCAGAGGATGTAGGTCACGGCGGCGTAGGCGGTCAACCCCGCGGCGTCGAGCGTGGGCGGCGCGGCGAACATCAGGTACAGCACGACGGCGTTGGTCAGCGTGCCGATGAGCAGCCACGGGCGGAACTTGCCCCAGCGGGTCTTGGTCTTGGCAACGATGACGCCCATGATGGGGTCGTTGAACGCGTCAAACACGCGGGCAATGAGCAGGATGGTTCCCATGGCGATGGCGCTGACGCCCATGATGTCCTGAAAATAATACAGGACGTAGCTGGCGGAGAGCATGTAGACCATATCCTTGCCCACCGCGCCGAGGGCGTAGGAAAACTTCGCCCAGCCGGTCAATTTCTGTTTCTGTTCCATGATACTGTTACTCCTTCTCTTTCAGTCCCATTGCCAGTTTTACCACGTTGTACGCGCCGTCGTAGACGCCGGCGGTCTTGTTCACCAGAATCGAGCGGATCATCTCCGCGAACAGGGTCTCCTCGTCCAGCAGGAGGTCGAGCATTTGCAGCGTGTGCGGGATATCCTCGCACTCCAGCGTGCCGTCGCCCAGCTCGGCGGAGTGGATCGCGCCCCACTTCTCATGCCCGCCGATGCGCTTTAAGAACAGCTTCGGCACCGGGTAGAACGCCAGCTCACTGGGCTTGGTCGCCAGCACGTCGCACGAGCGCATGAGAAGGTTGGTGCAGTACACCGCCTCGAAGATGTTCTGGTGGTAGAACGCGTGGACGCCGGTGACGTCGCCCTCCAGCGCGTCCTCCGCGAAGCGCAGCGTCTCCGGCCAGTTGTCGAAGTGCTCTGTGGACAATTCCCTGAGACCTGCCACCCGCTTGACAAGCTGGTCCCACACCTTGCGGTAGTCGCCCACGTTGACGTAGAGCGCCGCGCGTCCCGCGCGGACGGCGGGCAGCAGATGCTCGATGACCGCGGCGAACAGCTCCCGCTGCGCGCCCGCGCCGCCGATGGTCAGCAGGAAGCGCATGGGCTTTCCGTCCTTTTTGCGGCTCATCCGCGCTTCGCAGTCGCGTTCCAGATTCGCCACCAGCTCATGATCGACGTAGTGCCCGGTGTAAACCAGGCTGTCGGCGGGCATGGGCTTCAAAACGTCCTTGCCCTGCATGCCGTTCAAAATGCGGTAGCCCATGTACGCCTGATGGGTCTGCACGGTGTGCACGCTGCCCTCGGCGAGGTGCAGCGCCATGGGCCAGTTGTCGGGAATGGCGTTGACGACGTACTTCATGCCCGCGTGCAGCGCCGCCTGCGCCGGCCAGACGTGGGTGCCGATGAGGGGCAACTCCTTGGGGACGTTGGCGAACACACTCGCCATCAGCTCCGCGTTCTTCTGGTCGGAGGAATTGTAGCTGAGCTTGCGGAAGCCCTCGTAGTTCATCGGCTCCCACACCACCTTGTTGAACGCCTTGGACTTCTGCGAAATGCGCGAGCCCATGGAGTACAGGTCGTTTTGCGCGCCGATGACCTTGGTGCAGGTGGTCTCCGGGTAGCTGTTGAGGTCCATCCAGTACGGCGTGTAACCCAGCGCGTGCGCTGCGCTCGCCATGGCGATGGAAATGCGGTAGTGACCGAAGCCCATGCGGATGTTGCCGACGATGACGCCCTTTTGCGTGTCGAACGCGCCGTCGCCCGTTCCCTCCGCCACGCGGATATCCCGCACGCCCAGCGGACCGTAGAGACAGCGGTTGTTCACCAGCTTCACCGGGTAGTTCGCCGCGGAGTCGTCACCGTATTTTTTGGCGAATTTTGCCTTGGAGGCAAGCGCCTTTTCATAGTCCTTCGGGGCAATGGCGTTGCCGAAAATGGTTCTGGATCTGTCCTGCATCATGCTTCCCCTCCGATGGTAAATTCTATTCTGACCGGCTCCGCGCCCTGAAGCGCGAGCGTCAGCGCCGCTTTGCCGGTTTTGCCCGTGGTCTTGACGTACGTTCCGCCTAGCCCGCCGCGCAGCATGGCGGTCTTCGGACCGACGATCTCAATGGCGCCCTCGGCGGCGAGGGTCACCGGCTCCTGCGCGAAATGCAGCACGCCGCCGTTCTGATCCACCGCCGCGAGACGGATCGCCGCCACGTCGTAGGTCGCGCCCTCGGTGAGCGCGGTATGGCTGACGGTCACGCGCAGGCGCCGCTCCGTCACCGCGGCGCGGGTCAGGGTGTCCACCAGCTCGCCGTTCCGGTAGGCTTCAAAGCGGAACTCCATCGCCTGCGCGCCCCAGTTGCTCACATACTTGCCGTAGAGCTGATAGGCGTCGTCAAAGCTCATGTGATACCGCGCCATCAGCAGCCCCGCCTTCGCCATGACCGGCGGCGGCAGGCGGTTCATGCCGAAGCGCGCGGCGTAGTTGAGGATGTCCGTCACCAGCCGCGCCTGCTGCGGCGCGAAGCCTTCGCCCTCCGCGATCTGGTCGCCGATGAAATCGTCGATCTCGATGGGCGGGTTCGGCATATTCTTATAGGGGCTGTCCGCGTGGGTGTACGCGCGGATGAAGCGCCCGTTTTTGTACATCCGCACCTCGTCGGCGTTGGTGAACGCCAGCACGCGGCCGCGGTTGCTCGCGGGCTGCTCGCCGATGTCAAAGGCGGAGCTGACCTCCAGCAGCGGCGTCTCCCGCTGCGCGGCGTAGACCGCCGCCGCCAGCTTGGGGTTGCGGTACATGTCCAGCACGCCGTGGTAGCAGATTCGGTCGCCGCTGCCGAAGTCGCGGTGGGTGTTGTAGTCGAACATGCACCAGCCGAAGCTGCCCGCGATATCCTCCTGCGCCGCCACCGCGTCCAGCACGTTGGCGTGGCGCAGGGCGTGCTCCAGACGGTGCGCCTCGCTGTCGTAGGTCTTGGTGGGGAACATGTGCCCGTTGTACTCACTGATGAGATAGGGGCGGCTTCCGTCCGGCGTGACGTCCTTCTTCTCGCTGCACCCCTTCTCCACGCCGTCGTGGAGGAAGTCGTTGTAGGTGTAAACGTCCTCCAAAAAGCTGCTCTTTTTGAGGTAGCGCACGCCGCCGGTGGGACGCGTCGGGTCGAGCGCGTGCGCCGCGGCGTTGGTGCGGGTATAGAGCGCGTCATCGTCCTGCGACTCGTTGACGCGCACGCCCCAGAGGATGATGGACGGGTGGTTGCGGTACTGGCGCACCATGTCCTCCGTGTTGCGCAGCGCCTGTTCCTTCCACGCCTCGTCGCCGAGGTGCTGCCAGCCGGGGATTTCCGTGAAGACCAGCAATCCCAGCTCGTCGCAGCGGTCGATAAAGTGCTGCGACTGGGGATAGTGCGACGTGCGCACGGCGTTGCAGCCCAGCTCGTTTTTGAGAATCTCCGCGTCGAGCCGCTGCATCGAGCGCGGCATGGCGTAGCCCACATAGGGGTAACTCTGGTGGCGGTTGAGACCGCGCAGCTTGACCTTGCAGCCGTTCAGATAGAACCCGTCGGCGCGCCACTCCGTCTCGCGGAAGCCGAAGCGCGTCTCCACGCGGTCAAGCAGCGCGTCGCCGTCCCACAGCTCTGTGACCAG
This sequence comes from Oscillospiraceae bacterium, assembly GCA_017527825.1. Taxonomy (GTDB): domain Bacteria; phylum Bacillota; class Clostridia; order Oscillospirales; family Oscillospiraceae; genus Hominicoprocola. Next base: position 126,660 of record JAFXPO010000016.1, read on the forward strand.
CGTATAGAGGTTGGGCGCGTCAATGTCCCAGCGCTTCGCGTCAGGGACGTAGAGGGAGAACTCGGTCTCCGCGCCGGCGACCACCGTGGTCTTGCCGCTGTCCTCCACCCGCTGACGCAGGGTGAGTCCCTCGCGCGTCTCGCCGCCGAGCGTCGCCGTGCCGTGCAGCACACCGTTCGCCGCGCCGCGCGCGAACACATCGTCGAGATAAGTCTGCTCCACGACCTCCAGCCACACCTCGCGGTACAGTCCGCCGTAGGTCATATAGTCGATGACGTAGCCGAACGGCGGGATGTTCTGGCTCTCGCGGGAGTCGACCTTGATCGTAAGCTCCGTCTCTTCCCCGATCCTCAGCGCGTCCGTCAGCTCCACGCGAAACGCCGTGTAGCCGCAGCGGTGCTCGCAGAGCTTCACGCCGTCGGCGAACACCTCCGCGCGATGCCCTGCCGCGCCGACGCAGAGAAATACGCGCTTGCCCGCCCACTCGTCCGGCGCGGCGATGCGTTTGCGGTAGCCGCAGACCATCTGATACGCGCTCTCGTCAAAGTAATCATAGGGCGTCTCGCGGCAGGTGTGAGGCAGCGAGACGGTGACCGGATCGCTGAAATCCGCAAAGTGTTCGGTGAACTCCCAGCCGCGGTTGAGGTCGATGTGTTGACGCATAGCCGCCTCCCAATCATTATTGTTCTGATGGTATCACAAAAAGCGGGGAAGCGCAACCGCTCCCCCGCTTTGTTTCAGCTTTTTGTGATATCCGTGACGGTCAGCACGCCGTCCGCCGCGCGGAACCGGACCTCGTACCCGCCGAACGCCATGCCGTATTCCCGCGCCGGGTCATCCTGATAGCGCGGGCGCGGGTCGTGCGCCAGCACGCCCAGCAGCGCGTCGCGCCTGCTCTCGTCCACACGGGCGAGCAGCTCCGGCGGACACTCCACCGTCACCGTCTCCGGCGGCGCGGCGGCAAAGCCGCCCCGCGCGTCGGGGAACGCGTCGGCGTAGGGCACATAGGGCTTCACGTCGTAGATGGGCGTCCCGTCCATCAGGTCGGCGCCTCGGATGCGCAGCGCGGGACCGTCGCTCGCGTTCCACTCCACCGCGTCCAGCGCCACGCAGGAAAGCCCCAGCGGGTTCGGGCGAAACGGCGAGCGCGTGGCGAACACGCCCATGCGGGCGTTCCCGCCAAGCCGCGGCGGGCGCACCGTCGGCCGCCACTCGTCCAGCACGGATTCCGAAAACTGCCAGATGAGCCACAGCCGGTCGAAGCCCTCGATGCCGCGCAGCGCGTCGGCGTTGCGGTACTCCGGCTCGAAGACGACGCGCCCCGTCAGCTCCGGCACCAGCCCGCTCTGCCGCGGCACGCCGAATTTGGTTTTGAAGTCGCTCTGGATATGGGCGATGACTTTGAGGGTGTGTTGTTCCATGGTAGCCTCGCATTTTGGGAGTTTCCGCCTGCGGGCGGAGTGACTTTTCCGCCGCCGGAAAAGTCACCAAAAGGCCGCCAAAACCTTGCGGTTTTGGATTCCCCTTTTTCTGGGGGTGGCTTTTTGGTGGTAAGGTGGGATGTTTCGTGTGTCGATACGCTGTTTGACATTCAAAGATTGACCATGCACCCCCTTACCCGACCTTGGGATTTAACAGGCTGACGATTCATCCTCTGTTTGCCGCAAGGGGCGCATCTTCAAATTCCGAACGTCAAACAGCGAATCGTAGGGGGAACCCATTCTCTCAATCACATGAAATCTTCCCCCAAAGGCGCTTTTCCTTCTACGGAAGTTTGAAACCATTTCTTCCTTTTCAAGAAAAAGGAAGAAACGGTTTCAAGAGAATCGTTCTTATTTCAGCTTCATCGGCGTGAGCGCCAGATAGTCCTCCAGCGTGCCGTCCTTGAGGACGCACTCGATGATCTGGCGGCCCAGCGGGCTGAGATCGTCGGTGAGGAACTGCCTGACCTCGTCCTTGATGAAGTCGGTCAAAATCTTCGCGCCGGCGTCATAGCCCTCCGTGCCGAGGCGGGACTGGGTCTCCGGGCGCAGGAAGGTCTGGCGGATGTATTGTCCGTCCAGCTTCATCTCGTCGAGACCGTAGCCGAAGATCGGGCAGCGGGCGGGGACGAGGTGCTTGGCGCGGACGGTGCCGAGGTGCCGCGCCAGATACTCGCGGCTGAGCCACTCGCCGGCGAAGCCGATGCGGTACACGCCGATGTGCTGGTTCGGGATCAGGACGTTGAGGGTGTTCGGCGCCGCCATGATCTGATCGAGCAGCAGGTTCGCCTGCGTGACCTTCTTGCCCGTGGCGAACGGCCAATAGGAGCCGACGCCCTCCGCCTTCAAGCCGCTGCCCGCGGCGGTATCCGCGATGCTGGGGTTGTTGAAGCCGCGCGGCGACACCAGGCGCCACACCCACGCCAGCGACTGCGGGATGATTTGCAGCATGCCCATGACGCCGTAGTTGGGATTGGCGGCGCTGCTGGGCGGCATGCGCACGCCGAACGAGCGCACGTCCACCTCCATGGGGCGGTCGTCGGGCACGATGTTGTCGATCATCGTGCGCGGGATGATGACGCGCGGGTTGGTGTTGGGCTTGCCGTTGGACTCGATGGTATGCTCCCAGATGAGCGCCGTCGCGCCGGCGTTGCCCTCGATGTTGAAGAACGACAGGGGCTTGGGCGGGTGGATGGACACCTTTTCATACGGCGGATTGTCGCCGTAAGCATTGTCGCCATCCATGCGCAGGAACCAGCCGTCCTCGGCGTCCACGATGGTGAGCTTGCCGCTTTCGGGGTCCTGCATGTCCTTGTAGGCGCACGCCATGTCGTCCGCGATGGGATAGATTTTGCAGCTCTCGCGAACGGTGATGTAATACTTCTCGCCGGTCTCCGTGCTGGTGCCGATCAGGACGCGGTTTTCCTCCTCGCGGTGGAAATCCTCCAGCATCTCGCTCTTGCCGCCGCCGGACGCGCCCTCGTGCATGAACACGACCTCGTTCTCGTACGGGGTCTCCAGCATCGCCGCGCTGGCGTGGCAGCAAACCCAGCCCTCCTGCTCGCCGATGTCGAGCAGAATGGAGAACACGCCCTTCTTGGCGCTGGGACCGGGATAGAGATTGTAGGAAAAGACCTCGTGAAGCTCCTTGCTGCGGTTGTGCACCACGATCTGCTTGCCCTCGAAATGGGTCTGGCGGAAGGGCGGCGCGACGTAGATGATGGAGCGCGGGGTGTAGTTCTCCGGGATGTCCATGATGCTCACGAAGCCCTGCATGTTGGCGAGGGCAAGCGCGAAGAACGTCGCGTTGATGGGGCAGACCAGAAGGCTCGGACTGCCGTGGACGCGGTCGCCCGCGGTGAAGGGCAGCAGCAGGATCATCTGCTGGGACAGCCACTCCAGCGTCTCGGCGCGGAGCTTGGAGAAGTCGTAGCCGAAGCGGTCCTTGAAGCGGGGCTTGTCCGTGGGCAGGTCGTCGCCGATGGTCATGGTGTTCGGGTCGCGGCGGCGCATGTAGTCCTCCATGAAGTTGGCGGCGCAGCCGTTCTTGCAGCGCACGACCTCAGCCTCCTTGTTCATGCGACCCTCGATCATGTACTGCACGTCGTAGCGGGAGGTGCGGGTCGGCCCGTAGACCATCTCCTCCAACTCCTCGTGGGTCTCGGCGTAGGCGATGACGCGGCACTTGGCGAGCGCGTCATGCACATCCTGCGGGAGATTGAGGCGGTTAAAGTAATTGTCTGTAAACATCCACTGATCCCCTTATGCATAATTTTGGTTGAAAACAATCAGATGCATGGTAGCACAACCAAACGCAAAAAGCAAGCCCCGCGCGGGTTCGCGCGGGGCTTTTGCGATACTGTTATCCGATTTTGCGAATGAAATTGCCCTCGATGCGCACGCCCTCCTGCACGATGAAGAACGCGTGGGGGTCCAGCTCGGTGACGATGCGGCGCAGATCCTCCACCTCGAACTTGGACACCGCGACGCACATCACGCGGATGGGCTTGCCGGTGTAGGCGCCCATGCCCTCCCAGTAGGTCACGCCGCGGTTGAGCTCGCGCATGATGTGCTGGGGCAGTTCAGGGTCCTCGTCGCGGGTGAAGATCATCAGCTGCACGGTGATCCCCTGCTGATGCGCACGATCCACCATGAAGGAGGAGATCACGTTGTAGATCACGGAGTAGAGCGCCGTCTGCACGTTGAAAACGATCGCGCAGATGGAATACAGCACAGCGTTGAAGCTGACGGAGAAGCGCCCCACGGTGAAATGGCTGCCCCGCTTGGTGAGCCAGAGTCCGAGGATGTCCAGACCGCCGCTGGAGCAGCCGCTCGTGAGCGTCAGTCCCAGACCGAAGCCGCCGATGATGCCGCCGACGAGACAGCAGGCGATGCGCTCTTCGAGAATCGGTGTCGCCGGCGAGGTCAGGATGCTGTAGAAAAACGACGAGCTGAGCGTGCAGATCAGCGTCCGCACCACAAACACGCGCCCCAGCGCCTTCCATGCCAGCAGGATGAGCGGAAGGTTCAGCAGCAGATACAGCGCTCCGGCGATGTCCACCCCCGCGGGCAGCGCGACGCGGCTGGCGATAAACGTGCGCAGCAGCTGGCTGACGCCGAGGATGCCGCCGCTGAACAGTCCCATCGGGACGATGAAGTAGTTGACGCCGAAGGCGTTGATGAATGTGCCGATGATGCCGATGATCAGTCTGGTCCACCGGTTTTGCAGGGCTTTGTGAAGCATGAGCGCGCTCCTTTATATAAATAGTGTGTATCGGTCGATGTATGGCGTCCTTATTCCGGCAAGGGCTCCCTTTATCGGATTTGGACCGCAATCGCGGTCGCAATCTCATACGCGAGGTTCACCGGAACCGCGTTTCCTATCATTTTGTACGCGTTGTTGACATCCTGATAAATCAACTGAAAGTCATCCGGGTTTTTGATCCTGACGTCTTTTATCAAAAAGTTTGGTGCGTCCAATGATGTAATCAGTTCCGTATTATCAAACGTATTCCATTTTTCTTCGTTGATCACGCACATAAACTGAAACGCTTTGCTGTCGTCGCTTTCATATACATAGAAGGCGTCCCCCAGATTGTTGGCACGATTCTTGCCGGAATAGTAAGACAAAACATCAACAACGGGATTCTTCACAAGATTATAAATTGCGTTGATGATATTCATGCCGCATCGCTCCCGTCATTGCAAATTTCTTTTGCGCCAGAGTCCATGAGTTTTAAAAAGGATTGCTACTTTTGTAAAATAGCAATCCTTTTTGGTGGGGGAAGGTGGATTCGAACCACCGAAGTCACTGACAACAGATTTACAGTCTGCCCCCTTTGGCCACTCGGGAATTCCCCCCTATTCAATTCGCTGCACAAAGAGGTGATGGAGCTGGTAGACGGACTCGAACCCCCGACCTGCTGATTACAAATCAGCTGCTCTACCAACTGAGCTATACCAGCATTTCCACAGCTCATTTAGATTAGCAGATACTGGGCGTTTTGTCAAGGCTATTTTTCATTTTTTCTTCTTTTTGCTTGCCCGCCGCCGCGGGATATAGTATGATGGACGAAAATCCAAGCCTGTGAGGATGGTTTCTATGAAGATCAAAACCAAAACGCTGCCCTACGAGGAGGTGCTGCGCCTGCCCCACCCCGCGCACAAGCCGCCGCAGCGTCCCAATCCCCTGCTGCGCGCCACGTTTCGCCTCGCCACGGCGGGCGACCTGAAAAGCGCGCGCTTCACCTACCGGACCGAGCGCATGGACGCCGTGGGCGACGGACCGTATCTCATTTTGATGAACCACTCCAGCTTCATCGATCTGGAGATCGCGGCGGAGGTCTTTCGCAAGAAGCCCTACTGCATCGTCTGCACCTCCGACGGCTTTGTGGGCAAGGAGGGCGTGATGCGCGGCATCGGCTGCATCCCGACGAACAAATTCGTCACCGACGTGTCCCTGATCGCCGACATGCGCCACGCGCTGCGGGAGGAGCGTTGCAGCGTCCTGCTCTATCCTGAGGCGAGCTACAGCTTCGACGGTCGCGCCACGCCGCTGCCCCGCAGGTTAGGCGTCATGCTCAAGCGGCTGGACGTACCGGTGGTGGGCGTGCTGACCGAGGGCGCGTTCGCCCGCGACCCGCTCTACAACTGCCTGCAAAAACGAGACGTTGCCGTGTCCGCCACCGTGCGCGGGCTGCTGACGCGGCAGGAGATCGCGGAAAAATCCGTGGCGGAGCTGGACGCCATCCTCGACGGAATGTTCTCCTTCGACAACTTCACCTGGCAGGAGGAAAACCATATTGAAATCAACGAGCCGTTCCGCGCCGACGGGCTGCACCGCATCCTCTACAAGTGCGCCCACTGCGGCGCGGAGGGCGAGACCGAGGGCAAGGGCACGCGCCTCGTCTGCCGCCGCTGCGGGAAAGCATACGAGCTGGACGCGCTGGGGCGGCTGTGCGCCCTCGACGGCGAAACCGAGTTCCCCCACATCCCCGACTGGTACGCGTGGGAGCGTGAGGAGGTGCGCCGTGAGATCGAAGCGGGGACGTACCGTCTCGACGCCGAGGTGGACATCGGCATGCTGGTGGACTTCAAGGCGATCTACAAGGTCGGCTCCGGGCGGCTGGTACACGACGCGGACGGCTTCACGCTCCGCGGCTGCGGCGGCAGGCTGCACTTCACACGTCCCGCGAAGCAGTGCTACAGCCTCTACGCCGACTACTACTGGTACGAGCTGGGGGACATGATCTGCATTGGCGACGCCGAGGCGCAGTATTACTGCTTCCCGAACGCCGGCGTTCCCGTCGCCAAGGCGCGGCTCGCCACCGAGGAGCTTTACAAGCGGGCAAGGCGCGGGAGAAAAGAAAATTTGTAAACAATTTGCGAACCACTTGCAAAATCAAATTCAGCAGAGTACAATACGTCTGCTGTTTCAAATGAAAGAACAAAGGGAGCGAACAACATGGCAAAAATTGATATCATCTCCGGCTTTCTGGGCGCAGGCAAGACCACGCTCATCAAAAAGCTGCTGGAGGAGGCTTATCAGGGCGAGAAGATCGTCCTGATCGAAAACGAGTTCGGCGAAATCAGCATCGACGGCGGCTTTTTGCAGGGTACCGGCGTGCAGATCAGTGAAATGTCCAGCGGCTGCATCTGCTGCTCGCTGGTGGGCGACTTCGGTGAGGCGCTCAAGGACGTGCAGGCGAAGTACAACCCCGACCGCATCGTCATCGAGCCGAGCGGCGTGGGCAAGCTTTCCGACGTGATCCGCGCGGTGGAGGACGTGGCGAAGGAGGACAAGGAGATCGTTCTCAACAGCTTCATCACCGTCGCCGACGCGAGCAAGTGCAAGGTGTATATGAAGAACTTCGGCGAGTTCTTCAACAACCAGGTCGAGCACGCGGGCTGCATCATCCTCTCCCGCACGGGCAAGCTCAGCGAGGAGAAGATCAGCGCCGCCGTCGCGCTGCTGCGCGAGCACAACGCCACCGCCACCATCATCACGACCCCGTGGGAGCAGGTGGACGGCAAGCAGATTCTCGCGTCCATGGAGCGCACCAGCGCGGACTTCATCCACGAGCTGAAGGAGATCATGGAGCATGAGGAGTTCGACGATGACGAGTGCGACGATCCCGATTGCTGCTGCCATCATCACGACCATGAGCACCATCACGGCAAGATGAAGGAAGCCCTTGAGGAGCTGGCGGCGAAGATCGAGGCTGAGGCGAAGACCCCCGCCGAAGCCGCCGAAATGCTCCGCGCCTTCGATCCGTCCGAGCACTGCTGCCACCATCACGACGACGAAGATGAGCACGAGCATCATCACCATCATCACGACCATGATGAGGAGCACGAGCATCACCACCATGACCACGAGGAGCATGACGAGCACGGTCATCACCACCATCATCATCACCACGGGCACGACGCCGACGAGGTGTTCACCGACTGGGGCGTGGAGACGCCGAAGTCCTTCCCCGCCGGCGAGCTGGAGCGTATCCTCACCGCGCTGGATTCCGGCGAATACGGCAAGATCGTCCGCTGCAAGGGCATCGTCAACGGCGGCGACGGCAAGTGGCTGCACTTCGACTACGTCCCGGAGGAGCACGAGGTGCGCGAGGGTACGGCGGACGTCACGGGTCGTCTGTGCGTCATCGGCGCGGAACTGAAGGAAGAAAAACTGAAAGAATTGTTTGGAGTCTAAACCATGGATATCCCTGTTTACGCCGTCACCGGTTTTCTGGACGGCGGCAAGACGAATTTCATCAACGGCATTTTGCAGGACGGCTTCGCCAAGCAGGACAAGACGCTGCTCCTCTGCTGCGAGGAGGGCGACGAGGAATACGACGTTGACGCCATGCAGAACGTCACCGTCGAGATGATCGACGACCCGGAGCAGTTCACCAAGGAGAACCTCAAAAAGCTGGAGAAGAAGCACCATCCCCGGCAGGTGCTCATTGAGTACAACGGCATGTGGCCCTTTGAGCAGTTCAACGAGCTGCCCGCCAACTGGATTCTGTACCAGATCATGACCTTTGTGTACGGTCCCAGCTTCGACGTCATGTCCCGCAACATGGGTCAGCTGATGATGGAGAAGATCAAGAACGCCGACATGCTGGTGTTCAACCGCTGCACCCCCGATGTGGCGGAGCAGCTGCGCAAGCGCAACCTGCGCATGGTGAACCGCCGCGCGGACATGTTCATCGACTTCGAGGACGGCAACACCGAGAACTATCTCACCGGCGACGAGTGCCCGTTTGATGTAACGCAGGAGCCGATCGACATTCCCGACGAGGACTTCGGCGTCTGGTATGTGGACGCGATGGATCACCCGGAGCACTACGACGGCAAGCGCGTGCGCATGAAGATGATCATGTGCCACTCGAAAAAGTACCCCGGCACCTACGTCCCCGGCCGCTTCGCCATGGTCTGCTGCGCCAACGACACGCAGTTCCTCGGCGTGGTCGCCCGCGGCGACGCGCTGGCGCGGTTCAAGAACCGCGACTGGCTCGACGTGACCGCCGTGTGCAAAAAGGAATACTTCGAGGCCTATCAGGGGGACGGTCCGATCCTCTACGTCGAGGACGTGAAGCCCTGCGAGAAGCCGAAGGAAGAACTGGTTTCGTTCTGATGAAAAAAGTGACGGCTCACGCCGTCACTTTTTTATGCCCGCATTGCCTCGTCGAATCTGGCGATCCGATACGCCTCATCCTTGCCGAAATATTTTTCCAGCACCACCGCTCGCGGCAATCCGCGCACCGCGGTGAAGCCGTAGCGCATGGCGCATTCCAGCGCGTGCGCGTCGCTGCGCGGCAGCGCCGCTTGCAGTGTGTCGCAGCCCAGCGTGCGGGCACAGGCGATCGCCTGCCCCACCAGCCGGACGCCCAGATTGCGGTGCCGCGCGGTCTCGTCCAGCCAGAATTCCTCGATCGCCGCCACGCCGTCCTGCGGCGCGCCCACTGCCACCGCGCCGACGGTCTCGTCGTCCTGCATCACACAGAAGCGACCGACAGTCTCCCCGTCCGGCGCGAACCACACGCCCGGCTCCAATCCGCCCGGCGTCTTGGTCCACAGCTGCTTGTGCAGCGTGGTCAGCTCTTCGGGAAGGTGCGAGGCGTCGGTAGCGTAGACCACACGGATGCCGCTCTCGTCCGCCTCCAGCCTGGTGACGGAGGTGTTCTCGCCATGTCCGGTTTTATCGATCTCGGCAATGCTAAGCCCCTTCAATGCGCCCACCAGCAGCCGGAGCGCCATGCCATGTGAAAACAGCGCGACGGTATCGTAGGGGTGCGCCGCGATAATGTCACGCAGCGCCGCGAGCATCCGGTCGCGCACCTGCGCCATAGTCTCCGCGCCCTCGGCGCGCCAGTTGCCGGAGTCGGTGTTGAAGTTCACCATCTGCGCGCGATCGAATTTGGTGAGGTACGTCCAGGTGCGGTCCTCCCACACGCCGACGCCCACCTCCCGCAGGCGCGGCTCCAGACGAAGCGTCAACCCGTGGGGGCGGGTGATGGCAAGCGCGGTGGTCTGGGTGCGGGTCAGGTCGCTGGAATACGCCGCGTCAATGTGCTCGTGCTCAAAGCGCTTCGCCAGCGCCGCGATCTGGCGGTAGCCGTTGTCGGTGATGGTGCTGTCATAGTGCCCGTGGCAGCGGCGGTACAGGTTGCCCTCCGCCTCCGCGTGGCGGATGAGATAAACAGTGGTCATGTCGCGATCCTCTCTGTCTGTTTTTCTTCATTATAATGGAAGCGTTTCATTTTGGCAACCGGTGTATGGTTTGGCGCAAAGCGGGCATACTCTTTTCGTGGACGAAGGAGTGTGATCGAATATGAAGCGCGCTGCATTTTTACGCGGCATGGGCGCCGGCATGGTCGCCGGCGCGGCAGTCGGCGCCATTGTCATGTCCCGGCAGGGCACCATGAAAACCGATGTGGGCAAAGCCTTACAGCGGATGGGTAACGCCATGGACTCCGCCTGGTACGACCTGACGCACGGCATGTAACGCAAAAAAGAGGCGCGAAAGCGTCTCTTTTTTGTAAATTAAGGCTTGACTTCCGTTCCGGCTTCGCATATAATAGCATTCGCTGTTGAGCGCAACGATATGCAGTGGTATCGAAGTGGTCATAACGAGCACGACTGGAAATCGTGTGGTCGCCAAAAGCGGCCCGAGGGTTCGAATCCCTCCCACTGCGCCAGAGAAATCCCCCGAAACCGTCCGGTTTCGGGGGATTTGCTTGACATGGGAGCAAAACGGGCATGAGGAGGGGCGCGGATATGTCTGCACAAACACAAGACCTGACCAAGGGCGACGTCCGGGGTGTGATCCTGCGCTTCGCCGCGCCGCTGTTCCTCAGCCAACTGTTCCAGCAGCTCTACAACTCCGTGGACTCGCTGATCGTCGGCAACTACCTCGGCAAGCAGGCACTCGCCGCCGTCAGCTCCTCCGGGTCGCTGATCTTCCTGTTCATCGGCTTCTTCGGCGGCATCTCCATCGGCGCGGGCGTCGTCATCTCCCGCTACTTCGGCGCGCGGGAGCGGGGCAAGATGCTCCTCGCCATCCACACCAATGTCGCCTTCGGTCTCGCCTCCGGCGCGTTTCTGATGGTCTTCGGCGTGCTGATGACGCCGCTGCTCCTGCGCTGGATGGGCACCGCACCGGACGTGATCGACGGCTCCATCCGCTACTTCCGCATCTACTTCCTCGGCGCGATCCCGCTGGTCATGTACAACACGCTCACCGGCATCATGCGCGCCCTCGGCGACAGCCGGCGGCCGCTTTACTACCTCATTTTCTCATCGCTGCTCAACGTCGCCCTCGATCTGCTGTTCGTGGCGAAGCTCGGCTTCGGCGTCGGCTCCGCCGCCGCGGCGACCGCCATCGCTCAAGGCTCCAGCATGGTGCTGTGCTTCCTTGCCCTGACGCGCCGGAACGCCGAGGTTCGCATCGATTGGCGCAAGATCGGCTTCGATCCCACGATGCTGCGGGAGATCGTGCGCAACGGCATCCCCGCGGGTGTGCAGAACTCGGTCATCTCCATCGCGAACGTGCTGGTGCAGTCAAACATCAACTCCTTCGGCTCCGACGCCATGGCAGGCTGCGGCAGCTACTCCAAGCTGGAGGGCTTCTGCTTTTTGCCGGTAATCAGCTTCTCCGCGGCGCTGACAACGGTCATCAGCCAGAATCTCGGCGCGAAGCAGTACGACCGCGCCAAACGCGCGGCGCGGTTCGGCATCGCGTTCTGTCTCATTCTCGCGGAGATCATCGGCTTGACCATTGCGTCTTTCGCGCCGCGCCTCATCGCCGTGTTCAACAGCGACCCCGACGTGGTCGCCATCGGTGCGCTGCAATGCCGGACGGAGCTGCCGTTCTTTTTTCTGCTCTCCTTCTCCCACTGCATCGCGGGCATCTGCCGCGGCGCGGGAAAGTCGAAGGTGCCGATGCTGGTGATGCTTTCGACGTGGTGCGTCTTCCGCATCCTGTATCTGACGGTCGCCATGCGGATCGTTCACGAAATTCGGTTTCTGTTTTTCGCTTATCCAATCACCTGGTCGCTCAGCTCACTGCTCTTCCTCATCTACTATCTCAAAAGCGACTGGATCCACGGCTTCGACTCCTGACGCGGCGCCCCCGCCTGAAAACGTGAGCGAAAACATCGCGCTTGTCAAGCGGAACGTTTTCCTGTATACTATAATTGATATGGTATTGTGAGGTCATCGCCATGAGCGACAACATCTTCCGCGCCGTGCAATCGACGCTGATCTACATCGAGCGCGGCGACGAGTATCTGATGCTTCACCGCACGAAAAAGGAAAACGATCTCAACCGCGACAAATGGATCGGCGTGGGCGGCAAGCTTGAACCCGGCGAGGCGCCGGAGGACTGCGCCCTGCGCGAGACGCGGGAGGAAACCGGTCTCACGCTGACCCGCTGGCGCTACCGCGGCATTGTCACCTTCCTCTCCGATCGTTACGAGACCGAATACATCCATCTGTTTACCGCTGATGAGTGGTCGGGCAGCATCCGCGATTGCGACGAGGGCGAGCTGGCGTGGATCAAAAAGGAAGCCCTGCTGTCCCTGAAGCTCTGGGAGGGCGACAAGATTTTCCTCCGCCTGTTGGATTCCGACGCGCCCTTCTTCTCCCTCAAGCTGCAATACGAGGACGACACGCTGGTGTTCGCCCAGCTCAACGGCAAACGCATTCAATGAGAGGTATTCTCTATGAAATTTTCCAGTAAAGTCGAAAAATGCCAGCTCTCCCCCATCCGCAAGTTCTACCCCTACGCGGTGGCGGCGCAGAAGCAGGGCAAGACCATCTATCACCTGAACATCGGTCAGCCGGACGTGGAGACGCCGAAGGCGTTCTTTGACGCGGTGCGGGAGTTCTCCTCCCCCGTCATGGCGTACACCGCCTCCCCCGGTCTGCCTGAGCTGATCGCCGCGATTCAGGGCTATTACGACAAGCTGGGCATGCACTTCGACACCGACGACATCCTCATCACCACCGGCGGCAGCGAGGCACTGGCGATCACGATGCAGTGCGTGCTGGACGACGGCGACGAGATTCTCATTCCCGAACCGTTCTATCCCAACTACAGCACGATGGCGCACACCTGCGGCGCGACGATCCATCCGGTCCCCACCAGACCTGAGGAGGGCTACTGGTACGCTGACCGCGCGCGCATTGAAGCGGAGATCAACGAGCACACCCGCGCGCTGCTGCTCACCAATCCCGGCAACCCCACCGGCACGGTGCTCACCGGCGAGGAAATGCGGATGCTGGTGGACGTGGCGAAGGAGCACGACCTGTTTCTCATCGGCGACGAGGCGTACCGCGAATTTGTCTACGGCGGCGAGGGGCTGCGCTCCTTCGGTGAATTTCCCGACGCGGCGGAGAACGTGGTCATCATCGACACCTGCTCCAAGCGCTTCTCCGCCTGCGGCGCCCGCGTGGGCTGTCTCATCACCCGCAACAAGGAGCTGATGGGGCACGCCATGAAATACGCGCAGGCGCGGTTGTGCGTGGCGACGCTCGATCAGACCGCCTGCGCCCACCTCTACAGCGTGGGACCGGAGTACTTTGCCGCCGTGCGGGAGGAGTACAAACGCCGCCGTGACACCGTGGTGCGGATGCTTCAGGAGATTCCCGGCGTAGTGTGCGAGTGCCCGAAGGGCGCGTTTTACCTGATGGCGTCTCTGCCCGTGGACGACACGGACAAGTTCCAGATGTGGCTCTTGCAGGAATTCGACGACCATGGCGACACGGTGATGTTTGCTCCCGGCGAGCCATTCTACGCCACGCCGGGCAATGGCCGCAGTGAAATCCGCATCGCCTACGTCAGCGAGCAGAAGAAGCTGGAACGCGCGATGGAGCTGCTGCGGCTGGGCATCGAAGCGTACAACAGAAGATAAAAGGATGACCGCTTGCGCGGTCATCCTTTTTGCTTATTTCGTGAGCTGCTCCAGCGCGGCAAGCCGCAGGCAGACGCAGAACACCGCCATCGCCTCTTCCAGTTCGCTCAGCGGGGGCAGGCTCGGCGCGACGCGGATGTTGCTGTCGCGCGGGTCGCGTCCATACGGGAAGGTCGCGCCGGCGTCGGTCATCACGACGCCCGCCTCCTTGCACAGTTCCCAGGTGCGCTTGGCGCAGCCGGGCTTCACGTTCACGGAGACGAAGTAGCCGCCCTTGGGATCGTGCCATGTCGCAAGACCGCGGGGCTTGATCTCGCGGTCGAGCACGTCCACCACCAGGCGGAACTTCGGACCCATGATCGCGGCATGCTTCTTCATCAGCTCCAGCGTGTGCGCCTTGTCCTTGAGGTATCTGACGTGGCGGAGCTGGTTGACCTTGTCGAAGGAGATGAGCTGAATGCCCATCAGCTTCTGCATGTACTTCATGTTCGCCTCGGAGCAGGCAAAACACGCGACGCCCGCGCCGGGCAGCGTGATCTTGGACGTGGAGGCGAACTCAAACACCATGTCGGCGTTGCCATACTCCTCGCAGAGGCTCAGGATGTCCGGGAACGGCACATAGTCGCCGCTGAACTCGTGGACGCCGTAGGCGTTGTCCCACATCAGCAGGAAGTCCGGCGCGGCAGGCTTCATGGACGCGAGACGGCGGATGGTGTCGTCGGAATAAATGACGCCGTCCGGGTTGGAGTACTTCGGCACCGTCCAGATGCCCTTGACCTTGGGGTCGCGGATCAGCTCCTCCACCATGTCCATATCCGGGCCGGTCTCGGTCATGGGAATGGTGATGAGTTCAAAGCCAAAGCTCTCGGTGATTTTGAAATGCCGGTCGTACCCCGGCGCGGGGCAGAGCCATTTCAGCCCTGTCTCCTGCGACCACGGCTTTTCGCTGTGCAGCAGTCCGTGGGTCACCGCCTTGGCAACGGTGTCGTACATCAGCGTGAGGCTGGCGTTGCCGCCGGCGAACACCTGCTCCGGCTTGCAGCCCAGCACGTCGGCAAAATACGCCCGCGCCGAGGGCAGGCCCGCCAGCTCGCCGTAGTTGCGGGCGTCGATGCCGTCGTCCACGCAGTCCGCGCCGTTCGGCAGCACGGTGAGGATGTCGCTGACCAGATCGAGCTGCTGCTTTGACGGCTTGCCGCGCGCCATGTTCAGCTTGAGGCCCTTTGCCTTGATGGCTTCATACTCCGCCAGCGTTCTGGCGTACTCTTCCTTTGCCTGCGCGGGGGTGAGATCGTTATAGTTCATAGGACACCTCCTATCAGTTGATATGCCACAATTATACTATGCCCTTTGGGGAAAGACAAGAGAAAACGGCAGCCTGACGGCTGCCGTTTTTCACAGGCATGTATTGACTTAGCCAAACAAAGCCATGAGGGTTCCCGCCGCGATCGCGGAACCGATCACGCCCGCAACGTTCGGACCCATGGCGTGCATGAGCAGGAAGTTGGAGGGATTCTCCTTCTGGCCGACGACCTGGGAGACACGCGCCGCCATCGGGACGGCGGAGACGCCCGCGGAACCGATCAGCGGGTTGATCTTCTCCTTCAGGAACAGGTTCATCAGCTTCGCCAGCAGCAGGCCGCCCGCGGTGCCGAAGCCGAAGGCCACGACGCCCATGACCATGATCTTGATGGTCTGCAGGGACAGGAACGTGGTGGCGGTCGCCGTCGCGCCGACGGTGAAGCCGAGGAAGATCGTGACAATGTTCATCAGCTCGTTGGACATGGTCTTTTGCAGACGGTCGGCAACGCCGGACTCCTTGGCGAGGTTGCCGAGCATCAGGCACGCGACCAGCGGCGCCGCAGAAGGCACCAGCAGCGCCACGAACACCGTAATCATGATCGGGAAGACGATCTTCTCCTTCTGGCTGACCTGACGCAGCGGGCGCATGGTGATCTTGCGCTCCTCCTTGGTGGTCAGCGCCTTCATGATCGGGGGCTGGATGACCGGCACGAGCGCCATGTAGCTGTACGCGGCGACCGCGATGGGGCCGAGCAGCTCCGGCGCGAGGCGGGAGGTGACGTAGATGGCGGTCGGGCCGTCCGCGCCGCCGATGATGCCGATGGAGGAGGACTGCTTCGCGGTGAAGCCCATGAACTGGGTACCCACATAGGTCATGAAGATGCCCAGCTGCGCGGCAGCGCCGAGGAGCAGGGACTTCGGGTTCGCGATCAGCGGACCGAAGTCGGTCATCGCGCCGACGCCCATGAAGATCAGGCACGGGTAGATGCCCAGCTTCACGCCGAGGTAGAGGATATCCAGCAGACCGGCGGTCACGGTGACACTGCCCATCTCCACGCCGTACACCGCGGCTGCATCCTGCGCGGAAGCGACCGCCTGAAGCGTCGCCTCCAGCTGCGTGGCGCCCTGCGCGGTGAACTGGGAGATGACGCTCGCGACCTGCTCCACGCCGAAGGCGTTGTTCGCCGCGGCGAGCAATTGATCGGCGTAGGGCTGGATCACTTCGACCAGTGCGCCGTCTTTGAGCAGCTGGTAGAGTTCAGCGGCTTGAATGGGATCACCGTGGAACATATCCCAGTGGACGTGTCCGCCGGCGAAGAGAATCTCGTGGAACATATCCGCGCCGGGGAGGTTGGTGCACAGCATACCGAACGCGATGGGGAGCAGGAGCAGCGGCTCAAACTGCTTGACGATCGCGAGATACAGCAGGACGAAGGAAATGGCGATCATAATGATCATCTTCCAGTTGCCGCCCTGCGTGAACATGTAGAAGCCGGTCTGCTGCGCAAAGTTCAAAATAGCTTGCATTTTTCCAGCTTTCCTTTCACAGTTTTCAGGGAGTTTCCGTTCGAAATGTTTAGCCGATCACGCACAGCGTGTCGCCGGGGTTGACGGAAGCGCCCTTCTGCACTGCGACGGAGGAAACCGTACCGGCGGAGGGAGCGAAAATCTCGTTCTCCATCTTCATCGCCTCAAGGATGAACAGGAGGTCGCCCTCCTTGACCGCCTGACCGGCGCTGACCTTGACGTCGAGGATGGTGCCGGGCATCGGGGAGGTGACGGCGCCTGCGCCGCCGGCAGCGGGAGCAGCGGCGGGAGCGGCGGCGGGAGCAGCGGCGGGAGCGGCAGCGGGAGCAGCGGCGGGCGCGGGAGCGGCGACGGGACGCGGAGCAGCCGCCGGACGGGCGACAGGCGCAGAGTAGCCGCCGCGGCCGGAGCCGGCGGACTCGACGGTGACTTCATAGAGGGTGCCGTTCACGGTAACGTTGTACTGTTTGATCATGGTGATGTTCTCCTTCAATTATACTTTTTTAATAGATGTGATGTTGATGCCGTGGGACGAGATGCCCGGTTCTTCCGACAGAGCCGCCGTGATCGCCGCGATGACCTCCGGCGCGATGCCCACCGGAGCGGGCGCCGCCGCGGGAGCCGCGACAGGTGCGGCTGCGGGCACGGGAGCGGCGGGCTGGTTCTTCGTGAGCGCCACCATGATCTTGCCCATGATGGACGTGAGCACGATGATGCAAATCAGGCCAAAGAACACAACGCCGATACCGAACACGACAACAAAGAGCTTGCTGTATTCTGCTGCTGGCATGAATTTTCCCCTTTCCTTTAGATTTCTGATGATAAAGCCCCGCAGGGTTTCGCGCCCGCAGGCGCGAAATGAACCTGATCGAAATGTTTGACGACATGCGCGTCAAACATTTCTCTTTGCGCGGAGCGCCCGTGCGCCAACGGCGTGCGGGAAGCGCAGCGAAGCTTTTTCAAAAAAGTGCTTGCACTTTTTTGAGGGACATTATTGCATTGCCAGAACGTCGACAAACGCCTGAATGGCGGTCGCCGCCTGACCAAAGTCGCGCATCTGCTGATCCACGCCGAGCTTGATGAAGGGGATCTTGTGGGCGTCGAGCGCTTTCTTGAGGTAGGGATATTCCATCTCCTCCGGGTCGCAGAACTGCTGCATGAACAGCACCAGACCCTGTGCGCCGGACTCCTCCACCAGCTTCGCGACGAACTCGCCGCGGCGGTTCTGGGAGCTTTCCTCATCGTAGAGCAGCACGTCGAAGTCCTGATCCGCGAACTGCTGGCACAGCGCCATCATCGGATCGCCCTCTTCGCTGGCGTCCACGCGGATGGGGCGGGACTCGTGGGCAACGTCGTCCGCCGCGATGGCGACATGGTTGTCCTTGAGCACCTTCAAAAGCGCCGGGGAATCCACCACGATGCCGCTGGTGACGATCTTCACGCCGTTCCACTTGGCGGCGGGCAGCGCTTTGAGCTCAGCATTGAGCGCTTCGAGCTTCTCGGTGTGCTCCTCCTTGCGCATGAACCACGCGCTCTTGAGCACGGCGGAACGCATGATCGGGTCGATCACGTCGCAATGCTCGCTGGCAAGCTTGACGAACTCGCGGCGCGCTTTGCGGGACTTGTTGTAGACCTTGATCGAGTTGCGGATGTCCTCATCCTCGATCTTGCTGCCCTTGATCTTCTCCAGCTCGGTCTTGACATGGGTGTACTGCGCGCGGCAGAACTCCAGACCGAACTGCGGACGGCGGAACTGCGGGTGGGCGAGGAAGATGGTGGGCAGCTTGCCCTCCATCATCACGCGGATGTTCTGCGTCATGGGACGCAGGGTGTCGCAGATGGCGGGGGTGATGACGCCGTCGAGCAGGTCGCAGGTACCGTCGAGCAGCATCTCAACGTCCAGCTGCGCGATGGTGCAGTAGAACGTCGCGCAGTACTCCTTCGCCTTGGAGATGGTCTTCTTGTTGCTGCCCCACATGCCGAACGGCACCATGCCGGCGGCGTGGACCAGCTCCTCAGGGGCGTAGTAAGGCATCACGCCGATGCACTTGTAGCCCGCGTCCTTGTACTTTTTGAGCTGTGCCTTGGGGCTGGCGGCGGCAGCGGTAAATTCCTGAACCAAAGATTCGATACTCATGTTTCCGCCCTCCCTTATTTCCGGTTCGCCTGCATCGCCTCAACGAGGCCCTGCACACGGGTTTCGTACTGCGCTTCGTTGAAGTTGCGCGGGTCAGCCTGGTCACCGTCGAAGCCGGCGCAGGGGATGCCCAGGTCCTTCGTGAAGCGGCGCTGCATCTCCGCCATGTAGCCGGACCACGGCTTGCAGGAGCGGTTGTAGTGGACGAGCACGCCATCGACCTTGTTCTCGCGGCAGATGCCCTCGCGCCAATCGACGCCCTGCTCGATACATACGCTGTTCGGCGCCTTGCAGTACGCCTTGACCATCTCGTCATAGCTGTTGTAGACGAAGCCGAACGCCGGGGCGTAGACGACGGCGGTGACGTTCACGCCGTTGGCTTTCAGCGGCTTGAACAGGTTCGGGAGCTTCGGCCAGCAGGGGATGCCCTCGAACATGACGCGGTACTGCTCCGGGAAGGGCAGCGTGGAGGTGCCGTCCTTGATGTTCTTCTCCAAATCCTGAGACAGCAGCTCGAACGCGTCAGCCGCGGCGCTCTTGCCGCGGGCGGTGACGACGTCCGCCATGTGGTTGAACAGGTCGAAGCCGCTCATGGGCGCCGGCTTGTACTGGAGGTAATCGCAGACCTTGAGCCAGTTCTGCGCGGTGCGGTTGGCGTGCTTGCACGCCTCGTCGAACTTCTTCTCGTCGAACTTCTTGCCGGTGAGCTTCTCCAAATCCTTGATCGCGTTGTCAAACTGGGAGCGGATGTAGGCGACGTAGTCGTCGTTGACCTCAACGGTATTATTATAAGGTACGTCAATCATGATCAGCGGAATGTTGCACATACGCGCAATGTTCTCATACCACTTGGTCATGCAGTTGCAGATGTTGTTGCAGCACAGCACGAAGTCCGGCTGGGGAATGCGCATCTGCTTGTACGGCTGGATGGCGTTAAGACGAAGCTCCTTCTCACGACCCTCAGGCAGCGCCTCGATCTCGTGGATATCGTCGATGACGATATAGGGCTTCATGGTCTTGGGGTCCTTCTTGGGCTTGCCGGTCGCCTCGTCGATGACGACGTTGCCGTTCTCGTCCTTGAGCGGCTTGCCGCTGTTAGGGTCGATGACGAACTCGCCGGTCTCCAGGTCGATCTTGCGGGACGCGCGCTTGCCCGCCGCGTAGGCGAGGCTGATGCGGGCATAGCCGCAGATATCGTTGTCAAAGCCGAGGTCTTCCGCCGCCTGACACATGATCTCGCCGTCGCGCTGGGCGGCGATGCCGGCAGCCTGATTCTCGGGGTACATGACGTTCAGGTCGAACGCCTCTGCCAGCTCGCAGGGGAACTTGGAGCTGGACCAGCCGACGAGCTTGCCCTGCTTCTTGGCTTCGCGGGCGTCCGCGTAGACGTCGTCGACGACCTTGCGCAGCGCGAGCACGCCGGGGCTTACTTCTTTAGGCATAACTTTCTCCTCCTATTCGGGATAGCGGTTTACTTGGATGCTTTCTGATACGCATTGTTTCGCCATATTTCGCGGTTGCCGCGTAAGCGGCGAGCGAAAAGGCATTTCTCACTTGTTTGCCTTCTGGAAGGCAAACAGCGCGGCGCCGAGCGCGCCGTTGTACTGCGTGAGCGGGCTGGTGTGAATCTCGTGCTGCAACTGATTTTGCAGCGCCTTCACAATGCCGTGGTTCTGGGCGACGCCGCCGGTCATCACGACCTCGTCCCGCACGCCGACGCGGTGGCACAGTCCCACCACGCGGGCGGCGACGGAGCGGTGGATGCCGTCGATGATGTCGCACTTGTCGGTGCCCATGGCGAGCTGGGAGATGACCTCGCTCTCGGCGAACACCGTGCAGGTGGAGCTGATACCGATTTCACGGGTCGAGCGGTCGCCCAGATCGCCGAGGTCGCGGGTGTTGACCTCCAGCACGCGCGCCATGACGTCGAGGAAGCGCCCCGTGCCGGCGGCGCACTTGTCGTTCATGACGAAGTTCTTCATCATGCCGTTCTCGATCTCGATGACCTTGACGTCCTGCCCGCCGATGTCGATGACCGTGCGCACCTTCGGGAACAGGAAGGTCGCGCCCTTGGCGTGGCAGGAAAGCTCCGACATCTGCATGTCGGCGAGACCCTCCAGCGAGTTTCTGCCGTAGCCGGTGGCGAGGATGAAGTTCATCTCCTCCCTGGTCATCTTCGCGTCCGCCAGCACGCCCTCAATGGCGCGCTGGGGACCGGAGGTGCCGGTGCCGACGGCGACGAGGGACTTGCCGACAATCTCGGCGCCGTCCTTCAAAATGACGCATTTCGACGCGGTGGAGCCAACGTCGATGCCCATGGTAAAAATGCTCATAATAAAGCCTCGCAGAGTTTCGCGCCGCGCACGGCGCGAAAGAATTTTAATCATTTTTTCTGACGACATGCGCGTCAGAAAAAATTCTTCTCGCGGAGCGAACGTGCGCCCGCAAGGGCGTGCGATGAGCGGAGTGAATCCTGCCCAAAGGAAAGCGGTTTACCGCTTTACT
This sequence comes from Oscillospiraceae bacterium, assembly GCA_017527825.1. Classification (GTDB taxonomy): domain Bacteria; phylum Bacillota; class Clostridia; order Oscillospirales; family Oscillospiraceae; genus Hominicoprocola. The sequence continues at coordinate 148,025 of JAFXPO010000016.1, forward strand.
TTGCATAAAGGTTGTCGAAGTCGCGGATGATTCTCGGCAGGAGCATCTGATGGAACGGGCAGATGCTCACCGGGTTCTGATAGCAGGAGTTGACGAACGCCTGGATGTACGGACGCATGTCGTTCATGTCCACGATCTCGTCGCACAGACCCAGCTTCGCGCAGTACTTGGGACGGGACTTGTCGCTGTACTCCTGAATGAGCTTGTTCATCTTGTCGATGGTGGGCTGGAGGTCGTTGCCTGCCTTCTGCTCCTTCACGAGACGGCGGGCGTACATCGCGGTCGCCGCGGTCTCGCCGTGCATGACGTAGATTTCCGTCGTCGCGGTGCCGAGGGAGAACGCGTTGTTGTCGTTGCCCTGCGGGCCGCCGAGGACGTAGTGCGCGGCGGCGGTGCCCTTGCGCAGCGTAATCTCCATCATGGGCAGGTTGCTGGACTGGATGGAGTAGATGAGGCTCTGACCGAGACCCAGCAGCTCCGCGCGCTCGGCGTCGTTGCCGACGTCGATGCCCGTGGTGTCCTGAATCCACAGCATCGGAATACGGTCGCGGTCGCACAGCGTCACGAACTCGTTCATCTTGATGAGACCCTGACGGTACAGCTTGCCGCCGACGCCCATCGCGGAGCCGTAGGTCGCCATCTTGTACTCAGGATAGTTCATCAGCATGCCCTGCATGTTGGCGACGACGCCGACGAGCATACCGTCGATCTTGGCAAGACCGGTGATCATTTCCGGGCCGTAGCCGTGCTTGAACTCCATGAACTCCGAGCCGTCGAACAGGCGCGCCATGACCTCGTACATATCATAGCTGCGCTTCTGGTTGAACGGGACGATGGAATACAGATCGTTGGGATCGAACAGCGGCTCCTTGGGATCGTCCACGCGGAAGAACTCAGGATCGTAGGCGGGGAGGTAATCCATGTACTTGCGGATGGCGTCGAGCATCCCCTCCTCGTCCACCTGCACCTCGCGGAAGAAGCCGGTCTCGCCGTAGTGGATGGCGACGGTGCCGGGGATGTCCGCCTTGAGGTTCTTCTGCGCCTCGATCAGCTTTTCCGCCTCTTCCAGATCGACGTAGCCCTTGGGGTTCATGCCGCCGACGATGCCGGCGCCGCCGACCGCCATGTTGGCGTCCTCATGCGCGATGAGGATGGTGGGGCTGATGGAGTGATAGCCGCCGCCGGCGGGATTGGTGCCGTAGATGCCGACGATGACGGGCACGCCCACCTGGTTCAGATCGCTGTTGCGATAGAACGGGGTGCCGCCGCCGCGGCGGTTGGGGTACACCAGCTCCTGCTGGTCGAGCTTCACGCCCGAACAGTTGAGGACGTACACCAGAGGGATGTGCAGACGCTTGGCGGTGTCGCTGCCGCGGAGCAGGTCGTCCGCCTGGCCGGGCACCCACGCGCCGGCAAGCTTCTTGTTGTCGCTGGCGATGATGACCGCCCACTTGCCGTCGATGCGGCCGAGACCCTTGACGATGCCGTCGCTGCCGTCCTTGTTGTCGCTGGGGTTGTAGAGGCTGTTCAGCGGGCACCAGGTATCCTCGTCCACCAGCTCCATGACGCGCTGCATGGCGGTCCACTGACCGCTCTCGTTGAGGGACTCGGTGGAGCGTCCCGCCTCAAGGGCGGCGTCGCGCAGGGCGTGGATCTCCGCCTCGACCTCCTGGATCTCGGCGATGTTGTCCTCGTTGACCTTGGTGAGCTCCGTGCCGATGGTGGGCATGGTCTGGAAATAAGTGGGCATGGAATATTCGCTCATACTGTTATCTCCTTTATGATTGGAATTTCTTATTTGTCCTTGGGAACCTTGATGAACGCCTGACCCGGATCGATCTCCTCACGGATGAGGCGAATGATTTCGGGGGACGGTGCCTCAAAGGTCTCCGCGCGGGAGCAGTCGATCTCAAAGCCGGTGTTCTCCTGCACGATCTCAGCGGTGACGCCGGGGAACATGTAAGCGCAGTACATGCGCTTGGTCTCGTCGTCAAACTTCATGATGCCGAGGTCGGTGACGACCATCTGCGGACCGCGGTTGCCGGGCAGGCCCGCGCGCTCACGACCGCCGGGGCCGTCCATCCAGCCGCAGGAGGTGATGTAGTCGACATGATCGATGAAGCGGCGCTTCTGATGCTGCATCATGATGATGGTGTTGCAGTAGGTGGCGATGCCGTTCGCGCCGCCGGAGCCGGTGAAGCGCGTGGTGGGCTGGAGATAGTCGCCCTTGCCGAAGATGCAGGTGGAGTTCACGTTGCCGTAGGGGTCGATCTGCGCGCCGCCGATGAAGGCGACGAGACGGTCCTCGTCGTGCAGCCACTCGTTCGCCTCGAAGCCGACGAAGCGGATGTTGGGCCACTGCACGGCGCAGTGCGCCATGAAGCGGTTGTCGCCGACGGAGCGGGGCACCTCAACGGGGTCGCAGTCCATGAGACCGGACTCCACGATGGGGTGGCAGCTGGGGCAGACCGCGCGCTTGGCAAGGGACGCGCCGATGAGCGGAAGGCCCGTGCCGACGATGACGATCTGGTTTTCCTTGATGTTCTTGGCGATGGCGTACGCCTGCATTTCCTGCTTGGTATACTTCGTATAATCAGACATGATTCTTACCCCCTTAGTGCGTGGTGGAATAGCCGAGGTGCGGCTCGTTCTTCAGGCGCATCAGGCGGCTGCCGCCGATCTTGTCGAGCAGCTCTGCCTGATCCTTGCAGCCGTAGACCCACTTGTTGAGATAATCCTCGAAGGTTTCGGGGATCAGGGAGCCGTCCGCCGCGGCGTCGGCAGCCTTCTTCGCGGCGTCGAGCGCAGCCTTGAGCTTCTCGTCCGCGGGCGCTTTCTCAAGGCTCTTGGCAGCCTTCGCGGCAGCCTTGGCGAGCTGCGTGACGGCGTCCGCCTTGTCCTGATACTTGGACGCCTTGTCGTACTCCTTGAGCGCGGCGTCGTCATCGTCGTAGTAATCGTAGCACTGGGCGGGCCACGCGCCGTAAGGCGCCTTCACGACCGCCTGTACACACTCGCCGAAGATGCGGGTCTTGGTGGGATCGCGGCGGATGTACTCGTTGGAGACGATCTCCTCGCAGGTGACGATGGTCTTGCGCGCGGCGACCGCGATGTCGATGTCGTGGAACTCGTCGCCGCAGATGATGCAGGTGCCGTCGGGGCTTGCCTGCTGGACGTGGATGAGCGCGGTGTCGATGCGGGGCACCGGGACGGCGACGACCTTCTGGCCGGGCACCATCGGGTTCTCGATCTCAACGCACTTGAGGTTTTCCATCTTGGGCATGCTCTGGCGCTTTTCCTCGCTGATGCCCCAGTACTTCATCAAGCCGCTGCCCTGCATCAGGCGCACCGGCAGGAACGGAAGACCCAGGGACGCCGCGTGCAGCATGAGCATCAGCACGTCCTGAGAATAGTCCTCATAGACCAGCTTGCCCTGCTCGATGGCAGCGCGGAAGCGGCGGGAGACGTTGGTGTAGCCGGAGTTTGCGGTGTAGCAGTTGATGTACGCCGCCACGCGACCCTCGCCGATGAGCATGTCGACCTCGCCGCCGCCGGGGCCGGCGTAAACGATGAAGTCCTTCTGCCCCTGGCGCAGGATCTCGGAGACCGCCGCATAGGGCTTGCGGTTGGTGGTGAAGCCGCCGGTGGCGAGCACGTCGCCGTTTTCGACGTACTTTGCGATGGCGTCATGCAATGACATTACTTTGCTCAAAATGATAACCTCCCTGTTCCATCGGTTTTCGCTGTGTTTTTGCAATCTTTCCGTCAGAGCCGAACCCACAGACGCCCGATTTAAAGTCAGCATACATTATAGTAGAAACGTCCCTCGGAATCAATGGAAAAAGCGACGGAATATTCGGAAAAACTGAACAAATTTTTTTCGCTTTTTTTGTCGTTTCCGTGGATACCCGTCCACGATTTGCGGGACGATCCGCCGCGTTTTGCAAGAATTCCTGCATACAAAAGCAGGCGCCGCGCCGGGTGCTTGCAACCGCGTCCATATCCTGTTATAATTCCGTTCATCCGACACAACAGGAGGTATTTCCCGTGGATATCACCGAATTGCTCTCCCAATCCGGCATCAGCTTCGGCGCGCTGACGCTCGCCGCGGCGGTCAAGGCGCTGGCGGCGCTGCTGATCGGCATTGTGCTGATCCGCGTGTTCCTCTCGCTCTTCGACCGCGCCATGGAGCACTCCGAGAAGCTCTCGCCGCTGAAAAAGCATGTGCGCCCCATCGTCAAGGGCTTGCTGGCGCTGCTGCTGGCGCTGGTGGTGCTCGACTCCCTCGGCGTGCAGGTGACAAGTCTCATCGCGCTGCTCTCCGTGGCGGGGTTGGCGGTGTCGCTGGCGCTGCAAAATTCGCTTGCCAACATCGCCGGCGGCATCATGATCCTCACCGCCCAGCCCTACGGCATCGGCGATTATGTGTCCATCGACGGAACGGAGGGCACGGTGGATTTCATCCGCCTGTCCCACACCAAGCTGCACACGCCGGACAACAAGGAGGTGCAGATTCCCAACAGCACCGTCGCCGGCGCGACCATCACGAACTACAACCGTCTCGGCCGCCGCCGTCTCGACCTGACGTTCACAGCGTCCTACGACGCGCCCACCGAGGACGTTTACGCCGCGCTGCGGGACGCGATGGCGCGCTTTGCGCAGATTCTGCCCGATCCCGCGCCGGAGGTGCACGTCAAGGACTACGGCGCGAGCAGTATTGCGTATCTCGCGCGGATGTGGGTACCCGCCGCCGACTACTGGACGGTGAACTGGGGCGTGATCGAGGCGGTGCGCGAGACCTTCGCCGCGCACAACGTGGAGATGACCTACGACCACCTCAACGTGCACATGGAGAAATGAAAGATCCCGCCGATCGGCGGGATCTTTAAAAATGGCGCAGCAGAGCCGCGCCATGAAAAACGCAGAGGCTCCGATGCCGCCAAGCAAATCCATCAGCACGCAAAGTGTAATGAACCGGAGCGTGCGTTTTTGCCCCGGTTAGTCAGAACAGAAACGCACACTTTGCGTACCCAATAATATGAATTTGCTTGGCACGTTCAATGTACCATAACCCGACAATTTTTGCAACCAAAACCGTTCGACGAGTTTCGACGCCCTTCGCGTTGACGGGAGCGGCAGCGGCATGGTAAAATAATAGAGGGGTGGCGTATGATGCGAGAGAAGAATGATTTGCATACCGATAAAACCTCAAATCCATCAAAACCGCAGGATACAGTTCACACGATTTGCGCTTGGTGCTTCATGTTATCCGGTATATTCGTTGTACTATGCTTCTTTTTGAAAGGAACGCCACGCCTTTTGTATGACTTCTCATTTTATGTGGCTGTGGTTCTTGGCATGGGCAGCATTATCGTCGACCGTGTAAATGCCTTCTTAAAAAGAGCAAACACGTCAAAGGAGAGGAGAACAAGGACGCATAATCGTCCTTGTTCTCCTCTCGCCCTCTTCTATTTTTCTTTTAATATCAGTGCAATAATAAAATCAATTAACGCATCTTTTTCTGCTTTGCTCCAGTCCTTTTCCTCAGAAAAATCATTTTTATATATTACCTTCAAAGCCTCAGAAATGAGATCCCCAAGTCCCGTCTCAACACCTTCGCCAATCGCAGTTAATCCGTTTTGGGCATTTGCACGTTGCAGTTCACTCCACCCTCTCTGCTCCGCAACAGTATCAATCGCCTTTTTGAATATATCATCAAATCTTCCGCGACCATATATTTTCCCTATACCATCAACAGCTTTTTCCAAGAGCGCACCGCTTATTGCGCTTCCCACACCGTACAGCGCCTGTTGTCCGAGAGTCGCTCCTTCCTGCCGCGCCGTCTGCGCCGCATCGCCGAATGTGCGGAGCGCCAGATAGGGCGTGGCGCCGATCTTCGTCATCGCGCCGAGGGCTTTATCACCGGCTGCGTTTCCCGCAGCTTGTCCATATCGGCATATTGATATTTCGGATTACCTGCCATCTTTCATTCTCCTTTTTCCCATTTCCAAAAAAGCGGGCTTACGCCCGCTTTTTTACTGTCTGTACGCCTCGCCGTAGTAGTATTCGTATGCCGCGAGCACCGCGTCGGTCAGGACGCCCGCCTTGATCGCCGCGTTGACCTGCGCCACCGTAAGCGTCGGCTTCGCCGAGCGTTCGGCAGCCTCCTCCGCTTCCCGCTGCTCCTTCGCCAGCTGTGCGGCGTAGACGGCGGCGCGCTGCGCGTCCTCACGCGCGTACGCCTCCTGCTGCGCGTCCAGCTTGTCCTGGCGGTTGATGAGGAATTGGAGCGCGTCGGCGTAGGCGTCCATCTGCTCCCGCGCCGCCGCCGCGGCGGCGTTGGCGCTCTCGATGTCGCCGGTGAGCCGCGCGTCCGCGATCGCCTGATCCAGCGAGCCGACGGCGCTGATGCGCCCCTGCTCACCCTGGCGCAGCGCGTCCTCATACGCCGTGTCGTAGCCGAGGCGCGTGGTCTCCGCCGCGCCGCCGGTGACGCCCATGGCGGAGAGCTGCTGGTCCAGATTTTTGCGGTTGCGCATCTTGTCAATGTAGAGCTGGCGGAACAGGTCGGCGTACTGCGCGTCGGTGTCCGTCTTCTGCGCCTCCAGCGCGTTTACCGCCTTTTGCACCGCCGCCTCCTGCGCCTGACGCTGCTGCTCCAGCGCCTGCTGACCTGCGCTGTTCTGCGCGCCGCTGTTCAGGGTCTTGTATTCGTCGATGAGCCGGTTCAGCTCCTGCGGCTGTTTCAGATTCGCGGCATCGTCCGTGCCGCCGGTCACCGTCCAGATGCCGGAGGCTGTGTCAAACGTACTCGTCGAGCCGGTGAGCCCGTCCAGCATCCTGTTGATTTCGATGTTCTGCCGGTGCAGCTTGTCCTTTTTCTTCTCGTCGCCGGTCAGATGCCAGTCCGCCGCGTTCTGCTTCGCTTTTTCGCGCAGCTCGTCCGCGGTGATTTGACCAGAACCAAAAGCCATAATTGTCCCTCCTTATTGATAAAGCCCCAACCGCTCGTGGATCACGAGCACGCGGAGCATGTCCGTTGTGAGATCCAGCCCCGCGTCCGTGCCGCGCAGAGCGCCCGCCGCCGTCAGCCGCCGGACCGTCTCCGCCGCCCACGGCGCTTCCCGCTCGATCTCCTCCATGGTCTGATAACGTTTCATTTCCTCCTCCTCTATTTCCCGTGGGTGAATGTATGCCGCGACAAGGGACGCGGCGCGAACGCGGCGCAGCACCGCGCCGCCGTCGGCGTCGCTGAGCGTGCCGGTGTTGCCGTCGACAGTGACGACGCTGTCCCCCTGCATGCGCTCAAAGATGCCGGTATGGTCGACCGCCTTGCCGCCGGGAAAATCGAAGATGACGATGTCCCCGGCGACAGGGTCGCGCGTGAGGCAGTCCGGCTGGTGCTCACGGTACCAGCGCAGCAGCGCGCCGCAGCTCGCCGTCTTGAAGGGCAGCGCCGCGCCCGCGCGGTCATAGCACCACTGCACGAACGCCATGCACCACGGGTACGCGCTGCCGCTGACCTCCCTGCCGTAGTACCAGGTGTTGTACAGGACGCGGTTGCTGCCCGGCGGGGATTCCCGCGCGCCCAGCTCTGCCGCCGCGACGGCGAGCACGTCAGTTCCCGCCGCCATCGGTCGTCTCCTCCCTCTCGCCGCGCTTTTCCGCCTGCGTGCCGAAGTAGAACGAGATCACCACTGTAAACACGGTCAGGAACTCCGTCCCGTCCACGCCGCCGGTGATCGCCAGACAGGCGAACACGCCCGTGAGCAGTATGGTCACGATGCTCTTGACCGACGCCAGCCGATCCACGATCCGCTCCTTCATCGCTCCGACCTCCTTTCCAAATCCTCAATGCGGTGGTTTGCCACCTTGATTTTTTCCTCCTGCAGCTCCGTGCGCTCCTCCAGCTTATAGGTGCGCTCCACGACGCTGTTGTGCTTCTCTACTCTCTTTTCCAGCTGCTCCAGCCGGTACGCGATCAGCGCCGCGCTTCTGCGGTTGCTGAGATACGTTCCCAACAGGGCAAGCAGCCCCGTGATCAGGGCGGTGATCGCATCGCTCATTCCTCGCCCCTCCTCTATGCCGTGACCGGCGGCAGCGCGGTGTAATAGGTCGTGTTGATGTCCGGGGTGCCCATAAACGTACCGCCGGTGGAATCGAACATATCGCAAAGCGAGGTTGATTGACTCGTTCCCGTTCCCGCGGTAGGGATGCGGTACGCGTAGGGATACTCGCTCGATTGAGTGATGGAGAGCTTGAGCGCCTGGCAGTTGTAAAACATGTCCGAGTAACACCATTCTGGTAGTGTCAGCGCGGGTAGCATGGGCACCGTTTTCAAAGAGAGACAGTTTCTGAACATGCTGGCGTAACAGTCTTCCGCCAGCGTCGTCGCGGGCAGCGCGGGCACCGTTTTCAAAGAATGGCATTCTCTGAACATGTTGGCGTAACAGCGTTCCGCCAGCGTCGTCGCGGGCAGCGCGGGCGGGTATAGAAGCGACTTGCAATTATAAAACATATTTTCGTAGCAATCTTCACCCAGTGTGGTCGCGGGCAGCTCCGGCGCTGAAATCAATGCGGTGCAGCTATAGAACATCCCATAAAACGCGTATCTACCCGCCGTCGAAGCGGTTCCTGCCGCCACTGCGGCATAATCGAGAAGCGTTTGGATGTTCCCGTCGCAGCGGACATTTTCTCCCTGAATGACAAATGTTTTGTCTGTCTTCTTAGCAAAACCTGTATTCGCAATCCCGCGTAACGCAAGATAGCCCTCAGGCGCGTTCAGCGTGACGGTGCTGTCCCACACCGCCCAGTCGGCGTCGCTGTTTTTGTATTCCACCGTTCCGTTCCAGTTCTTTTTGCCGTCCATAGCCGACACGGTAAACGGAGCGGAGCTGGAAAACACAATGCAGTTCCACATCCTCGCCAGATCGGGCCCGACGATCGGAAACCCGTCCTGCTTGCGAATATAGGGGTTGAGAATCATGCGCTCACCTCCGTAATCACCACATACACCGTCAGCGATGAGGTCGGCACGGAATCGCAGGAGAAGGTCAGGCGGTTCGTTGCCTGCGCCGTCGCCCGGACCCCCGCCGCCTCGTAAGCGCTCCGGGACGCGCTGGCGGGCACGGGCTGAATGAGCTGCGCCGTCTCCGTCGCGCTCACGCCGGTGACCGTGACGCTCTGCGTCTTGCTCGACCATCCCGACGCGCTGAGCGTCACGGTGACGCGCTTGATCTTGTTCTGCTTCGCGTTGAGCGCGGTCTGCGTCGCGGTGGAGACCGGCTTGTTCAGGTCGCTGGTGTTGTTGACGCTGCCCAGCCCCACCATCGCCGCCGTATAGTCGCCGGACTGCGGCGTCACCGCGCCGGTCCTGCCGTTGAAGCTGGTCACGCGGGCGTTTGCGGACTGCTCCGCCTGTTCCGCCCAATACTTCGCGTTGTTGTGGTACGCCGCGTCGGTGGATGGTACGTCCGCACCGCTACGCTGGCCCACCGCCCACGCTTCGCTGTCCTTCGCGCTGTTCTCGGCGGACGCGGCGGAGTTCGCCGCGTTCGTCTCGCTGGTTGACGCGGAAGATGCGCTGGTTGACGCGGCGGTTGCGCTCTGCGCGGCGGCGCTGGCGCTGTTTGACGCGTTGCTCGCGCTGGCGGCGGCGTCCGCCGCCTTCTGGTTCGCCGTGTTTTTGTACACTTCCGCCGCCGTGACGCTCTGCGCGGCGGAGGTCGCGCTGTTTGACGCAGTGATCACATAGCCGCGCAGCTGAGCGGCAAGCGCGGAGGAGAGCATCGAGTCGGTGATGCTCCCGGTCTTGATCGACGCCGTCACGCAGTGGTTGCGGACGGAAAACTCGATCTGATCGCTGTCCTGAAACTCCGTTTCCGTGACGAACGCGGACAGCGGAATGCTCTGCGCTGATCCGTCCGCCAGCGTCAGGATCAAGCTCTGCGTCAAGGCGTCGTACCGCCAGTTGGTCGCGACCTTCTCCAGCGCCGTATCGATCACGGTGAAGCTGCCGTCCTGGCGGGTGAAGGTAAACGCGCCGGTGACGGCGTTGAAACTCACCGACTTGATGTGCAGGTCGGTCACCGACTTGTCGCTTTTGAGTGAGAGCGCGGAGGTCACGTCCGCTCTGGTGCTTTTGGTGTCCAGAATGGTTTTGAGGCTGCGCAGCACCGTCTGTACGTCGCCGCCGGCGATGCCGGCGATGGCGGTGGTGCCGATCTCCGCCGCGCCGTCCTCGCCGGAGAGCGCGTCGATCAGCCCGTTGAACAGCTCCTGCACCGTCTCGCGGATGAGGCGGTCGAACACCGCCTTGTTCTGCGCTGCGGTGCCGGTCAGCTTGTCGGGCGCGGCAATGACGCCCTTTTGCGCGATGGCGCTGTCGGTAATTTTATAGTCTGTTAAACTCATGGTTTCCCCCTATTCTCTGGCAAATTTGCCCGCCGCGTAGTGCTTCACGATGGCATACACGCCGAAGCCCTCGTTGACCGCGTCGTTTTTCACCAGAATTTGCAGACGCTTGTATTTTTTCACCGCGTGGCGAAAGGCGATCTCCGACGGACCGTCGTTGGTGTTGAAGGCGACGCGGGAGAAGTCAATGGTCTCCCAGCTGAAAATGTCCATCGTGCCCTCCGCCGCCTGCCATGCCACCGCGTCGCGGTCGGTGCGGAAGAAAATCTTCGCCCCTGAGCACGCGTAGGGCTTGATGGTGACGGCGTTGCCGTGCTTGAGCAGGGTCTTGTACACCATCGGGTCACCGTCGTCGTCCGCGCGGGTCGACCACACCGCCTCGATGGCGGCGCCGTCGTCGTTGTAGCGCGCCATGCCCTCAATGTCGGTGTTGAAGCGGCACACCCTGCCGTCCGCCGTGCCGAAATACAGGGACTCCCGCCCGTTCTCCATGTGCCGGAGCACGCAGCGCGCCGGGACGTTCTCCCAGTAAAAGCACTCATAGACAAAGCTCATGTCGCCGCGGGACTGATAGCTGCGGCTCTGCCGCCCGTCAAGCCCGTAGACCCGCCCGCCGACGAAGATGAGGTACGCGCCGTTGTAGCTGCACGACACCGCCTCGCTCAGGTCCTCGCTGAGCAGCTTGGGATCGACGCGGAAACTGCGGTTCTGGGCAATGCGCTCCGCGGTGAGACTGTTGGTGGTCAGGGCGTACACGCCGCTGCCGGTGAGAAGCAGCTGCTCGTCGCCGATGCTGCCGAAGCCGAAGCGCGACACCGCGCCCGCGCCCGCGAGGCAGGGCTTCACCGGAAACCGCGCCTCCCCGTCGTCGTCGAGCGCACCGGAGCGCAGGAACACGGTGGAATCCTGCCCGTTGTCCTCCTTGATGACGGCGAGGTATTCTCCCAGCCGCCGGTAGCCCATGACCGCGGTCTCGTCCGTGCCGATGACGGCGTAGCTCGTGTCCGGCCAGTATCCGCCGTTGGCATAGGCGCAGATGAAGTCGTAGTTCGGATAGTCCGGGTTTCCTGTGGCGACGATGCGGTCGCTCGCCGCGCCGACGCCCCAGACGATCGCCGCGCGGCACCTGCCGATGCGCCCGGCATAGCCCGGCACCGTTTTGGTAAACGTGATGACCACGTTGTCCTCCGCGCCCGCGGCGGGCGCAGCCGGCGCGGCGGCAAAGGTCACGTTACCCGCGGTGAGGTCCGCCGACCAGCCGGCTGTCAGGCGTTCGCCGTTCACCTCGACGGCGTCCACGCTGTCCAGCCCCTCGCAGGGCAAAACGTACACCGTGCTGCTCCCGTCGGCGAGGAAGCTCACCCGCTGCGCTCCCGTCAGCAGGTTCACCGCCTCATAGCTCACGCCGCCGCCCGCGGGCGTTCGGGCAATGACCGTCAGCGGCGCATAGGCGTCCTCCGCCGCGTCGCGGACAGCGATTCCGTCGTAGCAGTACAGCCCGTCGCCGGTGAACAGCCACAGCATACCGCCCATGTATACCGCCATACTGCGCGCGTCGGGCAAATGCTCCGCCAGCAGCGCGGGCGGCGTGCCGCCGTCCTCATACCAGCGCCAGAGCTTTGTGCCCGCGTGGACAAGCCGGTGCGCCGTTCCGTCGAACACCGCGTCAAACAGCCCGTTGACACGCCCGTCGAAGGTTTGCAGTGTGCGCCAGCCGGGGCGCTTTTCCGGCATGCCGCCCATGTCGGCGACCATGTTGGGCGCCCAGGGCGAGCGGGCGTCGTCCACCAGCGCGGGGTCGGTGGTGAAGTCCACGCCGCGGAAGCGCTCGTATTTCTTGGTGCGGATCGCCGCACCCTGTTTCCTCGCCATAGCCTACCTCCGATACAGGCTCTGCCGCGCGCCGCCCGAACCCATCGTCGAGCGGGGCAGCAGGGCGCGCATCTGCAAATAGAGGTTGTAGAACGCGCCGTAATCCACCACCAGGTCCGCCACAAGCTGCTGCGCCGCCACAAAAAAGGGCAGGCAGTTCGCTGCCTCGTCGCTGACCTCAAATTCGTAGTCGTCCGGCGTTTGCGGCGAGATTGCCTCCGGCGAGGCGATGTAATCCAGCGTGAGCAGGGACCGGTCGCCCTCCGGCGAGAGCAGCGCGCCGTCCACGACCTCGTAGCCCGTGACGACGTTGCCGTTTTTCCGCACGCGGATCACCCGCGACACGTCGCGGGGCAGCGTCATGCTGCCTGTGCCGTCCAACAGCAGCGCCACCCGTCGCACGATGGGCTGCCACGCCGCGGCGTCCCGCTGCGCCATGTCAAAGAAATCGTTCATCTTCGCGTCGATATCCGCGTCGACGCGCACCTCGCCCAGCGCGGAGTATTCGTCGAGCAGCATCAGCACCTTGCGCTTTGCCTCTCCCAATGTCATATATGGTTCCTCCCTTCCTCCCGGAGGGTAACGGTTCACGTTACCCTCCGGGTAAAAAAGCCTGTCGCGGAATGCTGACGCTCAGCTCGGATTGCTGAAAATGATCTGTCTTGCGTCGCCCCAGCCGCAGCCGAAGTCGACATAGCCGGTGTAGAGGTCCTTGAGCGGATTGTCCAGCGCGGTCTGCATGACCGTGGGACGGGTGACGTAGACCAGCTTGACCACCTCGCGCATCAGCGCGGGATCGCAGATCGCCCACTGCTTTGCCGTGAAGCCGTCGTTGCCGCCGCCGATGACCATGTACTGAAGGTCGGCGACCGGGTTGGCGGCGTTGTTGTCCTTGTCGGGGTTGCCGGTGGGGCGGAACTTGCCGTTGTCGCCGCAAATTTCCTTTGCCTGCGCCTCCAGCTCCGGGGACACCAGCAGCAGGTTCATCTCCGCCAGCAGCGGCAGACCATCGGGGGTGGTCATGCGCCCCGCCATGCTCTGCGCGGCGGTGATGGCGCTGACGGACAGCTCCTCGGTGATGAGGTTGGAGTAGGTTCCGCTGTCGGGGTCGACGATGAACGTGCGCCCGCTGGAGCCCTTGGAGGCGACGGGGTGCTCGGTGGACGCCCAGGGCTTGCCGTCGCCGCCGAGGGCGGTGGCGTCAAACGCGCCCGCGAACATGCGCAGGGCGTGCATGTACACGGTCATGGCGGCGGAATTGCCCAGCATCTTGCCTACGCGGGAGCACTCGCCGCTCTTGTCGATCTTCGCCTGCTTGAAGCCGACGGACTCGCTGAGGGAGAATTCCTCCGGCGTGATGATGGTCTTGAAGCCGCGCTTCTTGACGCCCTCGTTGAGGTTGTCGCCGTCGTAGGCGGGCATCTCGCCATAGCCGCCGGAGCTGACCAGCTCGTAATCGATGCTGTTGGCATTGGCAACGCCGAGGATGGCGAGCAGCTTGTTCAGGCGGTTGGCGTAGGCGTAGTCAAACGCCTTGCCGACGAATTTGTAGTTATCGGTTTTCCATGCGGTATTGGACATGATTTCAAATCTCCTTTCGTGATTTCTGCGAAGCATCGCAGTGTCTGCCGCCCGCAGGCGGCAAATGATTTTGGCGTGTTTCCGGCGGCGTGCGTGTCAGCGCCCCAGAAACTCTCTGGCGGTCATTGCCATTTCCGGGTGCTCGGTGTTCCATGCGTCCAGCACATACTTCTGTGCCGGGGTCAGCGCCGCGCCGCCCGCCGTGCCGCCGCCGGTGGAGCGGGCGCTGCGGCTCTGCATCTGCGCCACTGCCGCGGCGCCCGCCTCGCTCACCAGCGCCACAAAGTCGTCGTAGAGCGCGGCGAGAGGCTCGTGCCCCATACGCGAGCCGCAGAAGCGGAGAAAGCGGGTGTTGCCCATCAGCTTCTCCACGTCCACGTCCCCATGGCGCTCCAAAAACTCGTCGAGGTCGCGCATGGCGAAGTCCAGCCTCGCCTTTTTCGCCAGCGCGATCTCATCGAGCAGCTCGGTCTCCGGGGTCTGCGTCAGCGCCTGCGTGGTTTTTTCCTGATCCATCTTCATAACTCCTTTCCTGTCATATCTATCGCCACGCCCGGTTCACCGGGCGGTACGACCGTTTCCTCCGGCGCGAATTTCTCACGCCACTGTGCGACGATCTCCTGCTTCTGCGGGATGTCCAGATAGTCCAGCTCCGCCGCCAGAAGCTTCCAGTTGTCCGCCGTGACCTTGGTCTCGATCAGCTTCTCCAGCGCGTTTACCGTCGCGGTCGGACTGCGGCTCAGGCTGCTGCCTGCGCTTACGGTCACGTCGACACGCGGGTAGTAAAGCTGTCCCGCGCGGATGGTCTCACCGGTCAGGGGATCGGTCAGCGCGCCGGTCTCTATGGCGTAGTTCGCGCCGTTGTAGCGGATGGATTCTTCCGTGCCGCCGGTCTGCTTCGCGCCGATGAACAGCAAGCGCCCGTCGTCAAAATACTCCAGCGCCAGCTTGTCCAGCAGCTCATAGAGCCGGCAAAAGCCCGCGTTGCGGTCGGCGGATTTGATCTTCTGCTGCGCCTGCGCGTCGGTGCGCAGCTGCATCAGCCCGCTGGCGGTGGTGACGCGGGTGGTCTCCTGCCCGATGTTGGAATCGTAGTTGCGGTTGGTGCGCTGGATCTGACCCAGCAGCCAGCTCACCATGCTGAGGCTCTTCACCCCGTCGGACAGCCCGCCGAGGCGGGCGATGCCGCCGCCGCGTCCCTGATTGACGCGCACCACCGCGCCGGGGACGTTGGTGAACTCCTCGCCGGGGGCGAGGGCGCCGTCCTCCAGGATGACCACGTCGTTGGCGGTCATCGCGTCGTTGAACAGTCCCGTCGCCAGTTCGCGGTCGGCGGCGTCCACCAGCGGCAGGATCGGTTCCAGCTCGCTCTTGTTCCAGAACTGGGTCTCGTCCCGAATGCACCAGTAATGCACGAAGGGGAAGTCGTCGCACTGCGCGCCGAGCTTCACCCAGTAGTTCGGGATGTGCCGCAGCTCCACGCCGCCCGCCTGCACGCTGCACCCCACGCTGCCCGCCTTCGCCTCCCTTGTGTCAAAGGGCTGGCGGTACCAGAACTCCATTACCTGCACCACGTCGTCGCGGCTCGCGGTGGACTGGGTGTAAGGCTCCAGGATATCGTCCGCCTCGCGGTACTGCGCCGCGCCCACCACGTCGTCGAGCGTCTTGTCCTGCCGCGTCAGCGCGCTGTGGTAGAGCCGCCAGAATCTGAGCTTGTGCATGGTGTAGACGTAGAACACATACTCGCCGCTTTGCAACCCCTCCGGTCCCGCCGTGGGGTCGGGGTAGATGTCCTGCACCGCCACATCGCGCACGCGGATGTTGCCGCGCTTATCGCCGCAGGGCATGGTCTCGTCCCAGTACGCCTTCCAGAACGCGTCGCCGTACTTGCGCAGCCTTCGCTCGTTGGCGGTGTTCCGGTCGCCGAGGCGATTTTCCTCGATGAGGTACTTCACCGCCAGCTCGCGCTCGTGCGCCTTTTTGCCGTCGAGGTCGTCGTCGCGGCCGTGGAACTCCGGCTGCGGCACCTCCGGTTCGATCTGGCTCTCCACCATGATGTACGGGTCAGGCACGCAGGCGGGCGTCCACGGAAGACCGCTGTCCTCGAACGCCTCCGCCATCTCCCGCGCCGCGTCGTGGGCGAAGTTGTAGTAATCGTTGTACCTGCGCCACTCCGCCTCGCGCACCGCGCGCTCGTCCTTCGCCTGCTGGAACAGCCACTCCGCCGTGGCGACGCGGCCCTCGCTCGTCGAATAGTCATAGATGCGTCCCCGTTCATACCCCTCCGGGGTGGGGATGCGTTTGAATAATCCCATGGTTCTCCTCCTGTTTGTAACTTATAAAGTTTCTTTCAGGGAGTGTTTATTTTTCATTTTCGTTGTGCTATTATTCAGTTAATTGATTTGAAAGGAGCTGTCACATCATGTTCAAAAGCGAAACGCTTCGTCAAGTGTCCAAGCCAGCCGCGCTTCTTTTCGGCATTACCTTTCTAATAAAGCTTTTCTGTAATCCCTATTTTGAACTTTTCCCCATACTCTTTGCCATTTTGATTTTTGAGGTGTTTGCTCTCATCACTTGTTATTATCTTGTCATCTGCAAGAACAAGCCACGCAATATGATTTGGGCAAATTATGTTATTTGGACGCTTTTTGTTAACCTTGGTGACTTAGCGGCGGCACTTTCCGCTTAATTTCACCGCCCCAAGAACTCCTCCTCGGTCATGCGCAGTTCGGGAAAGGCGCTGTTCCATGCTTCCAATTCCCGCCGCTGCTCCGGCGTAAGCGTCTTCGCCCCGCCGCGCTCCCGCGCCAGCTCTGCCAGCAGCGCCGCGTAGTCGTGCGGCGTGCCGGAAAACGGTCTGGTTGAATTGAGTAAAGGCGGAAAAAGAGGCCGCTGGTCACTTGCCCGATATCTGCTGTTGATGTAACCTTGATGGATCGCGGCGAGTTCCGCGGCATAAGCGTCAAAATCATAAAACGCGTTTTTCAAGCCGTTGTACATGTTCTCCGGCATTTTTCCTGACGCTACATGTCCGTAAATTGTCGCGTTCAGCTCATCGTAAAGCGTTTTGATCTCCGATTCCGTCGCATCAAAAGGGTCGATGCCGCGATGAGCAGATATTTCATCAAGCAATTTGTACGCTATGTCATTTTCTAGATCAATCATCTCCGGCGTTCGCTCAATGAAATCCAGATACGGCTGGTATCCCGCCTGTTTCATAACATGCGTCCCCTCGTGCGGCGCGATCATGCCCCGGTTCTCCTCCGGTATGGTTTCGCGCATATAGACCTCGGCGTTGCGGGTAAACGCGGAATCCGACCTGTTCCACTCAGCTTCGGGAATAATATGCACATTGGCATTGTACTGGGAAAGGGTCTGTCTCGAATCCTGCGCGACACTCAGTCCTCCGTGTCGTTTCCAAAGGTCACGAAAAGCTTCAAGAAATTTTCCGTCTCCTCCCTGTACTTTGGGTCGGTTTCCATTTTCTGCCTGTGCCTCATAATCCCCTCTTGTAGCTGCCTGCGCTGTCTCTCGAAGCGTTCCTCCCGGGTTTCTTCCTTGTCCGCCATTGCCTGTGCCCTCCATTCCTGTGATACTATCACTATACGCGCTTCGCGCCTGCGGAACAAGCCCGTTTTTTGCCTTCCCCGCAGCCGCCTGTCCGCCGCCGAGGACGCCGCCGACCGCTGCGCCGACGCCGAACTCCTTTGCCGCCGTCGCCGGGTTGAGTACTGCTGTCTCATTCCCGACCGAGAACAGCGGATTTTTCTTGCCGTACACGACATTTTGCAAGCCGCGCTCGGTCACGCCCTGGATCGGCTCCTCCGCGCCCTCCTGCACGGCGGATCGCAGCCACTGTTTGAGCGCGGGTGCTCCGCTTTGCAGTTCTTTCGGCAAGGTCTCAAGTCCTCCCCCGACCTCCGCCGCCGCGTTGAGCAGCCCGTTGCCCATTGCATACGCTGAAGCCTTGGCGTCGCTCGCGCCGTCCGCCTTCGCCTGTTCGTAGCTTTCGCCCACCGTGCGCAGAAAGCTCGTCCAAAAGTTCGGATTGCTTGCCAGACCCGATACCGCGCTCCGCAGCGAGTTTAGGACGCCCGGCGCCCGCTGCGCCGCGGCAGCCGCCGCCTCAAGCCCTTTTGTGCCAACCGACGCGCCGCCGCTCATGAGCGCGGTGATTGCCTGCGGAACCGCCGCGACGACCGCCGTGCCGACGGTATCGGCGATCTTTGCCGCCGTGCCGCCCGCCGCGACGTTTGCCGCGCTGCTGCGGTAAGCGTCCTTTCGTTCCCGTTCGATCGCGTCGTTCCACTTGTAGAACAGGCCGTGCTGCTCCTGCATATCGTCAAAGCCGGTCAGCGCTTCCGCCAGCGCAAATGCCGCGCCCTCCAGCAGCGAAAGTGTACTGCTCATGGCGTGTGCCGACTCCGTCGTGCCCTTGCGGGCGATCCCCTCCAGCAGCTTCGCCGTGCTGAACGTATCGCCGGAGGTTTTCTTATTCTCCGCCGTCTCCTTTGCGGCGGTCTTTTCAGCTTGGAACGTCGTTTTGGGAATCACTGCCAAGGCCGTGGATTCCGGCGTCTGTTTTACCGGACGCACATAAATCTGCCCGTTCTTTTCCTCCGCGGCGGCCTTTCCGGCGCTCACCAGCGCGTCCGCCGTCCTTGCGCTGATGGGGCCTTGGTTCAGGCTCAGCAGGCTTGCCGGATTGTAAACCGGAAGCTGCTTTTTTTCGTTCTGCTTGTCCAACTCATCAAGCACATTGCGCGCGGGGACGTATCCGTTCGTCCGTACCCTTGTTCCGCGCTCTTTGCCGTAGATGTCCTTTACCTGCGCCATGCTCTACCAATCACTCCTTCTTCGTTTTTGCTTCCGCTTTTCCCGCGGGGCGAGCCGGTCGATCAGCTTCACCCGCTGCGGCGCGGCAGGCTCGCAGCCGTTCGCCGTCCAGTAAACGCAGAAGCCGCGCAGGGCGTCGGGCGCATGGGTCAGCTCATGGGGCGAGTTCGCCACGTCGTTGACCCGATGCTCGTCGTATTGCAGCAACGGCAGGCAGCGGATGATGTTCCGGCAGTTGGGGAAGAACCGGATGCGCGGACGCTTGACGCCGTCGGCGCCCTCGCGGGGCTTGAGCCACTCCTTGACCGCCAGCCAGCCGTTGACGCGGTCGTTGGAGGTCTTGGTCAGATACACGCCATGCTCGGCGAAGATGTCCGCGACGCTCTTGCCGCTCTCCTGTCGGGCGTTCCAGAGGTCGGGCGGCGCGAGATAGGCGGTGACGGTTCTGTCCCCCGCCAGCGCCCTGACCGCTTCCGCCGCCTCGGAGATGATGAGGCCGTCGTGCCCCTCACCCCGGTCGCGGCCCTCGTAGACCTCGCCCACGACCCACGCCTCGCCGTTCTCGTCCACGCCGATGAGCAGCGCCGCCAGCATGTCGAGGCCGTAATCCATCGTGACGTACCAGCGCCACCACGCGCCGGGCAGGAACGCTTCGCAGACGTGAAGCTCCCGATCCCACTCGGTGAAGTACTGCCCCACGAACACGTCCCAGTTGCCGTCGCGCCACGCCTCCCGCAGACCGCGGGGCAGGTTGTCCAGCCGCCGGACGTACTCCGGGTCCTTCTCCACGAGGATTTTATTGTCCGTCACCTTGGCGGGGATGAACACATAGTCCTCCGGTCGCTCGCCGCCGCGGAAGTCCCGGTCGATGAACAGGCGCTTCACCCACGCGTGTCCCGGTCCGCCGGGGTTGCAGGTGAGGTACATTCGCTTGGGGAAGTCGTTGGCGCCGCGCAGCGCGGCGGTCAGCGTGGCGTACTGGTACTCGGTGAAGTGGGTCGCCTCGTCGAGGAAGATCACGTCGTACTCCTGCCCCTGGTACTGGTCGACGTCGCCCTCGCTGTCACAGTAGCCGAAGACGATCAGGCTGCCATTGGGGAACTCGAACGCCTTGTCCGTCGCCTTGTAATCCGCGACGCCGCGCAGCAGCCGCCGCATGGGGCGGATGTGGTTCTCGCGCAGCTCGACGAGCGTGCGGCGCAGGATCAGGATGCGGATGCCCGCGTACCGCGCCGCCATCAGCACGGATTTGTGCTGCACGCACCAGCTCTTGCCGCCGCCCCGCGCCCCGCCGTAGCAGACGTAGCGCTCCCGCGCGGCGAAGAACAGCTCCTGCCTGGGCTGCGGCGGCGGCAGTACGATCTCAGTCGCCACGGTCGCCCACCTCGTCGGACAGCGTCAAAATGACGCGGTTGCCGTCGATGTTCGCCGCCTTGATCGGCACGTCCAGCCCCAGAATCTTGCTGATCTGATCCAGCGCGCTGAGCGCGCCCTTGGCGTCGAAGCCCTTCGGCTCCTCCTGAATGCAGCGCTCGTACACCTCCAGATACTTTCGGATCACGTCGTCCTGCGTCAGCTCCGGTTTCTTCCTTCTTGCAGCCATGCCCTCACCTCCCTTCGTCACCGATGTGAACTGATTCCCCGCGTCGCCCCTCCACTTGTAGCCCGTAGCGTTACTTTTTGTGCAAAAAGCGTCCTGCTCGGCTCTCTTCACGGGCGCGCTCTCCCGCCCACCGCATAATTCACATGGGTAACTCATCAAGTTGCCACTAGTGTAACATTTGTTCTATGACTTGTCAAGTTCTTTTTTCTTGATTTTTGAAAATTTTTATGGTAAGATAGGGCATTATTAAAATAAGGAGGGATCGCCATGACGCTGGGCGAACGAATCAGGGCTGCGCGGGAAGCGCTGAAGATGACGCAGGAGGAGCTGGGCGCGCTGTGCAACACCACCAAGCAGACCATCTTCAAGTATGAAATGGGCATCGTCACCAACATCCCGCTGGACCGGCTGGAGCTGCTGAGTGAGAAGCTGGGCGTCACCCCCGCCTATCTCACCGGCTGGTCGACGGAACCGGCGCTCCGCCTGCCGGAGAAGCTGCAAGCACTTTCCGAGCCGTTCGCCCGTCTCAACGACGACGGGCAGGACAAGGTCGTCGATTACACCGCCGATCTGGTCTCCTCCGGCAAGTACGTCCGCGAGGAGCCGGCGCGGGTGATCCCCTTCCCCAAGGCGAAGCGCCGCGCCGACGGCTTTGTGGAGTTCAAGGTCTACGACCAGCCCGCCGCCGCGGGTCTTGGCAACTATATCGACACCCCCGTGTTCACCGTGGAGCAGTACCCCGCCCCGCTGGCGCCAGAGGGCGCGGACTTCGGCGTGCGCATCTCCGGCGACTCCATGGAGCCGGAGATTCCCAACGGCTGCACGGTATTTGTCCGCCCCACCCCGGCGGTGGACGTGGGCGACATCGGCATTTTTGTCTACGACGGTCAGGCGTACTGCAAAAAATTGATCGCCGACCGCGCGAACCGTCGAACGCTGCTGCGCTCCCTCAACCCGAAGTACGCCGACATTGTGGTGGAGGACGAGGCGCGGATGCGCACGCTGGGCAAGGTGCTGGGTCACTACCCGGCATGACGCCGCGGGAAGCCGTTTTTTGTAGACTTATTGATCATTATTGAATTTTCAGGTCTTTTCAAAGTAAAGAAACCCGCTCAAAGAGCGGGTTTCTTCTGCTTTAAGCCAGTGATATCAAACATTTTTCAAGAAATCATCTTTTGGAGACTGTAGGGTTTCTTTTCATCCTCGTCAGTCGATCTTTGTTGTTTTTTGACGATGGTCGATTGCATCGGTCTATTGAATATCATTTGAGTCGGTTCTCGGAGCAATCAGAGCAGCAGCGGCAACAGCTGCTCCGGCGTGTCTACGATGACCGCCGCCCCTGCCGCGCGGAGCGCGGCGCGGGAGCGAAAGCCCCAGCTCACGGCGATGAGGGGCAGCCCCGCGTTTTGCGCCGTCGCCACGTCCACCTCGGAGTCGCCCACATAGACCGCGCCGTTTTTCTCCGCGCCCAGCGCGGCGAGGGCGGCGTCCACCGTGTCCGGCGCGGGCTTGCGCCGCAGGGACGGCGTCTCGCCGATGGCGACGTCCATCAGCGTGCCGAAATGCTCCGCGCTGAGCAGCCGCACGGCGGCGTCCGGCTTGTTGGACACCACCGCCAGGCGCTTCCCCGCGCCCTTGAGCGTTTCCAGCAGCTCCGCCACGCCGGGATAGGGCTTCGTGTGGTCGCGGCAGTGCGCGGCGTAGTACGCGCGGTAACGCGCGAGCGCGTCGTCGATGACGTCGTCTCCGCTGCCCTCCGGCAGGGCGCGGCGGATTTGGTTCCGCGCACCGTTTCCGACGTAACTTCGTATGTCATCCATACCGCGTTCCGGGAACCCCAGTTCCCGCAGCACGGCGTTGGTGCTTGCCCAGAGGTCCTGTAACGTGTCGAGCACCGTTCCGTCCATATCAAACAAGATGGTTGCATAGCCCATGTTCGTCTCTCCTTCCGCTTTTCTTCGCATTATAGACGCGGCGCGGGAAAATGACAAGCCCTTGCAAAAGCCTTGAAAACTTCCCGCCCTTTGTTTATAATGAAAGAATAGAATATTGTACAGGAGGTACCCGTCATGCAGGAACTCGAACGTCAATACCACATCCATTGCGCCCCCGGCGAGGTGGGCCGCTATGTGATCCTGCCCGGTGATCCGGGTCGCTGCGCCTCCATCGCCGCGTACTTTGACGACGCGAAGCTGATCGCGCAGAACCGTGAGTACACCACCTACACCGGAACGCTTCTGGGCGTGCCGGTCAGCGTCTGCTCCACCGGCATCGGCGGACCCTCCGCCTCCATCGCCATGGAGGAGCTGCACAAGCTGGGCGCGGACACCTTCATCCGCACCGGCACCTGCGGCGGCATCGACCTGGACGTGAAGTCCGGTGACATTGTGGTCGCCACGGGCGCGATCCGCTTTGAGCACACCTCCATGGAATACGCGCCCATCGAATTCCCCGCCGTGGCGGACTTTGACCTCGCCGCGGCGCTCATGCAGGCGTCGAAGGCGCTGGGCTACACCACCCACAGCGGCGTGGTACAGTGCAAGGACAGCTTTTACGGCCAGCACAGCCCGGAGGCAAGCCCGGTTTACTACGAGCTGCTGCAAAAGTGGGAGAGCTGGAAGCGCCTCGGCGTCAAGGCGAGCGAGATGGAATCCGCGGCGCTGTTCGTCGTGGCGGCGGCGCTGCATGTGCGCTGCGGCTCCTGCTTCCATGTGGTCTGGAACCAGGAACGCGAGAAGGCGGGGCTTGACCAGGATATGAGCGAAGACACCTCCGCCGCCGTCAAGGTCGCCGTTGAGGCTTTGAAGCTGGTCATTCAGCGCGATCTGGAGGCGAAGAAGGCGTAATTCGCCCGTCAACACCAACGAACGGAGTCATTTCATGGTCTTTAGCAGTGTCAGTTTTCTGGTCTTTTTCCTGCCGGCGCTCCTCGTGTCGTACTATCTTGTGCCGCGGCGCTTTCGTGAAGCGCGAAACGCCGTGCTGCTGGCGTTCAGCCTCGCGTTTTACGCCTGCGGCGGAGTGCGCTATCTGGCGCTGCTGATTCTGTCCATCGCCATCAACTATCTCTGCGGGCTGCTCGCGTCCGACGCCCACCGCGCCGGCGTTCGCCGCGCCGCGGTGGTGCTGGCGTGCGTGCTGGGGCTGGGGCTTCTGGGCTGGTTCAAGTACGCGGGCTTCTTCGCCCGGATTGTCAACGATCTCGGCGTCGCGATCCCGATCCCGCACATCGCGCTGCCCATCGGCATTTCGTTTTTTACCTTTCAGGGACTCAGCTACGTCATCGACGTGGCGCGGGGCGACGCGGCGTGTCAGCGTAACCCCTTGCGGGTGGCGCTGTATGTGGCGCTGTTCCCGCAGCTGGTGGCGGGACCCATCGTCCGCTACACAACGGTGGAGCGGGAGATCGGCGCGCGGGATGAATCGCTGGACGAATTCACCGCGGGTCTGGTGCGCTTCCTCTTCGGTCTCGCCAAGAAGATGCTGCTGGCGAACGCCATGGGCGAGCTGACGGACAGCGTGTACGGGATGCCGCAGCTCTCGGCGTCGACCGCGTGGATCGGGGCGATCGCCTACACCTTCCAGATTTATTTCGATTTTTCCGCCTACTCCGACATGGCGATCGGGCTGGGACGGATGTTCGGCTTCCATTTTCTCGAAAACTTCAACTACCCCTACGTCTCCGCCTCCGTGACGGAGTTCTGGCGACGCTGGCACATTTCGCTGTCCTCGTGGTTCCGGGATTACCTCTACATCCCCCTCGGCGGCAGCCGCTGCGGACGCGTCCGCCAGCTTCGCAATCTGGCGGTCGTCTGGCTGCTCACGGGGCTGTGGCACGGCGCGTCGTGGAACTTCATCGCGTGGGGCGCGTGGTTCTGTGTGCTGCTCATCGGAGAAAAGTTTCTCTATGGCGCGGCGCTGGAGCGCTCGCCCGCCGTGCTGCGCCACGTCTACACGATGCTGGCGGTCGTCATCAGCTGGGTCTTTTTCCGCGCGCCGACGATGAGCGCCGCGCTCGCGTTCCTGCGCGCCATGTGCGGCGGCGGAGCGGGCTGGTATTCCGCCGACTCCGTTTACTATCTGCGGGAGTATCTGCCTGAGCTGCTGATCTGTCCCGTCGCCTGCCTGCCCGTGCGAGACGCCCTGCGGGGCATGCTGGAACGGCGGAGCGGTCGGGCGGCGGAGGCGGTCCTGATCCTCGCGCCGAAGCTGCTGGCGCTGGCGCTGCTGGGGCTTTCCTACATGAAGCTGGTCTCCGGCAGCTTCAACCCGTTCATCTACTTCCAGTTCTAGGGGGCGCGCATGAAAAAGCTGAATCGTTTCGCGCAGCTCGCGACCGTCTCCGCCTTTGCGCTGTTCCTCATTGCCGCGATGCTGCTGACGTACCGCGCCCGCCACAAGGGCTATTCCTTCTACGAAAACCGCAATCTCGCGCCGCGTCCCGCCTATTCCGCCGGAGCGGTGCTGGACGGAACATGGTTCTCCGCGCTGGAGAGCTACCTGATCGACCGCGCGGCGGGGCACAACACGCTCGCGCGGCTCAACGCGCGGCTGGACATCGCGCTGCGCCGCCCCACGGTCAACAACGTGGTGGTGGAGGACGACCTGCTGTTGGCGATGCTGCCCTATCAGGCGGCGGACGCCGCGGCGCTGGAGGCGCGATCGGAGCGGATGGCGGAGCGCTTGCAGGAGATCGACGCGCTGGTGTCGTCCTGCGGCGGGCAGTTCTGCCACGTCCTTGTCCCCAGCCACTACGCCTACTACGCCGATCGCTACCCCGCCTTCCTCAACAATTTCGCCGAGGACACGGCGCTCCGCCGCGCGTCCTTCCGCGCCGCCCTTGAGCGGCGCGGCGTGGACTATGTGGACCTCTGGGACACCTTCGCGGCGCTGGGGTTCCCGTCGGAGCTTGGCTCCGCCGTCGATCACCACTACAGCGTGTACGGCGCGTACGAGATTTACCGCGCGGTGCTGGAACACTTCAACGAGCGCGGCGCGGGGCTGACGGTATACGACGCCTTTGACGACGCGCAGATCGACAAGCCGTACCTCGGCTCCCGGATGCGCAAGCTGCTGGGCGCGTGGCAGTCCGACGAGCGGCTGCACTATTTTGTGCCGCGCGATGAAATCCCCTTCACGCGCTCTGACAACGGTCACGAGAGCGCGTCCACCGTCTTTGCCTTCCCCGCGGCGGACGACGAGTGGGTGACCTACAGCTTTTTCATGGGCGGCGACATCCCCCACACGGTCATCGACACCCACCGCGACGAGCTGCCCAGCATTCTGATCTATGGCGACAGCTTTACCAACGCGCTGGAATCCATCGCCTATGTGAGCTTTGACGAGACGCATTCGCTGGATTTCCGCTATTACACCGATCAATTGACCTTGGGCGAGTACATCGAGCAATACCGACCCGACTATGTGATCTGCGTCCGCGATTACGAGGTGCTGCTGGAAACCGGCGGCAACGGCGTGGGCGTGGACGGATAAAAAGGAGCCGTTTGTATGAAAAAGGTCATCGGCATCATCGGCGGCATGGGACCTCTCGCCACCGCCGACCTGTTCCGGAAGATCACGCTGCACGCCGCCGTCGCCTCCGATCAGGAGCACCCGCGGGTGGTGATCGATTCCAACACCGATATCCCCGACCGCACGGAGGCACTGCTCCACGGCGGCAAAAGCCCCGTGCCGGAGATGGTGAACAGCGCGAGGCGGCTGGAACGCGCCGGCGCGGAAGTGCTGGTCATGCCCTGCAACACCGCCCACTGCTTTTTCGACGAGGTGGCGTCCTCGGTCAGGATTCCGATGCTGCACATGATTACCCTGACCTGTGACGCGCTGCGCGCGCGCGGCGTGAAGCGGGCGGGGCTGCTGGCGACTGACGGCACGGTGCGGACCGGCATCTACCAGAACGCCTTTGATGACAACGATATCGCGCTGCTCACGCCGCCTCCCGCCGCCCAAGCCGCCGTCATGGATATCATCTACGGCGGCATCAAGGCGGGGAAGCTCGATTATGACGCCTCCGCCTTCCGCGCCGCCTGCGAGGGGCTGCTGGCGGCGGGCGCGGAGACGCTGGTGCTCGGCTGTACCGAGCTGCCCCCCGTGTTCGAGCTGTATCACCTCGACTACAGCGCCGTAGACCCGACGCTGGAGCTGGCGCTGGGCGCGCTGCGCTTCGCGGGCTGCCCCATCAAATGAAGGAGGAGAACCCATGGCATACGCCGATCAAATATTCCGTCAAACCTGTCTGGACATCCTGAACAACGGCGTCCGGGACGACAACCTCACCGTCCGCCCCCACTGGGAGGACGGCGCCCCCGCCCACACCATCAAGAAATTCGGCGTGGTGAACCGCTACGACCTGCAAAAGGAGTTTCCGATCCTGACGCTGCGCCGCACCTACTGGAAGAGCGCGGTGGACGAGCTGCTGTGGATCTGGCAGAAAAAGTCCAACAACGTCCATGACCTGTCCTCCCACATCTGGGACGCGTGGGCGGACGAGAACGGCTCCATCGGCAAGGCTTACGGCTACCAGCTCGGCGTAAAGCACCACTACAAAGAGGGCGATATGGATCAGGTGGATCGCGTGCTCTACGACCTCAAGCACAACCCCGCCTCGCGCCGCATCCTGACCAACATCTACAATTTCGCGGATTTGAGCGAGATGGCGCTCTATCCCTGCGCCTACTCCATGACCTTCAACGTCAGCGGCGACACGCTCAACGCGATCTTAAACCAGCGTTCTCAGGACATGCTGGCGGCGAACAACTGGAATGTGGTGCAGTACGCGGTGCTCCTGCACATGTTCGCGCAGGTCAGCGGGCTGAAGGCAGGCGAGCTGGTGCATGTTATCGCCGACTGCCACATCTACGACCGGCACATCCCCATCATCGAAAAGATGCTCAACGAGCCGGAGCGTCCCGCGCCGACGTTCACCGTCGACTCGGCGGTGACGGATTTCTACGCCTTCACCAAGGACAGCTTCACGCTGGAGCACTACGAATACTCCCCCTTTGAGGACAAGATCCCCATTGCGATTTAAAGAAAAGCGAGGCTTAACTATGCAAGCAATTGTCTGTGTCAGCGAAAACTGGGGCATTGGCGTGGACGGCGATCTGCTGTTCCGCATCTCCGCCGACATGAAGCGCTTCCGCGAGCTGACCGTCGGCAAAACGGTGATTTACGGTTCGCGCACGCTCAAAACCTTCCCCGGCGGAAAGCCCCTCCCCAACCGCCGCAACATTCTCCTGACCCACAGCGAAGAGCCTGTTGACGGCGCGGAGCTGGCACACACGCCGGAGGAAGCCGTCGCTCTGGCGGGGGACGACGCCATTGTGATCGGCGGCGCCAGCGTCTACACGCAGATGCGCCCTTACTTTGACCGCGTCCGCGCCACGAAGGTCTTTGCCGCGCCCAGGGCGGACAGCTTTTTCCCCAACCTCGACAAGCACGCCGACTGGCGCATCGCGTTTGAAAGCGAGATCATGGAGGAAAACGGCCTCCGCTTCCAATACGTTGACTATGTGAAGAAGTAAACCATGCCTGACATGACCACCAACGTGCGCTACGTCAGGGGGATCGGCGAGCAGCGGGCAAAATCTCTGCAAAAGCTGGGGATTACGAACCTGCGGGAACTGATCTCCTACTTTCCGCGCGCCTATGAGGACCGGCGGGAATACCGGCGCATCGCCGACCTTGTTCCGGGGGAAAACGCCTGCGTCCGCGCGATGGTGGCGACGGAGCCGAAGCTCTCCCACATCCGCAAGGGACTGGACCTCGTCAAGCTCCGCGTGGTGGACGAATCGGCGGCGCTGGAGCTGACATACTTCAACCAAAGCTATCTCAAAAACAGCTTTCATCTTGGTGAGGAATACGTCTTTTACGGCAAGGCGGAGGGGAATCCGCCGCGGCGGCAGATGGTGAATCCCCTGTTCGAGCCGGAGGGCGCGAACCGCGTCACGGGGCGCATCGTGCCGATCTACCCGCTGACCGCCGGCGTGAGCCAGAACGTGCTCTCCTCCGCCGTGCGGCAGGGGCTGGACGCCTGCGCCGACGATCTCACCGACTTCCTCCCGGAGGACGTGCGCAAGTCCTGTCAGCTCTGCCACGTCCGCTACGCCTACGAAAACGTCCACTTTCCCGCGGACGAAGAGGCGCTCGCCGTTGCCCGGCGACGGCTGGCGTTCGAGGAGCTGTACCTTTTGACACTGGGGCTTCGCCTGTTGCGCGATCGCCGCGGCGCCGTGACCGGGCAGAAATGCGCCCCGACCGACCTCGCGCCGTTCTACGACGCGCTGCCCTTCTCCCTCACCGGCGCGCAGAAACGCGCCATCGGCGACGCGGTGCGGGACATGTGCGCCGACCGCCCCATGAACCGTCTCGTGCAGGGCGACGTCGGCTCCGGCAAGACGATGGTTGCCGCGGCGGCGATCTGGTTCGCGGCGCAAAACGGCATGCAGTCGGCGCTCATGGCGCCCACTGAGATTCTGGCGGAGCAGCATTACAAGACCATCGCCCCGCTGCTGGAGGGCTTTGGCGTCCGCTGTGCGCTCTTGACCGCCGCCACCACGGCGAAAACCCGCCGCTCGGTTTTAGAGCAGCTCTCAAGCGGCGAGATCACGCTTGCCATCGGCACCCACGCGCTGCTGTCGGCGGATGTGACCTATCAGCGGCTGGGACTGGTGGTGACCGACGAGCAGCACCGCTTCGGCGTGGACCAGCGCGCGGCGCTGGGCGCGAAGGGCGACAATCCGCACCTGCTGGTCATGTCCGCGACGCCCATCCCCCGCACGCTGGCGCTGATGATTTACGGCGACCTCGACGTGTCGCTCATCGACGAGCTGCCTCCCGGTCGCCAGAGCATCGACACCTACGCGGTCAATTCCGGCTACCACAAGCGCATCTATGATTTTCTCCGCAAGCTCATTGCCGAGGGGAGGCAGGCGTACATCATCTGCCCCATGGTCGCGGAGAACGACGAATTGCCGGACGAGCGCAAGGCGGTCACCGTCTACGCCGAGGCGCTGCAAAAGGACGTCTTTCCCGATCTCACGGTGACGCCCATCCACGGCAAGATGAAGCCGAAGGAAAAGGACGCGGTCATGCGCGCCTTCGCCGCCGGGGAGATCGACATTCTGGTTTCCACCACGGTGGTGGAGGTGGGCGTGGACGTGCCCAACGCGGCGGTCATGCTCATCGAGAACGCCGAGTGCTTTGGGCTTTCCCAGCTCCACCAGCTGCGTGGGCGCGTGGGACGCGGGTCGCACAAGTCCTACTGCATCCTCGTCTCTGACAACACGGGCGAGGACAACCGCCAGCGGCTCGCGGTCATGACGAAAACCAACAACGGCTTTGCCATCGCCGAGGAGGACCTGAAGCTCCGCGGGCCCGGCGACTTCTTCGGCTCGCGCCAGCACGGTCTGCCCTCGCTGCGCGTCGCCGATCTCACCTGCGACATGGAGCTGCTGCACCTCTCACGCGCCGCGGCGGAGCGGCTGATCGCGGACGATCCCGATCTCGCGGCGCACCCTGCCCTGCGTGGGCGAATCGACGAGCTTTTTGAGCTCCACGCCACAGCGATGAATTGAGGTGGTTTTACGGAACACGCCACAAAAATGAGAATTGCACGGACAAGATGTGCGTCACCGAAAATACCCGAAAAACCAAAGGGTTCCGTCCAACGACGGAACCCTTTTCGCGTTATATCAGTTGTACGCCGCCGACGTTGCGGATCTGCACGGTGTGGCAGCAGCCCTTGCCGAACTCATCCTCCATGGCGGCGACGAAGCCGTCCAGCCGCTCCAGCGGCACATACGCCTGCGCGGTTCCGGCGAAGCCGCCGCCGTGAACCCGCGCCGCGCCGGTTTCGCCCGCCAGCTCCCGCGCCCTTCGAATCACCCGCAGCAGCCGGTCACCGTCAGGACGGTTGACGGACACGTTTTGCAGCTTGGTCTCCGAGGATTCCCCCGACTCCCGCACCAGCGCGAGGAAACCCGCGAAGTCGCCGCGCTTGAGCGCCTCGTACTGCGCCACGGCGCGTTTGGTCTCGGCGAAGTAATGCTCCGCGCGGAGCGCCGGACGCTCCCCCAGAGCGGCGCGCACCTCGTCCTCCCGCCGGAAGAACTCGGCTTCGTCCACCTCATGCAGCACGGTCTTGCCGAAGAACCTCGCCACGTCGCCCATCTCCCGCGTGATGGCGGCGTACTCGCCGTCCAGATCGGAGTGATTGGCGCCGCTGTCGATGACCACCAGCGCATAGCCCTCCCAGTCCACCGCGCAGCGCTGCACGGCGGGGTTCTGGGGATCGGCAAAGTCGATGGCGACCACGCCGCCGGTGGCGCACGCCATCTGGTCGAGCAAGCCGCAGGGCTTGCCGTAGTAGACGTTCTCGGCGTACTGACCGACCTTGGCGAGGTCGGTGGAATCGAATTTCCCGCCGCAGAAAAGCTGGTTGATGATCTGCCCGATGAGCACCTCGAACGCCGCGGAGCTGGAAAGCCCGCTGCCCCGCAGCACGCGGGTCTCGGTGTAGGCGTTGAAGCCGCCCACGCCGCCGCCCAGCTCCCGCAGGCGCACCGCCACGCCGCGCACCAGCGCGGAGGAACTGCTCTGCTCCGACGCGCGCACGTCGGTGTCGTGCAGGTCCACGCGCACGGGGTTGTGTCCCTTGGAGAGCACGCAGATGATCGGCTCGTCGCAGCGGGCAACGCAGGCGAGCGTGTCCATGTCCACGCTGCCGGCAAGACCGCAGCCGTGCTGGTGGTCGGTATGGTTACCGCCCAGCTCGGTGCGCCCCGGCGCGCTGAACACCGTCAGATCGCATGTCTCGCCGGGGTCGAAGTTCTCGCAGAACCCGCGCACCACCGACTCAATGCGGCTATACACCGTTTTGAGCGCCCTCTCGCCGTACACCGGGCGCAGGGCGTCATCGAACCGCCCGTCATAGAGGGCGCTGAGCAATTCCTTCGCGTGCATCGTTACCTCCGTCAGCCCGCCTGCGCGATTTTGGCAAGCTCCTCTTCCTCCAGCTTGCGGTAAGCCACCTTGCCGACGAGCGTCTTGGGCAGCTCGTCGCGGAACTCCACGTCGTAGGGCATGGCGTACTTCGCGACATGCTTCGCGCAGTGGTCGAGGATGGACTGCTTGACCTCCTCCGTGGGCTGGAAGCCCGCGTTGAGCTTCACAAACGCCTTGACCTTCTGCATCTTATAGGTGTCGGGCACGCCGATGACGCAGCTCATCTGCACCGCCTCATGGGCGTCGATGATGTTCTCGATCTGGGCGGGATAGACGTTGTAGCCGGAGGAGATAATCATACGCTTGGCGCGTCCCTTGAAGAACACGAAGCCCTCGCTGTCCATGGTGCCGAGGTCGCCGGTGTAGACCCAGGTCAGCCCGTCGGCATGGGTGCGCAGCGTGTTCGCCGTCTCGTCGGGGTGCTTCATGTACTCCTTCATGGCGGTGGGACCGGAGAGCAGAATCTCGCCTTCCTGACCGTAGGGCAGCTCTTTGTCGGTACCCGGCTCAACGATCTTGATATAGGTGTCGGGGAACGGGATGCCGATGGAGCCTTCCTTGTGCATGTGCGGCGGAGTGAGGCAGCAGGCGGTGACGGTCTCGGTGGTGCCGTAGCCCTCGCGCACCTGAACGACCGCCTTGTGGTCATAGAGGAACCTGTCGAACTTCTTCTTCAGCTCGATGCTGAGGCTGTCGCCGCCGGAGAACACGCCCTTGAGGCTGGAGAAGTCGGCGCGATCCATGCCCGGCAGTCGCAGCAGCGCCTCATAGAGCGTGGGGACGCCGGCGATGAAGTTGCAGTGGTACTTGGTGATCTGCTTGGCGTAGGACTTGGGCGTGAAGCGCGGGATCAGGATGCAGCGCCCGCCCTGCGAGAGCATGGAGTGGACGCAGACGCCGAGACCGAAGCCGTGGAAGAGCGGCATGGCGGCGAGCATCTTGTCGCCGGGGCGGAACATGGGGTTCGTCGCGACGATCTGCTGACCGAGCGCGTTGAAGTTGCGGTTGGTGAGCACGATGCCCTTGGTGGTGCCGGTGGTACCGCCGGAGTAGAGGATCACGGCGGGGTCCTCGCCGCGGCGCGGCACCTTGTAGGTCTTGTAGAAGCAGGACTTGGAAAGGCGCAGGAAATCCTTCCACATCAGCACCGGCGCGTCGGCGGGAATCTTCTCGATCTTGCGGCCGGCGGTGAGCATATAGCCCGCCTTGATGGGCTTGGAGAGCGCGTCCTTGACGGAGGCGATGACGATGTTCACGACCTTGGTGTTCTGGCGGATGCGCTCGAACTTGTCGTAGAACTGATCGAGCGTGATGGCGAGCACGCTTTCGGATTCGTTCAGGTAGAACTCGATCTCCTTCTCCGCGGAGAGCGGATGGATCATGTTGGCGATGCCGCCGACCAGATTGACGGCATAGAACAGGAAAATCGCCTGCGGGCAGTTCGGCATGGCGATGGTGACCTTGTCGTTCTCGCGGATGCCGATGGTCTTGAGCGCCTTGGCGCAGCGCTCGATCTCCATGACCATCTGGCGGTATGTGGTGGACTTGCCCATGAAATCAAAGGCGATCTGGTTGGGGTATTTTTTCGCGACGTTCTCCACCGCCTCGAACATGGAACCGTCGAAGTAATCCAGATGCATGGGCACCTCACCCATGGAATTCTTCCAGGGAGTTTTCACAGTAATATCGCTCATGAGAAAAAACCTTCCTTAATACTCAAAATCAATTTCCGCGCTCAGCGGTTTTTCCAGCTCCTCCGGGTGCTCAAGCAGGTACTTGAGCAGGCGGACGCTCTTGGAGTAGTAATACCCGTCGGCAATGCGCTCGTCGACGGTGAGACCGATGTCCAGCGACTCGTACATCTTCACAAGCCCGTGCTCATCGTACAGCGGCGACCACTTCTTCTCCCCGATGACCACAAACAGCGAGGTCGTGCCCCAGGTGGAGAGGTGGTGATAGCCGCACTTGAGCTTGATGGAGCCGAGGTTGGTGATGAAGACGCTGGCGTAATTGGCGTCGTTGGCGATCAGGCTCTGCGGCACCCAGCCGTGCTTGTCCATCCACATGAGGAAGTGGACGATCGTTTTGCTCAGCCAGCGGGGCAGGCGGTTGAAGAGGTCCATCGCGTCGCCGGTGGAATCGTGCTTGCCGCCGCGGTAGCCCGTGACCTGATCGCGGATCTCGTCGTGGATGGTGTCGATGGTTGCGTCCGGCTTGCCGTGGATGAAGGCAAGCCCCTCCTCGGCGTGATCTTCGAACTTCTTTTTCATGGTAAAACCGGCGGTGATCTCATGACGCTGGTAGTAATTCTCATTCTTGTAAAATCGGTTGAGCTTCGGGCGCAGCGTGATGGTCTTGAGCAGCCCCGTCAGGATCACATGGAAGAACGTGTACTTGAAGTCGATGCCCTCCACATTCTTCTTTGCCAGGTATTCCTTGATGGCGGTCAGATCGATGCGTTCGGAGATGTACGCCTCGTTGTCGGGACGGTTGGGGTAGACCACGCCCATGATAAAGTGCATCGAGTCCGCGTCGCGCAGCAGCGTCGCATCCCTGCGATCTCCCCAGTGTTTTGCCGGCGTAGTTTCAGCCATGTTGCTTTCCTCTTTCCTGTTGTTTCTTTTCATCTTTATGGGACAAAGCCCTCGAATATCACCTGCGCGCCCTCAGCCTCAGCAGCCTCCATGTCGGCGCGGGAGCGGACCGTCCAGTAGAACACCGCCGCGCTGTGCGTCCGCTTGACGCGGCGCAGGCTCGGACAGTCCCGATCCTCGTAGCGGAACGCCACAAAGTTGGGCTTGGTGAAGCGGTTGAACGCCATGTGTGTCAGCAGCCGGTCCGCCTTGTCGCCCATGCCGGAATGCTCACCGTGGATGAAGTCCATGGAGAGCTGCCCGCGGATGATCTCCGGGCGGTTCTTCCGCAGCCACAGCAGGCACCGCGGGTCAAAGGACTCCATGACGTAGGGCACGCCGTATCGGTCCAACTCCTCCACCGTCCGGGCGGCGAGGGTGGCATAGTTGCTCTTGTTGCTTTTCAGCTCCACCACCAGCGGCAGCCTGGCGCGGTCGAACAGCGAGAGCACCTCAAAGAGCTGCGGGATGGTCTCCTCCGTGCCGCCGAGCCGATACCCGGCAAGCTGCGCCGCGGTCAGCTCCTCGATCACGCCGTCGCGTCCGGTCATGCGCTTCAAATCGGAGTCGTGGAACACCGCCAGCGAATGGTCCGCGAGCAGGTGCACGTCCAGCTCCGCGCCGAGACCGTGCTCGACGGCGCGGCGAAACGCGGGGAGCGAGTTTTCGGGGACGCCCTGCGAAAGGTCGTGCAGCCCCCGGTGCGCGTAACGAAACTGTTTCAAAAAAGTCGCCTCTTTGTCTTTAGTCGTCGCCCATATCCTCGAACGCGTCAAGCCCGCGTTTCGCCTCCACCTTCGCGTCGCCGTGCCTGACGAACAGCATCGTCACGAAGCTCAGCGCCACGAACAGCGCCGCGTAGGGGAACAGCACCTTATAGCTGATCTGCCGCATGAGCGTGCCGGCAAAGATGGGCGTCACCACCTGCGCCGCCATGGACGCGGTGTAGTAGTAGCCGGTGAACTTGCCGATGTCGCTGCCGCGGCACATCTCCACCACCATGGGAAGCGAGTTGACGTTGATCGCCGCCCACGCGAAGCCCACCAGCGCGAACACGAGGAACATGACCGCGTTGATCGACGAATACGCCGTGGTCAGCACATAGCCAAGGAAGAAGCAGACCGAGAGCAGCACGCAGCCGCCCAGGATGGTCTTTTTGCGCCCGATTCTCGACGCGAGAACACCGATGGGGATGTAAGAGAGGATCGCGCCGCCGGTGGCGATGAGCAGGCAGGTGGACGCGCCGCCAAGCCCCTGCCCCATGACGACGTCGACGTAAGTGGTGAACCACGTCGTCACGCCGTTGTAGCCGATGAACCACAGCGCGATGGACGCGAGCAGGAAGCCTAAGCTGCGCTTGACCTCCGCGGGTAGGACTTCGTTGCCGCTGCCGTCGTCGGTGGCGAGGTTCCATTCGGGGTGCTCCGCCTCCAGCGCCTTGTTCGCCTCCACGAGTTTCGGCTCCCTGACGGTGAGGAACAACACCGCCACCGACACGAACATGATGGCGGAGACGATGATGAACAGCGGCTGATAGTTGACGTGGGCGAGCCCCTGCACCTTGGCGTTGGGGTACAGCACCGCCGCCACGCCGAGGTAGAGGATACCGCCCACGGCGCCCATGAGGTTGATGATGGCGTTTGCCTTGGAGCGCAGGGGCTTGGGCGTCACATCCGGCATCAGCGCCACCGCCGGAGAGCGGTAGGTGCCCATGGCGACAAGCAGCAGCCCCAGCACGATGACGAACGACACGGTCTTGAACGCGCTCGGCGCGGCGTAGTAGCCGTTGTCCAGCAGCGGGAGGACGTTCATCAGAATCACGGCGCAGCCGGTGCCGAACAGGATGAACGGCATGCGCTTGCCGAGCTTTGTGTCGGTCTTGTCCGAGAGCGTGCCGAACAGCGGCAGCAGAAACAGTGCCAGCACGTTGTCCGCCGCCATCACCGCGCCGGAAAACGTCTCGTTCATGTGAAGGGTCTTGGTGAGGATCAGCGGAACAATGTTGTCGTACATCTGCCAGAACGCGCAGATGGACAAAAACGCCAGCCCCACCAGCAGCGTGCGCGGGGTGTTGAGCTTCTTCGCGTCGAGCCTGATGTCTGCGGGCTTTCCGTTGCTGTGTGTCATACAAAATCCTCCGTGCCTTTCTGTTCAGGAATTGCCGCAATCCCCCGCATGGAGGATTTTGTCGTCATATTTCGCGGTTGCCGCGCCAGCGGCGAGCGAAATGACATTTCTGATTATTTCAGATTCAACGTTTCTAAACGTTGAATCTGAAATAGATCATATCGCCGTCCTTGACAACGTAGTCCTTGCCCTCGGAGCGGAGCAAGCCCTTCTCCTTCGCCGCCTGCACACTGCCGCAGGCGATCATATCCGCGAAGTTGATCGTTTCGGCGCGGATGAAGCCGCGCTCGATGTCGCTGTGGATTTTGCCCGCCGCCTGCGGCGCTTTGGTGCCGTTTTTGATCGTCCAGGCGCGGCACTCATCCTCGCCGTAGGTGAGAAACGAGATGAGTCCCAGCAGCGTATAGGAGCACTGGATCAGCCGGTCAAGACCGGACGCCTCCACGCCGAGTTCTTCTAAGAACATGGCGCGCTCATCCGGCTCCAGCGCCGCGATCTCCTGCTCCAGCTTGGCGCAGATGGGCAGCACCTGCGCGCCCTCCTTCGCCGCCTTCTCCCGCACAAGGGTCAGATACTTGTTGTCCGCCTGATTGGCGAAGCCGTCCTCGTCCATGTTGGCGGCGTAGATCACCGGCTTGAGGCTCAGCAGGTCCGCGGTGGCGAGCAGCTTCTCATCGTCGCCTCCGCACTCGAACGTGCGCGCGGACTTGCCCGCGTCGAGGTGCTTCGCCAGCTCCGCGAACAGCTCCGCCTCGTGGGCGAACTGTTTGTTGCCGGACTTGGCGTTCTTAGACGCCTTCTCCACCCGGCGGTTGACCATTTCGAGGTCCGCCATGATCAGCTCTAAGTCGATGGTCTCAATGTCGCCCAGCGGGTCGACGGGGACGTTCTGCGTCGCGTCGGCGACGACGTGCATGATGTTCTCATCGTCGAAGCAGCGCACGACGTGCACGATGGCGTCGGTGCGGCGGATATTTTCGAGGAACTTGTTGCCGAGACCCGCGCCGTTGCTCGCGCCCTTGACCAGTCCCGCGATATCCACGAACTCGATGACCGCGGGAGTCGTCTTCTTCGGCTGATACATCTCCGAGAGCTTGCTGAGCCGCTCGTCCGGCACGGCGACCATGCCCATGTTCGGCTCAATGGTGCAGAAGGGGTAGTTGGCGCTCTCCGCGCCGGCGTTGGTGATGGCGTTGAACAGGGTGCTCTTGCCCACGTTGGGCAGACCCACGATGCCTAATTTCATAAGGGAGAAGCCTTCTTTCGACGAAATTCTGATTTGCTCATAGTTCATGGTATTCTATCATATATGTGTTTGTGAAACAAGCCTTATTTTTCGCCCACGCCGTCCTTGCAAGCCAACGTTGATTGTGCTATAGTATATTAGTTAAAGTATGTGCATTTGGAGGAAAAGCCGTTGGATCGTCAGGAAGTCCTGGTCAGCGCCGAAGAGGTGGCGCGCCAGAAGGAATATATCGAAAAGGTTCGCGCTATCACCGGCACGCTCCGCCGTGCGCCGCTGGCGCTGGTGGACACCTTCGGCTGCCAGCAGAACGTCGCCGACGGCGAGCGCCTTGCCGGCATGCTTGCCGAGATGGGCTTTGAGCCGACGAACGACGCGAATGCAGCCGACGTGGTGCTGCTCAACACCTGCGCCATCCGCGAGCACGCGGAAAAGCGCGTATTTGGCTCTCTGGGCGAGCTGACCCACACCAAGGAGGCGAACCCGGAGCAGATCATCGTGCTGTGCGGCTGCATGGCGCAGCAAAAGCGCATCGCGGACAAGGTGAAGGAAAGCTACCGCCACGTCGACCTCGTCCTCGGTCCGCAGGCGGAGTGGCGGCTGCCGGAGCTTTTATACGGCGTGCTGACGACCCACAAGCGCGCGTTCTCCATCGAGGATGAGCACGGGCGCATCGCCGAGGGTCTGCCCGTCCGGCGGGACGGCACGGTCCGAGCGTGGGTGAGCATCATGTACGGCTGCAACAACTTCTGCTCGTACTGCATCGTGCCCTACGTCCGCGGTCGCGAGCGCAGCCGCGACCCCGAACGGATCATCGCCGAATGCCGCGAGCTGATCGAGGCGGGGTATAAAGAAATCTACTTGCTTGGTCAGAACGTCAACAGCTACGGCAACGATCTTCCCATCGACTACGACTTCGCCGACCTGCTCACCGCCATCGACGCCATCCCCGGCGACTACTGGCTGCGGTTCATGTCCAGCCAGCCCAAGGACGCGACGCCGAAGCTCTTCGACGCCATGGCGCGCTGCGCCCACGTCGCCAAATGCCTGCACCTGCCGGTGCAGAGCGGCAACGACCGCATACTGAAAGCCATGCGCCGCCCGTACACCCGGAGGGGCTATCTGGATCTGATCGGCTATGCCCGCCGCGCGATGCCGGATCTGGTGCTGACCAGCGACGTGATCATCGGCTTCCCCGGCGAGACCGAGGAAGAGGCGATGGACACCGTCTCGCTCGTGCGGGAGGCGAAGTTCGACGCGCTCTTCACGTTTATTTTCTCCCCCCGCCCCGGTACGCCTGCCGCGGAGATGGACGACCCCGTCCCCCGCGCGGAGAAGCAGAAGTGGTTTGACCGCCTGCTGGACGCGCAGAACGGCTACAGCGCCGAGAAGCACGCCGCCTACGTCGGAAAGACCGTCCGCGTGCTGATCGACGGCGAGAGCGACGACGCGGAGTTTCCCCTCTCCTGCCGCACGGAGGGCAACCGCCTCGTGCGCGCGAAGGGCGACAAGGCTATGATCGGCACGTTTGCCGAGGTGACGGTCACCGACAGCAACACCTGGGCGCTTTACGGCGAGGTCGCGACATGAAGGTGACGCTGCTGCTGGAAAACACCGTCTGCCGCGGCGATCTGGGCTGCGCCCACGGGCTGTCCATGCACATCGCGACGGACCGGCACAGCCTGCTGTTCGACATGGGTCCCAACGCCATGTTTCTGGAGAACGCGGAGGCGCTGGGCGTCGACATCAAGGCGGTGGACGCCGCGTTCCTCTCCCACGCCCACAGCGACCACAGCGGCGGACTGGCGCTGTTCTGCAAGCGCAACGACCACGCCCCGGTATACCTCCAAGAAGGCGCGTGGGGCGCGTACTATGTGGTGACGCCGGAAAAGTGCGCCTGCATTGGCATGGAAGCGGCGCTGCGGCGGCATGAGTCCCGCTTCCGTTACGCGGACGGCGTCACGGTCCTCGACGACGGGTTGACGCTCTTCTCCGGCGGCTTCGGCAGGGATTACTGGTCTCACGCCAACGACACGCTGCGCGAGAAGGTCGGCGGCGAGTACCCGCCGGACGCCTTCCGGCATGAGCAGTGCCTGCTGGTGACGGAGCGCGGCAAAACGGCGCTCTTCGGCGGCTGCGCCCACAACGGCATCGTCAACATTCTCCGCCGCGCGGAGGAAATTCTGGGTCGCACGCCCGACGCGGTGTTCGCGGGCTTCCACCTCTACAACCCCTCGCTGGCGGAAAGCGAGCCGCGGGAGCTGGTGGAGGCGATCGCAAAAGAACTGGACGCGCGGAAGTCCACGCGGTATTTCACCGGTCACTGCACCGGACAGGAGGCGTTCGCCGTCCTGCGGGAGACGCTGGGCGAGCGGCTGCAATACATGTCCGGCGGCAGCGTATTTGAACTTTAAGAAAGAGAGAAACAGCCATGGCGGAAATCACCCCCATGATGAAGCAATACCTTGAAATCAAGGCGGAGCATCCCGACGAGATTCTGTTCTTCCGCCTCGGCGATTTCTACGAGATGTTCGAGGAT
Organism: Oscillospiraceae bacterium; assembly: GCA_017527825.1. GTDB lineage: Bacteria > Bacillota > Clostridia > Oscillospirales > Oscillospiraceae > Hominicoprocola. The sequence continues at coordinate 187,894 of JAFXPO010000016.1, forward strand.
GACGCGCTCACCGCGTCCCGCGAACTCGACCTGACCCTCACCACCCGCGACCGCGGCAAGGCGAAGGAGGATCAAACGCCCATGTGCGGCGTACCGTACCACTCCAGCGACGGCTACATTGCCCGCCTCATCGCCAAGGGCTACAAGGTCGCCATCTGCGAGCAGACCGAGGACCCGGCGCTGGCGAAGGGTCTGGTCAAGCGGGACATCATCCGCGTCGTCACCCCCGGCACGGTCATCGACAGCCAGAGCCTTGACTCCAGCCGGGGCAACTTCCTCGCGGGCGTGTTTCTGGACGAGTCGAACGAGGGCGGCATTGCCGGAATCGCGTTTTGCGACATGTCCACGGGACACACCCACGTCACCGCCTTTTCCGGCGCGGACTGTGTGGAGCACCTGCGCAACGAGCTGGTGCGCTTCACCCCCGCCGAGGCGGTGCTGAGCGACGGCGCGTACCAAAACGCCGCGCTCACGGAGCTGCTGCGTCAGAAGCTGGGCTGTCTGGTGGAGCGCGGCGAGAAGCGCTTTGACCTGCGCGACGCGGAACAATCCGTCCTCGCGCAGTACGGCGAGGAGGCGTACCTGCCCCGCAGCAATCCCGCCGCGGTTCTGGCGCTGGGCGGGCTGCTGTCGTATCTCCACGAGACGCAGAAAACCGACCTCGCGTACATCAATAAGCTTGAATACTACGAGCTGGGACGGTTCATGGAGCTGGACCTCTCCGCCCGCCGCAATCTGGAGCTGACCGAGACCATGCGCGGCAAGGAGAAGCGCGGGAGCCTCCTTTGGGTGCTGGACAAGACCAAGACCGCCATGGGTGCGCGCTGTCTGCGCTCGTACCTGGAGCGTCCGCTGCGGGACGCGTCGGAGATCAACCGCCGCCTTTCGGCGGTGGAGGCGCTCACGAAGCTCACCATGGCGCGGGAGGAGCTGATCCTCGCCATGACCGGCATCGCGGATATGGAGCGCCTGATCGGGCGCATCGTCTACGGCACGGCGGGCGGACGCGATTTTGTGTCCCTTCGCGCCTCCATCGAGAAGCTGGGCGCGGTGAAGGAGCAGCTCAAGCCGTTCACGAACAGCAAGCTTGCCGAAATATACGGCAATTTGGACACCCTTGCCGACGTGGCGGAGCAGATCAAGGCGACGCTGTGCGACGAACCGCCGTTCTCCGTGCGCGAGGGCGGCTTCATCCGGGACGGCTTCAACGCCGAGGTCGACCGCCTGCGCGCCGTCCACGACGGCGGAAAGGACCTGCTCCCCGCCATTGTGGAGCGGGAGAAGGAGCGCACCGGCATCCGCACGCTGCGCATCGGCTACAACAAGGTGTTCGGCTACTACATCGAGGTGTCGAACTCGTTTAAGGATCAGGTGCCGGAGGACTACATCCGCAAGCAGACGCTGGTCAACGGTGAGCGCTTCGTGACGCAGGAGCTGAAGGATCTGGAGAACGACATTCTGACCTCCGGCGACCGGCTGAACGCCCTCGAATACGAGCTGTTCACCGCCCTGCGGGACAGCGTCTGCGCCGAGGCGGAGCGCATCCAGAAGTCCGCCGCCGTCATCGCGGAGCTGGACACGCTCTGCTCGTTCGCCGCCGTGGCGGTGAAGAACAACTACTGCTGCCCCACGGTGGACGACTCCGGCGTGATCGAGATTCACGACGGTCGCCATCCGGTGGTGGAGCGCGTCTTGAAGGACAGCCTGTTTGTGCCGAACGACACCTACATGGGCGAAAAGGAAAACCGCGTTTCCATCATCACGGGGCCCAACATGGCGGGCAAGTCCACCTACATGCGGCAGGTGGCGCTCATCGCGCTGATGGCGCAGATCGGCTCCTTCGTCCCCGCCCGCAGCGCCCACATCGGCGTGGTGGACCGCATTTTCACCCGCATCGGCGCGAGCGACGACTTAGCCGGCGGACAGTCCACCTTCATGGTGGAGATGAGCGAGGTGGCGGAGATTCTGCGTCAGGCGACGCCGCGCTCGCTGCTGATCCTCGACGAGATTGGTCGCGGCACGTCGACCTTTGACGGCATGAGCATCGCCCGTGCGGTGCTGGAGCACTGCGCGAACCCGCGCCGCCTCGGCGCGAAGACGCTCTTTGCCACCCACTACCACGAGTTGACGGAGCTGGAAAACACGCTCCCCGGCGTGAAGAACTACAACATCTCCATCAAAAAGCGCGGCGAGGAACTGATCTTCCTGCGTAAAATCGTCCCCGGCGGCGCGGATCGCAGCTACGGCATCGAGGTCGCGACGCTGGCGGGACTGCCCAGGGAGGTCGTGAGCCGCGCCAGGGCGATCCTCGCCGATCTCGAAAAGGGCGGCGCGTATCAAGCCGCGCCCCGCAAGGAAGAGGATCAAATCAGCCTGACCGCCCTGGGCGAGGCGGAGGCGCTCGACGCCCTGCGCCGCGCGCAGGTGGAGACGCTGACGCCCATCGAGGCGATGCAGCTCCTGTACGAGCTCAAGCAGAAATTGAACTGAGGTGGTGGCGGCATGGCAAGAAAATCGGCAAGCGCGTCCATGAACCATACGGAGCGTCTGGCGGGCACGATTTTTTTCGTGGTGTATCTGCTGGCGATGCCGCTGCTGGCGCAGCGGCTGTTCTCCCTGTTCGCGCTGCTGCTGGACACGCAGATCAGCGTGGAAAGGCAAAACGCGCTGTACTACTATCTGCTCTTCGCGGTGACGCTCATCATCTTCCACCGCTTCATCGCGCAAGCCGGCTCACGGCTGCTGGACAACCTCAACCGCGCCTGTATCACGTTCTTTTCGGGACTGCTGATCTTCTACGGCGCGAACGAACTGCTCTACCGCGTGTTTCGCGTCTTTTTCCACAGCCGCGCCAATCTCAGCGACGTGACCATTGCCGCGCAGATTCAATCCGCGCCGCGCACCACGGCGCTCATCGTCATCTTCCTCGCGCCCTTCGTGGAGGAGGTGCTCTTCCGCGGTCTGGTGTTCGGCTGTCTGCGGGAAAAGAGCGCGGTCGCGGGCTACGCGGTCTCGGCGCTGCTGTTCGCGTTTTTACACGTCTGGACGTTTGCGCTCTCGTCGTGGGACGCGAGCTATCTCGCGCTCATGGCGCAATATCTCGCCCCCGGACTGGTGTTCGCGTGGGCGTATGACCGCTCCGGCACGATCTGGACGCCGATCCTGCTCCACGCCGCCGTCAACGCGCTGGCGCTGTACGTCCCGGCGGCGTGACCATTGCTGTTATGAAATCTGTCTGAGGAGGCGTTTCCATGCCGCACATTCAACAACTCTCCCCCCATGTCGCCGACCTGATCGCTGCGGGCGAGGTGGTCGAGCGCCCCGCCAGCGTCGTCAAGGAGCTGCTGGAAAACGCCATGGACGCGGGCGCGACCGCTGTCACCGTTGAGATCAAAAACGGCGGCATGACCTACCTGCGCGTCAGCGACGACGGCTGCGGCATCGCCCCCGCCGAGCTGCCCACCGCGTTTTTGCGCCACGCCACCAGCAAGCTGCGCACCGCCGCCGACCTTGCCGCCATCGGCACGCTGGGCTTTCGCGGCGAGGCGCTGGCGGCGATCTCCTCCGTCTCGCGGCTGGACATTTTCACCCGCGAGCGCGGCGCGGACAGCGGCGCGACGCTGCATCTGGAGGGCGGCGTCCCCGGCGAGGTTGCCGACGCGGGCTGCCCGGAGGGTACCAGCGTCATCGTCCGCGATCTCTTTTTCAACACCCCCGCACGGCTCAAATTCATGAAGCGTGACAGCGCCGAGGCGACCGCCATCTCCGGCATCGTGACCCATCTGGCGCTCTCTCACCCCGACATCTCCTTCCAGCTCATCCGCGACAACGAGGAGCTGCTCCACACCCCCGGCGACGGGACGCTCAAATCCGCCGTCTACGCCGCGCTGGGGCGCGAGTTCACCCTCTCGCTCGTCGCGCTGAAAGGGCGCGACGGCGATCTCACGGCGGACGGCTTCGTGACCCGCCCGCTGAACGGACGCGGCACGCGCGGCATGCAGACGTTTTTCGTCAACAACCGCCTCGTCAAGTCCCAGCTTTTGACCGCCGCGCTGGAGGAGGCTTACGCCAACCGCATCATGAAGGGCAAGTTCCCCGGCTGCGTGCTGTTCGTGACCCTGCCCTTCGACATGGTGGACGTGAACGTTCACCCCGCGAAAACGATCGTCAAATTCGTGAACGAAAAGCAGGTCTTTGACCTGGTCTATCACGCCGCCATGGATGCCCTTGACCGCGAGGCAAAGCCGGACGCGCAGCCGTCCGCGCCCGTCCGTCAGGCGCAGAACCCCCAGGGCTTCTACCAGACCATGACGGCGGAGCAGTTCCGCGCCGCACGGAGCGAGCCCGCCGCGCAAAAGGCGCCCCCCGTGTTTCGGACCAGCATTCCCCCCGTCAGCCTCGGCGAGCTGGGCGGCAAGGCGCGGGTGGCGGACTATGTACGCAACACCCCCGACGCCCCGCGCGTTCGGAACGTCGCTGCGGTGACACCGCCCAGGGCGGCTGACGAATCGCCCTCCCCCGCCGCGCCGATCGCGCCCCCGCCGCCCGCAGCGGAGCCTGCCCCCGCGGAGCAGGTCACGCTCATTCCCGAAGCCGTGATCCCGTGGCGCGTCGCGGGCGAGGTGTTGGACACCTACATCGTCTGCGAGGACGCGGACAAGAACGTGTGGCTCATCGACAAGCACGCCGCCCACGAGCGCGTCAACTTTGACCGATTCAAGGCGCAGCATGAGCCGATCATGTCCCAGACCCTGCTCACGCCGCTGGTGGCACAGCTCGGCGCCGCCGAGTACGCGGCGGTGGCGGAGCGCTTTGACGCGCTGCGCGACTACGGCTTCACCTGCGAGGACTTTGGCGGGAACGCGGTGCTGATCCGCGACATTCCCGCCGACCTCGACGAGGGCGACGCCGTGGCGGCGCTGGAGGAGATCGCGGGCGATCTCGCTGCCGGTAAGAGCGCCGACCCCGCCTCCGTGCGGGACGCGCTGCTCGCGACGCTCGCGTGCAAGGCGTCCATCAAGGGCGGCTGGAAATCCGACGAGCGGGAGCTGCGGGTGCTGGTGGACAAGGTGCAGTCCGGCGAGATCGAGTACTGCCCCCACGGTCGTCCCGTCAAGGTGCAGCTCACCGAGCGCGAAATTGAGAAGATGTTCAAGCGCATCGTGTAAAGAGAGGATACCATGGCTAAGAAAGAAAAGCGTTTTGTCATCCACGGCGAGTCCATCGGACTCAACTCCGCCAAGATCATCCTGGACACCATGACCGGCGTTCACTATCTCTTTTTCAACGACGGCTCCGCCGGCGGCATCACGCCGCTGCTGGGCAGCGACGGCAAGCCCGTCATCCAGAAGCCCGCGAAGGACACCGATGAAGCGTAAGCTCGTTTGCGTCGTGGGTCCTACCGCCTGCGGCAAGACAAAGATGGGCGTGCTGCTCGCGCGGCGCTTCGGCGGCGAGGTGGTGTCCTGCGACTCCATGCAGCTCTACCGCGGCATGGTCATCGGCACCGCCGCCCCCACAAACGACGAGACCGAGGGCGTCCCGCATCACATGGTTGGCGTGTACGACCCTCGCGAGTCCTGCTCCGTCGCCCGCTATGCCGACGACGCGGCGCGCTGCGTGGACGATATCCTCGCGCGGGGCGCTCAGCCCATCGTCGTCGGCGGCACGGGGCTGTATCTGGACGCGCTGCTCGCCGGTCACGGCTTCGCCGCCGGACAGTTTGGCGGCAAGGTGCGGCAAGCGCTGGAATCCCGTCTCGCCGCCGAGGGCGCGGACGCGCTGCTCGACGAGCTGCGCGCGATCGACCCGGAGAGCGCCGCGCGGGTGGACCCCGCCAACCGCAAGCGCCTGATCCGGGCGCTGGAGGTCTGGTATGAGACCGGCAAAACCATGACGCAGCACAATCTGGAATCCCAGGCTGTGCCGCCGCGCTACGAGGCGGTCAAGCTGGGCTTTGCCTTTGAAGACCGCGAGGACATGAAGGCGCTCATCGACCGCCGCGTGGACGCGATGGTGGCGCAGGGACTTTTCGACGAGGTGCGCGCGCTGCTCGACGCCGGCGTGCCGCGGGAATCCACCGCGCTGCAAGCCATCGGCTACAAGGAGTGCCTCGCGTATCTCGACGGCGCCGCTTCCCGCGAGGACGCCGTGGCGGAGATCAAGCTCCGCTCGCGGCAATACGCCAAGCGGCAGCTCACATGGCTGCGGCGCGACACGGGCATCCACTGGTACCTCTGGAAAAAAACGCGGGATTTCCAAGGTGCTCTCGCTTTTTCGACAGAAATCCTCACGCGGTATGGCGTATCCTGACTTTACCAACGGGCGGACAAGCCCAAGATAAAGAAAGGATGTACGCACATGAAAAAGAACACCAATCTACAGGACGCTTTCCTCACCCTCGCCCGCCGGCAGGACGTACCGCTGACGGTCTTTCTCGTCAACGGCTTCCAGATGCGCGGCGTGGTGCGGGGCTTCGACCCCTTCACGGTGGTGCTGGAGTCGGAGGGCAGGCAGCAGCTCATCTACAAGCACGCCATTTCCACCATCGCTCCGCAGCGGAACATTGACCTGCGCGGCGGGGAGGACGCGGAGGAAGTGAGCGTCCCGTAATTTCGAAAGGTACATCCCATGAAGAACACCTCCCTCACCACAAAACTCATCACCGTGTTTTTCCTGCTGGCGGTGCTGGCGTACTTCGGCTTCCAGTCGTGGCGGTATTTTACCGATCCCATCCTCACCACCTCGGTCTACGTCTACCGCGCGGAGCACTCGGTCACTCTCAACGGGATGCTGGTGCGGGACGAGGAGGTCATTGAATGTACCGAGCCGCTGGTGGAGCTGACGCGCTCGGAGGGCGAGCGTGTCGCCAAGGGCAAGCGCGTCGCCACCGTGTACCAGAACGCCGCGGCGCTCGCCGCCGAGCAGGAGTCGACGGCGCTGCGGGAGCAGCTGGAGCAGCTGCGCTTCGCCCAGACCGCCGCGCGGGACACGGAAGCGGCGCTGCGCCTTGACTCGGACATCGAGGCGCAGATCGTCGCGCTGCGCGCCGCGATGACCTCCGACAGCTACGCGTCGCTCGACAGCGCCGTGTCCTCCCTCAAGTCCACGGTGCTGCGCCGGGAGTACGCCTATCGCGGCAGCGCGGACCTCAGCGGGCGCATCGCCGAAACGGAGGAAAAGCTGCGGGAGGCGTCCCGAGCCGTCGGCAGCGGCGCCCGCGCCATCGCCGCGCCCTTCGCGGGCACCTTCTCCTCGGTGGCGGACGGCTACGAAACCGTGCTGACGCCCGCGCTGCTCCCCACCCTCAGCCCGTCGGCGTTCGAGCGCCTCACGCCCGTCCCGGTTTTCACCACGGTGGGCAAGCTGGTGCGGGGCGGGACGTGGTACTACGCCGCCGTGGCGGACGCCGCCGACGCGGAGCAGATCACCGTCGGCGAGCGCTACGAGCTGGCGGTCACCGGCGTGGACGCCACGCTGGGGGTGACGGCGGACTCCGTGAGTCACGCGGAGGACGGGCGCTGCCTGGTGGTCTTCTCCGGCACGCAGAACCTCTCCGCGGTCACCATGCTCCGCGACCAGAGCGCGGAACTGATCCTGCAAAGCTACACCGCGCTGCGCATTCCCAAAAACGCGCTGCGCATCAGCGAAAAAGGTCAGAGCGGCGTCTATTGCCGCATCGGGCGGCAGGCGTGGTTCAAGCCCGTGGAGGTCGTCTATCAGGGCGAGGATTACTGCCTCGTGCGCCCCGGTAAAATTGCGGCGACACGGGAGAGCGATCTCGTGTTCTATACGCTGCGCGCGGGGGACGAGGCGATCATCACCGCGGATCGGCTCTACAACGGCAAGGTCATCGATTGACGGGAGGAAACGATATGTCCATTGCGGAAAACATCGCGCGGGTACGCGCCAACATCGAACGCGCCGCGCGGGCGACGGGACGCGACCCGGCGGAGATCACGCTCGTCGGTGCGAGCAAGAAGAACGACGCCGCGGCGTGCCGCGCCGCCATCGCCGGCGGCATTGACGCGCTGGGCGAGAACCGCGTGCAGGAGATGACGCAAAAGCTCGCCGAGCACGCCTACGACGGCGCGCCGCTGCACTTCATCGGGCATCTCCAGCGCAACAAGGCAAAGCAGGTGGTCGGCAGGGTCGACGTCATCGAGTCCGTCGGCTCGGAGGAGCTGCTGCGGCTCATCGACGCTCTGGCGGAGAACCTCGGCGTCGTGCAGGATATCCTGCTGGAGGTCAACATTGGCGGCGAGGCAGCCAAGAGCGGCTTCGCGCCCGAAGCCATCCCCGCGGCGGCGGCGCTGAGCGCCGCGCTGGCGCACGTCCGCCTCCGCGGGCTGATGTGCATACCACCGGTAGCGGAAGAGGAACACGGCAGCATACCATACTTTGAAAAAGTTCGTTCGCTTTATGTTGACATAAACGAGAATTTGTATCATAATAGATTTGATATGTTATCGATGGGTATGAGCGCCGACTATGAGGACGCAGTGCGCTGCGGCGCGACGATCGTGCGCGTCGGCACGGCGATTTTCGGCTCCCGCACCGATACGATTTAACGGAGAGGGGAAATCTACATGGGCATTATTGACGATCTGAAAAAATGGGCGCATCCCTACGAGGATGAGGACGGAGACTACGAGGACGATTTCCCTGATCTGCGTGACCGCGGCGACACCGGCGCCTTTGCCGAGCGCTCCGCCGCCTCCGCCAACCGCGGTCGCGAGGAGGACCGGCGCAACAAGGTTGTGAACATCCATGCCACCACCCAGCTCAAGGTGGTGCTGGTCAAGCCGGAGCGCTTTGAGAACGCCTCCGAGATCGCCGACCACCTCAAGGAAAAGCGTACCGTGGTCGTGAATCTGGAATCCACGAACAAGGATGTGGCGCGCCGCCTGATCGACTTTCTCTCCGGCGTCGCCTACGCGGGCGAGGGCAAGATCAAGCGCGTCGCCGCCAACACCTACATCATCACGCCGTACCATGTGGATATCATGGGCGATCTCATCGACGAGCTGGAAAGCTCCGGCTTGTACCTATAAGGAGAGAGACAGATGCTGACACCGCAGGAAGTAGCCGAACACGCCTTTTCCAAATCCGCGTTCGGCGGTTACAACATGACCATGGTCGATGATTTTCTCGACGAATTGACCGACGATTATACGGCGCTGTACAAGGAAAACGCCGCGCTCAAGGCAAAAATGAAGGTGCTCGTGGACAAGGTGGAGGAGTATCGCGCCACCGAGGACGCCATGCGCGCCGCGCTGCTCTCCGCGCAGAAGATGGCGAGCAACATGGTCTCCGAGGCGGAGGAAAAGAAGGAAACCCTCATCGCCGACGCCGAGATGGAGGCGCGGGCGAAGATCGGCGCGCTGCACGACGAGATCGTCGACGCGCAGAAGCGGCTCAACGCCGTCAAGGCGCAGACGAAGCAGTTCATCGAGCAAACCCGCGCGGTCTACGAGAGCCAGATCCGCGCGCTGGACACCGTGCCTGACCTGACCCCGGAGCAGGTGTCGCAGACCGCAAAGGAAGCGCAAGCCGCGCAGGAAGCCGCGGCGGACATCGCGGCGCTGGGCGAGAAGATCGTCGCCTCCTACGAGCAGGAGCGGGCGGCGGACACCTCCGCCACCACGGTGTTTCCCGTGGCGAAGGTCGATCATGCCGCCGTGGACGAGGACGCCACCGTGATGTTCCCCGCCACCGGCGCGAAGAAGGCGGAGCTTGACACCGGTGAAGTGCCCCTTGCCGACACCGCCAAGCATCTGTTCAAGCTGGCGGATCTCAAGTTCGGCCGCAACTACAATTCAGAAGGTGAAGCATGAGAAAAGCGGCGCGATTGCGCCGCTTTTTCCGCACAGCGAGGTAGCGCCATGAACAAAAAACCCATCGTCGCGATTCTCTATGACTTTGATAAGACCCTCTGCACCACCGACATGCAGGACTACGCCTTCATCCCCAGCCTCGGCTACACCCCGGCGGAGTTCTGGCAGATCGCCAACCACTTCGGCTGGAGCAACCACATGGACGGTCTGCTTGCCTACATGTACACGATGATCGACGAGTGCCGCAAAAAGGGCATCCGCCTGGAGCGGGACTATCTGGTGAAGTGCGGCAACGCGATCCGGCTCTTCCCCGGCGTGAAGGAATGGTTCGGGCGCATCAACGCCTTCGGCGCAAGGCTTGGCGTAGAGGTGGAGCACTACGTCCTCTCCTCCGGTCTCAAGGAGATCATCGAGGGCAGCGGCGTGGCGCACGAATTCAGGGAAATCTACGCCTGTGAGTTTCTCTACGGCGCGGACGGCCTCGCGATGTGGCCGAAGCTGGACGTCAACTTCACCAACAAGACCCAGTTCGTCTACCGCATCAACAAAGGAATTCTCGACGTGGCGAACGACCGTGACCTGAACGCCTCCATGCCGGACGACAGCAAGCGCATCCCGTTCACGAATATGATCTATGTGGGCGACGGGCTGAGCGACGTGCCGTGCATGAAGATGATGCGCGCCTACGGCGGGCAGGCGGTGGCGGTGTATCAGGACAGCAACCGCGCCGGCGTGGAGGGTTTGCTCTCGGACGGGCGGGTGGACTTCATCTTCCCCGCCGACTACCGCGAGGGCACGCCGCTGGACGAAACGATGAAGAACATCCTGCGCAAAATGGCGATCAGCGACCTCCTGAGCGAGGAGAACGCCGCACAGCGGAAAGCGATCAAAGAAAAGCAGCCGTAAGGCTGCTTTTCCTGTTGCCGAAAAGCTTATCGGTCTTCACGATGGGAATGTGGGATACAATTTTAAAATTGTACTTGATTTTGTAGCTACAATATGCTACATTATTATTGTACAATAAAGATCAGGAGGATCGACTATGGACTGGAACTGTGTTGTATCGCTTGACACGCTACTGAGAGACTTTCCCGCAGTGGAGCAGATTGTAGAGGACCACGGACAAGCCATCATCGTTTCCGGCGCGTCGGACAAGTATCTTCTGACTCGATTCAACCCGGATACGGCGCCAAAAAGAGAAAAAACCGCTCCCGATTTGGAGCAGCTGCTGCGTTCCATGGGAAAGGGCATATTTGTCAAGTATTTTGAATGTTTTCAAGACGGTCAGGACCCGTTCGTGTTCATGGCTGAGGAGCATTTTTCAGTGAACTCCGTGCGTTCGCGCATGTCCCGCGCGCGAACGATTTTCAACAACGGCTGGGAGTACGACGCTCTGCGCAACATCGCTCATTCCGAAAACGTGAGTCCTGAGTTGCGCTGGCGTGCGAAGAAGCTGCTGGCGGAGCATTCCGAAGAAGTGTAGGGACGACGTTAGATTTCATAAGAAAAGGCGCGGATTGCTCCGCGTCTTTTTCTTATTCATCCAGCTTGAGCACTGCCAGGAACGCTTCCGTCGGCACCTGCACGGTTCCCAGACTCCGCATCTTCTTTTTGCCCTCTTTTTGCTTTTCCAGCAGCTTCTTCTTGCGCGTGATGTCGCCGCCGTAGCACTTCGCGAGCACGTCCTTGCGCATTGCCTTCACCGTCTCGCGGGCAATGACGCGCCCGCCGATCGCCGCCTGCACCGGCACCTCGAAGAGCTGGCGGGGAATGTTCTCCTTGAGCTTTTCGCACAGCTTGCGCGCGCGGGGATACGCCTTGTCCTTGTGGGCAATGAAGCTCAGCGCGTCCACCTGATCGCCGTTTAGCAGCAGGTCTACCTTCACCAGCTCGCTGGCGCGGTAGCCGGAGAGCTCATAGTCCAGCGAGGCGTAGCCCTTGGTGTTCGCCTTGAGCGTGTCGAAGAAATCGTAGATGATCTCGTTGAGCGGCATCTCGTAGTGCAGCTCCACCAAAAACGTGTCGAGGTACTGCATGTCCTTGAACTCGCCGCGGCGATCCTGACACATGGGCATGATGTTCCCCACATAGTCCGGCGGCGTGACGATGGTCACCTTGACGAACGGCTCCTCGGCGTGCTCGATGACGCTGGGGTCGGGATAGTTGTGGGGATTGTCCACACGAACCAGCGTGCCGTCGGTCTTATACACGTCGTAAATGACGCTCGGCAGCGTGGTGACGAGGTCGAGGTCGAACTCGCGCTCCAACCGCTCCTGAATGACCTCCATGTGCAGCATGCCCAAAAAGCCGCAGCGGAAGCCGAAGCCCAGCGCCACGGAGGATTCCGGCTCGAAGGTCAGCGACGCGTCGTTGAGCTGAAGCTTTTCCAGCGCGTCGCGCAGATCGGGGTACTTGCTGCCATCCTCGGTGTAGATGCCGCAGTAGACCATGGAGCGCACCTTGCGGTAACCCGGCAGCGGCTCGGCGGCGGGGTTGTCCACGCCGGTGACCGTATCGCCGATCTGGGTGTCGTGCACGTCCTTAATGCTGGCGATGAACCAGCCCACCTGTCCCGCTTTCAGTTCCTTGGCGGACTCCAGCCCCAGCGGGCGCATCAGCCCGCAGTCCAGCACCTGAAACTCCGAGCCGGTCGCCATCATTTTGACGCGCATACCGGGCTTGAGCGTACCCTCCATCAGGCGCATGTACACAATGACCCCCTTGTACGCGTCGTAATAACTGTCGAAGATCAGCGCGCGCAGCGGTGCGTCGGCGTCGCCGGTGGGCGCGGGCAGATTGTGAACGATGTCCTCTAAAACCGCGTCGATGTTGGTGCCGAGCTTCGCGGAGATTTCCGGCGCGTCCTCGGCGGGGATGGCGAGGATGTTCTCGATCTCGTCCTTGACGCGCTTGGGGTCGGCGGCGGGCAGGTCGATCTTGTTGACCACGGGACGAATCTCCAGATCGTGCTCCATGGCGAGATAGGTGTTCGCCAGCGTCTGCGCCTCGATGCCCTGCGACGCGTCCACGATCAATATGGCTCCCTCGCAGGCGGCGAGGGAACGGGACACCTCGTAGTTGAAGTCCACATGACCCGGCGTGTCGATGAGGTTGAGCGTATAGACTTGCCCGTCCTGCGCGGTGTAGTCAAACGTGACGGCGCGCGCCTTGATGGTGATGCCGCGCTCGCGCTCCAAGTCCATGTTGTCGAGGATCTGGTCCTCCATCTCCCGCGCGCTGACCGCGTTGCACTTTTCGAGCAGCCGGTCCGCCAGCGTGGACTTGCCGTGGTCGATGTGCGCGATGATGCTGAAATTGCGAATGTTTTCCTGTTTCATCGTTTATCTTCCTAAAAGCTTGTTGGTTTCTTCTTCCGTGCTGTGCAGCACCTGCGTCAGACTCTGGGTGAGTCCCGGATAGGCGTCGGCGAGCGCCGCGCTGTCCACGGCGGGCAGCTCCACGTCCGCGTCCTCCAGCGCGTCGAGGGACTGGGCAAAGGCCACGCGGGCAAGACGCATCTCCGCGTCCACCGCGTCCATGGAGAACGCCGTGCCGCCGAGGGCAAAGAACTTATCCTTCCCGCCCGCCGCGCGGTGCAGCATCCGGTAGAGCTGATACAGCGCGCCGGCGAGATAGCGCCCCGCGGCGTTCACCGCCTCGCGGGAGCCGGTGCGCCCCAGCAGCTCAAAAAGCAGGCTGGTGGTGTTGACCAGCAGCTTTTTTTGCAGCGTCGCGGCGATGCTGCCGCGCAGGGTACCCTTCTCCTCACTGGCGTCGTACAGCTCGTCCGCCTCGATCACCGCGCCGTCGCGATCCAGCGTCCTGCCCAGCAGATAGTCCGCGCTGACGTGGTAATAGTCGCACGCCTTGCGCACAAAGGCAAGCCCCGGCTCGCGCACGCCGTTTTCATAGTGGCTCAGCAGCGCCTGCGAAATGCCCAGTTCACGGGCTGCCTGCCGCTGCGAAATTTCTTTCTCCTGCCGCAGCAGGGCAAGGGTTCTGGAAAAATCTGCGTTCATAGGATCCTCTTTCTCTATCGGGTCGATTCTCAAAATACGATGCGTATTATTATATTCTGTAGAATACGACTTGTAAATCCCTTTTTGCAAAAAAAGAGACGCTTTCGCGTCTCCTTTCACAAGATTGCCGTCAGCAGCCAGACCACAGCGATCGCTCCGGCGCCGAGTCCGCTCCAGAAGAGCGGCGCGGCGTTCCAACGCCGTGTGCGCGGCGGCGCGGAACGGCTTGCCACGCGGCACGCCTCATCCACCAGCATCCGTTCGCTGACGCCGCGCTCCTTCGCCGCGTCGCTGCGCACGATGAAAATTGCCTGTTCAAACAGTTCCGCGTCCGGCGCGTTGACGACGATCACACGGCGGGTCGTTCCCTTCACCATACGGCATCCCTCCTCCCGGCTCTCTCAAGGGGAGTATTGCCAAAAAGCGGGGCGCTTATACCTCCGCGGTTCCATCCCGCCGCAGGTACAGCGCCAGCGCCAGCGCGTCGTCGGCGCCGCCCCGCTGGCGATAGCTTTCAGCGAGGATTGCCGCCGAGAGCTGCTGGGGGTCGTCCCCCTTCCAGCCGGTCAGCAGCTCCTGAAGCCACCCGTCGTCGGAGGCGTCCGCCACGCCGTCGGTCACCATGACGAAATAGCTTCCCGCACCGAGGCGCACATGGGTGGTCTCCGGCGGGACGGCGTCCTCGGCAAGCCCCGCGGGCAGACAGGTGCAGCCGATGCGCCAGACGCGATCGTCCCGCTTGACGTAGGACGGCGCGGCGCCGTACTTGCACACCTCGCCCTCGCCGCTGCGCAGCGACAGGGTCAGCAAGTCCACGGTGGTGAAGCTGTCCGTGGTCTCGGCGCGGAGGTTCAGCGCGCTGTTCAGCGTGCGCAGCGCCCCCGCCGCGTCCACGCCGGAGCGCAGGAACCGTTCCAGCAGGCGCACCGCCTGAGCGGACTCCTGCCGCGCCTCCTCGCCGCTGCCCATGCCGTCGGAGAGCAGCAGGCACACCCGCCCGCTCTCCGGCTCGAAGCTGAGGGCGCTGTCCCCGCTGACGCGCTCGCCGTCCCTGGCACGCTGGGAGACGCCCACGCGGTAGGGCAGCGCCGCCGTCATCGCCTCCGCGCCCGCCGGGCACTCCGCCGCGGCGGTCAGCAGATCGGAGAACTGCGCGTACTGTCCCACGGACCGCGCCCGCGCCTCCTCCAGCCGCAGACGGTACTGCCGCCGCAGCAGGTACGCGCGCAGCTCGGTGTTCACCGCGGCGAGAAACGCCGGGAACCGGATGCAGCGGTCGGCGAAGTACGCCGGGAAATCCTTTCCGCTGCCCTGCCCGGATTGCAGCAGCGGCGCGGTCGCGTCGCTCAGGGCAGTATAGGTGCGGTTGTACTCGTTCACCCAGCACCGTTCCCGCAGGGAACAGTCCCTGCACACCGCCTCCGCCGCGCGGTCGTAGACGACGGCGGGGTTTTCCTCCGCGGGCGGCTCGCCGCGGGCGATGCTGCCATGCAGCTCCCGCAGCGCGGCGGCGGCTTCAATGAGACGACGTCGCAGACCGGTCTCATTCCCGACGTCCGCCGCGCCGTCCTCATGGAACGAGCGCAGCAGCCGCGTGGGCAGCAGCAGGAACAGCAGCGTCCCCGCGAGGTTTTCGTAGAGCAGCATCAGTCCGGTTTGCTCCTTCATGGGCAGCACGAAGAACACCGTTGCCAGCGCGAAGACGCCCGCCGCGCGGACGCGGCTCTTCCGCCCCAGCAGACTGGTCAGCAGTGCGCCGAAGCCGTAGCCCGCTGTGTACGGGAACTCCATACCCGGCGCGGTGAGGTCCATCGCAAGCCCGACGCACAGCGCCGCCGCCAGCGCCGCGGACAGCGGACGGTCAAAGGCGATGAGCAGCACCGACAGCACCGCCGCCATGCGTCCGGGCGCAAACCCGCTGCGGAACTGCGGCGCCGCCAGCGCCGCCAGCACCCCCAGCAGCGCCACCAGCGACTCACGGGGATTCTCCCGCCGCGCGTCCGCCGCGCCGAACACCGCGCGGCAGCAAAACGCGTACAGCGCCGCCAGCGCCACGGCGATGGCGCAGTAAGCCGCCTCCGCCGGACTGCGGGAGCGATAGACGTAGATCGCCTCCACGATGAGCGTCAGCGCGCCCGTCAGCGCCGGAAGGAACCATGGCTTTTCATAGCTCTTCAGCTCGCAGAACGCGTTGTTCGCCGTAAACAGCAGCACGCAGCACGCCACGGTGCGCAGCGCGTGGGAAAAATTCAGGAACATCATCGCTCCCGCCAGTGCGCCCAGCAGCGCCGCCAACCCCGGCCAGCCCGGTCCGGCAGCGGCAACCATGCCGATGACGAACGGCGCGTAGCCGCCGTAGATGCGGGCGTTCGCCAGCAGCGCCGCCAGCAGACCGCGGGCGACGCAGGCGAGCCCCCTTCCGATGTGTTCGCGCCGCAGCGCGGAAATCGCTTTCAAGGCTTGTCCACCTCCTGTTTTCCCCATTGTAATCGAAGGCGGGCAAAAATACCGTCGGGAAATATAACAGGGACGCTGTTTTCCACAGCGTCCCTGTTCAGGGTACCTCTAAAAACCCAGGTCTGCTGGCGCAGCGAGAAATTTTGCCGCAGATCGAGGGCGAAAACCGCAGGAATACTTTGTGTATTTCAAGGTTTTCGCAACGAAGATATGCGGCAAAAGAGCCGCTGTGACGGCGGGCAGGGGTTTTTAGAGGTGCCCTTCAGTGATCCAGTTGTGCTTCGGCGATGTCCCGTTCGATCTGGGCGTACAGCGCCGCCATGGAGTCAAATTTCCGCTCGTCCCGCAGGCGGCGGCGGAACTCCAGCCGCAGCTCCCGACCGTAGAGATCGCCGGTGAAGCCGATGAGATTGGTCTCGACGGTCACGCGGTTGTCGTCCACGATCGTCGGGCGGATGCCCACGTTGGTCACGCCGGGGTACACCCCGCCGTCGTCCAAAAGCACCCGCACGGCGTACACGCCGAAGCGCGGCAGCACGCGCCACGGCTCCGGCATCAGATTCACCGTGGGAAACAGCTCCTCGGTGCCGAGGTGCTTACCGTGCCTTACCGTGCCGGTGATGGCGTAGGGATGCCCCAGAAACTGTGCCGCGCCAACCATGTCGCCCTGCTCCACCAGCAAACGGATGTGGGTGGAGCTGACGGTCACGCCGTGAAGCTCCACCTTGGGAATGATATCGCAGCCAAGGTCATGCTCTGCGCACCAGTCCCGCAGGCGCTCCGGCGTACCCTCGTTGCGGTAGCCGAAGCGATAGTCGTGCCCCGCCACCAGATGCGCCGCGCCATAGCGGCTCACCAGCAGCTCCAGAAACGAGCGCCACGGCATCGTCATCATGGCGTTGTCAAAGGTCGCGACGATGGTGCGGTCGATGCCGTACCCCTCGCGGATCAGCGCGGCGCGCTCCGCCGCGCTGGTGAGCAGCGGCACGCTTGCGCCGGTGACGAACTCCCTGGGCGCGCGGTCAAAGGTGAACGCCGCGGGTAGCAGCCTCTTTTCCGCCGCGCGCTCCGCCGTCCTGCGCAGCAGCGCGCCGTGTCCCAGATGCACCCCGTCGAAAAAACCCAGGGCGATCACAGTCTGTTCTGCCATAATACTTGTCCTTATGTGCTGAAAAAGTTCTTGATGGCGGTCAAAACGCCACCCTCGCAGCGGGAGAGCGCCAGAAACGCGCCGTCCCGCCCGTAGACGCGGTACACGCCCGCCGCCAGCTTGCCCGCCCGGATGGGATTGCCGCAACGGCAGCGCCGCTCGGTCTCGCCGTCGGCGATGGCATAGGCGGGGTATTGGCGGAACAGGCTGTCCACCGGACGCAGCAGGGCTTCGCCCCGCTCCTGCGCGTCCTGAAGCGTCACCGCCTCGGCAAGCGTGAAGCCCGCCGCCATGGTGCGCGTGAGTGCGCTCATGCAGCCGCCGCAGCCCAGCGCCGCGCCAATGTCGTGGCACAGCGTGCGGATATACGTTCCCTTGGAGCAAAGCACCCGCAGCCCCCAGTCGCCGGATTCCTCCGGCGGCAGCAATTCCAGCTCCTCCACGGTGACGCGCCGGGGCTTGCGCTCCACCTCCACGCCTTTGCGCGCGAGGTCGTAGAGCTTCTGCCCCTGCACCTTGATGGCGGAATACATGGGCGGAACCTGTTCGATCTCGCCCAAAAACCGCGGCAGCACCGCGCGAAGCTCCCCCTCGGTCACGGAAGCCGGCGACTCGCTCCGCACCGTACCCCAGATATCCTGCGTATCGGTGACGATGCCCAGGCGCAGTCGGGCGCGGTACTCCTTCTTCCCGCCCTCGGCGAAGGACACGGCTTTCGTCGCCTGCCCCACAAACACGGGCAGCACGCCCGTTGCCATGGGGTCGAGCGTCCCCGCGTGACCCACGCGCTTTTCGCGGAACATGCCCCGCAGCTTGGCGCACACGTCCATGCTCGTCCAGTCCGCGGGCTTGTTGATGATGATGATACCGTCAGGCATTCCCTACCTCAACGCATGCCGCGACGATGGCTTTCTTTGCCTCCTCCTGTGTCATCCCCCGGATGACGCAGCCCGCCGCCGCCTTATGCCCGCCGCCGTCAAAGACCGCGCAGACGCGGGAAGCGTCGACCCTTGGGCCTGTGCGGACGCTGATCTTCCACTCGCCGTTCTCCCGCTCCTTCATGGTGACGGAACAGTCCTGCCCCTCCACCAGTCCGCCGAGTGCGGCGAGGTCGTCCGTATCGTTTTCCGTCAGTTCCAGCTCGCGGATCAGCGATTGCGGCACCTGCACCACCACGACGCGTCCGTCGTCAAAGAACTCCATTTCGCTGAGCAGCCGCCCTTCAAGGGCGAGGCGCTTCTTGGTCTTGGTGCGGAAATGCTTCTTGTTCGCGGTGCGGAAGTCGATGCCCGTGTCGATCAGCGCCGCCGCGACGCGATGGGTGTTGGCGGTGACGTTGGAGTACACGAAGCAGCCCGTGTCCGTGGACACGGCGACATACAGCGGCAGCGCGACCTCCGCGGTGAGCTGACCCAGCTCCAGCGCGACCTCATAGAGGATTTCGCCGCAGGCGGCGCGTTCCGGGTGGACGCAGCACTCCCTGCCAAACTGCTCATAGCTCCCGTGATGGTCGATCGCCAGATCGACACAATCCCGGAACCGCTCCGCGTTTTTCGGGAACAGACTCCGCGCCGCGAGATCGACGGACACCACCGTCCGGTGCGCATAGTCCTCCGCCGCCCAGAGTCCGTCCACATAGGGCGCGTAGCTTTCCGTGACCTCCTCGTTTTTCAGCAGCCACGCGGTCTTGCCGATGCCGCGCAGCATGTGGCACAGCGCCGCCGCGCAGCCCAGCGTGTCGCCGTCGGGGCTTTTATGGGTCAGGATGAGATAGTCGTCGTGCGCGCGGAGAAACTCCGCGACTTCTTTCGTCGTCAGCATCAGTCCTCGTCCTCCAGATGGATGTCGGCGTTCGCCGGATTGGCGGGCTTGACCACGTTGGGGTCGCGCAGCATTTCCAGAATATGCGCGCCGTACTCAATGGAGTCGTCCGCGATGAATTGCAGCTCCGGCGTATAGCGCAGCTTGATCGCCGCGCCCAGCTCGCGGCGCAGATAGCCCGCCGCGCTCTTGAGACCCTTGACCACGTCCTTCTCCCGCGTCTTGTCCAGCACGCTGACGAACACGCGGCACCAGCGCAGGTCGGTGGTGGTGTCCACATGGGTGACGGTCACCATGCCGCCCTGCACCCGCGGGTCCTTGAGCGTGCGCAGCAGTGAGGACAGCTCCTTCTGGATTTCCTCGTTGATGCGGTTGATGCGATTGCTTGCCATTTGCAATACCTCCTTTTGTGGGAGCGATGAAAAGAGGGGCGGGCGAAACGCCCGCCCCTTATGATGCCCTTACTGTTCGATCTGTTCCATGACAAAGGCTTCCACGATGTCGCCGAGCTTGATGTCATTGTACTTCTCAAAGCTCAAGCCGCATTCATAGCCGCTCGCGACTTCCCTGACCGCGTCCTTGAAGCGCTGGAGCGACGCCAGATGCCCCTCGTGCACCACGATGCCGTCGCGCACGATGCGCACGTCGCAGGAGCGCTGCATCTTGCCGTCGGTGACGTAGCAGCCCGCGACGGTGCCGACGCTGGAGACCTTGTAGGTCTGGCGCACCTCGGCGTGACCGATGACGTTTTCGCGGAACTTCGGCGCGAGCATGCCCTTCATCGCCGCTTCGATCTCATCGATGGCGTCGTAGATGACGCGGTACATGCGCATATCGACGTGCATGCGCTTGGCGCTCTCCGCCGCCGCCGCGTCGGGGCGCACGTTGAAGCCGACGATGATTGCGCTGGACGTGGACGCCAGCATGACGTCGCTCTCGTTGATCGCGCCCACCGCGCCGTGGATGACGCGGACGCGGACCTCGTCGTTGGAAATCTTCTCCAGCGAGCTTTTGACCGCCTCGACGCTGCCCTGCACGTCCGCCTTGACGATCAGGTTCAGGTTCTTCATCTCGCCCGCCTGAATCTGGCTGAACAGATCCTCCAGCGAGACCTTGGTGACAGGACCGTTCGCCTTGAGTTTTTCCTCTTCCTTGCGCTGCTCCACCAGCTCGCGGGCAAGGCGCTCGTCGGCGACGGCGTTGAAGGTAGAGCCGGCGCCCGGCACGTCGCCGAGACCGGTGATCTCCACCGGCACAGAGGGTCCCGCCTCGGTCAGGCGCTGACCCTTGTCGCCGATCATCGCGCGCACGCGACCGACGGCGGTGCCGGCGATGATGATGTCGCCCTGGCGCAGCGTGCCGTTCTGGACGAGCAGCGTCGCGATCGGACCGCGGCCCTTATCCAGCCGCGCTTCGATGACCGTGCCGGAGGCGGCGCGGTTGGGGTTCGCCTTGAGTTCGCCGACCTCGGCGGTCAGCGCGACCATTTCCAGCAGGTTGTCGACGCCCATGCCGGTCTTGGCGGAGATCGGGCAGACGATGGTCTGACCGCCCCAGTCCTCGGCAAGCAGGTCGTACTCGGTCAGCTGCTGCTTGATGCGTTCGGGGTTTGCGTCGGGCTTATCCATCTTGTTGATGGCGACGATGATGGGGATGCCCGCCGCCTTGGCGTGGTTGATGGACTCGACGGTCTGGGGCATGATGCCGTCCTCCGCCGCGACGACGAGGATGGCGATGTCCGTCACCATAGCGCCGCGGGCGCGCATGGAGGTGAACGCCTCATGGCCCGGCGTATCGAGGAAGGTGATGGGCTTGCCCTTGATCTGCACCTGATAGGCGCCGATGTGCTGCGTGATGCCGCCCGCCTCGCCGGAGGCGACGTGGGCATTGCGGATATAGTCGAGCAGCGAGGTCTTGCCGTGGTCGACGTGACCCATGACCACGACGACGGGGGCGCGGAGCTGAAGCTCCTCCTCGGTGTCCTGATGGTCGTCGATGAGCTTTTCCTCAATGGTGACGACGACTTCCTTCTCGACCTTGCAGCCCAGCTCCTCCGCCACGAAGGACGCGGTGTCGAAGTCGATGATCTGGGAAAGGGACGCCATAACGCCGTTCTTGACGAGGCACTTGACGACCTCCGCGCCCGCCTTCTTCATGCGGGAGGCAAGCTCCTGCACGCTGATCTCGTCGGGAATCTTGACGACGACGGGCGCCTTTTTGAGCGCCTCAAGCTGGAGGCGGCGCATACGCGCGGCTTCCTCCTGCTTGCGCTTGTTGGAGAACGTGGGAGCGCCCTGACGGTTCTTGTTCTTGCCAGCGTTGCGGAACTTTTCCTTGTTGCCGCTCTGTTCGGCGCGGCGACCGCCGCCGCTGCTGCGCTCCGCCATATCCTGAAGCTTCTCGTCGTACTTGTCGAGGTTGACGTCCACCGCCTTGCGGGTGTCGACGATCTTCTTCTCCGGCACGCGGGTCATTGCCTGCGTATTCTTCTCCTTTTTGGGCGCGCTCTGCCGCTCCGCGGCGGGAGCGGTCTCCGTGACCGCCGCTTTGCTCTCCGCGGGCTGCTCCGCCTTCGGAGCGTCCTTCTTCTCTTGATAGGTATCGGCGAAGATGGTGGCGATATCCACCTGGTTTTTCTGCGTCAGGTACTCAAACAGGATCGACAGCTCACGCTCATCCAGCACCTGCGAAGGCCCTTTCACCGTGTCCGTATATCCCTTCATGATCGCGACAAGCTCCTTGCTTGTCATGCCGAAATCCTTTGCCAGGACAGACACCTTATTTTTGTTTACTGCTGTAGCCAAACTAACACCTCCAAATGTGCTGGGGAAAATTCACTTTTTTGCGCGCTTCCGGTCTTTCCGCTCCGCGGCTCGCGCCGCCTTGACGGAAAGCCGCTGCGAAAGCTCGCCGTATGTTGCCGCGTCGAGGGCGGCGAGCTTCTTTGCCACCGCGTCGGCAAAGCCGATGTCGGTGATGGCGAGCATCGCGCAGGACGTGCGTCCCACGGCGGCGCCAAGCTCCTCCTTGGACGCGCCGATCTGCGTCAGCAGGCACGCGCCCGTCTCGGCAAAGTGCTTCGCGCGGCGCCGCGTATTGTCCGCCGCGTCCGACGCGAGCAGGATCAGCCGCGCGTCATGCACGCGCGCCGCGGCACCCACCGGCTCCTCGCCGATCTCCAGCCGACCCGCCTTCCTGGCAAGACCGAGCATGGATAATATGTTATTCACCGCGCACCATCTCCTCCTCCAGCGCATCGTAAACCTCCGGCGGAATGGACGCGGAAAACGCGCGTTCCAGTGCGCGGGTCTTGCGCGCGCGTTTGAGACACTCCGCGCTGGGGCAGACGTATGCGCCGCGCCCCGGCTTTTTGCCGCGGAAGTCAAGGGAAATCTCACCCTCCGGCGACTTCACCACGCGGATCAGTTCGCGCTTTTCCTTCATCTCACGGCAGCCCACGCATTGCCGCTGAGGGATTTTCTTCGGCTGCTGCATCCCCGTTTCCGGTTACTCCCTGGTTTCGGCGGCAGCCTCCGCCGCCTCCTCCGCGCTGCCGCGGAAGGATTCGGGCTTGATGTCGATTTTATAGCCGACCAGACGCGCCGCGAGGCGGGCGTTCTGCCCCTCCTTGCCGATGGCGAGGGACAGCTGGTCGTCCGGCACGATGACGCGACACGCCTTGCCCTCGTCCGCCATCCAGACGTCGCTCACGTCCGCCGGCGCGAGCGCCGCGGCAATGTATTCCTCCGGCGCTTCGCTGTATTTGATAATGTCGATCTTCTCGCCGTGCAGCTCATTGACGATGTTGTTCACGCGCTGGCCGTGGGGACCGACGCACGCGCCGATGGGGTCGACGTT
This sequence comes from Oscillospiraceae bacterium, assembly GCA_017527825.1. Classification (GTDB taxonomy): domain Bacteria; phylum Bacillota; class Clostridia; order Oscillospirales; family Oscillospiraceae; genus Hominicoprocola. The sequence continues at coordinate 211,035 of JAFXPO010000016.1, forward strand.
GGGATCGTTGCTCCACACCGCCATCTTGGTGCGGCTGCCCGCCTCGCGGGCGATGGAGCGAATCTCCACGGTGCCGTCCCCGATTTCGGGAACCTCCAGCTCAAACAGGCGCTTGACCAGACCCGGATGGGTACGGGAAATGACCACCTGCGGACCGCGGCTGAGACGGCGCACATCCACCAGATAGACCTTGACGCGCTGACCCTCGGTCAGCGTCTCGCCCTTGACCTGCTCGCCGATGGTGAGCACGGCGTCGGTCGCCTCAGTGCCGGTGCCGATGCGGATGGCGGCGTTTCCGGTGCGGGGATCGATGCGATGCACCACGCCGGTGAGGATCTCATGGGTCTTGGAGTTGTACTCATCGTAGACCATGCCGCTCTCCGCCTCGTGCAGGCCCTGAATGATGATCTGCTTGCCGTTGCCGGCGGCGATGCGTCCGAACTCGACCGTATCCACGGGGAATTCCACCAGAGCGCCGATGTCGTAGATGGCGGAGATTGCCTTGGCGTCCTCCAGCGAAATCTGGGAGGCAGGGTTCTCGACCTCCTCCACGACCTCCTTCTGAACGAACATCTTGAGGTCTTTCCTGGTCTCGTTGACGTCCACGCGCACGTTTTCCACGCCGGGATGGTCCTTCTTGTAAGCGGTGGAGAGCGCCTGAACGATCTTATCCATCATAAAGTCCTGCGGGATGCCGCGCTCTTTTTCCAGCATCGCCAGCGCGGCGAAAATTTCATCGCATTTCATTTTGGTCCTGCTCCTGTTCTTATGCTAATGGTTGTTAGAATTCCACTCTGAGACGCACCAGCGCGATCTCGTCCTTTTCAAAGCGCAGCGTCTGAGCGCCCACGGCAAGCTCCACCGCGCCGTTGTCATAACCCGCGAGGGTGCCCGCGAATTCCTTGCGTCCGTCGCGGGGCTTGTAGGTCTTGAGGGTGACGTTTGCGCCCATGAACCGCTCAAAATCGCCTGGGCGTTTGAGCGCGCGCTCCGCGCCGGCGGAGCCGACCTCAAAGATATAGCTGGTCTCGATGGGGTCGACCTCGTCCAGCAGGTCGCTGACTCGGCGGGAGATCGCCTCGCAATCGAGGATGTCCACGCCGCCCTCCTTGTCAATGTAGAGCCGCAGATACCACTGCCCCGCCTCGCGGACGTATTCCACGTCCCAGAGCGTGCAGCCGTTTTCCAGCACGACGGGTTCGGCAAGCTCGCGCACGGTTTCGGTAATTTTTTTCATGTCGGTATGCACCTGTTCAGCGCGAAGCGCTCGTTTGATCTGTCCGCCCGCCGCGCGGGCGCTTTCCTCCACAAAAGCGGAGTTTTTGCAAAAGAAAGAGCGGACGTGAGTCCACTCTTTCCTAGCCTACTGCGTCAATATACCATAGTTATATGCGGATTGCAAGCTTTTTTTGCGGGAATTTCCGGCGTGAACCGTCCCTCGGAAAGCACAATGCGCTTTTCATGGTGTGACGTCAGGTATTTCGCGTTATTTTGCCGCGCCGCAGCGCATGAGCATGGTTGCCGCCTGCGCGCGGGAGGCGTTGCCCTGCGGAAGCAGCTTGCCGTCCGCGCCGTTGATGATGCCGGCGAAGGTGTAGCCGCTGCGGGTGAAGGTGTTGGTCCTCAGGGTGACGCTTTCGCCGAAGTACGCCTGCGTGACCGACGCTCCGTCGCCTTCGCCGGCAAAGCAGGTCACGGTACGCATACCGTCCGTCAGCCCGGCGATTTCTGTGTTAACAAGTTTTCAAATGATTCGCTTTCCTCCAAATACAGCTCCTCCGCCCGCTGCTCGGCGTCGATCAGGATGCGCTTCGCCTCCTGCGCGTCTCCCGTTTCCAGCGCCGCGATCGCGTCTTCGGAAGCGTTGACCATCATGTGATACAGCTTTGCATAGTCCGGCATAATAGGTTCCTCCTCAAATCATGATTGTACTAAAAAATGCGCGGCATGAAGCCGCGCATGAAAAACGCAGAGGCCCCGTGCCGCGACGCAAGTTCAACAAGCGCATGGTTGCCCACGGTATGCTGAAACGGAGCATGCATTTTTGCCGAAGCAAAAACGCATACCGCTCGCATACCACGCGCTGAGTTATGAACTTACGTCGCAAGAGAATACTACCATTTCCCGACATCGTTTGCAAGAAAAACCGTTCGACAAGTTTCGACAAAAAACCCCCGATTCCTCTCGGAATCGGGGGTTTCGTTGGATTTACTTTTCGTCCTTGATCGCGGCCTGCGCGGCGGCGTACGAAACAGGAAATTGCCATGCCGGCTCCGATGCGTCACTTTCGCAGCCCTGCGCAAGCTATTCCGCCCAATTCTCGATCTCAAGTCCCGGAACACGGGCAAACTCTTTCACGTTATTGGTGACGAGCGTGACGCCCGCCGCCTTCGCGTGGGCTGCGATCAGCATATCCAGAGCCCCGATGGGCGTTCCCTTGCTTTGCAGCTCTGCCCGAATTTCCCCATAGACCGAGGCCGCGTCAGCGCCAAAGGGGAGAACACTCAGCGGGACCAGGAACCGGAGAAGCGCCTGCTCGTTCTTTATCGGGTTTGCGCTGTGCTTCATTCCATACTCCAGTTCAGCAAGCGTAATGGAGGAGATACAAAGACCGTTGTTCATCTCCTCTTTGAACCGCAGCAGGACTTTTTCCGGTCTGTTTTTCATCGCATAGATGCAGATGTTGGTGTCGAGCATATACATCACAGGCACTCTCTTTCGCCCTGGATGCCCTGATCGCGGCCATCCACAAAGATGTCCGGGGTGAAGCTGTCCAGCCCTTCTAAAAAGGTTTGCCATACCGATTCCTTGGGGACAAGGATCACCGCGTCGCCAAGCTGTTGGATCAAGACTTCATCGGAGTTAAAACGGAACTTCTTGGGCAGACGAACCGCCTGGCTCCTGCCGTTTTCAAAGATTTTTGCAGTTTCCATTTCTGACACCACCTTTCAGGCGAATATATATCACAATATATACCGAAAGTCAATGCTATTCTATGAATTGGGGTGCAAATCAAATCATGTCCCGCCATGAGATGCTTATGCGCATCCGTGTATCCTCTTCTTACTATTATGACCGCCCCACACATCGGAATGCAACCATAACTTGTCACACCGCTCTATATTTGGCAAAATTTACTCGTGTGTCAAATCCCACAGCGGGTATGGAATCGAAAAGCGCAATGCTCCCCATTGCTTGCAAAAATGCATCTTAGGAGTTGAAAAGTAAACTATTTTGCGTTAATATCTAGTCGATCTATCACATTTTTTCTCAAGTTTTACTCTAAGACCCCCCTATAGGGAAGTTGAGAGCATTTTTGTGCGCTACGAGGAATACACGAAAGTGCCACCGTATAGTTATATTGTCCCACAAAGGAGAGCAGTATGTCAAGGGAGAAAGACGAAATCGCGATTACCGCTGAAAAGCTGGGCATCAGAAAACTCAAGCCCGAACAGCGCGAGGTCATTTCCCGCGTGCTGGGACGGAAGGACGCTCTTGCCATCTTTCCCGTCGGCTTTGGAAAATCAGCGATTATTCAGATCCCGGCTCTCCTTGAGAGCGAGCATCCGACCATCGTTTTTGAGCCGACGATATCCTTGATGGGCAACCAAGTCCAGGCGCTCAAGGCCAAGGGGATCAGAGCCGAGTACCTCTCCAGCCGGAACAAAGACGAGCACGCAGAGATATACGCCGCCTACGCGAGCGGAGACGTTACCGTTCTCTACATCGCGCCGGAACGATTGAAGTCAAGCGAGTTTCACGCAGCGATCCGCGCAAACCCGCCGTGGTTGGTAGCGGTGGATGAGGCGCATTGCGTATTGGAGTGGGGGCGCTCTTTCCGCCCCGATTATCGTCACATCGGGGCTTTCATCGACGGAATGGAGAATCGTCCCACGGTTCTTGCGCTTACGGCGACCGCGCCGGCAGAATACCGTATCCAAATCGCCAGGCTTCTTCACATGCGCCGCGCGAACGTCTACACCACCTCTTTGGCTCGCCCAAACCTCATATTGACCCGTGAGCGGATGCAAAATTGTAGTTTGGAAAGCCGCTTTCAGCACATTGTTACACTTCTCAGAAAGTACACGCAGGCCGGACGCGCCATCATATATTGCGCCACGCAAAACGATACCGACAAGTGCTTCAACTATCTCGCCAAGCATCACAAGTCCGAGGTCGTGGCATGCCACTCCTTTATGAAAGAAGAAGAACGCGCAGAGAATGAGATGCTTTTTATCAGCGGAGAGCGCCGTATCATGGTAGCTACCACGGCCTTTGGCATGGGCATTGATGTCCCCGATATTCGGCTCATCATCCACGCTTCATTGCCGATCAGTCCCATCGGCTACTACCAGGAGATCGGGCGGGCGGGGCGCGACGGAGGGATATCCCGGTGTATTTTGCTCTATCGTCCCGAAGACACAAAAAAGTTCGACCCAATCATAGAAAGCGAAGAACGCGATGATGTGAAAGAACAGCTCCGGCGCGGGATCGAAGACATGCTTCACATTGCGCAGGGAAACCAATGCATCATGCAAGCGCTTCTAACGCATTTGGACGACAAAGATCCGCGTCCGTGCGGGCGGTGTTCCGTGTGTCAGGGAAAGCGGCAGGGAAAATCCCCCGTCGGAAAAATTAAGAGAATTGATGTTGGAATCGATACCTTCGAGGTGTCCATCAACAAGCTCGGCTATGCACAGGTTCAAAAATTCCGCAAGCATCTTGAGGAGTTGGATAAACAGCAAGGGGCATATCACGAGCCAGAGCAGAAGGGTGTTACCATTCAATACATGAGCAAGGCACTCGCTTCGCGCGGCTTGAATCGCATCCGAACCCATCAGTCCGATAAAACGAGCAACATCCAGTGCGCCGTCAACCCGACTACACTTATACAGGGCGAATTTCAACCGCCAAAGCTCTATGACCCCACCAAAGAAATCATAACCGACAGGCTTGCCTTTTCCGTGTTGGATATACTCAGGGAGTATCAGTTGGAAGACGTTGCGGGGCATGAGATCACCGAGAGCGATCTTCGACCCAGTCAAATCGACGTAACCCGGAATCTTTGGTTTGATGATAATGTGAACTTCTCGACCATCATCAATTTGTCCTGAATCCGTGAAACTGGATTTCCAAATTATGCTCACTTTGGCAAGATACTTTGCCAAAGCGAGCAACTATCCAAAACAGGTTACCAACAGTGAAAAAGGGCGCAAGAAACCCATCCCCCCACGGAAGATGTTTTCA
>JAFXPO010000017.1 GCA_017527825.1 Oscillospiraceae bacterium
GCCCTGACGGCGGAGTTTATCAGCGACCGCACAGGCGAAGCCAGCATCAACGTTACCAGCAAGGCGAAGCAACTCAACACATGGCGCGTTTCCAACTATACGCCGCAATACCGCGAAACAAGCGGCGTCGGGCGTCGGAAGCTCTACACGATGGATGAGGTGCTCCGCCTTGATTTAGATAAAGCACTCGTTATCATTCGCGGAAAAAACATATTGGAGGTGAACAAGTATGACTACAGCCGACACCCGGAATCGAAGAAGCTGCGTCCGAGCAAGGCATCCGCCCATGTGCCGGATTGGCGAAAGCCGGAGCAGCCGGTACAACCGGCAGAGCAGCTCAAGCCGGCGCGGAAGAAAAAGCTGAAGGCAGCTCCGCAGCCGCAAACGCAGACGGAAACCACACAGAGCGTGGCGAAGGAGCTGCCGAAAGCCGCAACTGAGCCAATAGAACAGGCGGCACCGCCGGAGAGCGGCGCTCGAAAAAAGGCGGAGACACCGTCGAAGTCAAGTCAAGTGCCGAGCGGCACTCCCGCAAAGGAGACCATCTCGCCTCGCGCAACGCCGCTCGGGAACAGGCGGAAGGTGGTGACCGCCACCAAGGAATCCATATTAGCCAAACCCAAAAAGGAGGAATGATAGATTTGACGAGAAAAAAGGCTGAACCCAAACCCATGGAAGAAATCGAAATGAACGAACAGGTCAATGAACCGGAGCAGCCCGCAACGGGCGACATGGAGGAGCAGACCGCACTGGAGGAAGCACGGGAACCGTACCCGCAGGAGACCGCTGATCCCAACGATGGCACGGAACAGCGAGATGCGGAAGACCTCGGCTCTGCTGCCGAGGAGTCGCCGTTCCCTGAATCGGGTGAAGAACCCCAAGCTGAGCCTGCGGAGCAAACGCTCGACGATGATCTGCTGCCTGAACCGGGGCAGCCGCCCGAAGAAGGCGCGTACTCCGAAACGGAGAATGAGATGCACGACCTCGAATCCGAGGAGGATTACGGGGCCCTGCTCAGCGAAACAGGCGCACTGGGCCTGAATAGTGGCGCCGACACGGAGGAACCGCTGACGCTCCCGGAAGACAGCGACATTCCTGATACGGCCGCGCCCGACGAAACGGAAAGCGGAGAACTGATGGAGAACGAGCGCCTTTCGCCGGACAATTTCGGCGAAAGGACAGCGAGAGCCGCGCCCGTGCGCGAACGGCCCAGACATGAAACGGCAGCGCAGGCGCAGCGCGACAATCGCATCCTGACCATTGACGCTCACGATGACATCCTGACAGAAGCCGAGCGTCAGGAGATCGTGTGGCACGAGATCCGCAATTCGCATATCTCGCAGCAGATCCTCACTGGCTCGCTGGACAGCATGGAGCGTACGCCCTCCGGCATTGTGGTCGCTGTGGCGACCTACAAGGGATTCCGCATTGTGATCCCGCTCAAGGAGATGCTGGTGCTGCCCTCGCGGTGGCCGTCCAGAGAGGCGCGCGCGGAGGCGATGGCGCAGCTGCCGCGCCTTGTCAATATGCGAATGGGCTGCGAGATCGATTTCATCGTGAGGGGCATCGACAGCAAGAAACGCAGCATCGTCGCAAGCCGCAGGGCAGCAATGCTCCGCAAGCGGCAGGCTTTCTACATGGAACGCGGCAACGCCGGTGAGCCGATGATCTATCCCGGACGCATTGTGCAGGCGCGCGTCGTGGCGGTTGCCGATAAGGTCATTCGTGTAGAGGTGTTCGGCGTTGAATGCGCGATCCGTGCCTCCGGCATCTCGTGGGAATGGATCGGGAACGCCAGAGACCTCTACTCGGTGGGTGACCGTGTACTTGTCAGGGTGCTTTCGGTGGAGCGTCCCAACGTGGAGAACATCAGCATCAAAGCGGATATCCGCAGCATCTCCAAGAACACGAACTATGACAATCTCAGCAAGTGCAAGCCGCAGGATAAGTACGTCGGTCGCGTGACCGATACCATCGGCGGTGTGGTGTTCATCCGCCTGAACAACGGCGTGAACGCTATCGCGCATACCTGCAAAGATCCCAGAAGGCCGGGACGAAAGGATGACGTGAGCTTTATCGTCACAAAGCTGGACGAGGAGCAGGGCGTCGCCATTGGCATCATCACGAAGATCATCCGGCAGAATCTCTGATATAGAGAGGGGGAGGGCAACTCCCCCTCCAATCTTAGAAATAGGAGAAGTATATGAAAAGAGTCAGGCATATTTTGATGCTTCTGCTCCTGTGCATGGCGCTCACGGGCGGAGCTTTTGCGGCGAACGTACCGGATAGCTTTGTATGTGAGAACCTCAACGGGCAGCAGCGCATCGTAAAAACCTACCTGCTTCCGGCAACAGGAGACCCCGACGCGCTCAGGGAGGAGCCTTTCGACTATGAGGGCTATCACTATGCTTGGGCGTACACCACAAAGACAGAACATCCGTTCAGCATGAGCAAAACCGCGACGGAGACCGTTACCGTCGAGACGGCAAAGAACGATCTGACGCAGATCCTCGACCAGCTCGCGCCGACGATTGCCTACGACGACGGCGAGTACAGCGGCGAGCTGGCGCTGGACCATACGACGCTGCACACCGAGGCAGCCGGTTATGAGACGCGCCGCAGCACGATCACGGAAACCAAGACCATCGGGCAGCTATCCTCCAATGATATGTCGTATATCCCGGCAACGGCTGTCAAGAACGGGAAAACGCTGTCGCTCGCGAGCGTCGAGTGGCAGGTGTCCGGCACGGCGCTTGTAGGTGAGGAGCTGGTGCCGTCAGAGTTCCAGGCGATTGCGACATACACGGGCTCCAGCAGCTATCAGGCGGCAACGGGCTATGTGACCACCGCGGAATACAAGGGCGAAGTCACGGCAGAGGGCATTGAAAGCATCACATACACCGTCGTCTTTACCGGCGAGAAGATCGAGCCGCTTGATCTTGAAGCGGCGCCGGCACGTATGTTTCAGGATAACGGTATGATGATGTGGCTGCTTCTCGGCATTCCGGCGGCTCTGCTCATTGGCATCGGCGCCGTCCTTGTGCTGAAGCGAAAGAACGTCTATGTATATGTCCCCGGCAGCAAGCCGCGAGACTATAAGCTCGTCGCCAAGTTCCGCCTCAAAAAAGAGGACGAGCCGATCATCGACCTCTCGGACGTTGACATTGACCCCGGAGGCAACGTCGCAATCGAGATCAAGCGAAGCCTTGCCAAGAGGCTCAAAGGCAGGGCGTTCAGCGTCGAGTGCGGAGGCGGACTGTACCAGTACACGGTGCAGAACGATAAACCCGGCGACTGGCATGAGTTCAGCCAAAAGACCATGAAGGAGGTCACATCTTGAAACAAACGAGAAATCACAGAGCAGCGTACCTGCTGCTGACGTTTCTGCTGACCATGCTGTTCTCGGTCAGCGCCAATGCTGTCGATTACACGTTTTCCGGCACCGAAGCGCCCGACTATTATGGCTCAACAGCGTATGAGGACGTGTACGGCTCGCGCTACAACTACGGCGGCGTCAACATCGTGGACTACCGGATTCCCGCGCTTGAATATGGGCGCAGCTCCACGACGCAGACGGGATGGATGGAGAAGATCATCCTGCCCGGAGTGCAGCAGTCGGCGGCGGGCGTTGTCGGCACAGGTTACGGTGTAGCTGATACGACGACCATCCTGCCGCTGCCTGCGGTGACGCCCACCACCGCGAGCGTGAATAGGATTGCGTTTACCGCTTTGACCAGCGACTTCAAGCTCTCGAACGGCGCTATCGGCAGGATCTCGATCCCTGCCATCGGCGTCCGGAACTACAATCTGTGGGAAGGCGAAACGTCAAGCAGCATGAACAAGGGGCTCGGTCACTTCACGAACACCTCGGTGTACGACGGAAATGTCTGTGTTTGCGGGCATAACCGCGGCTCTGTATATGCAATCGGCGCGATCAAGGATCTCAAGCTCGGCGACACGATCACCTATACCACCACTGCCGGTACACGTACCTATGCGGTCACGACCGTTGCGAAAATCGCCAACGACGATTGGAGCTATCTGGGCGTCACCTCTGACAATCGGATCACGCTCATTACCTGTGTCGCGGGCGACACCAGCCAGCGCTGGGTGGTGCAGGCTGTCATGAAGTGATGGCGGGCAGCGATGAGGAGGAACTGTTGAACATCAAAATCAAGAAAAGGCACCTGTTTATCTTGGCGATGATCCTCGTGGTTATCGTCATATTGTTGTTGCTGCGCTGCTGCGGAGATCAACCCGGCATCGACATTCTCGATGATGAAATTCCGCTTGGCGACGTGTTTGACCTTGCACTCGACGAAGAGGCGGGAGAACGTGACGAGGTTTCGAAAGAGGAA
>JAFXPO010000018.1 GCA_017527825.1 Oscillospiraceae bacterium
GCGCCGATGACCTGAATCTCGCCGCGGGAGAGGGCAGGCTTGAGGATATTCGCCGCGTTCATGCTGCCCTCGGCGTCGCCCGCGCCGACGATGTTGTGTACCTCGTCAATGACAAGGATCACGTTGCCGGTCTTGCGAATCTCCTCGATGAGACCCTTCATGCGGCTTTCAAACTGACCGCGAAACTGCGTGCCCGCCACCAGCGCGGTGAGGTCGAGCAGGTAAACTTCCTTGCTGCGCAGCTTGAACGGCACCTCGCCCGCGGCGATGCGCTGGGCAAGCCCTTCGGCAATGGCGGTCTTGCCAACGCCCGGCTCACCGATCAGGCAGGGATTGTTCTTCTGGCGACGATTCAGAATCTGCACGACGCGCTCGATCTCCTCCGCCCTGCCAATGACCGCGTCCAGTTCGCCCTTTCGGGCGCGGGCGGAGAGGTTGATGCAGTAGCTGTCAAGGAATTTGTGCTTTTTCTCGCCTTTCTTTTCCCCGCGGCTCGGTCGCTGCTGGACTTCTCCGTCGCCTCCCTGATTCTCGGACGCGTTGGGCGCGCCGCCGAACAGGCGGTTCAGGAACGGGAAGGTGGCGGTTTTGCCCTCTTCCTCGTCAAGATTATCGTCGTCGATATTCTCCAGACTCTCCGCGCCGCCAAAGGCGCCGAGCATCTCGTTTGAGATCGCGTCCAGGTCCTCGTCGGTGAGCCCCATACGGCGCATCACCTCGTCGACCTGCGGCAGCCCCGCCTTCTTGGCGCAGCTGAGGCAAAGACCTTCATTGATATTTTTTCCGTTTTCCATGCGGGTCAGGAAGACGACCGCGACATTTTTCTGACATCTGGAACAAAGTTGTGGCTGCATAGTGGTTATTCCTCCGTTGGATTACGCCTCGCGCGTAAAAGATGAAATCAGCTCAACCGGCGAATGGCTGAGAAGAAAAGAAAGCAGATAAGTGTCCTCCGCGTGCTCCGTGATGAACTTCACGCCGAAGCGGTTGGCGAGGTACACCACCGCGTAGAGCAGCGCCGCCGCCTCCAGAAGTCCCAGAAGCGCGCCGCCGAGATCGTTTGCCGTGCCGAGCAGCGGCAGCTCGAACACATGGTCAATCGCCTTGGTCAAAAGCCGCAGCACCGCAAGCAGCAACGCATAGAACACCAGCGTCAGCGCCGTGTGTACCGCGCCGGACACCGTCGTTCGCACGGTGTCGGAGATGGCGTTGCGAAAAACCTCCGCCGCCTTCTCCTTCGCCGCGCCCGTCACGCTGCTGAGCGTACCGGACAGGCTGCTCAGCAGCCCGTCCAGCTGATCGGCGGGCAGATGGTACTCCTCCAGCAGCTTCCTGAGCGCACCGCGGTCCTCCGCCGCGCCGTCAGACTCCGCCGCGTTCAGATTATGCGTAAACTTCTCCACGATGGCATTTTCGACCTTCGGGGCGATGAAATCTGTCAGCGGTTCTGTCAGCCGATTCGCAAGAAGCACGGCGCCGACAAGCGCCGCAACCACGGCGATCAGCCCCATCAGGCTCTTGAACAGTCCTCGCTTCGCGCCGACGAGCGCGCCGACAATCAGGACCGCGGCAAGAACGCCGTCAATGATAAGTGCATTATCCACGTTTCCTTCCTCTTTTTCAAGTAAAAATGATTGCTTCCAAAGGATATTTACGGAACGTTCATATTTTCACGGAACAAACAGCCATGCGCGGGACGCTCCGATGAGTACCGCCGTGCCGTCCGACCGCATGATGACCTGCTTGGCGTAATCCGTTGCGTCAAGGGACGCATACTCGGTCATATCGGCGGTGTAGACCGTCAAACGGTCGCTGCACAGCACCGCGACGTAGCGTCCCGCCGCCGAAACATCCAGAATCTCGCGCTGCCCATCCACGCGTCCTAAAACCTGCCCGTCTGAGTCCACCGTCACAACGCGCATGGCGCTTCCCGACCGGTAGCGCGAGAGCGCCAGTACGGCAAAGTCCGCGCCCCCCATGGTCTGCCCGCGCAGATAGGGGTACTCGTAGCGGCAGCTGCCCGCGAGCGAGCCATCCGACGCAAAAAGCGTCAGCCGATCGTCCTCCAGCGCCGCCACTTTTCTGCCGAAGCTGCTCAGCAAAAGCACCATCGAGCTGCCAAGGATCGTCTCGCTGAGCTCGTCCTCGCTGTCAAAGCCGTAGAAGCTCAGGCGGCTGGCAAACACGCCGTCCGCCTCGCCCATGGTTACCGCGCACAAATGCCGGTTGTCGTCCAGCACACAGGCGTCTGAGATGTAGCGCTCCGACGAGTTGTAGGTAAACACCGGCTCCCCGGCAGAGGTGTACGCTGTCACCGCGGAACGGTAACCGCTCTTGAGCGATGTGAGCGCCAGATAGTCGGAGGCGTTGATGCTCACGGATAAAATGCCGTTCCCCGTCTGCTCGCTCATGCCGCGCAGCAGCCCGTGGGCGCTGATCAGATACAGTTCCGTGCCGCCCACATCGTAGACCGCCGCGGTCTGCGCGCCGATGACAATGGCAGGGTGCGTAAAGTTGACAGTCTCCGACCACAGCTCCACGCCGTCTTTGCCGAGCAGCTGCAAGCGCGTGGTGGAGGCGATAATCAGGCTGTCTCCCAGCATGTCGTAGATCGCGCTGCGGTCACTGTCATAGCGGAACAGCTCTACTCTGCCGTCCTCTCCGGACGCCGCCTTGTTGTAGGTAAACAGCCGCCGCATCCCGTCCAGACCCATCTCGTCCCGATAGGACGCCGCCCAGACGATGCCCAGCACCACCAGCAGCACCAGAACCAGCGTCAGCATCCGCTTTGCGCCGCCCGTGCGCCGCGGCGGAGCCTTGGCGCGGCGAATCTGCTCGCGAATCTCCTGTTCAATTTCGTTGTGTTGATCAGTCATTGAGCCGTTCGTCCTCATACCAGAGTTTTGTCAGGTACAATCCCCCCGGCGGCACCGTCGGTCCCGCCAGAGTGCGGTTGCCGGAGTCCAGGATCACGGGGATATCCTCCGCCGTGAGCTTGCCCTCCGCCGCGTACAGCACAGTGCCTGTGATGGCTCGTACCATATTATACAAAAAGCCGTTCGCGCAGACCTTGAGCTCCAGCAGCTCCCCCGCGCGGGTTACATAACAATAGTAGATTGTCCGCACCGTCGTCCGCGTCTCGGTACCGACATTGCGCACCGCGCGGAAGTCGTGCGTTCCCTCAAACGCCCGCGCCGCGCGATCCATGACCGCCTCGTCGAGATGCTTGGGATAGAAATACGCGCGATTGACATAAAACGGATTCTTGATCCGTGAATTGTAGATGCGGTAGGTGTATTCCTTTTTGAGGCACGAGCCGATGGCATTGAAGTCGTCGGGTACGTCGAACGCCTCCTTAACCACGATATCCTCCGGAGTGTGGGTATTGACGGCGAAGGGCAGGCGGTCAATGGGAATGCGGGAATCGGTGTGGAAGTTCGCGATGTAGTGCTCGGCGTGCACACCCGCGTCAGTGCGCCCGCAGCCGGTGAGCTTCGCGGCGTTCCCGCAGACCATGGTCAGCGCTTTTTGCAGCGTCTCCGCCACGCTGACAGCGTTCTTCTGCACCTGCCAGCCGTGGTAGGCGGTGCCGTTGTACATCAGTTTTAAAGCGATGTTTCTCATATCAGTCCAACACGATGACGCCCACCGCCAGCGCCAGATACAGCGCCAGCACGGCGTAGTCCCGCGCCGCGAAATGCAGCACATGCAGCTTTGTCCGTCCCTCGCCGCCGTGGTAGCAGCGGCACTCCATCGCTGTCGCCAGCTCGTCCGCGCGGCGGAAGGCGCTGACAAACAGCGGCACCAGCAGCGGGATCAGTGCCTTCGCGCGCTGCACAAGCCCGCCGGACTCGAAGTCCGCGCCGCGCGCCTTCTGCGCCGACATGATCTTGTCCGTCTCCTCGATAAGCGTCGGAATAAAGCGCAGGGCAATGGACATCATCATCGCCAGCTCATGCACCGGCACGCGAAGCTTTTTCAGCGGGTTTAGGAGGCTTTCCAGCCCGTCGGTGAGCTGGATGGGGCTGGTGGTGTAGGTCAAAAGAAACGTGCCCGTGATGAGCAGCGTAATCCGCGCCATCATGGCAACGGCGGTACGGATACCCTCTCTGGTGATTTTCAGCACCCACCACGTCCACAGCACCTCGCCGGGGGTATAGAACAGGTTCAAAACCGCCGTAAACGCGATGATGAACAGCACGGGTCTGAGACCGCGCAGCAGCGCCTTTGCGCCCACCTTCGCGATGCGTGCCGAGACGATCAGCGTCAGCACCATCAACCCATACGCCCATGCCGAGTGGCAGTTGAAGATGCCGACGATGTAGCACACCACGGCGATCAGCTTCGTGCGCGGGTCGAGGCGGTGCGCCAGCGTGGTGCCGGGAAAGTACTGACCGAGGGTAATGTCCTTGAGCATCAGCGCGCGCCCCCCTTCTTCCGGGCAAGCAGCGCGTCGCGCAGCTCCTCCACCGTGTAAACCGCCGGGTCGATCTCCAGACCGCGCCGGCGCAGCTCCATGGCGACGCGTGTAGTCTGAGGCACGTCGAGACCCGCCTTGACCAACTCTCCGCCGCGGGAGAACACCTCGCGGGGCGTGCCGCGCATCAGCACCTTGCCGTGGGCAAGCACCGCGATCCGGTCGGCGTAGCGGGCGATCTCCTCCATGCTGTGACTCACCAGCACAACCGTATTGCCGCGCTCGCGATGATAGGCGCGGATATGCTCCAGCAGTTCCTCGCGGCCGCGGGGATCGAGTCCGGCGCTTGGCTCATCCAGCACCAGCACCTCCGGCTCCATGGCGATAACGCCCGCAATGGCGACGCGGCGCTTCTGTCCGCCGGAAAGCGCAAAAGGCGACTTGTCCAGCAACTCATCCCGCAGTCCCGCGAAGCGCGCGGCGTCGCGGATTCGCCTGTCCAGCTCGTCGCCCTTGAGACCCATGTTCATCGGACCAAAGGCAATGTCCTTGTACGCCGTTTCCTCAAAGAGCTGGTACTCCGGGTATTGGAACACCAGACCCACGCGGAAACGCACGTCGCGAATCTTCTTCGGCTCCGCCCAGATGTCCTTTCCGTCCAGCAGAATCCGCCCGCTCGTGGGCTTGAGCAGTCCGTTGAGGTGCTGGATCAGAGTCGATTTCCCGCTGCCGGTATGTCCGATCAACCCCAGCAGCTCGCCGCGGTAGACAGACAGGCTCATGTCCTTGACCGCGCTGCGTTCGAACGGCGTACCGATCCCGTAAGTATGGGTCAGATTTTCAACTTTGATAATCTCTTCCAAAGTTTTTTCCTCGTTATTTCATCGCATTCAAAATCGCATCGGCGCACTCTTCCACTGTGAGCGCGTCCACGGGCACGTCCATGCCGCCCGCCTTCAGCTCCCGCAGCAGCGCCACGGTGTCCGGCACCGTGAGTCCCAGCGCCTTGAGCTCCTCCGCGCGGGAAAAGACCGCCTTCGGCGTGCCGTCCATCGCCACCTTGCCGTGATCCATCACGATCACGCGGTCGGCGTGCTCCGCCTCGTTCATGTGGTGGGTGATGAGCACCACCGTCACGTCCTTTTCACGGTGCAACCCCTCAATGACGTTGAGCACCTCGCGCCTGCCGATGGGGTCAAGCATCGCCGTCGCCTCATCCAGCACGATGCACTCCGGGAGCATCGCGAGCACGCCCGCAATGGCGATGCGCTGCTTCTGTCCGCCGGAGAGCAGGTGCGGCGCGTGGAGCGTAAAGTCCGTCATGCCCACCGCCTCCAGCGCGTCGTCCACCCGCCGACGGATTTCCGCCGTCGGTACGCCGAGGTTTTCCGGCGCGAACGCCACGTCCTCCTCCACCACATTGGCAACGATCTGGTTGTCCGGGTTTTGGAACACCATGCCGATGCGGCGGCGGATTTCCAGCAGCAGTTCTTCGCTGCTCGTGTCCATGCCGTCCACATACACCGTGCCGCCGCTGGGCAGCAGCACCGCGTTGAAGGTCTTGGCAAGCGTCGATTTGCCGCTGCCGTTGTGTCCCAGCACCACTACGAAGCTGCCCCGCTCGATCTCCAGCGTCACGCCGTCGAGCGCAACGGTGGGCTGGCGCTCCTCGTCGCCGGGATAGGAAAACGATAGGTTTTCAGTTCTGATATTAGTTGACATAACGCTATCTCACTTTACTCACTGCACCAGCGTCCGGTGGAGCCGCAGGGCAGGCACAAGCCCGTGTCGGTCACGGGCAGACCCAGCTCGTCCCACGTCACCTTGCCGCCGAATTTCTCGGCAACAAGCAGATGCAGCATATAGCCCAGCACCGACGGCGCAAGTCCGGTGGTGTAGGAATTCAGAATCACGAACAGCGGTTTGTCGGAGAGCACCTGCGCACAGAGCTTCAGGAACGGGAACAGGTTGTCCTCCAGCTTCCAGACCTCGCCGCCCGGTCCGCGCCCATAGGACGGCGGGTCGAGGATGATGGCATCATAGCTCTTGCCGCGGCGGATTTCCCGCTCCACGAACTTGCCGCAGTCATCGATGATCCAGCGGATCGGCGCGTCTTCCAGCCCGCTCGCTCTGGCGTTCTCCCGCGCCCAGGAGACCATGCCCTTCGCCGCGTCCACATGGCAGACCTGCGCGCCGGCGGCGGCGCAGGCGACGGTCGCTCCGCCGGTGTAGGCAAAGAGGTTCAGCACGCGGATCGGTCGACCCGCGGCTTTGATCTTCTCGCGGGCAAAGTCCCAGTTGACCGCCTGCTCCGGGAACAGTCCGGTGTGCTTGAAGTTCATGGGCTTGACGTTGAACGTCAGATCGCGGTAGTTCACCTGCCACTGTTCGGGCAGCCTGTCCTTCTCCCAGTGTCCACCGCCCTCCGATGAGCGGTAATAGCGTCCCTGCGCTTTTTTCCAGCCGGGGTTCTCCCGCTTTGATTCCCAAATCGCCTGCGGGTCGGGGCGTACCAGTATCTGCCGTCCCCAGCGTTCCAGCTTCTCGCCGCCGCCACAGTCCAGCAGCTCATAATCCTTCCATCCGTCCGCGATCCACATGCGCACACTCTCCATCATTTCATATTAAATCAATGTATTATACTCCTGTCATCCGATTCCGTCAACGAAAAAAGCGCGCTATTTTTATTATTGTCATCCTGCCCGCTCCATGCTATACTGAAGCCATTCTCCGGCAAAGCAGGTGATTTCCATGGACAGCGTACTGCTGCACTCCTGCTGCGCGCCGTGCTCGGTGTACTGCATCGACACGCTGCGCGGCGAGGGTATTGAGCCAACCTCGCTGTGGTTCAATCCCAATATCCACCCCTATCAGGAATACAAGGCGCGGCGCGACACCCTCATCGACTACGGCGAGACCGTGGACATGGAGGTGCGCGTGCTGGACGATTACGGTCTGCGGGACTTTGTCCGCGCCGTGGCGTCCGACATTGACCACCGCTGCACCCATTGCTACACCATCCGCCTTGGTACGGCGGCAAAGTACGCCGCGGACAACGGGTTTCGCGCGTTCACCTCGTCGCTGCTGATCTCGCCCTACCAGAATCACGAGCTGCTGCGGCAGGTGGGCGTGGAGATGGCGCGGGAGTTTGGCGTCGAGTTTCTGTACCGCGATTTCCGCCCTGGCTTCCGGGAGGGACAGGCAAAGGCGCGGGAGCTGGGGCTTTACATGCAAAAATACTGCGGCTGCGTGTTCTCTGAGGAGGATCGCTACGCCAAGCAGATTCAAAAAGACGCGGCGCGTTTCGGAGGTGCGACATGAATCTCGATTTCATCAACCAGTTCTCTGTCTATCCCCTCATCGCGTTGATCGGATATCTGATCGGCTCATCGAACATGGCGCTTTACCTTGCAAGGCTCAAGGGCGTCAATCTTCAGGCTGACGGCGGCACGGGCAATCCCGGCGCGTCCAACGCGCTGATACTGATGGGCTGGAAAGCCGGCGTGCTCGTCGGCGCCCACGACATCGGCAAGGCGGTTCTGGCGGTGTGGCTGGCGGGCGTTCTGTTCCCCGACACTGCGTACTGCGGCGTGGTGGCGGGCGTTGCCTGTGTACTGGGGCACATGTTCCCGTTCTACACGCACTTCCGCGGCGGCAAGGGCTTTGCGGCATATCTCGGCATGACGCTGGCGTTGAACTGGAAGTTTGCGCTGCTGTTGATTGCCGCGATCCTTATTTTGCTGCTGGTGACGGATTACATCGTGGTGGGTACGATGACGACGGTGCTTGCGTTCCCCGCCTACTGCGCAGCGACGCACCACGTCGTAACGGCACTAATCCTCTGCGTCGCGTCGTCGGCGATGATCTGGAAGCATCGCGGGAACATCGCGCGAATTGCCGACGGCACGGAGATCGGCTTTCGCAGCGCGGGACGCGGCGACCATCGGATCCGATAAGGGCAAAAAAGAAGAGGCTCGAATGAGCCTCTTCTTTTTCTGTTTTATACATATTTCTGGTGCGTCACGTCGAATACGCCGCGGGTCGTGAGTCGCAGCGTCGGAATCACCGGCAGCGCCATGAACGAGAGCGTCATGAACGGATCAACGCCGTGGCTGACGCCCAGCGCGTACGCCGCTTCCTTCGCGGACTCCAGCTTGTTGTTGACCACCGCGAGCGGTTCCTCGCTCATGATGCCCGCGATCTCCAGCGGTACCTCGCCCTTCGCCTCGCCCTTGTCCCAGACGACGATGCCGCCGTTAAGCTCCACCACACGGTTCGCCGCCGCGGCCATGTCCTCCTCATTGGTGCCGACCACAATGATGTTGTGGCTGTCATGGGAAATCGAAGTCGCCACCGCGCCGGACTTGAGACCGTAGCCCTTGATGTAGCCAATGCCGATGTGGTGGGTGTTCTTGTGGCGCTCGACGACCGCGATCTTGAGGATATCCTTTTCCACGTCGATCTCGGTAGAGTAGCCCGCGTCGGTCGTCACAATCTCGCCCGGCACCATGCCCAGCACGCCGCGGGGACGGGTCTCGGCAAAGTCCTCCGCCGTGAGGTGCGCGACGTGGAACGTCTGGTGCGCGTGCCTGATGAGGGACGGCTCGATCTCCGGCGTCTTGATCTCCACCAGCTCCTTGCCGTCATACATGCGGCGCCCCTTTTTGTAGACCTCCAGAATGTTGAAATCGTTAAAGTTGTCGATGACCACAAAGTCCGCGAGAAAGCCCGGCGCAATGGCGCCACGATTGTTGAGCAGGAAGTACCGCGCCGCGTGGTGGGACGCGCACTTGACCGCGATGATGGGGTCGACGCCCGCGCGGATCGCTTTTTTCACGATGTAGTCGACGTGCCCCTTTTCCAGCAGGTCGTTGGGGTGCTTGTCGTCGGTGCAAAACATACAGTAGGTGTAGTACTGCGGCGTCAGCAGCGGCAGCAGCGCGTCAAGGTTGCGGGCGGCGGTGCCCTCGCGGATCATGATGTACTGTCCGCGCTCCAGCTTCGCCTTGGCGTCGTCTACGTTGGAGCACTCATGGTCGGAATACACACCCGCGGCGATATAGGCATTGAGCTCGTTGCCGCCCAAGTCCGGGGCGTGACCATCGATCTTCTTGTGGTGCGCCTGCGCCGCGACAATTTTTTCCAGCACCTGCTCGTCACCGCAGACCACGCCGACGAAATTCATCATCTCGGCAAGACCGCTGACACGGCCATGGTCGTAAAACGAGTCGATGGCGCGGTAGTCCAGCACCGCGCCGGATTCGTCCAGCGGCGTAGCGGGCACGCAGCTCGGCAGCATCACGCGCACGTCCACCGGCAGACCCTCGGTCGCCTGCAAAATGTACTCGATGCCGTCGGTGCCCATGACGTTTGTGATCTCATGGGGATCGGTGATGACGGTGGTCGTTCCGTGCGGCAGCACCGCCTTGACAAATTCCGTCGGAGACACCAGGGAACTCTCCAGATGGATATGGGCGTCCACGAAGCCCGGCAGCACCAGCTTTCCGCCGACGTCTACCTCCACCTCGCCGGAATACTCGCCCATGCCGGCGATCAGACCGTTTGCCACCGCGATGTCGCCATGGCTCAGCTCATTGCAGAACACATTGACATAGGTGGCGTTTTTCAGCACCAAGTCCGCTTTGGTTCTCCCGGCGGCGACCTCCACAACGTGCAGCTTCTTGTTCAGCTTGCGGTTGATTTTTCCGGTATAGCTTTCCTTTGCCATTTCAACGCCTCCAATTCGGTTTTTGAGTCATTCGTATTTTTAATAGATTACTACAGATTTTCGGTTCTGTCGAGCCAAAAATCAGTCCTGTTTTTTAGGCAAAATAGCAAAAAAACAGGACGCCTTCCCGTCCTGTTTTTTGCTGTACGTCTTGTTTACTTGAGCGAGCCGTCCGCGTTGAACATCGGCAGCTTTTCAAGGAACATGATATCCTTGCGATCCGCCGCGCCGCCCTCGGCGAGCACGGACATACGACCGACCACGGCGCCGCCCGCCTTCTCGACCAGCGCCTCCATCGCCTTGAGAGAGCCGCCGGTGGAGATCACGTCGTCCACGATCAGGATTTTCTTGCCGCGGATGAGCGCCGCGTCGTCGCTTCCGAGGTACAGGCGCTGGAGCGACAGCGTCGTGATGGACTGATCGTCCACGGAGATGGGATCGGGCATGTAGACCTTGGGTCCCTTACGCGCGATGAAGTACTTTGCCGCGCCGCTCTGGCGCGCCATCTCGTGAATGAGAGGAATGCTCTTCGCCTCGGCGGTGAAGAGGTAATCATAGTCGATCTTCTCTGCCAGCTTGAGCAGGTCGCGGGCGCAGGCGACGGTCAGCTCCGCGTCGCCGAACATAATGAACGCGCCGATATACAGATCGTCGTTGACCTTGCAGATGGGAAGCTCACGGGTCAGACCCGCCACATGCATCGAATACGTTGCCATATCGGAAACTCCCTTCGTATCTCTTGGGTTGCGCTCTTGCGCAGCAAACGATATAATTATACAGTTATAAAATAAAAAGTCAAGAAGTTATCGGTCAAATTACCGCTTGCAACAGCATTCCGCTTATGATATAAGTATATTTTGAGCAATTAAGAATCCTTCAAAGGAGAAAAAGCCATGAAGCAACAGTTGGAAGCCATTCGCGCCGCCGCCATCGCAGCGATGGAAGACGCGTCGAACGCTGAGGATCTGGAGGCGCTGCGCGTCCAGTACCTCGGCAAAAAGGGCGAGTTGACCGCCGTCTTGAAGCAGATGGGCAAGCTTTCCGCCGAGGAGCGTCCCGTCATTGGGCAGCTCGCCAACGAGGTGCGCGCAAAGCTGGAAAGCGCCATCGAGACCCGCGCGGGCGAGCTTGCGAGCAAGGCGCTGGCGATGCGTCTCATGTCCGAGACCGTGGACGTGACCATCCCCGGCGAAGCCCGGAAGCTCGGCAAGCAGCATCCGATGTATCAGGTGCTCGACGAGATCAAGAGCATTTTCATCGGTCTCGGCTTCGAGGTCATTGAGGACCGCGAGGTGGAGCTTGCGGAGTACAATTTCACCAAGCTTAACGTGGAGGATGGGCACCCCGCTCGTGAGTGGAGCGACACGTTCTACTTCACCGAGGACAGCAGCATCCTGCTGCGCACCCAGACCTCCCCGATGCAGATTCACGCCATGGAGTCCCGTCCCCTGCCGATCCGCATGATCGCGCCGGGTCGCGTGTACCGCAAGGACGAAGTGGACGCCACCCACTCCCCCATGTTCCACCAGATCGAGGGCATGGCGATCGACAAGGGCATCACTATGGCGGACTTAAAGGGCACGCTCAACACCGTCGTCAAGTCCCTTTACGGCGAGGACACGGTCACCCGCTTCCGCCCGCACCACTTCCCGTTCACGGAGCCAAGCTGCGAAATGGACATCCAGTGCTACAAGTGTCACGGCGAAGGCTGCCCCACCTGCAAGGGCGAGGGCTGGATTGAGGTGCTCGGCGCCGGCATGATCCACCCGAAGGTTCTTGAGGGCTGCGGCATCGATTCCAGCGTTTACTCCGGCTGGGCGTTCGGCTTCGGTCTGGAGCGTCTGGCACTCGGCCAGTACAAAATCAGCGACCTGCGTCTGATCTTTGAGAACGACGTGCGGTTCCTGGAGCAGTTTTAAGAAGGGAGGGCGTTATCATGGTTTTAAGCAGAAAATGGCTCAATGAATTTGTGGACCTCAGCGACGTCTCGGACAAGCGGTTCAACGACGAAATGACGCTCTCCGGTTCCAAGGTGGAGACCGTCAACCGCGAGGGCAACGAGATCAAAAACGTCGTGGTGGGCAAGATCGTCGAGATGGTGCGCCACGAAAACAGCGACCACATGTGGGTCTGCCAGATCGACGTGGGCAAAAGCGCGCCCATTCAGGTCGTCACCGGCGCACAGAATCAGCAGGTCGGCGATCTGGTCATTGTCGCCCTGGACGGCGCCGATCTCCCCGGCGGCAAGCACATTGAAGCCGGCAAGCTGCGCGGCGTTGAGTCCAACGGCATGTGCTGCTCCTTCGCGGAGCTGGGCATGACCGAGCACGACTGGCCCTACGCCGCCGCCGACGGGCTTTTCCTCCTTGGCAGCGACCCTGACGTGATGGCGAAGAATCCCCAGCCCGGCGACGAGATCACCAAGGTGCTGGGCTACGACGACTCCGTGGTGGAGTTTGAGATCACTCCCAACCGCCCCGACTGTCTCTCCGTCATCGGTCTCGCCCGCGAGGCGAGTGCCACCTTCGAGCGTCCGATCCAGCTGCACACTCCCGTGGTCAAGGGCTGCGGCGGCAGCATCGCGGAGCTGGTGGACATTGAGATTGAGGACGGCGAGCTGTGCCCGCGCTACACCGCGCGCATGGTGAAAAACGTGAAGATCGCGCCGTCCCCGCTGTGGCTGCGCGAACGGCTGCGCGCTTCCGGCGTGCGTCCCATCAACAACATTGTCGACATCACAAACTATGTGATGCTCGAATACGGTCAGCCCATGCACGCGTTTGACTTCAGCTGCGTGGAGGGCGGCAAGATCGTTGTCCGCACCGCCCGCGAGGGCGAGAGCATTCAGACGCTGGACGGCAACGAGCGCAAGCTGACGACCGGCATGCTTTGCATCTGCGACGAGCACAAGCCCGTGTGCGTTGCCGGCGTCATGGGCGGCGCGAACAGCGAGATCGTCGGCGACACGGCGATGGTGCTCTTCGAGTCCGCCAACTTCAACGGCGTTTCCGTTCGCCGCACCGCGGCGGCGCTGGGCATGCGCACCGACGCTTCCAGCCGCTACGAAAAGGGTCTGGACCCCATGAACACCATTAAGGCGGTGGAACGCGCCTGCGAGCTGGTTGAGCAGCTGGGCTGCGGCGAGGTCGTGGACGGCGTGATGGACGTCATCGCGAAGGACAAGAACGAGACCGTCATCCTCATGGAGCCGGACAAGGTCAACGCCTTCCTCGGCACCGACATTCCCGCCTCGGAACAATACCGCTATCTTGCCCGCGTAAACATCGTCACCCGCGACGGCAGCTTCCCCGACGGCGCCGCTGAGGTGGTCGTTCCCTCCTGGCGCGGCGACGTGCAGGCGCTGTGCGACCTCTCCGAGGAGGTTGCCCGTTTCTATGGCTACAACAGGATTCCCAATACCCTCACCAAGGGCGAAACCACCCGCGGCGGCTTCACAGAGGCGCAGCAGTTTGAGCGCGCGCTGGGCGTCACCTGCCGCTCGCTGGGCTACGACGAGATCATCACCTATTCCTTCATCAGCCCGTCCTACTACGACAAGATCCGCCTCCCTGAGGACAGCAAGCTCCGCAAGAGTCTGAAAATCCTCAACCCGCTGGGCGAGGACACCTCCATCATGCGCACCACGATTCTCCCGTCCATGCTGGAGATCATCACCCGCAACTACAACTATCGCAACAAGGCGGCGCGGCTCTATGAGCTTGGCAAGGTCTATCAGCCCCGCGCTGACGGTCTCGCCGACGAGCCGAAGGTGCTGTCTCTCGGCGCTTACGGCGACGGCATCGACTTCTTCGGCTTCAAGGGTGCGGTGGAGGCGTTGCTCCGCGAGGCGAAGATCGCCGACGTGCGCTTTGTCGCCTGCCGGGACAATCCGTCCTATCACCCCGGTCGCTGCGCGCAGGTTTACGCCGGCGATACACTGCTCGGCGTGTTCGGTCAGATTCACCCGCTGGTGTCCGTGACCTACGGCGTTGAGGCGGAAATTTACGCCGCCGAGCTAAGCTTTGAGGCGCTGTACGAAAAGCGCGGCGGCAAGCCGCAGTATCAGCCGCTGCCGAAGTTCCCCGCCGCCACGCGCGACATCGCCGTGGTCTGCAAGGAATCCGTCACGGTGGGCGAGCTGGAGGAATGCATCCGCGACGCCGCCGGCGGTCTGCTGCGGGAGGTCATGCTGTTTGACATCTATCGCGGACCCGGCATCCTCGCCGGTCTCAAGAGCGTGGCGTTCTCTCTGGTTCTCCGCGCCGACGACCGCAGCCTCACCAGCGAGGAGGCGGACGCCACGATGAAGAACATCGTCCGCGCCCTCGCCGACAGGCTGGACGCGCACCTGCGCTGAATTACTTTTTTGTAACAGTTTCCATAACAGCCTTTACATTTTGCGTGGTCTGCGTTATACTATTTGCATAAAGGAGGGATGCACGATGGATGATTTCACCCGCAAATTCGACGCCGTCCGGGAAAAGGACGCTGAAATCCACCACATCTTGACCACGGTTTACGCCGCGCTTGAGGACAAGGGGTACAATCCGATCAACCAGATCGTCGGATACATCCTGTCGGAAGATCCCACCTATATCACGAATCATCACGAAGCGCGCACGCTGATTCGCAAGCTGGATCGCGACGAACTGCTGCAGGTACTGGTGCGGAACTACCTCGGCAAGTGACGCGGTCCCCCCAACGATACCAAAAGCAAGGGCTTTCTGCATGGATGACAGAAAGCCCTTGTTATTTTGAACAAGATATTGTCTGTTTTCTCGTCGTATTTCCCTATACCCTGCGGTTGACAGCATGGAATCAAAATGTTAAAATGGTTACAATTTGTAACAGATTGAAAAAGGAGTGATTGATATGGCAGAGGCAAAAGCCGGCCTGATGTATAACGGACACCCGCTCCGCCGCGCGGACAACCTGATTTATTACGGCTCCATGGCGGACAAATACATTGTGATGATGCAGGTGCTGGACAGCGAACCGCTCAAGGACCTTTCCATGGCAAAGCGTGTTTCCATTCAGCTTCAGCTCACAAGCCCCAACCTCAAGTCCCGTGACCGCGTGGTGCGCAGCACAGAGAAAAGCAGCCTCGCCGAGGCGATGGAGTTTGCCTCCATCTGGCTTGACCGCGCGCTCAGCGGTAAGATGTAAGCAACAGCGCACAGACGAGAAGGTTCGACAGTGATATGAAAGAACAAAAGAAGATTTTGCGCACCGCGCTTGCCAGCGCGGCAATGGTCTGCATTATGACCGTGAGCGCTTTCGCCGCAGAGAGCGGCGTCATCTCCGCCGATGTAGTCAACGCCCGCAAGGGTCCCGGCACCAACTATGACCGGGTGGAACTGCTTGCCAAGGGCAAGGCGGTATCCGTCCTCGGCGAGGAGAACGGCTGGTATAAGATCAAGTGGAACAACTCCACGGGCTATGTGGTCAAGGACTACGTCGCCCTCAGCAGCGCGTCCACCGCTGAGGCGAACGCCACCGTCACCGGCGGCAGCAACGTCAATGTCCGCTCCGGTGCCGGCACAGGCTACAATCGCATCGCGCAGCTCGGCACAGGGAAGCGCGTCACAGTCCTCGACAAGAGCGGCGACTGGTATCACATCTCCTTCGACGGCAGGACCGGTTACATCTCCGCGTCCTACCTGATCCCGGACGGCGCCTCCGCTCCGGCAGTTCCCGACACCTCCGTCGGCAACGCCACGGTCAAGGGCGGCAGCTCGATCAACGTCCGCACCGGTCCCGGCACGGGCTACAACCGTGTCGCCTCCGTCGGCACCGGCAAGCGGGTCACGCTGCTCGCCGAGGAGGGCGGCTGGTTCAAAGTCGAATTTGACGGCAAGAGCGGCTATATACTGGGCAACTACATCGCCCCAGACGCCGGTGTGCTGGACACGCTGGTCTCTGAGGAATCCGACATCCCCGCGTCCGTTGCGGAGTCCTCTATGGTAGAGGCGGGCGGCACGGGCGACGTCCCGGCAGGCGAAGGCAGTCGCAGCGGCATCATTACCGGCGGCACGATCAACGTCCGCACGGGTCCCGGCACGGAGTACGAGCGCGTCACCAAGGTGACCACCGGCAAGAAGGTGACCATTCTCGGTGAGGAAAACGGATGGTTCCAGATCGCCATGGGTGAGGTTGTCGGCTATGTCCGTGCCGATTTCCTCTACGAGGGCGACAGCCTCCCGGCGTCCAGCGTCGGTGAGCAGGTGGTGGCGCTGGCGCGGCAGTACCTCGGCACGCGCTACGTCTACGGCGGCTCCTCCCCCAGCGGGTTTGACTGCTCCGGCTTCGCCATGTATCTCTACAAGCAGTTTGGCTACTCCCTGCCCCACACCGCGTCCGGTCAATACGCCAACTGTGGCGTCAAGATCGCAAAGTCCGATCTCCAGCCCGGCGATCTGGTATTCTTTACCAGCCCCGGCAACGGCGGGCGCATCAACCATGTGGGCGTCTACATGGGCGGCGGCGATGTGATCCACGCCCGCTACAGTCTTGGACGGGTGCACATCAACAATCTCTCCGAGAGCTATTACGCCAAGCACTATGTCGGCGCGGTTCGCATCGCGTGACAATGAAGCGAAAAGGCATCTGCCGATGGCAGATGCCTTTTTTATGCTTGTTGTTCCACCTCGAGCTTTGCCTCCGCCAGCAGCTTTTTCTCCTGCTTGGTCGTGAGCTTGCTCTCGTCAAACTGCGCCCAGAGGTCAGGGCGGCGTACCATGGTGCGTTTCCAGCTCTCCTTGCGCCGCCACTTCGCCACATTCTCGTGGTGGCCGGAGATCAGCACGTCGGGTACGCGGCGTCCGTGCCACTCGTCCGGGCGGGAATACTGCGGATATTCCAGCAGCCCATCCCAGTGGGACTCCTCGGTGAAGCACTCCTCCTCAGGCAGAACCCCCGGCACCATGCGGCACACGCAGTCCGTCAGCGCCATGGCGGGAATCTCGCCGCCGGTGACAACAAAGTCGCCCATGGAGATTTCCTCGTCCACGCACTCGTCGAGGAAGCGCTGATCCACGCCCTCATAGTGCCCGCAGACAAGGATCAGATGATCGTAGCGCTCCTTCAGCTCCCGCGCCACTGTCTGCGTGAACACGCGCCCGCAGGGCGAGAGATAGATCGTGTGCCCCGCGCCATACTTTTCCACAATGTCGGCATGGCAGCGGTAAAGCGGGTCCGCCTGCATAACCGCGCCGCGCCCGCCGCCGTAGGGGTAGTCGTCCACCTGCATCTGCTTGTTGGTGGTGTAGGCGCGGATTTGGTGGGTCTGGATGGCGATATGCCCCCGCTCCTGCGCGCGTCCCAAAATGCTGACGTTCAGCATGGCGTCCACAGACTCCGGGAACAGCGTCATAATGTCGATTCTCATGCCTCGTCCGTCTCCAATCCCTCGATCATGTGCACAATGATTTCCCGCGACGTGGTGTTGATATCGTTGACGAAGATATCCTTCACCGCGGGGATCAGATAGGTTTTCTCCGGTCCCTTGACACGGTACAGCTTATGGGCGGGATAGGTCAGCACCTCGGTGACCGTACCGACGTAAGTGTGAGGAAAATAATTGAACACATTCATGCCGACGAGTTCCTCGTCGAAATACTCGCCCTTAGGCAGACGCACGTCCTCGCGCTTGATGGACAGCACCTTGGTTTTGAGCGCCGCCGCGGCGTCCATATCCGTGATCTCCGGCAGCGTCATCAGCACCATCTCGCCGTGAACCCGCTTACTCAACGGACGGAACGGCGTGCCGTCCAGATAGAATGTCTTGAACGTGCACAGCCGCTCCGCGCTGACGTCCCACGGCTGCACCTTGACCTCGCCGCGCACGCCGTGCGTGTTGACGATCTGACCCACCTCAATGAACTCCGGCGCCGGAGCCGGCGCGGGGGCTTTGTCAAATAGACCCATAGTTGCTCCTTTATGGCAAAAGCGGCTCTTTTGAGCCGCTTTTGCACGTCAATCAACAATATCCACGGAAACCTTGACGCCGGTGCGCTGGGCGTAGGAGCGCATGATCGTGCGGATCTCCTTGGCAATGCGACCCTGACGACCGATGACCTTGCCCATATCGTCGGGGTTAACGCGCAGCTCCAGCGTGAGTTCGTCCGTACCCTGCACCTCCGTGACCGTCACGTCGTCTGGATGTTCGACCAGGCTGCGGGCGATGTAGAGCAGCAAGTCCTTCATATTCTGAACGACCCCCGCTTTAGTTGAGCGCGCCGACTCTCTTCAGAAGCGCGCGGACGGTCTCGGTGGGCTGAGCGCCGGTCTTGATCCACTCAAGAGCGCGATCGGTGTCAATCTTGATCTCAGCGGGGCTGACGCAGGGGTTGTAGGTGCCCAGCTCCTCGATGAAGCGACCGTCACGGGGATAACGGCTGTCAGCGACGACGACGCGATAGTAAGGAGCCTTCTTGGCGCCCATTCTGCGAAGACGAATTTTAACCATGGTGAATTTCCTCCAAAAATAATGTGTTTTTTATTTTGATAAAATGCTTGGCATTGAATCAACGTTCTTATCTCAGACGCTTTTTGCGACCGAAGCCGTGCATGCGACCTCCGCCGCCGAGACCCGGAATCCCGCCGAGGCCCTTGGGTATCTTGCCGCTGGAGAGCTGTCTGGTGAGCTGCTGCATCATCTCAAACTGCTTGAGCAGCCGGTTGACGTCCACCACCTCAAGCCCGCAGCCCGCCGCGATGCGCTTCTTGCGGCTGGGACCGATCACTTTGGGATTCTCCCGCTCCTCCGGGGTCATGGAAAGGATGATCGCTTCGGTGTGCGCCATCATCTTCGGGTCGATCTCCGTGGACTGCATCTGTTTGCCGAGCTGTCCCGGCATCATTTCCGCAATATGACTCAAATCGCCCATCTTCTTGATCTGAAGAAGCTGGTCATAGTAGTCCTGAAGGGTGAAGCGGTTCTTGCGAATCTTCTCCTCCAGCTTTTTCGCCTGCTCCTCGTCAAAGGTCTGCTCCGCCTTCTCGATGAGAGAAAGCACATCGCCCATGCCGAGGATGCGGGACGCCATACGGTCGGGGTGGAACGGCTCAATCATGTCCAGCTTCTCGCCCGTACCGATGAACTTGATGGGCTTGCCCGTCGCCGCGCGAATCGAGAGTGCCGCGCCGCCGCGGGCGTCGCCGTCCAACTTGGTGAGCACCACGCCGTCGATGCCGAGCGCCTCGTCAAAGGCGGTGGCTGCGTTGACCGCGTCCTGACCGGTCATGGCGTCGACCACCAGCAGAATCTCGCTGGGCTTCACCGCCGCCTTGACGCGCTTGAGCTCGTTCATCAGCTCCTCGTCGATATGAAGCCGGCCGGCGGTATCGAGCATCACGACGTCGTTCCCGTGATCCTTGGCGTAGCGAATCGCCTCTTGCGCAATCTTGACCGGGTCGATCTGCCCCATCTCAAACACCGGCAGGTCAAGCTGCTTGCCCACGACCTGCAGCTGCGTGATCGCCGCGGGGCGATACACGTCGCAGGCGACGAGCAGCGGACGCTTGCCCTGCTGCGAGCGGATGAGTCCCGCAAGCTTGGCGACGTTGGTGGTCTTACCGGCACCCTGCAAGCCGACCATCATGATGACGCTCGGCGGCGAAGCGGCGTAGGTGAGCCGCGCGTTCGCGCCGCCCATCAGCGCCGTCAGCTCATCGCTGACGATCTTGATGACCTGCTGCGCGGGGGTGAGGCTGTCCAGAACGTCCTGCCCCATCGCCTTTTCGCTGACCGTCGCCACAAAGTCCTTGACGACCTTGTAGCTGACGTCCGCTTCCAGCAGCGCCATGCGCACCTCGCGCATCGCAAGGCGGATATCCTCCTCGCTGACGCGTCCCTTGCCGCGCAGGTTTTTGAAGACCGAATTCAGTTTTTCGGAAAGGCCCTCAAATGCCATAAGTATGCAACCTCTTTATTCCTTGAGCGCCGCGGTCTCTTGTTCGATTGCCGCGCACAGCTCGCTCAAACGCTTGTCCTCGAAAAGACGACGGTTCATCTGCCGAATCTCTCCCACCGCCTGCTCAATCGCCTCCACATGGGGCGTATACTGCATGAAGCGCTTGACCAAGCCGGTCTTGTCCTCGATCTCGGTCATGTACGCCTCAGCACGGACGATCACGTCGCGCACCCCCTGACGGGAGATGCCGTAGTTTTCCGCGATCTCGGCGAGGGACAGATCCTCGTCATAGTAGAGCTGATAGAATTCCTTCTGCCGCTCGGTGAGAAGCTCCCCGTAAAAATCGAAGAGCATGGTCATACGGAACGTCTGGTTTTTCACTGGGAGTCCTCCTTATCAGATTCCGTGTAAAGTCTTATGCCTTTACAACAGGAATTAGTTTACCCTATTGTAGACCAAAAGTCAAGGAAAATTTGCCGAAAATCGAGATAGTTATGAAAAAACGCCCGAACCGAAGTTCGGGCGTTTGATTTTCGCGTTTTCAATCCATGTAAGGCTTGTCGGTTTCGATGTAGATGCCGCGCTCCGCGCTCCAGCCGACGTTGAAGCCCAGCGCCATGCCGATATCGCGCAGTTTGAAATAGGTGTAACCGCCGCCTTCATCATCATTCAACAGAATTCTGTTACGCATATACTCGGTCGGTTCGCCATCGATATTCAGCCCGGTCAAATTGGAATGATAGGCACGGTCGCCGGAAAACGGCGTCGTCATCTCGCTGCCGTTGGGAACGTAGGGGGTCTTTGTCTCGATGTTCACCTCGCCGTTCCAGCCGACGTTGAACTGTGCCGCCGTGCCGTTGAGCAGGCTGGCGAGGTCACGCAGCTTAACATAGTTCGTCTCATTGCCGTTCTCGTCCTTGAGCGCGTAGGCAGGCAGTGTGACACTCTTGCCGTCGAGCTCGACCGTCTGCGTGCGCGCGTAAGCAATGGGCTTTACATGGCGCAGGACGCAACTGAAGATGGCGTCGCCATCCTGCGTGATCTCATAGTAGGCGGAGTACCCTTCCGTGTCCGTCTCGTAAAAGTAATAAGAGAAGGACGAATATGGACCAGGCGTAAACCCTTCTCTGATGAATCTGTTCCAATCATACTGAAACTTGCGACCGCCAACCGTGCCGGTGCCATCCGCGTTCTGGGTGAACTCATAAATGGTGACGGCGGTCCCCTCTGTGAATCCAAATCTCGTCACATCCTTATATTCTCCAATGCCATACACCGGAACAATCTTCCCGTCGACCTTCACCGTGCCCAGGGGCTCGGCGTCCATAAACTCAACGTTGTAGTCAGAAATCCAAAGGTATTCCGCAGAGGCAGGAGCGGCGAGGGCAAAGGCAAGCGTCAGCGCGAGGATCATTGACAGTAGCTTTTTCATACGTTGTTCTCCTTTGTGATAATTTTGAGTTTGGATATTTGCATCTAGTTTGTATTATATCTGGCGCGGAAAAAAAAGCAAGCGCATTGGCAATTTTTTTCAAAAGCTGTGGTATTCCTTGTGTTTTCGTGTTATCCTAGGGAACGGCAAAGAAATCCGCAAAAGAAAGGGTATTTTATGCGAACAGTTCGAAAGGAGCTATCTCCCGGGGTATTTTTCAACTACATTCCCGCAAAAAAGTTCAAAAACGGTCTCTTGTCCGTTCAATTGCTGATGCCGATTTCCGCCGAGACCGTCGCGCCGGGGGCGCTGCTGCCCGCGGTGCTGCGGCGCGGCACGGAGCGCTGCCGCGACATGCGCGCGCTGTCCTGCGCGCTGGACCTGCTCTACGGCGCGGGGCTGAGCTACACGGTGCGCAAAAAGGGAGAAAATCAATGCTTCGGTTTTCTCATGAGCTTCATCGACGACCAGTACGCCCTCGGCGGGGAAAAGCTGCTGGAGCCTTCCGCCGATCTGCTGGGCGAGGTGCTGCTGCGTCCTGCAACGGAGAACGGCGCGTTCCTCCCCGCCTATGTGGACGGTGAGAAGGACAACCTGACCGACGCCATCCGCTCCATCCTCGACGACAAGCGCGACTACGCCGACAAGCGTCTCATTGAGGAAATGTGCCGCGGTGAACGCTACGGCATCCCGCGTCTTGGCACCGAGGAAGCCGTCGCCGCGCTGGACAGCGCCGCGCTCTACGATTTCTACCAGCGCATTTTGATGACCGCGCACATGGAGCTGTTCTATTGCGGCAGCGCGGAGCAAGAGCGCGTGGAGGACGCGCTGCGTCACGGTCTCCGGGGTCTGCCCCACGGCGAGCGCGTCGAGCCTACCCGCTCCATACGCGTTGCCGCGCCCGCGCAGCCGCGCTATCTTGACGAGACGATGGACGTGACGCAGGGCAAGCTGTCGCTTGGCTTCCGCGCACCCGCCGAGGACGAGCACGCGATGCTGCTGGCAAACCTCGTCTTTGGCGGATACAGCAATTCCAAGCTCTTCCTCAATGTGCGGGAAAAGCTGTCGCTGTGCTACTACGCCTCCAGCGCCTACCACCGCTCCAAGGGGATCGTCACGGTGTCGTCCGGCATCGAATTCGCGGACTATCAACGTGCGCACGACGAGATTCTCTCCCAGCTCAAAGCCGTACAGGCGGGCGATTTCGAGCCGCGGGAGCTGGACGGCGCAAAGAGTGTGCTCATCAACGCAATCCGCTCCCGCGAGGACTCCGGCATGCGCATGGAGGAAAACACCCTCGGTCAAGCCGCCACCGGCCTGTGGGAGGACGAAGAGACGCTGATCGCGGATTTGCAGGCGGTGACGCCGGAACGCGTTGCCGCGGCGGCGCAGAGCATGGCATTGGACACTGTGTATTTTCTCAAGGGAGAAGGTGACGCCAAATGACGAAAACCGAATATCCGCGCATTGGGGAAACCGTGCTGACCGAGACGCTGCCGAACGGTCTTCGCGTCGTCATTGTGCCGAAGCCCGGCTATCGAAAGCGCTACGCGTTTTTCACCACCCGCTACGGCGGCATGGACATGAGGTTCAAGCTGGACGGCGTCTGGCACGATACGCCCGCGGGCATCGCGCACTATCTGGAGCACAAGATGTTTGACACGGAGGATGGCGACGCGATGCAGGCGCTGTCGCTGAACGGCGCGGAGCCAAACGCGTTTACCGCCAACTCCATGACCGCGTATTACTTTGACTGCACCGAGCATTTTGAGGAAAATCTCCGCGTTCTGCTCTCTTTTGTCTCCGTGCCCTATTTTACGCAGGAAAGCGTGGACAAGGAGCGCGGCATCATCGCGCAGGAGATTCGCATGACCGAAGACGGTCCCGACTGGCGGGTATACAAGAATCTGCTCGCCTGTCTCTATCGCAGCAACCCCGCCCGTGTCCCCATCGCCGGCACGGTGGAGAGCATTCAGGAGATCACGCCCGAAACGCTCTACGCCTGCCACAAGGCGTTCTACGCGCCGTCCAACATGCTGCTGTGCGTCGTGGGCAACGTGGACGCGGACACCGTGCTCTCCATCGCGAATGAGGTGCTGCCCGCGGAGCCGGGCGAACCCATCGAGCGCGACTACGGCGCGGAGGAGGAGCTGAGCGTTTTCCAGAAGTCCATGACCTTCCCGATGGAGATTGCCTCGCCGCAATTCCTCGTGGGCTTCAAGTGTCCCGCCGGGGACGACGATCTGTTCCGCCAGAGTCTCATCGGAGAGCTCGCCTGCGACATTCTGCTGGGCGACTCCTCCCCGCTCTTTATGCGCCTTTATGACGAGGGGCTCATCAACGGCAGCTTCGGCGGCGACTTCGACCAGCTCCCCGGCGTTGCGTACCTTTTCGCCGGCGGCGAGTGCAAGGAGCCGGAGAAGGTTTCTCAGGCCATCATGGACGAAGCGGCGCGTCTTGCCCGCGAGGGCGTGGACGAAACCTTCTACCAGCAGATCCGCCGCGCGAACTTCGGCGCGTCGCTGCGCTCGCTGGGCTCCTTTGAGAATATCGCCGTTGGCATGGCGGACGGCTATTTCCGCGGCTTCGACCCCTACCGCTTCCCGGAGGTCTACGATTCCATCACCAAGGCGGACATTGAGGCGTTCCTGCGGGAAAACATCGTGGAGGAACGCCGCGCGATCTCCATGCTGGTGCCAAAAAGCGAGGCGAACGCATGAGCCTGAAGGACATCATCCGCAACACCTCGCCCATCGCGTTTCCCGGACTGTTCGGCGACTGGCAGTTCACCGCTTCCGCCAAGGCGGTGAACATCGGCAACGGCATCTACTGGTACGGCATTTTCATCGCGTTGGGGCTGCTGCTGGGTCTGTGGTTCTGCTCGAAGCACGCGTCAGAATTTGGTTTGAGCGAAGACAATGTCATGGACTCTGTGCTCTGGGGCATGCCCATCGGCATCCTCGGCGCGAGGCTGTATTACATCGTCTTCTACCTTGATCTCTACCGCAATGCCGACGGGTCGCTGGATTTCGGCAAGATGATTCGCATTTGGGACGGCGGGCTTGCCATCTACGGCGGCGTCATCGCGGGATTTTTGACGGTGTATATCCTCAGCCGCGTGAAGAAATTCTCCTACCTCGCGGTGATGGACGATCTGGTGATGGGCGTGCTCATCGGTCAGAGTCTCGGCCGCTGGGGCAACTTCATGAACCGCGAGGCGTTCGGCGCGGTAACGACGGTGCCGTGGCGCATGCGCCTTTGGGCAACTACGGGCGAATTCTACGACGTGCATCCCACGTTCCTCTATGAGAGCCTGTGGAACCTGATCGGGTTCCTGCTCATCTGGCGTGTGTTGTCCCGGCGCCGCAAATTCGACGGGCAGAATTTCCTCTGCTACTTCCTCTGGTACGGTCTCGGCCGCATCTGGATCGAGGGACTGCGGGAGGACAGCCTGTATCTGTTCGGCGTGACGCTCTTCGGCGCGCCGGTACGCGTGTCGCAGGCGCTCTCCGCGGTGCTGATCGTGGCGTCCGCCGCGCTGCTGATCTATCGCTTGAGAAAACAGGCATCCGCCTGACATTCTGCCGCGTCTTGTCAGGCGCGGCAGATTTTTTATCCCCCCAGGGGGCTTGCGGCGTGATTTTTTCAACATTATAATGGGATCAGTTCAAGAAAGAGAAGGTGTTTTGATGCATATGGCAGACGCGCTGCTCGCTCCGGCGGTGGCAGCGACTATGTACGCGGCGTCCGCGACGGTCGCGGGCGTATCCATCCATCAGCTCAAAAAGGATGACGAGCCGCAAAAGCTCCCCACCATGGCGGTCACGTCCGCGCTGGTGTTCGCGGGGCAGATGATCAACTACACCATCCCAGGCACCGGCTCCTCCGGTCACATGTGCGGCGGCATGCTGCTCTCGGCGCTGCTGGGACCGCAGGCGGGATTCCTCTCGATGATCGTGATTCTGACGATCCAATGCCTCTTCTTTGCCGACGGCGGGCTGATGGCGCTGGGCGCGAACATCTGGAACATGGCGTTTTACGGCTGCTTCGTCGGCTACTACCTCATCTGGCGACCAATCATGCAGGGAAAATCCGGCATGAACGAGCGCGTGCGGATCATCCTCGCGTCGATTCTCGGCTGTGTGCTGACCCTCCAGCTCGGCGCGTTCTCCGTCGTGCTGGAGACCACGCTCTCCGGCATCACGGAGCTGCCGTTCGGCGCCTTTGTCGCGCTGATGCAGCCCATCCACCTCGCCATCGGTCTCATCGAAGGCGTGGTGACTGCGGCGGTGCTGGTGTTTGTCTACGAGGCCCGTCCTGAGCTGCTGCGCGACGTGAAGCCCTCCGGCGCGGCGAAGCGTTCCCTGAAGGCGACCATCGTCATTCTCGCGGTCGTTGCCGCTGTCGTAGGCGGCGGACTGTCGCTGCTGGCAAGCTCCAATCCCGACGGGCTGGAATGGGCGCTCTTCGGCAACGAGGATGCCGGCTACAGCGCCAACATGGGACTCGACGAGGAGGACTTCGGCGTATCCAGCAGCGCGGCGGACACGGCGGCGGCGATTCAGGAGTCCACTTCGTTCCTTCCTGACTACGCCTTCGCGGACAGCGACAGCGCCGCGGGCACGACGGTCTCCGGTCTCGTCGGCTCGGCAATGGTGGCGGGCGTCGCGGTGTTGATTTGCTTTGCGGGCGGCTTCTTCCGCAAGAAAAAGGCAGCGTAACGCAAAGGGGCGTCGCAAGACGCCTCTTTTTCAAAGGATCATACCATGAACAAAGCCGAACAGGCACTGCGGGAGCTGCA
Source organism: Oscillospiraceae bacterium (assembly GCA_017527825.1). Lineage (GTDB taxonomy): Bacteria > Bacillota > Clostridia > Oscillospirales > Oscillospiraceae > Hominicoprocola. The sequence goes on from JAFXPO010000018.1 coordinate 26,293, forward strand.
TGAGATGGACGCGCTGGCGGCGGGAGCTTCCCCCGTCCACGCGCTTTGCCCCCTCGCGAAGTTCTTCGCCACAATTGCATACATCGTGGTCGTGGTGTCGTTCGGCAAGTACGATCTCGCGGGGCTTGTGCCGATGGTGCTCTGGCCGGTACTGCTGTTTACAGTCAGCGGCATTCCGGTGAGCACTTGCTTTCGCAAGCTCCGCTTTGTGCTGCCGCTGGTGATGGCGGTGGGTCTGTTCAACCCGCTTTTTGACCGGGCGCCGTACCTCACGCTTGGTGGCGTGACCGTCTCCTGCGGCGTCATTTCCATGCTCACGCTGATGGGCAAGGGTACGTTTTGCCTGATGGCGTCGTTCCTGCTGATGGCGACCACACGCATTGACGCGCTCTGCGCCGCGCTGCGGCGGCTGCGCGTACCGGGCATGCTTCTGACGCTGCTGCTGCTCACCTATCGCTACGTCGGCGTAATGACCGAGGAGGTCGCCATCATGACCGACGCCTACAAACTCCGCGCACCGGGACAGAAGGGCGTTCACTACACCGCGTGGGGTTCGTTTCTCGGTCAGCTCCTGCTGCGGAGCATGGATCGGGCGGAGGAGCTGTACGCTGCCATGCGGCTGCGCGGCTTTCACGACCATTTTCACTATGCCGAAGCCGCACCGTGTACGGCGGAGGACGCCGCCTATCTCGTCATCTGCATCGCCGTGTTTTTGCTGCTGCGGTTTGTGGATGTCGCGGCGCTGCTGGGCAGTCTGTTTGTGAGGTGAGGGTATGATTGAATTTCAAAACGTCTCGTTTTCCTATGAAGCAGACCACCCCGTGCTGCAAAACGTTTCGTTTTCCATCGGGGATGGCGAGGCGGTGGGACTGATCGGCGCCAACGGCGCGGGCAAATCCACTGTGATGAAGGTTTTGCTGGGGCTGCTTCCCTGCGAGGGCAAGGTGCTGGTGGACGACGTTGAAGTCGGGCACGGCACACTCTACGAGGTGCGGCGCAAGCTTGGCTTCGTGCTGCAAAACTCCGACCACCAGATGTTCATGCCCACTGTGTACGAGGACATGATCTTCGGTCCGCTCAACTACGGCGCAACACGGGAAGATGCGGAGGCGCGCGCCGACGCGGCGCTGGAGCGGCTCGGCATCCCTGAACTCAAGCACCGCCACAATCACAAGCTCTCCGGCGGCGAAAAGCGCATGGCGGCGATCGCCACCATCCTCGCCATGGAGCCGCAGGCGATCTTGATGGATGAGCCGACGGCGGCGCTGGACCCCTGCAACCGGCGGCTGGTCATCAACACCATCCGCTCACTCAGCCAGACGAAGCTCATCACCTCCCACGACCTCGACATGATCCGGGACACATGCTCGCGCGTAATCCTGCTCTCCGGCGGCAGGATCGTCGCCGACGGCGCGGCGGACACGATCCTGCGGGATCGGGCGCTGCTGGAGGCGAACCGCATGGAGCTTCCGCTTTCGCTGCAATGAAAAAATCCCTTGCGCCGCGGCGCAAGGGATTTTTGTTATGCCGTTTTTTTCTTTTTGCCGATGTTGTCGATCACGCAGTAATAAACCGGCGTGAACAGCAGCGTGATGATTGTGGAGATCAGCATGCCGCTGACCATCGTCACGCCCATGTCGGACATCATCTCGTTGCTCTGACCGATCCCCAGTGCCAGCGGCATGATGGCAAGGATCGTCGTGAGCGTTGTCATCAGCACGGGACGAATGCGCAGCGGGCAGGCGTTGAGGATCGCGGTCGTGCGGTCCTCGCCGCGGTCGCGGCGCTGCTTGATATAGTCGATCAGAATGATGGACGCGTTGACCACCGTACCGGCGAGCATGATGAGCGCCACCATGGAGATCATGGAGAGGTCGCGGCCGGTGATCGGCAGCGCGAACAGCGCGCCGGAGAACGCCACCGGCAGGATCATCATGACGATGACCGGCATCACAAAGGACTCGAACTGAGACGCCAGCACGAAGTACACCAGTCCCAGCGCCACCACCAACGCCAGCGTCAGGTCGTGGAAGTTTTCCTGTAACTGCTCATACCCGCCGCCGATGCTGGCGGAGTAGCCGTTTGGCATGGTGTAATCGGCGAGGATCGCGCGAATCTGCTCCGTGATGGCATTGGTATCGCCGCTGAGGGTCGAACCGGTGATTGTCACGGCGCGGGACTGGTTGACACGGGAGATGGACGCGGGCGCCAGCTCCAGATCCACATACGCGACGGAGGACAGCGGCACCGTGCCGCCATAGGGCGTGGTCACCGGCATGGAGCGCAGCGCGTCCAAGCTCGCGGACGCGGCGCCGTCGCCGCGGACGACCACGTTGATCTCCTTGTTGTCAATGTTCACGCGGGTCGCCGTCGCGCCGGTCAGCTCCGCGCGCACCGCCTGACCCACCTGCGCGGCGGTCAGACCGTACTGTGCCGCCGCGTCACGGTTCATGGTGACCTTGACCTGCGGCACCTCGTCGCTGACGGTAGAGGTAATGTCGATGGCGTCCGGCAGCGCTTTGATCGGCTCCATCAGGTCACCCGCGATCATGCTGAGGGTATCGTAATCCGTGCCGGTAATCTGCACCTCGATGTCGCTTCCGGTCATCATCTGGCTCATGTCCATGGCGCTGATGGTGTACTCGCAGCCCGCGATATCGGCAAACGCCACGCGCAGGTCGTTGGCGATCTCCGTCGCGTCGCGCTGGCGGTCCTTTTTCGGCACGAGAATGACGCCCAGCTCGTTCTCCTGCTCACCCACGCTGTAGTAGACGCCGTCCAGCTCCGGCACGCGGTCGTAAACGATCTGCACCATCTGCTCCGCGATGACCGAGGTCTGGTACGCGTCCGAGCCAACGGGCATCATGATGTTGCCCTGGATCATGTTCATATCCATGGGCGGCAGCAGCACCTGCTTTGTGGACAGGCACGCCGCCACGAACACCGCCACCAGCGCCACAGAGACCGCCACACCCACGCCGAGATGCTGTACAAAATACCCCAGCACCTTGCGATAACCGGCAAGGAAACGCTCAGAAAAGCTGTTTCCGGTCTTTTTGCTTAACTTCTTGAGCTGGTGGGCGTGCGCCTTTTTCTCATCGAGGAGGAAATAACACAGCAGCGGCACCAACGTTACCGCAATGACCAGCGAGCCGAGGATCAGGAACGAGATCGTCAGGCAGAAATCCTTGAAGATCATGCCCGCAAGTCCGTTCGCCACGCCCAGCGGCAGGAACACCGCCACCGTGGTGAGCGTCGAGGCGGTCAGCGACAGCATGACCTCCTTCGTACCCTCCACGCAGCTTGTCAGGCGGTCGTTGCCCTCGGCGGCGTAGCGATAGATATTCTCCAGCACAACGATGGAGTTATCCACGATCATGCCGACGCCCATGGCGATGCCGCCCAGCGACAGCAGGTTCATAGTGAGGTCACAGACGTACATCAGCACGAACACCGTCAGGATGCACACCGGCATGGACACCGCGATCGCGAGCGTCGCGCCGAAGCGACGCAGGAACAGGAACACGACGATCGCCGCGAGTCCGACGCCGAGGATGATGTTCTCGATCGCCGCATTGACGACAATGTTGATGTATTCGCTGGCAAGATACGGCGTCTCGAAAACGATGTCGTCATTCTTCGCCGACAGCTCCTCCATCTTCGCCGCCGCCTTGTCCGCCACCGCCGCTTCATTGGCGCCTGACTGCTTCATCACCTGCAAAAACACCGCAGGGATGTCGTTCATCTCACCGATGTCGCGGCGCTCCGTGGTTTCCATAGTCACGTTCGCGATTTCGCCGAGGCGCACCGTACCGCCGGTTTGGAGCGGGATGATGACGTTGCGGACATCCTCCACGGAGCGCAGCTGCGCGTCGGTGGAGACGCTGAGCTTCTGGTTGCCGTTTTCCAGATCGCCGCCCGGATAGAGAAGGTTATCCGCCACCAGAATCTGAGCGATGTAGCTGTTGGAAATCCCCAGCCCCTTGATGCGGGCGGAGTCCAGTTCCACCGCGATCTGCTGATCAAAGCCGCCGAAGTAGCTCACAGACGCCACGCCGTCGATGCGCTCAAGCGCGGGAACGACCACGTCCTCCGCCAGCGCTTGAACGCTGGCGAGGTCCTCGCCCATCAGGGCAAGGATGGCGGTGGGCATCATGTCGCTGATGTTGATGTTCATGATGACCGGCTTGGTGCAGTCCTCCGGCAACGTCAGGGCGTCAAATTTCTCGCGCAGCTTGGTTGCCGCGATGTCCACGTTGGTGTCCTCGACATACATAATCGTGATGGTGGACAGGCTGTCCGCCGAGGTGGACGAAACCGTATCCACGCCCGGCACCGACATAATCGCCGATTCCAGCGGGCGCGTGACCAACTCCTCCATGTCCTCCGGCGCGGCGCCGTTGTAGTAGCAGTAAACCACCGCCGCGGGATATTCCATGTTTGGCAGCAGCGCGAGCTGAAGCTCCCGCAGATAGACGACGCCGAAGATCGAAATGATGACGAACGCCAGAATCGTCGTCACGCGGTGCTTGATGCAAAACTTAGCAATGCTCATGCTCAGCCTCCGCTCACAACGCGAACCGCGTCGCCGTCGGAGAGATATTGCTGACCGACCACGACCAGCTTTTCACCCGCCTTGATACCGGAGAGCACCTCGGTCACGCCGTCGCCGGTCAGGCCGGTCTGGACGGCGGTACGCTTCGCCGTGTCGTTCTCCACAAGATAGACGTACTGCTCGCCGTTGGCGGTCAGGATCGCCTCGGAGGGGATCGCCACCGCGCCAGCGGCGGTCTCGGTGAAGAACGTCACATCCGCGAACATGCCGGAAATCAGTCCCGTCACGTCACTGGGAACGCTGAGTACCACCGCGTAGAGCTTGGTTTGCAGATTCGCCGTTTGCTCCACGGAGCGTACCACCGCGGTAAACTCCGCGCCCGCCGACGTGACGCTCACATGCGCTGCGTCGCCGATGGTCAGCTTCGGCACCAGCGCCTCGGAAACGTAAACCGTAACCTTCATCTGCTCGGCGTCGCTGATGACGGCAACGGGATAGCTCGCCGAAACAAAGCTGCCCTCGGCGGCGTTCAGTGACGCCAGCGTGCCGCTGGCGGGGGCGATGACGTTGCCCTCGGCGTCCACGTCGTCCATCACAAGGTTGAGCTGCTCCAGATTGGAGCGATAGCTCTCCATCCCCGCGCGAAGCTGCGACAGCGTGGAATCCCGCGTTGCCTCCAGTTGCAGCAGCTGCACCTCCAGATTGTCGATTTCCAGTTGGGACGCCGCGCCGATCTCGAAAAGCGCCCTGGTATTTTCAATCTGCTTTTGCAGCAGCTCCACCTGCTTGTCAAAATACGCCTTTTGCTGCCGGTAGCCCGTCACCGCGCTGTCATAGCTGATCTTCGCGGCATTGTAGCTCGCGAGGGTCGAGCCCAGGTCGAGGGTGCAGATGATGTCGCCCTCCTCCACGACGTCGCCCGCCTCAAAGTAAACGGCGGTGCACTTGGCGGTACTGGACACAAAGATCGACGTCTCGTTGTCACTGGTCACCGCGCCGGAGACACGATTCTCGGTGGCGACGTCCCGCCGCTCCACCGTTTTCACCTGCACCGCCACACCGGCAGGAACGGCTGCCGGCTCCGCGCTGTTCGCGCCGCAGCCGACCAGCGCCGTCGCGGAAAGTACGGCCAGGATCGTTGCCAAAAGTTTTTTCTTCATCGCCGCAGCCTCCTCAACTGTTCAAAATGCCGTATTCCACTGCCCACTGATAGCTCCGGTACTGCGCGAACAGATCGCGCTCCGCCGCAGCAAGTTCATCCTTTGCCTTCGCCAGTTCGTCTCCGGCGTTTGCCAGCTCATTCGCCGAGATGGTTCCCTGCTGGTGCTTGAGCGCCGACGCCCGGTAGCTCAGCTCCTGGCTGTCCAGCGCCGCGCGCTTGGCGTCCAGAATCTGCGCGGCGTCCTTGACTTGGGCGTAGAGGGTGCGAAACTTCAGCTCATAGCTTTGCTTGGCGTTGCTGTAGGTATACTGCGCCGCCTGCCACTCATGCTTCGCCTGCATCCATTCGTTCTTTTTGGAATTTTCGCCGTATTCCTTCTTCGCGTCCTTGTAGGTCTGCTCCGCGTCGTCATAGGTCTTTTTCGCGGCGTACAGCTCGTAGCTCGCCTCCTGCGCCGAGGCGAGGTCCCGCTCCAACGCCATCGCGGCGATCTGCTCCGCCGACACCGTCGGAAGCGCGGCAAGGGTGAGCGTCTGATCCAGCCCCACGGCGCACATCGCCTTGAGCTGTAGCAGGAGATTGTCCATGTTCATGCGCAGCGTTTTCTGTCCGCTCTCCGCCTGCACAGCGGCCAGCTTGACCTGCTGCAGGGTCAGTTCGGAAATCTGCCCCAGCTCCTGACGCAGGGTCATTTCCTGCTCCGTGCGCCCCAGTGACGCGATGGCGCGTGTGAGCGCCGCGTCCTGCGCTTCCAGTCCCTTGAGCGCGATGTACATGGATTCGGCGAGGATCACCGCCTGATCCTGCATGTTGCGGAGCTGGTGCTTCGCGCCCTCGTTGTCCTCCTGCATCTTGCCGCTGCGCACGTCGTCAAACACCTTCCGGTAGGCGTCATACTCCATTTGCAGCTGCTGAAAGCCGATGTTTCCGACCGCGGAGCCGGCGGCAGTGCTTGCGGCAAGCGCCGCCTGACTGGCGCGAAGCGCCAGATTGGTCGGGTCCGCCTCAATCGCGCCGCTGAGCATCGTGTTGAGCGCGGTCAGCTCCGGGGAGGACGTTCCTGACAGCGCCGACCACTGCGCATTGGCGTTATTGTTGAGTTTTTCGCGCAGATCGTCCTCCATCCGCTTATAGTCCAGCTCCTCCAGCGCCTTGATGCCCTCCCCGATCGACAGCATCGAGTAGCTGTTCTCCAGCATACGTCCGCGCAGGTTCAAAAAGCTCAGCGTGCCCTCCGCGTCCGGCTTTGCCGCAGGCGTCTGTACCGTTTCCACACCTGCTGCCACCGTCTCCGTCTCTGCGGCTGCCGCCGGTGTTTTCGCGTCCTCCGCCGAGGCAAGGTTCGCGCCCAGGGCGAGACCGAAGGTCATCGCCAGCGCCAGCGCAATCAACCGTTTGCTCATCGTATCTCCTCCTTCATACTGCCCCGGCGGAGCACATCCAGCCGAAAGCACAATTTCTCCCGTTCCTCTGCGGCGTCGATTCCGCCGCACAGAATATTCCGCGCCGCACAGGCAAAGCTGAACACCAGCAGCGACGCCACCTCATGCAGATACACCGCGTCTGTCCGCCGAAAACTGGTCCAGCGGATCGCCGATTCGATTTCATGCATCCCGTCGTCGGACTGCATGCGGTCGAGAATCATCTGCGACATATCCAAATTCTGATTCAGCCGCAGGATTTCCACCACGCGATGCATGGATGGCCGAACCGTATTGTCCTGACGAAACACCTCGTCAAACAGCCCCAGCGACGCGCGGAACGGGTCGCCGTCCGTTCGCTTCAGCGCTTCGGTCATCAGCCCGAACGCCTCCTCCCTCAGTGAGCCGAGCAGGTAAAAAAACAGGTCTTCCTTTCCCTCAAAATACTGATAGAAGCTGCCTCGCGGGATCTGCGCCGCGCGCACGATGCGGTTGATCGACGCGTCGGCAAAGGGGACGGACATGAACTCCTCCCACGCCGCCTCGGTCAGGCGCTCGCGCTTCTCCTCCGGCAATCGAAAAAAGGTTTGTGTCGGCATGAAGCCCTCCTTATGACAGGTTGTCACAATATGACAGACTGTCATTGATTATAGGGTATCTCATGTTGTTTGTCAAGGCTAACAAAAGAAGTTGTTCTCAGCATTCTGCGAAAAAAAATCTTTACTTTGCCGCGGTTTTTTGTTAAGGTCAATCTGATCTTATTTATTTCCCTGAAATTAGAATTGGAGCATGCCAGATGAACTATCACATCGACAAAACATCGGCACAGAGCGCCTATTTGCAACTCTATCACCGGCTGCGGGAGGACGTGGTGAGCGGTGCGTATCCCCACGGGAGCAAGCTGCCCTCGAAGCGGCAGATGGCGGAGGACGCGGGCGTCAGCCTTGTCACTGTAGAGCATGCCTACGCGATTCTCTGCGACGAGGGGTACCTTGAATCCCGCGAGCGCAGCGGGTACTATGCCGCCTACCGTGCCGGTGATTGCTTCCCCGGCGCTCCTGCGGAGCATTTTCGCACCGAGACGAATTCCCGCGGCGCGGGGGGCGAGTTTCCCTTCTCTGTCCTTGCGCGTACCATGCGGAAGGTGTTGTCCGACTACGGGGAGAGCCTGATGGTCAAATCGCCCAACAACGGCTGCGCGGCGCTGCGGCAGGCGATCGGCGACTATCTTGCCCGTTCCCGCGGCATCCGCGTCAAAAGTGCGCAAATCGTTATTGGCTCCGGCGCGGAATACCTCTATGGGCTCATCGTGCAGCTGTTGGGCCGTGAGCGGGTCTACGCCGTGGAGGAACCTTCCTACGACAAGATTCGCCGCGTCTATCGCGCCAGCGGCGTCACGGTGGAGTCCCTGCGTCTCGGCGCGGACGGCGTCCGCACCGACGAACTGCGCCGCGCGGAGGCGACGGTACTTCACGTCACGCCCTTTCGCAGCTTCCCCAGCGGCGTCACCGCCAGCGCCGGCAAGCGGGCGGAATACATCCGCTGGGCGGCGGAACGGAACGGATACATTGTGGAAGACGACTTCGACAGCGAGTTCTCCCTCTCCTCCAAGGCGGAGGACACAGTGTTTTCACTGGAGCCGGAGCGCTCGGTCATTTACCTCAACACCTTCTCGAAAACCGTTGCTCCCTCCATCCGCGTAGGGTATATGGTACTGCCGCCGGCGCTGCTCGATTCGTTTGAGCGCACGGTGGGCTTTTACTCCTGCACCGTTCCGCTTTTTGAGCAGTATGTGCTCGCGGAGCTGCTGCGCAGCGGCGACTTCGAGCGGCACCTGAACCGTGTGCGCCGAAGCCGCAGAAAGCAATAAAAAATCCCGCCTCGCGGGATTTTTTATTGCGGTATGTGGTTGTTGAGAAACTCGGTGTACGCCGCTTCGACGCGCTCGCGGGCAACCAGATAGCTCATGCCATGCGTCGCCCCCTCCACCAGCAGGAGTGTCTTCTCACCGCGGCACGCGTCGTAGTTCTGCCGCGTCATATCGCAAGGGACGAAGTGGTCCTCCGTACCGTGGAGAAACAGGACCGGGTACTCTGTCTCGCGCAGTGCAGTCACGGTGCTGTATTCCTCCAGAGTAAAATCCGCGAACAGGCGTGTGTACTGATCCAGCAGCCACACGGCGAAGTGCGGCGGGAGGCGCGTCCGATCCCGGAACACCTTTGAAATGATCGCGTAGGGAGAGGTGAAGCCGCAGTCCGCGACGATACCGCGCACGTTGGCGTCGAAGCGGACGGCAGACGCCATCAGCACCACCGTCGCGCCCATGGAAAGCCCTTGCAGCAGCAGGGGGTGCTCCTTCCCGAAGCGCTGCGCCGCGTAGTCCACCCACACCGGCACGTCCAGCCGCTCCCGGATGCCGAAGGTGATGTAACGTCCCTCGGAGTCCCCCTGAGCGCGCTCATCGATAAGAACGCACTGCAATCGCCGGGCATGTAAAAAGGGCAGAATGCAGGTGAAATCCATCTCCCACGAGGAGCGCCAGCCGGAGAACAGCAGCACCGTCGCCCGTGGATTCACATGGGGCAGCAGCAGACCGTGCAGCAGAAAACCATCCTCGCTCTGAACCTCCAGTTCCTCCGTCTCCTGACGCGCGAGCCACTCGCGCCCCTCCCGCGCCATCCGCTGCCAGACGGCGTCTCCGCTCTCGTCGATGCGTTTTTGTTCCCAGCCGTCGGGCAGGTCACGGCGCATGCAGGTCTCGCGCAGCAGCAGATAGCCGAAGAGCAGTACCGCAAGCGTCAGCAGCAAGAACAGTCCGATCAGCATGCGCCCGCCTCCCGCAGCGCGGCGGCGAGCCGGGCATATTCCTCCAGCCCCAGCCGTTCCCCGCGGATGTTGACGTCCAGACCGCAGGCAGCCACGATCTCCGTCAGCTTCTCCTTGCCCAAGGCACCGAAGGACGTCATCAGGCTGTTGACCAGAGTTTTGCGCCGCAGGGCAAAAGCAGCATATACCACGCGGAAGAAAAATGCCTCGTCCGCCACGGCAACCGGCGGCTCTCCGCGGGTTACCGCGCGCAGCACAGCGGAGGTGACCTTCGGCGCGGGAATAAAGCACTCCCTCGGCACCTCAAAACACAGCTCTGGCGCGGTGTGGTACTGCATGTACGCGGAAAACGCGCCGTATGCCGCCGTGCCGGGCTTCGCGCACAGGCGCTGCGCGACTTCCAGCTGGATCAGAACCGTCAGACTCTCGAAGCACCGCGCTTCGAGAAACTGCGTGATGACCGGCGTGGTGATGTTATAGGGCAGGTTCGCGCAGACGATGGGCGTGAGACCGTCGAATTCCTCCCGCACCAGCTTAGGGAGGTCCAGCTTGAGCACGTCGGCGGAGACAACCTTGAAGTTGTCATAGTTTGCCATGGTCTCGTCCAGAATCGGCAGCAGCGACGTGTCCAGCTCCACCGCCACGACCTTTGACGCGCGGCGGCACAGCTCATGGGAGAGTGCGCCGATGCCGGGACCGACCTCCAGCACACCATAGCGCTCGTCCGCGCCGGACGTCTCCGCGATGGCGCGAGGCACGTCCCGGTCAATGAGAAAGTTCTGTCCCTTGGATTTGGAGAAATGAAAGCCATGCCGCGCCAGCAGCGCCTCCATCGCCTTTTGTTCGTTGTCCATGAGTATTCTCCGTTTTTCTGCCGCAGGGGCGGCGATATCTTGCATTTTCTGACAATTCTGCTATACTCTTCCCGACAAACATATCACATTTTTCAGGAGGGTGCAACATGGAGCTTGCGAAGGAAATTGAGGCATACGTCCCCGTCAACGAGCAGGAGGCGCGGGACAAGGCGCAGATGCTCCGCTTCCTTGCGGCAAACGATGACTGCATGCTGCGTGAGAACGAGATCGCCCACTTCACCGCCTCGATCTGGACGGTGAACCGGGCGCGTACCCGGACGCTGATGGTGTATCACAACATTTTTGACTCGTGGTCATGGATCGGCGGACACGCCGACGGTGAGAGCGATCTCCGCGCCGTCGCGCTGCGGGAACTGCGGGAAGAGACCGGCGTCGCTCACGCCTGGCTCGTCACGGATCAGATTTTCAGTCTGGAAACGCTGACGGTGGACGGTCACATCAAGCGCGGTGCCTATGTGCCCAGCCATCTGCACCTCAACGTCACGTTTCTCGCGGAGGTGGAGGAGAGCGACGCGCTGAGCGTCAAGACGGACGAAAACAAGGGTGTCCGCTGGTGGACGCTGGACGAGGCGCTGCGCGTCCCGACGGAGCCGTGGATGGTGGAGCGGATTTACAAAAAACTGGTTGAAAAATGTGTTCGCTTCTGAAAAATCCCCGAAAGCAGCCGCTTTCGAGGATTTTTGCACGATATGGATGAAATTAACGCTTGCTGAACTGAAAACCTTCCCGAAAAAGAAAAATGGAATCGTGCCGATTTTGCGTTTTCCGCTCGATTCCCGAGGCACAAGCGTCATTTTCAAGCCGAAAATGTTCAGAAAATCCACGTTCCAGAGCACCACA
>JAFXPO010000004.1 GCA_017527825.1 Oscillospiraceae bacterium
CAGGTGAAAACATCTTCCGTGGGGGGATGGGTTTCTTGCGCCCTTTTTCACTGTTGGTAACCTGTTTTGGGTAGTTGCTCGCTTTGGCAAAGTATCTTTGCCTCGAAAGCATATTTTGAAAATCCAGTTTCACGGATTCAGACATAATGCACACGGAACAAATCCGAATAAGGCAGGACGCCTCCTTCCGAACGGTTTGGAGGGCATCGCCGACGGCAGTGTTGACCTCTCCGACGCCATTTCCCGCGGCGAGGTGCAGGCACAGCGCGGCGTGCGCCTGCTCGGCGAGGGCAGTTCCGCCGACCTGCCCGCAAATACCGGCTCCGGCGAGGTGACTGCCACAGATGGCAAGTACACCGCGTCGTATATCTCAGGCAGCGACTTTGAGGCAAGCCATTCCTTTGATCTGATTGACCCGGATAATAAGACCTGGTACACACGGGACACAGCCACGGACGCGGTGGAGGTTACACTCACTTGCGACGATACCGCAAGCTGTTTGGAGCAAGACGGTCCATGTCAACGCATCGGATGCGGCAACAGTCCATAACGGCCTTGGTGGAACTGCTCACTACACCATCAGCAGCGGATTCTATCAAGACCGTATTCCGCATTGAAATTTTTTATTGCTTCGCCGAGTAGATCGAGAACCGTGCGTTCGATGGGAGCGTCAGTAGATTTTTCCTGGCTAGCCCGATTGATTGCTGTTTTTTCTTTACATCAGCGCTGTCTTCTGTAAAATATTGTTGCGGCGATTGCTTTTGGCGTTCATCGGCGAGTACGGCGTCTGGGTGCGCCCTGCGTCGATGTGGAACGAAACTGTGGAGCGTGACGGAAGAACCTGCCAGAGGTTTACCTACATCGGAGAATCGGAGAAGCAAGACTGAGCCATGAAACGGCTCGTTCACAGGTTGACGGGCGACCGTTCGTTCACTATAATGAGAACGGACGGTCGCCGTGTACATGCAAGGAGGATCACCTATGGCAAAGGATACAAAAGAAAGAATTCTGGCAGCGGCATTGGACCTGTTTTCACAGAACGGTTATGCGGGTACAAACATCCGCGAACTGACTGCCTCGCTGGGGCTGGTCAAGTCCTCAATGTATAAGCATTTTGCGAGCAAGGAAGAGATATGGAATTCCCTCCTGGATGAGATGATCGCCTACTATGATGAGCGGTTTGGCTCCCCGGAGCATCTCCCTCCCGCGCCGGATTCTTTGGAAGGTCTGGTGACCATGACAATGCGGATGGTGGATTTCACGATCCATGACGAGAATGTGATCAAGACAAGAAAGCTGCTCACGATCGAGCAGTTTCGGGATGAGCGCGCCAGGGCTCTTGCGACAAAGCATTTTCTCACCGGCATCAAGGATATGTTCACTTCGATCTTCCAGAGCATGATGGGCAAGGGACTCCTCCGTCAGGACGATCCCGCCATGCTCGCCTTTGCCTACACCGCGCCGATTTCCTCCCTGATTCATCTCTGCGACCGGGAGCCTTCGAAAACGCATGAGGCGACAATCCAAATCGAAGCCTTCAGCCGACATTTTGTCAAGGTCTACGGAGCGCCGGATCATCCGTAAAGAGCACTGGGGGGGATTCGGCTTTCTTGACAGACGGCGCGGAACGGGATGGCGCGGCGGGCGAGCTTGTTCAGGCGTTGCACATACTTTTGGGAAAGCATAGAATATAAGAGGGTTGTATGAAACATTTGGTGCTGTACATCCACGGAAAAGGCGGCAGCGCGGCGGAGGGCGTACTTCATTTCGCCCATCGTCGATATGGAGCGGCTGATCCGTGACATGATGCGCTGGGCCGGCGTGACCGAGGAGCGGCTGAAAATGGAGGGCGTGATTGTGACGCCCTTTGGCGAGAAGCTTTCGTGGGACTATCTGTGCTATGTGCGGGAGCATCCCGTCCAATGGAATGCGCCCACCTGTATCTTGTACGGGGAAAAAGACGGCGCTGGTCGGCTACGCGATGTTCATCAGTCCGGCGTTATATGGCTTGATTGCGCGATAATGTTCCTCCCAAACTTGTTAAAAATGTTTATGTTGATGTTGCTTGCAATGCCGGGAACGGTGTGCTATAATTTGTCATATTGGATGGATTGGGCGAATTCGGCACTTTGTCTGCCGGACTTGTTGAGAGGCACGCAATGAGAAAAACAGCGAGAAATTGCGTAAACGAGGCGAAGGCGGATGTGAAAGTACGCGTTCTCTTCGATTTGATGAGGATTTAGCGTGTTGCGCGGAACTCCGAGAGCTCCGCGCGGTACGCTTTTCTGCGCTGTGGAAAAAGGAAATGGGAAGAAACGGGGGATTCGGATGAGATTATCCAGAAAACATTTCGTTTTGGTCTGCGCGGCGCTGTTTGTTGTCGGCGTTCTGACGGGCGCGGCGGCGCAGCGGAAGACGCTTGACGGCAACAGGATCTATGATGATACCGCTGCCGCGGTCTGCTACGTCCGCGGTCTGTCGGAAACGGGGGAGCTGAAAACCACGGGCAGCTGCTTCACCGTTACCGGGGACGGCGTGGCGGTGACGGCGGCGCATGTGGTGCGTGGCGTTGCCGAGGTGCGGGTTGTCCTGCCCTCCGGCGCGGAGCTGACCGACGTGAAGGTGCTCAGCCGGGACGATCTGACCGACGTTGCCGTGCTGCGTCTGCCCGCGCGCGCGGAGGGATATCCGGTGCTGAAGCTTGCCGCGGATGCACCGCGCAGCGGCGAACGGACCTACGCCATCGGGTATCCGCTCAAGACGACTAAGATCATGACGGACGGCATTGTGTCCTCCCCGCTTGCGACGATCAACGGGATCGAGCGGTTGCTGGTCTCGGCGGAGCTTGCCAGCGGCATGAGCGGCGGACCGATCCTCAGCCAGTACGGCGAGGTAATCGGGCTTGCCTCCGCCACGGTACGCACGATGAACGGTGTCAGCGCGTCGCCCACACCGGCGCAGCTTGCCGGGGCGCTGGCGGCGTATTTGCCGAAGAAGTGAAAAATCCGACCGGAAACGGTTGTTTATATATAAAAAAGTGTATTCTCAAGAAATCTGGAAGGAGGAATACAATTTGAGAACCTGGAAAGAGAAGACCCTGTCAGCCATACTGAGCGTGGTGATGCTCCTTTCGCTGATACCGACGACGAGTATTCCTGTACGCGCCGCGGTGGCGATGGAGAAGCCCGACATCGACGTGACTGACACCGGCAAATACTTTGACGCCGGCATCGGCACCGGTGCGAGCGCGGCGTTGATTGTCAACGGCGCGTTTGGCGACAACCCGACAATCGGCAGGTATAACGGAAAGCTTGAAGGCGGTGGCAAGAGAGAGGACATCTCCACCTACAACATGATGAACTGCTTCGGCATATATCGCAAGGGTGCAACGGTCAGCGCGGCGACCGCTGGCTTTTCGCGTAATAACGGGCAGAGCATCAACTGGGGAGGCGGTCAGTACTGCGACACGCTGAACGTCGCTACCTATAACAACGATGGCGGCAGCAACGGTTGGATGAGGGTCACAATCGCGGACAACCCCACACTGAAGACGCTGGCAAAATCCGGCGGCTTGCAGGTGTACTTCAACGGCTATGCCTGCGCCGGCAAGGAAGCGCGCAAGGCGTGGCCGGATGACCACACCTACGTCTACGGCAGCATCAACATTTCGAGCGCGACCGCAGACAATGGCGCAAGGACAAGCCACTCCTCTGGCAAGGCAAAAGACGAGAAGAAGCAGTTCGGTACCGGCGGCTGGGTCACGCTGACTGAGAACAGCGTCATTACCATCAGCTGGAGCGTAAGCCGCAGCTCTGGCAAGTTCAGCAACGGCTGGGCGGACAAGGACGTCGGCATTGGCGACAGCGTGATGCTGTTCCGCAAGGTCGCGTGCCCGAACATCGCGGATTACACGCTCACCGCCAACGGCGATTACTCCGTCAGCGGCGGCCACGGCGCGGAGGTCCTGCTGGGCAACGATGGTCGAATCCAGCTGGATATGAACGTGACGCTGGAAGGCGACACCAGCAAGAGCGACGTGGTTGTCAGCTCCCTCGGCGGCAAGACGGTTACTTACTCCGACGACTACAACCTGCTTCTCCAGCTGGGTAAGCGCGTGCTGTTTAAGAACACCGAGGGCACGGGCTACGAGCGTCAGGGCGAGCCGGTCTACATGAAGCTGACGAGCGCCGACGTTCTGAGCGACACCAACGTGGTGTCCAAGAACATCGCTGATTCCGACACCGCTCGCCTGAATGTGCTGCAGGGCGGCATTTCCTCCCTGCACTATGAATGGAACGCCAGCGAAGGCGACTATTACGGCAACCACGCCATCCCCGGTGAGGGCGACTGGGCGGGTCTGGTCAGCTCCAGCAACGCGCTGAACCTGATCGACAGCATCGTGCTCGCCTCGTTCCACGATCTGGCGGGCAACCCGCTGAAACTCCACGGTAAGCTGGTTCCTTATCAGAAGAACGGTTCGAACTACATCACCAACCTGCAATATGAGCCCACGAACACGTATGAGGAGGGGCTCACCTATATCCAGAACGCAAATGGCGTCTTTGAACTGGTGGTGAACGCCTCCGCTGCGTCGGGTCAATACTACAAGAAGCGCAACGTGCTGCCCGGTACGGTGGTGCTGAACAACACCACAAAGTATAAAGTTGCAAACCCCTTCGCCCCCGGCAGCGCCAGCGACGCGGGCTTTGGCTTTGTCATCAACGCGGTGACGCCGACCTACTCCCGCAGCACCAACGCGGTTCAGCCGGACATCCTCACGCGCATGACGCTGAACTATGGCGACAGCTTTGATATCGCGCTGAACTTCTCCGAAATCGTGAAGCTGCGCGAGTTCAAGCCCGACCCCGAAAACGACGGGAAGACGGTCGCCACCGGCTATGCTCCCGAAAATCTCTATCTGGAGCTGAACAACGGCCTGCGCGCCCGCTACAAGTCCGGCATGGGTACCAGACAGCTGATCTTCACGGTCAACGTGCCGAATATGTACACGCTGACGGTAGCGCAGCCGGAGACTTGGGACGCGGACTGCGAGGAATATTACACCAAGAACGGCGATACCTATACGAAGGTTACGAAGGCTGACCCGACCGGCCCCGCCCCGGCCTGGGAGCCAGACAAGTACTACAGCTTCGTGGGCGACGTGACCGGCACGGACTACCTTGAGATCAAGCGTATGTATGTCGAGGATACGTCGACGCATACGACGGTCGAGCTGGAGGAGAACCCGTCCACCGGTAATTACAAGACCTACAACGGCGGCGTCGGCAGCGCTACCTACAGCGTCGCGAACGATTACATCCTCACCGACTATGTGGGTAACCCGGTCTGCGAGCAGATCGGCAAGGAGCAGTACAACACCACAATGGCGTGGGCGAAGCTGCAGATGGACAACACCAAGCCGCAGGTCACCATCACCCAGGAGGGCAACGGGGACTATAAGATCAACGTCACCGATACCGGCGGCTCCGGCGTGTTCCACATCGACAACGCCACGCAGGGGAACAACTCTGCCTCCGGTGTTGCTTACTACGTTTGGGCGAGCGCGGCTGACGCTGACGAGGTCAGCAAGCAGTTTACCGCCAACAACTTCGAGAAGGTGAAGCGGTTCTCCCTCGCTCCCAGTGATGATGACAAGGTCGTCGTGAATGGCACGACCTACCGTCTTAGCCCTGTTTCCGCCGAGAACGGCATCGTCCCCAAAAAGACGGAAGAGGGTGTATGGGTCCTGCTGGTGTTTGCCTCGGATATGACCTGGGATTCCGCGCGGCAGATGATTCAGTACGGCAAGCAGAACTACTTGAAGGATCCCACGGGCTATCTCGGCACGCTGGCGAACGAGCTGCAAGTGGAGTTCGACGATATGTTCGAGGAGGTCGCCTATAACGACGTGAAGGATACCTGGGCGTCGGACTATCATACCTATTATTATAAGAACGACGACGGCACCTTCTCCAACATCAGCAAGGGTGTTGAGTACCCGGAGTGGAAAGAGAACACCTATTTCTCGCGGGCATACACGCCGCTGACGGAGAAGCCGGGCGGCTGGGATCCGTATCAGGAGGATGCCAACGGCACTCTGATGAAGCTCTCCGACGGCCGTTATGTGGACGCGGATACGAATTATACCGGGACGAAGTACAAGTTCAACGAAGACAGCACTAC
This sequence comes from Oscillospiraceae bacterium, assembly GCA_017527825.1. Classification (GTDB taxonomy): domain Bacteria; phylum Bacillota; class Clostridia; order Oscillospirales; family Oscillospiraceae; genus Hominicoprocola. Next base: position 6,184 of record JAFXPO010000004.1, read on the forward strand.
TTCGTATACGAACTATTACACGCTGAAGGACGGCGCGTATGTGCCGGTCAAGCAGATCAGCGGCGTTCCTGAGTTTAAGGAAAATACCTACTACGGCTATGACGTGTTCACCGACACCGTGGATTCGTCGAACGCGGCGAACGTCTATGTCCGTGACACGGACAGCGACGGCGGCGCGAAGTACACCAGCGCGCAGGAGGCTTATGCGCCCGCGTTTGTGGAAAACAGCGTGTATAATAACAAAGTACTGGTGACGACGAAGCCAAACAACTGGTCGACGACGTATACCAATTACCAGTACGGCGCGAACGAGTATAAGCCGTTCAGCACCTGGAAGAGCAGCGCGACGATTGCGGCGAATAAGTACTACACCAGAAGCGACACAGCGCCTTATTACACTCCGGTGGACGGCACTGCCTGGAAAGCCGATTATGAAACCGGCACCTACTATGTAAAAGAGGGCAACGATTACATTGAAGCTACGGTCACGCCGGTGTTTGCACCTGACAAGTACTACAGCGTGAACTATGTGTTGGTGGACGGCGACCGAGTCAGCGGCAAGGACCCCGATACGGGAGCAGACAAGGTTTTCTTCAAGTCCTATGATGACTCTGGCGTAGAAATCACGGAAAACAACAGTAGCGTTCTGGTTGACTGGGAAGACGTCTGCACCGATTACTACACCGAGAGCGGCGGGGTCTATACTCAGGTCGCTGATGGTGCGAAGTATGTGGAAAATACCTACTATCGCGCCAAGTATACCCCGCTGACGAGCGATACGAACTGGGCGAGCATCTATCAGAACTGCTTCACAAGGGAGGTCGAGTACACGCCCGTCACGGCGGAATTCCCCAAGAACACGGAGGTAACGTACTACGACAAAACCCCCAAGTCCATTGCGGAAGCGCCCGATGATTGGAGCACCGCGTACTACTATTACTCCACCACCTCGAAGGCGCCCAACGAGTACACACCGTTGCAGTGGGTGAGCGCTCCTGAGTGGACGGCAGGAACGTACTACACCTTCGGCTTTACTCCCTACGCGCCTGCACCGAAAGAGATGACGAACGGTCTGCCCACTGGCTGGGTGGACAACTACATGCAGTTCTATGTCAATCAGGGCACGGAACAGAATCCGAATTATCTCAAAGCGGAGATCGACACCGCGGAGCAGAAGACCCTGCTGGAGAGCAAGAGCATCAGCATCGTGAGCGCGGCGCCCAGCTTTGACGGCTTCAAGAACGGCGTGTACAAGGCGAAGGGGGCGAGCGACTCCTTTGTCACGAAGCTGGCGGAAAAGGTGGATGATAACCGCAAAGCCGCCTTTACCGAGCAGATGCTGTCGGCTTTCAGCGCCGCTGCGAAGATCGAGGTCATCCGCGGCTATTCCGCCTTTGTGAATGAGGTCTACGCGGCTGATGTCGAATTCATGGCAAAGGGCAGCAGCTATACCAACTGGAACAGCAACGACTATAGCAAGAACGATTCCAACTGGGTGCGCATGGACTCTGCTGTGAATGACGTGCTTTCGCCGACCGTGGACTTCGGCACCCTGAGCGGTGACGGCACGGAAAAGGTCACGATTCCCGTTACGGTGGCTGACAACAGCGCGCACGACAACGTGAGCGGCGTGAAGACCGTCAAGTACCAGTTCGTGACGGAAGAGAACGTGGAAACCATCACCGTCGCTACCACGGATAACTGGAGGGACGACATCGGCGCTGACAAGACTTCCTTCAGCGTCACGACGCCTGACAATTACAAGACCGGCAACTACTACCTGTGCGTTTACGCGGAGGATGACGCCGGAAACAAGACGGTAAGCAAGCAGCTCGTGAAGATCGACAGCGCGCTCGCGATCGAGTACACGCTGACCAACCCCAACGGCGAGAAGCCTTACAAGGAGCTTACCGGTCTGAGCGCCACCTTCTATGGCAAGGCGTACGGCAAGGACATTTTTGAACGCAACTTCAAGGTCTACGCGGTCATCGACGACAACGCCACCAAGGCGGCGGATGCGACCGGTTGGGATGTGATCGAGGGCGAAGCGGCGGCTGACGTGACCAAGGATGAGGTCACCTATGCGGCGAAGTCCTACACGATGCCCGAAAAGAGGGGTGTGTCCGGCTACTACTACCTGCACATCAAGTACACCTATGATGGCATGAAAGAGGCCGGCCTGATCAACAAGTACTACTGGCTGCAGGATGACGACGCGCAGATCACGATCAACCAGATCGGCAGCGATGACGACGGTATTCGCGTGGAGATCACCGCTTCCGGCGCAAGCACCATCGAATACGCGGTCACGGCGACAGACGCAGCCCAGTCCTCCGTGGTGTGGGCACCGTACAGCGAAGCGATTAAGATTCTCGCGACGCAGTATTCGGATGCCGCCCGCGTCTGGGCGAGGGTGGACAAAGACGACACGACCGTCCGCTCGGCGAACTTCATGCTCAACGGCAGCAACAAGCCCACCGGCATTCTGGCGGAACCCGATGTGAAGCTGCTGGACGTGGTGGAAGAGGGCAGCAAGCGCTACGCGATCGTTTACTTCGATGATCTGGGCGACGCGATGAGCGTCGGCGCGGAGTACTCCGTTGCCGTCACCGCGCAGAACGCGTCGACAGACAGCTATGTCTGGCAGCGCTGGATGCCGCTGGACAACACGGTGAAGGTACTGATCGGCACCGGTGACGTCCGGCTGACCTTCAAGTTCCGCAACGGTGACGCGCTCACCGAGAGCGGCTACCGCACCCTTGACGTTGCGGCGGACGCCGTCGGAACCGATGAGCCGTGGACGGTCGCGACCCGCAGCACGCTGCGCGTGGTGAACGGCGCCACCGGTGTGACGCTGAACATGCAGCACAAGGATACCCCGACGACCAAGAAGACTGTCAACGCCAACGGCGTCTATGAACAGAGCGGCTTCCAGGCGGCTGTGAGCAACATCAACAACAACCCGCCCACCTACAGCATCGTGTGGAGCGACGAAGGCGACCACATCGGTGAGAACGGCGCCAGGGCGACCAGCGTTTCCGCGAAAGTCATCAGCGATGAGAACATCACGGTCACCGGCCTGACCTTCACGCAGGAGGGCAGCGCGACGGCAACTAAGTTGTCTCCGTCCGCGTCCTACCTCTTCAAGAAGAACGGCACGGCGGTGTTCACCATCAAGAATGAGGCGGGGACTCCCGCAAACGTCAATGCCAAGGTCACATGGCTTGATGATAAGGCGTGGAATTTGACGGTCAAGGCAGACAAGACCAACTTCCGCACAAGCGGCAGCGTTTCGAACGGCACGCGTCTGGTTGTGACATCCAATAAAGAATTGGTGAACCTTGAGATCAGCGGTCAGAATGTCACGGACGAGATGGGTCTTGACGTCTACAAGAACGGTGTGTATCAGGTTTCGGCGACGAACCGCAACGGTCAGTTGGTCACAAAGAAGATCGTTGTCCGCAATATTGTGAGCACGATTGAGGCTCCCAAGCAGATCAGCACAAGCGAGATCGATGCCGACGGCAAGGTCACCGTGACCATTCAGGGTACTGCCGCGACGAACAACCCCGTCTACGACGGCAGAGTGACCGAAGGTGCCACTCCGCTCACGCTTGAGAACGGCGTCTATACCATCACCAAGACCTACTCGAACAATGGCACCTACACCGAGTATGTGACCGACAGCGTCGGCAACACGGCGAGCTATCAGGTGACCGTGAGCAAGTTTGACCACACCGCTCCTGTGATCGAACTGAAGGAAGGCGGTGTGATTGCCAAGAACAAGACTGATGTTGCTGAAGACGAGGCAACATGGCAGGCGTGGATCAAGAGCAAGCTGGACGTCACGGACGACAAGACCGCGACGGACAAGATCGCCGTTACGCTGACGGGCTCCGTGGATACCTCCAGAATCGGCGCGTACAGCGTGCTGGTCAAGGCAAAGGACGCCTCGGAGAACACGAGCTACCTGCGTATGATGGTTTACATCATGCCGACCTCCGGCATGATCGTCACAGACGAGAACGGCGTGCTGTTCTGCTCGCAGAGCAAGGATGCCGCGCTAGTGAACCGCAACGGTGATCAGCAGGTCGTGCTGCAGGTCAGCAACTATGATCTGGTGAAGCTGACAAACGTGACGGTGCAGGAGAATGCCGAGAGCGCGGTCAACAACACCAAGGCAACGATCGACGTCGTGGTGAAGCAGGGCGCTTTCCGCGAAGGTCAGATGAAGTACTTCGGCAAGGTGGCAACCGGCAAGGTGACGTACAACGCCAACCGCACAGCCACGATCACGCTCGACGTCAAAGATCTGCCCGGTACCGGCTGGTACACGGTGCTCATCCGTAACTCCGAGCGAGAGAGAGAGTTCACCACGTTCTTCATCAACGCCAACAATTGATCCCAAAGAGGAGGGTAAAAGATGAAGCTATATCATCGGATCATATCAATATGCATGAGCCTCCTGCTTTTGTTGGGCGCGCTGCCGATGCAGGTCATGGCAGCCGACCTCAAGGAGGCATCGCAGCACACGGTTTCGATGTCCAACAAGTACATCAAGGTCATCGTAAACAAAGACAACGGGCGCTTCGCCATCCGCACTGCGGATGGCCAGCCCCTGCGTAAAAATGACCAGGACACTACACTGACCTTTGACGAGGATGACACCTCCTTCACCACGTTCCGTATTACCGACGGAACCTACAGAGGGGAATATATCTTCGGCAACGGCTACGAACTCAACGGCGGGAATAACCTGAAGTCCTCGCTGTCTGCGCCCGCTGTCACGACGGCAGCCGACGGGACGCAGACCATGGTTACGACCTGGACGCTGACGCTGAACAACGCGGACGACCAGACCATCGTGATCGATCAGAAGATCCGCCTCAACGCGTCGGATGATACGGATACCAGTGGTATGGTGTTCGTGGATTACGATGTGAAGAACAACACGAGCGCTTCGATCAGCGTGGGCACCCGCGTCCTGCTGGACACCAAGGTCGGCGCGAACGACGGTCCGACCTATCAGAACGGCACGGAGCAGGAGCAGCCCATCAATGTTGAGACCGAGCTGACCGGCACAGACATCAAGAACTACTTCATGATGCGTGACAACGGCAGCTACACCAACCCGCTGACGACCAGCGTCTATGCCTACGGCTTCAACAACGTCGGAAACGATGACGCTACCGTCGAAAATGCCCGCACCGGTTCCGGCGATCTCGGCAACCTGGTGGACAAGATCGTTGTCGGTCACTGGGCACATCTGGCGAATTCCAAGTATGAGGTTACAGTTGACCCCAACCTGAATTTCGCGAACAACACAAACGATTACGGCACGGCGGACAGCGCCATTGCCTACTTCTGGAACGACGACAGCATTGCCAGCGGCGCGAAGCAGAGCTATCGCGTGGTCTACGGTCTCGGTGAGATTCTGCTGGACGACAGCGAGTTCCTGATTAGCTTTATCGACCAGAAGAGCCAGCTTGAGACCAACGACGCAAAGACCGCGTATTTGAGCGACGGCGTGTTCGACGTCACCGTGCAGGTGCAGTGCTCGGAGCAGTCCAAGCTGTCCCATGACTCGATCACGGCAACGCTGACGCTGGAAAACGGTCTCAGCTTCGTGGAAACCCGGAACGGTCAGGTCGTATATGAAAACGGCAAGCCGAAGAAGTGCACCGGCTTGGAGGCGTATACCCAGACGTCGACCTACACGAAGTCCAAGACCAGCGTTGATCAGGAGTCCAACCCCTTCACCGCCGGCGATATGACCGTTTTCCGTTATAAGGTCATGGCGGAGGGCAAGTCCTGGCCGACCACGAAGGAGTTCATGTTCTCGGTCACCAGCGACGCGCTGAAAAACGCCGCTGCGAGCAAGCGCGAGAATGCGTCCTATGCAGTCAATGAGTCCACATGCACCCGCTCGGACTTCATTCTGCTGCCCGCCATCGGCGAGACCCAGCAGTCGCGCGCCTATTCTCTGGCTCCTGAGCAGGCTTACTTTGAGGACGAGAAGATCATCTCTGTCGGTCTGACGAACTTCGGCGGATACACGCAGGGCACCAAGGACAAGAGCACGGACGGTTACTGGTACCCCGATCGCAACTTTGACGTGTATCTGTACAACGTGCTGACCGGTGAGCGCTATCTGGTCGATCCCGGCGACATTACGCTGGTGGACAAGGACGGCGCGAACGGCGTGATGAACATTGACTATCACCGCGGTACAAAGATCGCGGCGGACAATGCCAGCCCCTATCAGGTCGACCCGATCCTGACCGCTGACGATCCCACCATCCCCGTTGGCAAGTACGCGGTCGAGGTGAAGTTCAAGAGCAATGATGCGGAACTGAATGAGCGTATGAGCTTCGTCAGCTCTCAGCAGATTGACGTCAACATGAACAAGGAAGCCCGTCTGCGTACCGGCGCTTACCTGACGGTTGCGCGCCGTTATATGACGGTGAATCCCAGCGATTTCAACAAATATACGGATATCGTCAAAGCGCTCAACGCTGCCGGTCAGCGTGTGGACAAAAAGAGCGTCCAGTACAAGTGGCAGAGCGGCAACCGCATTCCGTATTACGAAGTGAAGGTCCTGCGCGACGAGAGCGAGCTGAACGCCTACAAGGAGACGATCAAAAGCCTCACTTCGTTCAACGACAATCTGGGCTGGACGACCGAAACCAACTGGTCCAACGGCGAAATCCTCCTTGAGATCAAGGGCAAGGTCAAGGAGCAGGACGGCGGCTATCTGGTGGATACCTCCGTGGAGCCGGCGGTCATCAACCGCACCGTGACCTACACGGGTACTGCCCTGACCCTGAACAAGCAGGGCTTTATCGACTCTTTTGCGAAGAACACCAAGTTTGCGAATGACTATGCCAGTATCATTTCGGGTCCTGCGAATACCGCCTTCGCCAATCTGAGCGACGCGCAGAAGGGCAAAATCAACGATGATTTCACCCTTGGGCACTGGGTACTTGCCGGTAATGGCAACACCAGCATCAGCGGCTCGAAGTATACCTTCTACAAGGAAAAATGGAACATCGACTTCTTCGACGGTTTTGCCAAGTCGCTGTTCCTCCAGGATCGCTTCAGCGATTATGCTGACCGCTTTGACGATTCCAACGTCTATAACGTCAGCAACCTGACCGCTTCGCAGGCGGGCTTCAAGCAGCACAACAACGGTCTGACCAGCGAGCAGAGCAACCCGCTGGAGATCATTGCGGAAACTGACGTCTACTTCAACCAGCTCGGTCTGGTGGAGAAGTATGACTACAACCCCGGCAGCATCCAGCTCCTGCTGGAGGACTATCGTCTGTCGTCCTATCACGACAGCTACCGTGTAAAGATGGGTGGTCATGTCAACTTCACCATCTTTGATGGCACGGTGGACGACGTCTCCTTCGACACGCAGGGCTTCTACGGCGTCGACGCCAACTGCGGTTTCGACATCTGGAAGAACATCGGTATCCTCAAGAAGGTCGGCGACGAGTACTATTCCGAGGGCTACGATCAGAAGCTGGCAGATACCAGCAACCAGATCGCATCCAGCGGACGCGCGGTGGAAGCCGGCGCGGCGCTGCTGATCCGCGCCTACCGCCCCTTCGCTTCCCCGGAGAAGGACAACATCTTTGCGGTCTCCGCGAAGTTCAAGCTTCCGATCCTCGGCGGCTTCTACGTTGGCTTCACCTTCAAAGAGGTTGCCGACGGCATGATCCTGCCGGATTGCTACGCGTTCCAGTACTTTGCCAAGTCCAGCAGCAAGGATGTGGCGACTGGCGCCGCTGGCGCAGCGGGCGAAGCCGCGGCTGAGGCTGCGAAAGAGGGCACGAAGGAAGCCGCGAAGCAAGCTGCCAAGCAGCGCCAGGCGATTCCCGGCATCCAGATCGGCCCGAACCTGTACATGACGCGCGTCCGCGTGGCGGTGCGCAACCTGGCGGATACGGTCTATGGTCTGATGACCGGCGAGAACGTCGGTTCCCTGCCCCTGCAGCTGGCGGGCGGTATCACCGTCTCCATGCCGATGGGTCTGGGTACCTTTGCCAGCCGCGTGGCAATCATCGGCAACATTGACATGCTGCTGAAGATGACCGGACTCAAGATCACGGGCAGCATGGAGCTGGAACTCTGGATTGTTTCGCTCCCGCTCATCAATCTGGCGGAGTTCCAGGTTCAGTGGAGTGATCCGTCCTTCGTCTCCGCGAAGATTTTGGTTGATATCTTCAACCTGCACATCCTTGTGGGCAAGGGCTCCATCTTCATCGGCGAACGGGAAGACGGCGACTTCGACTTTGACGCCTATATTTCCGCCGCAGTCATGATCCCGGAGAAGGTGCCTGTCGTGGGCGGTCTGAGCCTGGCGAAGGCATACTTCGGCGTGAGCCTTGAGAGCATCACGGGCGGCTTCACGATCCTTCCGTTTGTCCTGGTCAACCTTGAGTATTTCTGGGGCGGCGGCGTTGACGACATCAACTTCTGGGTTAGCACCGACGGTACGCCCAAGGAGGAAGCGCTTGCCTATCTGGTACACACGGATGAGGAGACCGGTCAGCAGTCCGTACTCAGCATCGGCAAGAACATCTCCTATGTCGCGACCTCAGACTATGATCCTGAGAACGCGGGTCAGAAGCTTGTCTACCGCAGCACCGAGGGCGCTGACGAGCTGCTGGTTTACCGCAGCGCGGGTCTCGGTGGCATTACCGTGGATGGCACGAAGTATACGGTCCCGCTGAGCGAGGTTTATGACAGCACGAACCCCGCCAACGCGCTGATTGAAATGGAGTACTTCGATGAAGTACCCACCGCGACAAGCGTTACCATCGGCGGAGACAACTATACGCTTGTGGAGTATCTGCCCGGCAGCGAGATGGACGAGGACGCCGCCAAGACCGGCAACAAGCTCTACTACTACACGCAGGAGCGTGACATGGACGGCACCACGCAGAAGATGATGTACGTCATCGTGCCTTATGAGCAGCTGCATAACGGTGCAGACCTTGTCATGGAGCTCGACCAGAACGTCGACATGGCGCTGCTGCGCGTGGGCAAGGGCGCGACGCTGGACAGCGTCACCCTGACGCAAGAGCAGGCGACTCCGAACCAGATTACCATGTCCGCCAACGTAACCAACGCCAAGGACGGCGACGTGGTCAAGTTCTTCCTGACGCAGAACCAGATCAGCGAGCCTACGAAGACCGAGACGATCGGCGTCACGGAAGTCGCCGTGGACGATCTTGGCAGCATGGGCATGCTGGTTGGCAGCAAGACGCTGAGCAAGAACACCGGCACGCAGACGGCGAGCGTCACCATCGATAACATGACCAAGTGCACCATTCTTGACAAGAAGGAGGTTAACCTGCACGAGCTGCTGGAGAGCGGTAATTACTACCTCCGCGCGGTGCTGGATGCTGGCGATGTCCAGGATGTCAAGCAGACCGAGAATTTCGTGGAGCTTAAAGATCCCGAGGCGCCGAAGGAAGTGACTGGCGCTCAGGTGGAGTTGGGCGGCAACGGTCAGCTTACGGTCAGCTTCAAGCCGAATGCTACCGGCAAGGTGCCGGACGCTTTCGTGCTGAACTTCTACGTTCCCGACAAGGGGACGGACACCGTCAGCGACTACGCGTACTACACAGACCTCATGATCGAAAGCGATGAGTTCGAACAGGCGAAGGACGGCACGCTGTCCTACACGCTCGGTACCTGGACTGAGATGCAGGTCGAGACGGAGGCTGAGAACAGCGAATCGACAGAAACCGCGGTGAAGTACGCCGGCTTCAAGACCGGAGCGGACACCGCGTACAAGGCGAAGGTCAAGGCTGTTCGCTCTGTGGAGATTGATAACGGCACCAAGTATCACTATTCCAAGCTGAGTGACTTCGCGACCGTGCCTGCCAGTGCGGGAAAATACCGCATCGACGACACGACGATCAATCTCCCGACGCCGCAGGCGCCGAAGATCAGCGTCACCAATTCCGGCGTGGAGAGCTACTACAAGCAGGCTGGCGAGGGCGCACACGGCGAGGGCGTGTATGACACGACCGAGACCAAAGAGTTTGCCTACTACAGCCTTGCCACCAATGAGAAAGAGCCGCAGCTTACCATCAAAAATGATGATGCCACCGCTGTGACGCTGAAGCTGTTCAACGGCAGTGAGCCGGTGTGGTTCCGTGTTGGTGATGAAGAGGCGGTCAAGGAGACGACGATCGCCGCCAACAGTGAAACGACGATCAAGCTTCAGGGCTTCGGCGACGCGGACACCACCGCGAACCTGACGATCTTCGCCCGGAACACGGTGACGAAGGATGCTGGACGCACGTCCCTGCATCTTGTGACCGACTACACCGCGCCGACGCTGTACATTGATTCGCCGGTGAACGGCACCGCGAGCGTCAATGGCTCGGTCAGCTTCTCCGGCATGACCAACGCTTCCGACTCCGTTGTCACGGTCTATGTGGACGGCAGCGCAGCCGGCACTCCGCTGACAGTGGACGCGGATGGCAAGATCAGCGGCATGGTCGCGCTCAACACCACGAAGCCCACCGCTCAGCTCAGAGTTGAGGCGAAGGATGCCGCGGGCAACACCAACGCCGCGCAGGTCACGGTGCAGAACGGCAGCTATGAGGTTGCGCAGAACATCGTGCTTCGCACCTACAAGTCCGGCAACACGGTGAAGGTCGAGACCGTGGGTCGCTTTGCCAACGGTAGAAACGCGGACGGCTCGGTCGCCTACGCCGAAAAGCCGGTCAGCGGTGTTACCTACAGCACCTATCGCGGCGACGCGAAGGCTTCCGCGAACGGTACGGTTACCTTCGGCAGCAGCGACGCCAGCATCATCGAGGGAACCTACAACACCCCGGATGGCGCGACGCTCACGGCGATGACCGTGGTGCGCAAGGACAGCGTCAGCACCGACCCGACCCCCGGCACCAACACATGCTCGGATACCGGCACAGGCTCTGGCACTGGCACTGGCACTGGCACTGGCGCGGCGACCGGTGATGCGTCTGCTGAGACCGAGACCCTGAAGGCAGATGAGTCCAAGACGACGGTGAACGACAAGTCTGTGGAGGTCGCTGTTGCGGCTGACACGAACATCGTGACCATCGACGCCACCGGCACCGGTGAGAAGGACGTTAAGACCACCCTTGAGGCGAACGGTTATGCCATTGAGTACACCACCGGCAGCACGCTGAATGTCGACACGCCGATCTTCAAGGCGGAGCTGGATTCGGATGCGCTGGGAACCTCCGGCACGGTCACGGTTGTGGAAGTCACCGACGCCAGCGCGACGAGCGCCGGCAGCAGCGTGGTTTCCGCCACATCCGTCGATCTTGGCGGCAGCGGCGATCTGAACGCTCCCGTGAAGGTGTCCGTGGCGATCCCGAACGATGTCTCCGTAAGCGATGTGACGGCTGTCATGCTTCGCGACAAGACCGGCAAGGTCACGCCGCTTCCCTACACGCTGAACATGATCGGCGACGAGGCGTTTGTGGACGTTCTGCTCCCGGATGAGGGTGAGATCGTCCTTGAGAAGTGCCAGACCGGCTTCGCCGATGTGACGCGTGACAACTGGGCCTATGATGAAATCATGGCGGCAGCGGCTCGCGAGATCATCAACGGTGTGTCCAACGGCGTGTTTGACCGCACCTCCTCTTGCACCCGCAGTTCGTTTGCCACGATCCTGATGCGCACCGGCGGCATGATGACGCAGGAGACCACCACGGCGCTTCCCGACGTGGCGAAGGGCGCGTGGGACTATCAGGCACTGGCAATTGCCAAGGACCTCGGCGTGATCAGCGGCTTCGAAGACGGCACGATCCGCGGCGGAAGCCCGGTTTCCCGTACCGAGGCGATGGTCATGGTCGGACGCTTCCTCAACGTCATGGGTGTTGCGCAGCAGCTCTCGGACGCTGAGGTCGAGGAACTGCTCAAGGCGTTCTCCGACGGAGCGTCGATTCCCGCGTGGGCGAGAAGCAGCGTTGCGCTGTGTGTCAAGGCGGGTATCATCAACGGCATGAACGGCGCAATCAACGGCAGCGGCAGTCTGACCCGCGAGCAGTGCGCGGCGATCGCAAACCGGATCGACGGCGTCATCGTGGAGAATCTGCTGACAAAGTAACAAAAAGCAATGCACCCCACTCCCCCTCAATGGGGGAGTGGGGATGCGCGAAAGGAGACATACCATGAAAAAAAGATTTCATTCTTTTCTTTCGGTGGTTTTAACGCTAAGTTTACTGATGAGTCTGACTGTTCCTGCGTGGGCAAAAGAAATAGACGGTACAGGATTGTCGGACAGCCCGTTCCAGGTGACCAGCAAGGAAAACATTACGGCATATTTGAGGGAAGGCAACGCTTATGCGCTGAAATCATACACCAACGGCGCGCTGAGCACCAGCTATATTGTAGCGACCGATGGAATAATACAAAGTGGAACCACCATTACTTATGACAACCTTACAGCCACCAAATTGGTTGTTGGACACGGCGAAGTTGTTGTGCTCAAAACCGATTTGCCCACTGAAATCAAAGGCAACGGAACGCTGCTCTATAATTATAACGGTGGTGAAGCTCCGACCATCACAGGAACGCCACCAGACACGGGCCTCAATGCGCTGAACACCCTCAGTGTCAGCGAAGGGCAGACCGCACATGTGGAAGGCAGCTTCGGCACAGTTTCCGGCAAAGTACAGCCGGTCGGTAAAGTTACGCTGGGCGGCTCCGGTTACATTGTAACTAACGATGGTACTTCCTCCGGCGGCACCTATGACGTGACCATCAACGGCTCCGCGCAGGTGTCCGGCATTTTCAAAAGTTTGAAGCTCAATTCGGGCGCGACGGTGACCATCACCGCGAATACCTATATTGTAGAGGGCATTACAATCGACGCGTCAAGCACACTGAATGTTCAGCAGGGCGTGACGCTGTGCGTCAACGGCAACTCCTTCAAGCCGACCAAAAATACCACGATCCAAAGCTGGGGTGTGCTCCCTGTGCTCCCGGAGGGAACCTATGCCTCCGTGGCAGGCAATTGGGAGTTGGGCGGCGACGTGACGGTGAACACCACCGCGTGCGGCTATGACAGCCACAACCTTCCTCAGGAAGAGATCGGCAAGCATGAGAACACGCTCAACGCAACCCTGAACGACCATACGCTGACCATCAAGGACGGCACAGTCAAGGCGCTGGGTGCCGGTACGGTGGCAGGCGATGGCGGCAAGGCAGCCCTGAAGGTCGCAAGCAACGATGTGAACGCGCGCGGCGCCTTCAAGAGCATTTCGATGGAACCGGTGGTGCCTGCGACCAATCCCGTCACCTATTACACCATGACGGTTCTCAAGGACCAGACCATCAGCGCCAAGTACACCTATGAAGAGGATAGCGTCAAAAATACGGTGACCAACAGCGTTACCGTGTTGCAGGATACCGTTTTCACTTCATTCAACGGCGTACTTCCGACACGTTCCGGCGAGGGTGCTCCCTACAAGTTCACGAACCTGAGCGGCAAGTGGGACACCGAAGAAGCGGTTAATCCGGACAGCTATGTGGGCGACAACGCCATTCTGACGGTAAATAAAAACGGAATGGTGATCAGCGGCACGTTTGCCAAGCTGAACACCGGCAGCTTCTCCGTCAAGCTCGGCGGCAATACGGTCATTGAGGATGGTAAGTTCTCCATCGTTGGCGATGCGGAATATCCCTCCAACCTGACCGTCAACGGCGGTGAAGGTACGGTCACCGGCGAGTTCAAGAAGCTGATCGTGAACGGCGGTACCGTGACGGACGCGGAGGAGTCGACTCTCCTCATTGACATTACGCAGTCCGGCGCGAAGGATACCGCGATTGAGATTTCCGACGGTAAGCTGACGTTTTCCCATTCACCCAGCATTCGGGTCAACGGTGATTCGTCCAAGCCCGCGGTCAAGGTGACCGGCGGCACGCTGACCATGCTCAACGGCACGGTGGAGGCGTGGGGCGATCAGATCAACGCGATCTATGTCGCCGACGGCGGCAAGACGATCCTCGGCGATGTCAAGTCTTACGACAAAGCCCCGAATATCATTGTACACGGTGAGAAGAGCGTCTGCCTGTACCTCAACAACGGCGGCGAATCCACCATGTACCGCGGCGATCTGTCGTTCGACGGCAAGGACAGCCTCGGCATCTACGTCAACCACAGCGGTTTCGTAAAGCTCTATCCCAATGATGAGTACGGCATGGAGAATCCGACCGCGAACGCGCCGTGCCAAATCTACATCCACGGCGGAACGAACGCCATGGCGGCTATGTGGGTCCATGACTCCGGCAAATTTGAGATTCGCGGTCGCGGTGCACGTCTGGACCAGCCCTATCGTGAGGACCAGGGTGGATATGCCCTCTACATCTCCGACAAGGCGACCGTGAAAGACGGCGAAACGAAGCTTCGTCCGCTCGCGGGCGGTACCTTCAACGGCAAGGTATATTACCAGTTTGACGGAACCACACAGCTTCCCATCGCGGAGCTGATCCCCGTCAATCACTATGTCCGCTTTGACGGCGCCACGCCGAACTACGGCGCGACGGACGGCAGCTTCGGCATCCTTCCGTACCGTGCAGTAGAGTACGACAATGCGTTCCGGTACGGCAATTATGTGACCGCACACGACGAAGCGAACGAGTTCAACGAGACCTTTGTCGATACGCTTGGCAAGCGCGGCGAATACTACAGCATCGTAGACGCTGAGTGGGAGCTGCGGTATCAGATGACGACCGCGGACGGCAGCTACCAGCTCCCCGCCGGTTTGCTGGACGGCAACGGCGCGGTGATCGACACGCTGAAGCTGGATCAGAAGGACCCGACGAACTGGGGCATCGGTGAGATGCAGGGCGACCTGAACGTTTCCGGCAGCGCGAAACTGTACCTCGCGGGCAGAACCCTGAGCTACGACGGCGCGAGCGAGGTGACGCTTTACCATACGGACGTGGCGAAGCCTGACACGTTCAAGGATGCGCTGCACACGGTTGCGGTTACCGGCAGCCTGACGGTTCTCGACGCTGTCTCCGGCGGCGCGGGCATCCAGCAGGACGGCAACAAGTTCCACGGCGGCTTCATCGGCACCGGCTTGGTTAGGTACACCGGAACCGCGGACGATGAGACCGCAGCCGTACACGTTTGCAGAGACCCGTTGCAGATGACCTCCGGCACGTTGCAGATGACCTCCGGAAAGCTGACCAACGCGAACGCAAACGGCAGCTCCAGCGGCGTGTATCTCCACAGCGGCACGGCAAGCTTCGGCACTGCGGCCTATAGCGCCGAGAGCGAAAACAACGACAACCAGATCATTCTGGTCAACGGCGCAAAGCAGGCGCTCAAGGTCGAGTCTACCGCCAAAGCGAATGTGTACGGCGGCACACTGACGACCTATGGCACCGCAAAGGTTTACGGCGCACTGCTGACAAACGGTACGCTGAACGTCAAGGGCGGCGTGCTGAGCGGCAACAATGCCAATGCTTTCCAGAGCTGCGGCGTTTATGCCAAGGGCGGCACCGCGACGATCACCGGCGGCTGCCTCTACGGTATTTATCAGCCCGATGGTAACGGCAGCAGCGAAAGCGGTACCTCCCTGACTGTCGATGGCGCGAACGCGAATGTGTATCTCACGATCGACGGGAACCACAACGGTTATACCACGGAGGCGACCAAACAAACCGCTGGGCGCCACCACATCTGCAATGTCAACGTTAAGAGCGGTAACCTCTGGATCGGCACCCGCGGCGAGCCTGATAACGCGCTCCGCAACAACGGCATGCTGACCCTCGAAGGCGGCATGACTTACTACTTCGACGGCGTGACCATGCGCGACACTGTTGTGTACGGCGCGGAGGTCAGCGGCGCGTCCAAGAGCTTCGGCACGCAGTTCTATGTGGAGAAGGGCAGCTTCGGAGATTTGAAGGTTGTCAATGACAATGAAGACTCGAATCCGACCTACAGCTATCTGCGCAACGGAGCGGGCAGCCTGCGTGAGTATGTTCAGCTCCACGGCGGCTATTTCCAGAGCATAGACGTTCGCGTTAAGACCGATAATGGCAGCGGCAGCGTGCAGGACGTGATCGGTGTCTGGAAGGATCTGGATCACGACGGCACCAACGGAGTAGATTGGGCGCGTTACAATCACTATGCCGAAATCGTTTCCAGCACGCGCAATGAGCGCGGCGAATGGAGCGCGGTGACCGCGATCCAGAGCGGAACTGCTCAGACCGACAATGTGCAGAAGATTTCGGAAGCGTCCGGCAAGGCAATTTCCATCCGCTGTGCGGTGGACGAATTCAAAGTCTGGGCGGCAGACGATGTCGAGACTCCCTTCAATCTCTACGCGAACCTCTGGATGGGTGACAGTGTCCGGTGCAATACGTCGTATTGTGATGCTGTGCATGCTCCTGTTACCGTCAAGAACGGCGCACACACGCTGAATCTGAACGGCTTCGGCATCTTCGGCGAGTCGGAAGACGCGATGCTGACCGTCGACGAGGGCGGCGACCTGACGATTGTCAAGGGCGACGTCGGCGCGACGGACGCCTATGCTGACCGCATCCGCAGCTTTGGCAGCAGCGCAGCGCTGTCTGTGGAGGACGACGGCACCCTGACGGTTGACGGCGCCAAGATCAACAGCAACGCCGCGACCGCAGTTTCCACAAAGGGATCGACTACGGTCAAGGACGGCATGATCGCGGGCTCTATCTATGGCGTCAACCAGCTCGATGGTACGCTGGACATCACCGGCGGCACGATCAACGGCTCTGTCAATGGTGTCAACCAGGTCGACGGTACGCTGAGCATCACCGACGGCACGATCACCGGCTCTAACTATGGCGTCAACCAGCTCGATGGTACGCTGAGCATTACCGGCGGCACGATCACTGGCACGACCTGCGGTCTGCATCGCGTCAAGTCCGCGGGGGACAACCTGAACTTCATCCTCGGCGGAACGTTCAGCAGCATCCAGACAGAGGTGGCTGGCGAGAAGCTTTCTGACCTTCTCGCGGAGGACAAGACGCTTCTGGACAGCACCCTGATCGAGGTCGGCACGGATGTGCTGGCACGGTCTAGCGTTGCTGGCAGCAGCACCTCCGGCGACGACGCCACCGGCGGCGACAGTGTGAAGTGGACAGACGAAAACACACTTGTCTGGGTGAATCCGACCACGACACTTGTCAGTCCGTTCACCGTAACGGATCGCACGGTCACCGAGATCAGGCTGGAAAGCGCCAACGCCAACACGACGATCGCGATTTCCGAGGCGGTCAAGGCTGACGCGGACGACAACAGCGTGAAGAACGAAACAAAGACGCTCTACGTTGCGAAGGACGGCGGCTCCGCCGTTGCTACGGTTACGCCGGCTGATGGCTACTGCACCGGCGTGGTGAAGCGCAACGACGTTAACCTGCCCGCCCTGAGCCACAAGAGTGCGAATCAGCCGATCACGCTGACGACGAAAGACACGTCTGTGTATGCTGCGGCGGAGGTATTCCATATCGAAGAGAACTTTGCCGGCGGCATTACGGGCGTTTACAATCTCGGCAAGAAGACCTACACACTGACCGGCTCGAATTTGGCGAAGCCCACGGTGCAGAAGGAAGTCGGCGGCAGCTGGGAGATCGCGGACGATGTGGAAATTAACGGCGATACCAGCAGCTACACGGTCAAATTCCCCGATTCTCTGACTGCCGACTATAAGCTCAACGCGGCACACATCAGCGTTGGCGGCAGCGTTGCGCCCGCGACGACGGTTTCCGTCTCCGGTGACGAGAACAGCGTGAGCATTTCCGCGAGCGTGAACAAGGACACCGCGACGATGGCGGAGCCCACCGACAAGGAACTGGAGCAGGTCATCGGTTCCGGCGTGGAGACCGGCGAGGTCATCATCAACATGAGCGGTCTGAACGATTCCGTCACCACCGCTGCGATTCCCGCCAACACCGTCAAGGCGGTGGATGAGGCGATCAACGACGCGGCGAATGATGCCACGGAACTGACCATCAAGCTGCCCAATGCGACCGCGACCTTCGACGCGCCCGCGCTGAGCGCCATTACCAAGCAGACAAAGGGGAGCAGTCTCGCGCTTACAGTGGAAGAGATTGCAGCCGGCAAGCTCACAAGCAGCCAGCAGAGTGCCTTGAAGCAGCTTGACGTGCAGGAGATTCTCTCCATCACGCTCAAGTCCGGCAGCACTGTCATCAGCGACTTCGGCGGCGGCAAGGCATCGATTTCCGTGCCTTACACGCTGAAGGCGAATCAGAACAGCCGCGGCATTGTGGTTTGGTATGTGGCGGCGAACGGTGAACTGACGGAGATTCCCGCGACCTACAGCGCAGGCATGACCCACTTCACCGTCCCCCACTTCTCTAACTATGTGATCGCCTATGATGAGGCGCGCGCGACTGCCTGCCCGCAGGACAGCACCTGCCCGATGGCGTCGTACAGTGACCTCAAGGCGACCGAGTGGTACCACGACGGCGTCCACTGGGCGCTGGAAAAGGGTGTCATGAACGGGACGGATGACGGCCTGTTCGACCCGAACGGCAATACGACCCGCGCCATGGTCGTTATGATGCTGTGGCGCATGGAAGGCTCTCCCGCCTATGTCGGCATGAGCGAGTACAACGACGTGGAGAACACCGATTGGTACGGCGCAGCGGTTCGTTGGGCAAGCGCCGAGGGTATTGTCACCGGCTATGACGATCCGAACAGCAGCGGCAAGCTGTTTGACCCGAACAAGCCTGTGACCCGTGAGCAGCTCGCGACCATGCTCTATCGCTATGCGGAATACAAGGGTGTGGACGTCAGCGTTGGCGAGGACACCAACATCCTGAGCTATGAGGATGCGTTCAGCGTCAGCGATTGGGCGATGGCAGCTATGCAGTGGGCTTGCGGCGAACAGATTATCACCGGCGTTGATCTTGGCGGCGTGATGAACCTGAAACCGCAGGACACCGCAACCCGCTCTGTGGTTGCAACGATCCTCATGCGGTTCAGCAAGTAATCGCGGCTTGAGGACGAAAGCAAACAAATGAAAAAGACGGCGGTACGGAACGCGTTTCCGTGCCGCCGTCTTTTGCCCTGTCAGCAGGTCGAATTGCCGCAAGATACCTTGCGGGAATCGGGCAGGCGATATATAATGTATAATGAATGAACAGCAAAGCGTTTATTCGCAGGGCGAAGTCCTGCAATTCGTCAAATCTAAAGGATTTTGACGAATTCAGCCATTGTTACAATGCGTTTGTCAGGAAAAGCAATGCGTTGCTTTTCAAGGGCTTCGGATTTGTTCGGTACGCATGATATAATCATATCCAAAAGCGGCGGACGAAGCGTTTCGCCAGACTTGAGCGAGCAAACGGCGAGGAGAACAGCAGCATGGAATTTCAGGTACCGATTCGCGAAATGACCCCAGGACAGACGGTGGAGGGTTTTTATCTTTTGAAGGAGGCGAACGCGCGCACCACCGCCTCCGGGAAACCTTTTTTGAGCGCAATGTTGATGGATCGCTCCGGCGAAATCACCGCCATGGCGTGGGATTACTCCGGCGCGATCACCGAAGCGGACGCGGGCAGGGTGGTAAAGGTTCGCGGCGAGGTCACGGCGTACAAGGGCGCGTCGCAGATTACCGCAAGCAGAATCCGGATTGCGCGGGAGGGGGATGAGTACGACGCGGAGGCACTGGTTCCGACCGCGCCCATCGACGTGGACGCCGCGCTGGAGCGTGTCCGAGCTTTGGTGGAGTCGCTGGAGGATGTGGACTATCGGCGGGTCGCGCAGACGTTGCTGGAGCGAAATCTGGAGCACCTGCGAACCATTCCTGCCGCCAAAAGCGTCCATCACGCGTTCCTGCACGGGCTTTTGATGCATGTGGGGAATATGATGGAGCTTGCGGAGTTTGCCGCGCGACAGTATGCGGAGGTGATCGACCGCAGCCTGTTGTTGACCGCGGTGCTCGCTCACGATCTCCGAAAGGACCGCGAGTTCGCGTTCTCCGAGCTGGGCATTGTGACCGCCTATTCCACGGAGGGGCAGCTGCTGGGTCACTCGGTGATGGGGGCGCAAAGCATCGCGGAGCTGGCGGCTGAGCTGGAACTCCCGGAGGAAAAATCCCTTCTGCTGCGCCATCTTCTGCTCTCGCATCACGGCGAGCCGGAATGGGGCGCCGCTGTACGCCCGATGTGCGCCGAGGCGGAACTGCTTTCGTACATTGATATGATTGACAGCCGTATGGAAATATACCGCGAGGCTCTTGCGGAAACGCCGGCGGGAGAATTCAGCGGTCGCGTCTTCGCACTGGACGGTCGGCGCGTCTATCATCACACCTGATCGCGTTCGCAGCGGAAAAAATGCGACACACCGGAGCAAATCAGAAGAATGAATGGAGGAAAACTGCCATGTATGAAGCAAACAACACCGTGCGGGTGAACGGCGTATGCCTGCACTACGCGGCAGTCGGATCAGGCAGGAGCGTCCTGCTGGTTCACGGAAACGGCGAGAGCCACGACCTGTTCGACGTGCAGATCGCTCAGCTCACCGAAGCGGGCTATCGGGTCTACGCGCCGGACTCACGCGGGCATGGCGCCAATGAGCGCCTGAACGAATACCACTACGCCGACATGGCAGAGGATATGTACTGCATGATCCGTGCGCTGGGACTGGAAAGCCCCCTGTTCTATGGACACAGTGACGGCGGCATCATTGGGCTTCTGCTGGCGATCCGCCATCCGGGGACGCTGGGCGCTATGGCGATCAGCGGTGCGAATCTCTCGCCGGAGGGCGTAGATCCGGCGTTCAGCGAGGCGTTTGCCGCGCAAAACGAGAAATGTCCAGACCCGCTCATTACCCTCATGCTGACCGAGCCGCAGATCGACCCGCAAAGCCTGGGGACCATTGATATTCCCGTGCTGGTAACGGCGGGTGAGCATGATCTGATCCTGCCGGAGGAGACCCGCCGCATCGCCGGTCATCTGCCCCATGCGCGGCTGGTGATCGTCGAGGGCGCGGATCACGGCAGCTACATTGACGGCAGCGAGATTATGGGCAAGCTGCTGATCGATTTTTTCGGCAGCCTGTGAGCATAGTGCCTGAGAGGAAACGTTGCATAAGTCAAAGAGCCGGACATTGCTCCGGCTTTTTTGCAAGGCGAACAGGGATTCTGCACTTTGTAAAAAAACATCGTTTAGATTTTGTCAAATCCGCTGAAATCAATGAAAATTCTGCGTAAAAGTGTGTTCAAATGAGCAGAAACATATTGACAGAACAATAATCAGATGTTATATTTTTTTCGAAAATAAATAAACAGAAGTCATATTGCAAAAAAACAGAAGGAGGAGCGCGAAAACAATGAAAAAAGTATGGACGTACCTCGAAGAAAATCTGGAAGAGCTTCTGATGGTGATTCTGCTTGCCGCTTTTTCCATCGTGATGATGGTACAGGTGATTGCCAGAAACATTGTCGGCGGCGGTTTTACCTGGGCGGAAGAGGTGTGCCGCTACTTGTTTGTCTACAGCGGCATGCTCAGCGCGGGGTACTGCATTCGCAAGGGTCTTGCGATCCGTGTGGACGCGGTGTATAACTTCTTCCCCCGTCCGATCAAGGTCGCGATCGAACTCTTCGCGAAGGTTCTGACCATCGCTGTCTACGCCTACATCACAGTCAAGTCCATCGGACTGATTCAGTCCACCACCAGCATCAGCGCGGCGATGCAGCTGCCCATCAAGTACGTCTATATGGCGATCCCGTTGGGTATGGGGCTTGGCACGATCCGCGGCATTCAGGACCTGGTCAAGTACTGCAAGTCCGGTTTTGGGAAGGAGGAGAAGAAGTAAATGCTCGGTATTGTTTTCGGCGGCTTTGTCGTCATGATGTTCCTTGGCATCCCGCTTGCGATTACGATGATCGCAGTGACACTGTATCCCTCTCTGGTGTCTGCCACTTTCCCCGGCAACGCGAACTATGTCATGCGAGCGTTTATTTCCGGTCTCGACACCATCAGCGTGCTGGCGATCCCTCTGTTCATGCTCTCCGGCGCGATTATGGCGCGCGGCGGCATTTCCCGCAAGCTGTTCGACGTGTTTGCCGTGTTTGTCGGCAAGCTCAAAGCCGGTATGCCCTGCGCGGTCGTTGTGACGTGCCTGTTCTACGGCGCGATCTCTGGCTCCGGTCCGGCGACGGTCGCCGCCGTCGGCGGCATGTGCATTCCCGTGCTCGTCGAGCTGGGCTATGACAAGAAGTTTGCCGCCGCCATTGTGGCGACCGCAGGCGGCCTCGGCGTCATCATTCCGCCGTCCATCCCGTTCATCATGTACGGCGTCACCACCGGCGAGTCCGTGGGCGATATGTTCACCGGCGGTATCCTCCCCGGCTTCGTTATCGCGATCTGCCTGATGATCTACTGCGTCATCTACTGCATCAAGAACGGCGAGGACAAGGAGAAAATCAACGCCGCCGTCGGCAAGCTGCGTGAGCGCGGCATCGGTCATGTGATCCTGGACGGCTTCTGGGCGCTGCTCACGCCGGTCATCATCCTCGGCGGCATCTACTCCGGCAAGCTGACCCCGACCGAAGCGGCGTGCGTGTCCGTGTTCTACGCCATCATCGTCAGCGTGTTCATCTACAAGACGATGAAGTTCAGCGAGCTGTGGGGCCACCTCAAGGCGGCGGTTCGCTCCTACGCGCCCATCGCGCTGCTCATCGCGTTTGCTATCGCGTTCGGCCGTGTGCTGTCCCTGCTCAAGGCGCCGGCGCTGATCTCCGATCTGCTGACCACGGCCTTCCACAGCCCGTACACGTTCCTGATCGCGCTCGATATCGTCCTGCTGATCATGGGTATGTTCATGGACACCGGCTCCGCCATCGCCATCCTCGGTCCGATCCTGCTGGTGACGGCGAAGCAGTTCGGCATCGACGGCATCCACTTTGGCATCATTCTGGTGACCAACCTCGCCGTCGGTCTGGTCAGCCCGCCGATGGGTCTGAACCTGTTCGTCGCCGCGCCGCTGGCGGACACCACCGCCAGCGAGCTGGGCAAGAAGGTGCTCGTTCCGATGGGCTTCTTCATCGTCGCCCTGCTGCTCATCACCTTCATCCCCGGCATCTCCCTGCTCCTGCTGGGTCGCGCGTAAGCGCACGACATCGTGGTATTCCGGCATCGTCCGGTCAAATATCAAACATCTTTGGAAAGGAAAAGACACTATGAAAACGAAGAAGCTTCTTGCCCTCGTTCTGGCTGCCGTCATGATGCTCGCCATGACCGCGTGCCTCCAGAACAACGCGCCCGCCTCCGACGGCGGCGAGACCGCCACCGAGGCGCAGCCTGCTGAAAGCAGCACCGATGCCGCTCCCGCCACCACCGCCGGTTCTGACGGCGCTCCCGCCATCACCAGCACCGACAAGATCGACATCATCTGGTCCCACAACTCCCCCGAGTCCTCCGCGGGTCATAAGATCGCGCTGAAGTTCAAGGAGGAGATGGAGACCCGCTCGGGCGGCAACATCACCGTCACCATCTATCCCAACGGCGAGCTCGGCTCCGTGCCTGAGAACGATCAGGCGCTCCGCGAGGGCTCCATCCAGATCGGCAGCGGCACCTCCGGCGGTCTGATCGACAAGCGCCTGAGCTACTTCGATGCTCCGAACCTGGTCAGCAGCAACGAGCAGGCTCTTGCCATGATCGGCCGTGACACCGACCTGTTCAAGTACACCGCGGGCATCTACAACGACATGGGTCTGCAGGTCCTGTCCCTGGTTCCCGGCGGCTTCCGCGAGACCAGCTCCAACAAGGAGATCCGCAGCTTCGAAGACCTCAAGGGTCTGAAGATCCGCACCCTCGAGAACCCCACCGCGATTGCTTACTGGCAGTCCTGGGGCTGCAACCCCACCCCGGTCGCGTTCAGCGATCTGTACCTCGCCCTCCAGCAGGGTCTGGTCGAGGCGCAGGAGAACGCCTACAACACGATCTCTTCCTCCAAGCTTTATGAGCAGCAGAAGTATATCGTCAACACCCACCACGTCATCATGTGGTCCGGTATCTACATGAACAAGGCGTTCTATGATTCCCTGCCCGATGATTACCGCGCTCTGCTCGACTGGGTCTGCGTCAACGTCATGGACTCCTATGCCTATGAGCGCAACATCGCCGACAACGACGAGGCGCTTCAGGTCATGAAGGACGCCGGTCTTGAGGTCATCGACCTCGCCGAGGAGGATTACGCCAAGATGCGCGAGGCTGCTGCCCCCGCTTATGAGCTGATCCGCAACGACGTCGGCGACGAGGCGATGAACATCCTCGAAGCTGCCATCGCGGCTGCCAACGGCTAATTCAAGCACAAATGAAAAATGCCGCCCAAATGGGCGGCATTTTTTCGCGTTACAGGTCAACGCCCAGCCGCTCCGGCGGACAGGGAAGCTGACCGAGACGCACACGGTCGAGGAAATCCAGCACCTCGGCGCACATCGCGTCAGACTTGAAGACGGGATCACTGTGTTCCGCGCCAGGGATGAAGCGTGTGAGCAGCTTTTCACTGCCGACGACCTCACGGTACCGCAGCGCAAATTCGAGACTGGTGGAATAGGGTACCACACGGTCTCCGGTGCCGTGGAGAAGCATTACGGGCGGCGCGACGGGGCGCAGGTAGCTGATCGGGTCGGCACGTCTGCACAGCTCCGGCACGTCCTCCGCTGCCACACCGAGAAAATACGCCTCCGCGCTGCGAAGCCCGGAGTGGTAATTCTCCGGCTCCAGCCCAATGGCGCGGAAGTCCGCTTCCGTCGCCTCCAGCCGGCAACAGGGATACATCACTGCCAGCGCGTCCACCGTACAGGGGACATCCGAGGGATCGCCCAAAAAACCATCATCCGGCGTAAGCGCTGCCATGAGGGACAGATGCCCGCCGGAGGAAAAGCTCCAAAAGGCGAAGAACCCTGTGTCAAGGTTCAGCTCCGCCGCGTGGCGGCGCAGATGGCGCAGCACCTGCTTCGCCTCGCGAATCTGATAGGGGAATTTACGATACTTGCTGCTAGTGCAGGCGATGCTGGCAAAGGCATATCCTCGCCGAACACTGGCGTGGAGCGTTCCGCCCAGATGAGCGGATGTGGGATGCCCGTAAAACCAGCCGCCGCCGGAGATGTTGACGATCAGCGGAAACGGTCCGTCGCCCTCGTTTGGGTAATAGAGATCAAAGGGACGCGCACTGCCGTCGGGCGCGGTATAGGTCAAACCGCGCCGCTGGCGGCGGATGTCGGAGACGTCCAAATACTCCGGCGAGCGATCCATGGACAGGTAATCATTCATAGTAGGAACCTGAACCCTGAACGCTCTGCTCCGCAAAGGCGGTGCGGAACATTTCCATAAAGTCCTTGGCGCAGGGCTGCAAATACGCGCCCTTGCGGTAGGCAAGACAGAACTGATATGCCGTGCCGGGCGTATCGATGGACAGATAGCGAATGTTTTTGGAGCCGCGGATATAGGGGAGCTGAATCTCCGGCGTGAAGGCGCAGCCAAGATTGTTGGCGACTGCCTCCAACGCGCTGTCCAGATTGCGTGAGGTCATGGAAATGTGATAAGGCACCTTGTGACCTTCCAGAATGCTGTCAGCAAACTGGCGGATGCGGTGATGACGGCTGAGCATAATGAACGAACTGTTCGACAGCTGCTGCGGCTTGACGGCGGGGTACTTGCAGCGGTCCACTTTTTTTGCCATTTGCAGAAGCGGGTCGTCCTTGTAAACCGCCAGCACATATTCCTCCTGCGCGATCGGGATGTACTCAAACTCGTCCTTGCGCTTGGTCACGTTCACGGCGATGCAGTCCAGCGTCAGCTCCTCCAGCATCCGCTCCAGATCGTCGCTGGCGCATTCGCTGAGCGTCAGGTCAACGTCGGGATATTTCTGCTTGAACTGCGGAATGACAGAGAAGATTGTAAACGGTCGGCGAATGCCGGTGATCCCGATACGCAGCCTACCGAGATCCGCCTTCGCAATGTCTCGCAGGGTTGCCATCATGCGCTTTTGCAGGGAGAAAATCTGCTCAATATAATCGAGGTAGCATTCCCCCGCATAGGTCAGCACCATGCGGCTGTTGATGCGCTGGAACAGCGCCGTTCCCAGCTCCGCCTCTTCCTTCTTCAAAAAGCGCGTCAATGCCGGTTGGGAGACGCCAAGCTGCATGGCGGCGCCGGAGAGCGTACCCTCCCGCGCGATAGCGGCAACGTATTCATATTCCCGGTTTAACATGGCAGTCCTCCGAAAAAAGGGATACGCAAGCACCTTGCGTATCCCCATTATAGCGATGGAAGAGAATCCTGTCAAAAGAATTCCGAAATCAGAACTCGACGATCTCCATGCCGAACTCGCGGCGCAGCGACGCGCAGCAGCCCTTGTGCACCCAGTGGGTCAGCGGGTGATCGACGACGCAGAAGCCGTGACCGACGCGGGGCGCGACTTGCAGCTCGCAGGGGACACCGCTCTCCATCAGACGCATGGCATAGCGCAGACCGTCATCACGCAGCGTATCGTACTCGCCGACGATGATGTAGTGCGGCGGCAGCAGCTCCAGATCGGTGCAGTAGCCGGGGAAGGCGTAATAGGACGGCACAGCGCCGTTTAAGTCGCCGAGGTAGATCATTTCCGCGGAGTCGCGCTTGGCGTTGGTGTTGAGCGCGAACTGGGGGTACTGGCGCTTGGAGTAGGTATTCTCCAGCGAAAGCGGCGGGCAGTTGAGGATGATCAGCGAGAGGTCGGGACCCTGATGATCGCGGACGTAGAGCGCAAGACCCTCGCAGAGATTCGCGCCGGCGCTGGTGCCGTGGAGGGCGATACGCTTGGCGTCGCCGCCGAATTCGTCGGCATGCTCCGCCACCCACATGAGCGCCGCGTAGCAGTCCATGAGCGGAGCGGGGAAGTGTACCTCGGCGTTGGAGAGACGGTAGTCCACGCTGACGACGATCGCAGGCGTACCGGCGGCAAGCGCGATGCAGCGGTAATTGTCGATGTCAAGGCTGCCGCCGACCCAGCCGCCGCCGTGGATGTCAATGACGATAGGAGCCTTTTGGGGCAGCCCCGCAGGCGTAAAAATGCGCAGCTTCATATCCTGCCCGTCGCCGCCGGCGATGGTGATATCCTCCATGCGCATCCCTTCGGGCTTGGTGTAGCCGCTGATATACTTACGTTGCGCTTCACGCGCGGCGGCTTTTTCCTCTTCGGTGCCCTCCGCGATGATCTGGTACAGGTTTAGATTGTACTCATAGCCGGGATAAGCCTTCGGTGCCATGTCGTCGCCTCCTATGATAACATAAAATTATAGATATCATTCAATATAATGATTTTTAATTATAGACAGTATAGCAGAAAGATTGCGGTTTGAAAAGAGAAATTTCGAAATTATTTCACAAAAAACGAAAAATATTTTTAGGCATATGGCGATGACGATAGAAATTGACAAAGGTGACAGGATACGATACACTTATACAGAATAATTATATGAATCATCAAAAACTATTATCTTTGATTATAGGGGGGTGAGCCGGTGGAAAAGACCTATCGGATCGGGGTGCGTTTTCGCAAACTGAAATACTTCTCAGTCGCCATCAATTGCGCCATTGTGTTTGCGTTTTACTTCATTTACCGCTATGTGTTCAGCGGGGTCTTTCCCGGCTTTGTCGGCGCGCCGCTGGCGCTGGTGTTTCTGCTGCTTGGGGTACTGGTAGGGCGCGTGACGCTGATTTACGCGGACAAGTATGCCTCCGGCATTGAGTATCGCGTGACGGAAAAGGGACTGTATGAGCGCACAGGAAAGCGGGAACAGACCTACGCGTGGGAGGAGTTCACCGGGGCAAAATTGCAGGAATTCCAGTTTCGCGGCGTCTTTCCGGTGGAGTTTCAGGTGCGCGGCAAGCCCATGATGCTCCATCAATCCGTAGACGGGCTTTGTGAGCTTACTGCTGAGGTTTTCAAGCGGATCGCGCCGTATGCGGTAATTGACCCGGAGCTGGTGGAGCGCGCGGAGCAGATGCGCGGCGTGTACTAAGGAGGGCGGTATGCAAATCACCTTGGGCGTGGACAATCACGCGACGCAGTGCGTTTCGTGGCAGGCGGGGGACGGCATTTACGCCATCCAGTGCCCCGGCTTTCTGCCGGGACCGGGCCGCCTGCCCGGCTGGGGCTATGTGCTGTCCTATCTGGTGCTGGGCGCGGACAAGGCGCTGCTCATCGACACCGGCTTTGGGCTTTCCGACCTCAAGACATACGTCCGCACGCTGACCGATCTGCCGCTGGTGGTGATGAATACCCATGTCCACCCGGATCACTCCGGCGGCAACGGGCAGTTTGACACGGTATTTGTCGGCGAACACGAGACGCCGGAGACGGATGACGGCGTGCTGTTTTACCGTGTTCCGGGGCAGCGGGAGGCTTGCGACGCGGTGAAGCGCGGCGGAAGCTACCGTTTTGCGCATCTGCGCGACGGTGAGCGCATCGATCTCGGCGGACGAACCCTGCAAACGGTGGAGATTCCCGGACATACGAAGGGCAGCATTGCGCTCTTTGACGAGAACACGCGGCTGCTGCTCTCCGGCGACGCGATCCTGAAACGCGTGTTTTACGGCGCGGGCGTACCGCTGAGCGTTTACCGCGCGGCGCTGGAAAAGACGAAGCGGCTGCCCATCCGCGACATTTTAAGCGCTCACTGGCCGGAGCCGCTGGGCGCGGACTTCATCGACAAAATGCTGCGCCTGATCGACGCTTTTGACCCCGTGAAGGCGGAATGCGCCGCGTGGGGGGAACCGGGGATGGCGAGCCGCGACATGCGGATGTTCTGCTTCGGGCGTGACTTCGACGACCCGGACTTTGTTGCGCTGAGTTTCTTCATGGATCAAGTAGATCAAATTATGCAATAGGAGGGAAACTTATGGGCTGGAGTCTATTGCCAACCGGAATTTTGACGGACGTATCCTCCGTCGTTGTGGGCGGCGTCCTCGGCTGCCTTTTGGGAAGCCGGCTGTCCGACCGTTGGAAATCGCTGCTGAACAACATGCTGGGTATGGCGGCGCTGGTGATGGGCATTGTGCTGATTCTGCGCGTGCATACCCTGTCCGCGGCAGTGCTGTCGATGATCGTCGGTGCGCTCGTCGGCGAGGCGCTGCAATTGGAGCAGAACGTCAACAAGCTTGTCACGAAGCTGACCGGCAAGCTGATGAGCGGTGTGAACGCGGACGAGACCTATCTCATGCAGGTGACCACCGTGGTGGTGTTGTTCTGCTTCAGCGGCACGGGCTGGTACGGCTCGCTCTACGAAGGCATGACCGGCGACGGCAGCCTCCTCGTCACTAAGGCGATTCTCGACGGTATCACCGCCTGCATCTTCGGCGCGCTGCTGGGGAAGATCATTCCCTGTTTGGGCGTGCCGCAATTCTGCGTGTTCATGCTGCTGTTTTTCGTTTCGGGGTTGGTTGCGCCCTACATCACGCCGGAGATGATCGCAGATTTCTCCGCCGTGGGCGGCATTGTGACGCTGACGGCGGGTCTGCGGCTGAGCCGCATCAAAACCGATATCAAGGTGCTGAACCTGCTGCCGAGTCTGCCGCTGGCATTTGTGATCTCGGCGCTGTGGACGGCGCTGGTGGGATAAGGGAGGAATTCTCATGGCGGACAAACTCATCATGGAAGTCTATGTGGAGCTGGAGCCGGAGAAGGTCGTGGACCTGACCGGACCGGGCTGCAAGGTCAAGATGCTGCCCTTTGTCGGCACGGTCAAGGGCGAGATATTCAATGGCGTCGTCGCGCCCGGCGGTGTGGACACACAGGTGACCAACGCGGTCGGCGTGCGCAACATGTCGGCACGCTATATGCTGATCGGCAAGGACAGCGCGGGCAAGGATTGCCGCATCTATGTGGACAACGAGGGCTGGTTCACCAACGGCGAACAGCCGAAGCCATTCACCACCGTGCCGACGTTCCTGACGGACAGCGAGACGCTGGCGCAGTACCTGCATCAGCGCAAATTCCGCGGGGAGGGGCACCCCGGCGAAAAGGGCCCGATCATCAAATTCTACGAAATTATGGATTAAGGAGAAACAATATGGAACAGAAGTATCCGCATCTCTGCTCACCCATCACGCTGGGGCGCACCACCTTCCGCAACCGCATGTTCTCCTCGCCCATGGGCGGCACGGACATCACGGCGGACGGCTGCATCGGGCCGCGCTCCGTCAAGTTCTACGAGCTGCGCGCCTACGGCGGCGCGGCGGCGGTCACCGTCTCGGAGTGCATGGTGCACCCGTCGGACGGCAGCCACGCGTATCGTCTTGATCTGAGTATCCCCGAGAGCCTGCCCAGCTTTACCTATACCGCGGACGCGATTTCCCGCCACGGCGCGATCGCGTCGGTGGAGCTGTCCCACTCCGGCCAGTTCGCGGGGACGTATCTCGCGGACAAGAACAAAAAGGCGTCTATGGCGCAGTGGGGTCCGTCCGCGGGCGTCCGCGCCGACGGCGTGGAGATCAAGGCGCTCGACAAGGCGATGATCGACGAGATCGTGGAGGCCTACGGCACCACCGCGGCGCTCGCCAAGCGCGCGGGCTTTGGCATGGTCATGGTGCACGGCGGCCACGGCTGGCTCATCAACCAGTTCCTCTCGCCGCTCTTCAACCACCGTACCGACGAGTACGGCGGCAGCTTTGAAAACCGCGTGCGCTTTGCCAGGAAAGTGCTGACCTCGGTGCGCAAGGCGGTTGGTCCCGGCTTCCCGATCGAGTTTCGCCTCAGCGGCGACGAGTTCGTCGACGGCGGCTACCATCTGGACGAGGGTATCCGCATCGCGCAGGCGATCGAGGAGTACGTCGACCTCATCCACGTTACCGCGGGCACCTATCAAAAGACCTTCGGCATCACCCATCCGTCGTGGTTCGAGGAACACGGGCGCAACGTCTACCTCGCGGCGGAGATCAAGAAGCATGTGAAAAAGCCCGTCGCCACCATCGGCGGCCTGAGCGATCCCACCATGATGGAGGAGATTATCGCCTCAGGCAAGGCGGACGTGGTGGAGATGGCGCGCCAGCTCCTCGCGGACAATCAGCTGCCGAACAAGGTCATGGAAAACCGCGACGACGAGATCGTGCGCTGCCTGCGCTGCTTCACCTGCATGGCGGAGCGCGCGTCCACCTTCACGCGCCGCTGCACGGTGAACCCGCTCATCGGCCGCGAGAACGAGGGCTTCGGCGAAATTCCCAAGTCCCCGCACCCGAAGAAGGTGCTCGTCGTCGGCGGAGGCCCCGGTGGGCTGTACGCCGCCTATACCGCGGCGCGGCGTGGTCACAAGGTCACGCTCTGCGAGGCGACGGACGAGATCGGCGGACTTTTGAAGGGCGAAGCCGCGATCCCGTTCAAATACGAGATGTACCAGCTCGCGGGTACCTACAAGCATTTCTGCGACATGGAGGGCGTGGAGATCCGGCTCAATACCCGCGTCGACCGCGCGTATGTCGAGAAGGAAGCGCCCGACGCGCTGATTGTCGCGGCGGGCAGCGAGCCGCTGATCCCGCCGATTCCCGGCCTGCGCGAAGCGCCGAACATGATCCCCGCGGAGGACTATTATCTCCGCAAGGACGAGATCGGTGAGACCGCCATCGTCCTCGGCGGCGGTCTGGTGGGCTGCGAGCTGGCGGTGTGCCTTGCCCGCGAGGGCAAGAAGGTGCATCTTGTCGAGATGCGCGATCAGCTTTGCCCCGACGCCAACGTGCGCTACCGTCCGCTGCTGATGGCGGAGCTGGAGAAGAATCATGTGGAGGTCCATACCGGCTGCAAGTGCGAGAGCGCGGGAGCGGACGGCGTGGTCTGCTCCACGGCGGACGGAGCGAAGGTGAGCATCCCCGGTGATTCCATCCTCTGCGGTCTCGGTCTCAAGCCCAACACCGCCGTGGTGGAGGAGCTGCGCGGCAGCGCACCGAAGTTCTTCGCCATCGGCAACTGCGTGAAGCCCGACACCATCACCCACGCGGTGTACCAGGGCTATCACGCCGCGCTGGATATCTGAAGATGAAATGCTATAGAAAGTGGAAGGATTCCGTTTATATAGCGCCGCAGGCGCGTAGCATTTCGTAGAGACGTGCCGTTGTGCAAAGCAAAGCGACTGCAATGAAAACTTCTTGTTTTCAGTACGCATTATGATGGAGATGAAATGAGAGCCGCAGCGGAACCGCTGCGGCTCTCGTTTTGCCCACGGCTGCCTTTACAAATCCGCGGTGCACGATTATAATGGGCGGCGGAAAAGGAAGGCGCGGAGCATGGCGGAAGCTTCCAGCCAGAAGCGCGTGTTCTCCGGCGCCGGGCAGCGTGTCAAGCTGTGCTCTGTCAGACATCTGGCGGGCGCTGTATGAGAGGTGAGAGAGCATGCTGACTTTTTTCAAAAAAGAGCCGATTCTGGTGATCTCGTCGGTCGCGGCGGCGGTGAGCTGCCTGCTGGTGCCGCCGGACGCCGCGTATCTCGGCTATATCGACTTTCGCACGCTGGCGCTGCTCTACGCGCTGATGCTGGTGGTGGGGGGACTGCGAAACGCGGGGGTGTTTACCTGCCTCGCCCATATCGTCTGCCTGCGGGCAAAAACCGCGCGGGGCATGGGCGCACTGCTGGTGGCGGTGACCTTCTTCACCTCCATGCTCATTACCAACGACGTGGCGCTGCTGACCTTTGTGCCCTTCGCCGTAGTTCTGCTGGGTATGACGGGGCGGCAGGCGGAGCTCATTTGGATCGTTGCGCTGCAAACTGTCGCCGCAAACCTTGGCAGTATGCTGACGCCGGTGGGCAATCCGCAGAATTTGTACCTCTACGCCTATTACGGTCTCAGCGCGGCGGACTTCTTCCGCGTCACAGCGCCGATCTGGGCGCTGTCGCTGGCGCTGACGCTGCTGCTGTGCCTGCTGCTGCCGCGCACGGTGCTCCGCGCGGAGCTGGGTGAGAAGCCAGACATGGATCGCCGAAGACTGGGGTTATACCTCGCGCTGTTCACCGTGTGCCTTCTTGCGGTGTTCCGGGTGCTCCCGTGGCAGGCAATGCTGGGGATCGTGGCGCTGGCGCTGCTGATTTTTGACCGGAAGATGCTGCTGGCGGCGGACTTTATGCTGCTGCTCACCTTTGTGGCGTTCTTTGTGTTCGCGGGGAACCTCGCCCGACTGGACGCAGTGGATCGCCTGCTGCGGCAGCTTCTGGACGGGCGCGAATATCTGACCGCGGTGCTGGCGAGCCAGATCATCAGCAATGTGCCTGCGGCGCTGCTGCTGTCCGGCTTTACGGACAATGCCCGTGAGCTGCTGCTTGGCGTGGATATCGGCGGTCTGGGGACGCCCATCGCGAGCCTTGCGAGTCTCATCAGTCTCAAGCTCTACACCCGCAGCAGAAACGCCCGTGCGGGACGGTACCTGCTGGTGTTCACGCTGATCAACGCGCTGCTGCTGGCGGTACTCTCCGCAGCGCGGCTGATCCTGTAGTGATAAGACGCCGCCCGGTGGGGCGGCGTCTTGTGTTTAATCTTGCCAGCAGCTTTCGCAGCGCGTACAATCCAGCGCCACAGCTTCCTGAATGGTTGCCTCCCGCGGCGTGGCGGAGCCGATCTCCGGGCAGTCGCTGCGGCTGTGATACCGACCGCCCCGCTGCGCGATCCAGACCATGATCGTCCAGTCCTGCCCGTTGGAGATGGGGGCAGGCTCCTCGGTGGGCGTCTCCGGCTCGGCGGGCTGGTCGGGCGTTTCGACCTCTGGCGCGGGAGCGGGCGCGACCTCCGGCTCCGGCGCTGCGGGCGCCTCCGGCTGCGGCGGCTGATAGACCGTCGTCGGCGGCGCGACAAACGGGTCGCCCAGTTCGTTGACAAAGCTTCCGTCGGGCAGACCAAACCACATGCTGCTCTGTGCGGCGCTGGTCGCGGAGCGGGATGGGGTGCGGCGGACAGGCGCTTGCCCATCTCCGTGGATGGCGGCTTGCAGCGCCAGAAGCATGCAGACGAAGCTCAGAACGAAAAACAGGGACGCGCCAATCGAAAGCAGCATATCACGCGGAGTCAGCGGCACGGGAGGCAGCGGGACACGCTTGGGACGCCGGGGCTTCTTTTCCTTCTTCTCTTTTTTCTTTTTGGGGGCTTTTGCCATGGCGGAGCCTCCTCACTCTGGGATACTGCCATCATAGCCGTTTTCGACGAATTATGCAAGGAGGCATGGAGAAAATGCCGCGAATTTTGGCTTGACAGCAAAAAAATATCCCGTACAATCTAAGGAGACTGATTCAGACAGAAACGACGGAGGAACCATCTATGGATATCTATGAGCAGATTGATTTGCAGGACTGCCCCTATTGCGGCGGCGCGGCACTGCTGGAGGAGGAGCGCGGCTGGAGCTGGTATGTCATGTGCATGGACTGTGGCTCGCAGACCGGCTCGTTTGACTATAAGACGCCGGAGGAGCGGCTGGAAGCGGCGCAGCGCGCGGCGTACACCTGGAACATCGGCAAGGTGCTGCGCAGTGAACTCGGAGAGTGAGCGATGCTGAACCTGCAACTGGATGTGGCGCGGGTGGACTATCGCGGCTGCGTGGAGGTGCTGCTGCCTCAGCTGGTGGAGCACTGTGCCGCGAAATCCGCGCCGAACGAAACCGACCGTTTTCTCGCGGGACTCGGCGCCGAGGCGGTTCCGGCGGCGTGTGCGCTGCTGGAGGAAATGAGCGCGGATGACAAGGATCGTATGGTGGTGTGGCTGGTTTCTGCCCATGAGGAGCGGATGCGGGACTCCGCCAACCGACACCTTGCGGAGCTGTTCGGCGCAAGCATCGTGCGCGTTGGGCGTTTTGCCGCGCTGGACCGGCCGGGCAGTCGTCTGGCGCAGCTGGCGGAGCAGGTGGACGCCGATTACAGTGCGCTGCTGCGCAGCCCTCTGGTCAACGACGGCATCGAGCGCATTGGCAGCGAGTACGCCATTTTAAAGAGCGCCGCGAAGCTGGCGGTGCAGATGGGGACGCACCTCTCCGGTGAGAGTCTGGAAAAACAGGCGCTGTTGCTGCTCAACTCCACGCGGGTCAGGCAGAGGCTGGTGGACGCCCTGCAAGGCGCTGTCCGTCAGGCGGGACTGGACGTGGAGCTGGAGAACGTGACGGTGGAGCGCTCGACCGCGGTCCTGCTGCCGCAGGGCGGCACGGCGCCGATCCCCGGCTCCTTTGAGGAGCGGATGATGCGACGCCTTGCTGAACGGGCGGCGGCGCTGCGGAACGGACGGTGACGCGGCATGAGCGACATCCGTGAGATCACCGATTTTTCCTCGCCGGAGCTGGACGTCTACGCGCGGCTTTCCGAGCGGGAGCTGCTGCGCTATGATGAGCCATTGAGCGGGCTGTTCATCGCGGAAAGCCCCAAGGTCATTGAGCGGGCGCTGGACGCGGGCTATGAGCCGCTGTCTCTGCTGCTGGAGCCGAAGCACATCGAAGGCGAGGCGCGCGAGATCGTGCGGCGCTGCAACGTACCGGTCTACACCGCGCCGCTGGAGGTGCTGACGCGGCTTGTGGGCTTTCAGCTGACCCGCGGTGTCCTCTGCGCCATGCGGCGTAAGCCTGAGCCGCAGCCGGAGACGGTGTGCGCGAATGCGCGGCGCATCGCGGTGCTGGAGGACGTGATGAACCCCACCAACGTGGGCGCGATTTTTCGCAGCGCAGCGGCGCTTGGCATGGACGCGGTACTGCTCACGCGCGGCTGCGCCGACCCGCTGTACCGACGCGCGGTGCGCGTGAGCATGGGCAATGTGTTCCTGGTCCCGTGGACGCATGTTGACGACGACTGGAGCGCGCGCCTGCACGCGCTGGGCTTTCAAACCGCCGCCATGGCGCTGACGGACGAGTCGATATCCATCGACGACGCGGCGGTGGCGGCGGAGCCGAGGCTCGCCGTTGTCCTCGGCGCCGAGGGGGACGGACTGGCACCGCGTACCATCGCCTCGTGCGACTACACGGTGCGCATCCCTATGGCGCGGGGCGTGGATTCGCTCAACGTTGCCGCCGCCAGCGCGGTGGCATTCTGGGAGCTGGGCAAAAAATAAGAGCTGCGAAAAGCAGCTCTTATTTTTTGCGATAGGTAAGACAGCGCATGGAGTTGAGCACCGCCAGCACCGTGACGCCCACATCGCCAAACACGGCGAGCCACATGGTGGCATAGCCCAGCGCACCGAGAATCAGCACAGCGAACTTGACCGCCAGCGCAAACACCACATTCTCTCGCACGATGCGGGTGGTCTTGCGGGCGATATCGACGGTGGCGGCGATCTTGTACAACCCATCGTCCATCAGAACAATGTCCGCCGCTTCAATGGCGGCGTCGGAGCCGAGCTTGCCCATCGCGATGCCAACGTCCGCGCGCATCAGCGACGGCGCGTCGTTGATGCCGTCGCCCACATAGGCGACCTTGCCGCGGTGGGGGCGGTCCAGCAACTCCTCCAGCTTTGCCACCTTATCGGCGGGCATCAGCTCGCCATAGGCTGTGTCGATGCCCAGCAGCGCCGCGGTGCCCTCCACGAGGACCGTCAGGTCGCCGGAGAGCATCACGATCTCCTTTACGCCGGCACGTTTGATGCCTTTCATCGCCTCCGCCGCACCGTCTCGGATCGTATCGGAAGCGACAAAGCAGCCCATATAATTGCCGTCATAGGCGACGTGCACCACCGTACCCAGTTCCGTGCGCGGCTCGCAGGTGATGCCGTACTGCGCCAGCAGTTTGGCGTTGCCCGCCATCAATTCTTTGCCGTTCCAGTAGCCGTGTGTACCGAGTCCGGGCAGCTCGCGCATATCGGTCAGGCGGGAGGTGTTGACCGGCTCGGTGTATACCGAGCGCAGCGACTCCGCCACCGGATGATTGGAGAATGCCTCCGCGGCGGCGGCAGCCATGATCAGTTCATCGGTGCGATAGCCGTCGGCGGGAATGAACTGCGTGACCTTGAAGTTGCCCATGGTCAGCGTGCCGGTTTTGTCCAGCACCAGCGTGTCGCAGTCCGCGAGGGCTTCCAGGTAGTTGCCGCCCTTAACCAGAACGCCGATGCGGGACGCGGCGCCGATGCCGCCGAAGAACCCCAGCGGCACCGAGATCACCAACGCGCAGGGACAGGAGACGATCAGGAAAATACAGGCGCGGCGCACCCATTCACTCAGCGGCTGATGAAAGAAAATGGGCGGAAAGAGGGCGAGCAACAGCGCGCTGACCGTTACCACGGGCGTATAAACGCGGGCGAAGCGGGTGATGAACTGCTCCAGCCGCGCCTTTTTCTCACTGGCACTCTCCACCAGCTCCAGCACCTTGGCAACGGTGGACTCCTCGTAAGCCTTCGTGGTACGCACGCGGAGCAGACCGTCGCCGTTGATGCTTCCGCTGAACACCTCGTCGCCCACCGTGACGCGGCGCGGCACGGACTCGCCGGTCAGCGCCGACGTGTCCACAAAGCTCTCGCCGGTGATTACCACACCGTCCAGCGGCACGCGCTCGCCCGCTTTGACGTCGATCACACTGCCTACGCGGACGCTTGCGGGGTCCGCGGTCCGCAGATGCCCGGTGACACTCTCCACGTTCGCGTACTCCGGCGTAATATTCATCAGTTCTGTGACGGAGGCACGCGCCTTGCCCACGGCGACACCCTGAAACAGCTCGCCGATCTGATAGAACAGCATGACCGCCGTCGCCTCGGCGTATTCGCCGATGAGAAACGCCGCGATGGTCGCCACCGCCATGAGGAAGCACTCGTCAAACACCTGACCGTGCCGGATGTTCGTCCACGCCTTGCGCAGTACGT
The DNA here is from genome assembly GCA_017527825.1 of Oscillospiraceae bacterium. Classification (GTDB taxonomy): domain Bacteria; phylum Bacillota; class Clostridia; order Oscillospirales; family Oscillospiraceae; genus Hominicoprocola. Next base: position 43,999 of record JAFXPO010000004.1, read on the forward strand.
CCCAGCCAATGAGCCAATACGGCACAATATACAGCGGGAGCCGCGCGATTGCGGGCAGCCAGTCCGGCAGCAGCAGACGGTCAAAGGCGAATACGGCGGCGTAGAGAACTATCGTGACGAGGATGCGCGTGCGCATCTTTTTCTGCTTCGAGGTCATGGCGCTTACGCGGTGATGACGGTGTCCGGCTCGATCTGCTGCGCCTTTTTGACCACCGCGTCGAACACTTCGTCAAATCGTTCGTCCGCGGCGGAGAGGGTCAGCTTCCGGGTCATGAAGTTGACGGACACCTCGTCCACGCCATCGAGCTTGCTCAGCGCGTCCTGAAGCTTCTGCGCACAGTTGGCACAGTCGACTTCGCAGTGGAATTTTTTCTTCATGGTTTTGACCTCCTCATTCCCGAATATGCTCAAAGCCCATTTCCAAAATGGCGCGGACGTGGTCGTCAGCGAGGGAGTAGTACACCACCTGCCCGTCTCGCCGGGGCTTGACGAGGTTTGCCAGCCGCAGCATCTTGAGCTGGTGCGATACCGCCGACTTGGTGACGCCCAGCAGCGCCGCCAGATCGCAGACGCACAGCTCATGCATCTCAAGCGCGTGCAGCAGCCGCGCGCGTGTCGGGTCGCCGAAAAGCTTCAGCAGGTTGGCGAGCTCCGCGTATTCCTCCAAACCGCTCAGCTTGCCGCGCACCTCCGCCACCACGTCCTCGTGGATGACCTCCCGTTCACAGCAGAAAGCCTGCTCCATGTCCACACCTCCTTTGCAAATAGTTGAGCAATCATTCAACTATCTGCATTATACGCATTCGCCGATGGATTGTCAATCATAAATTTACGGTGGCTGTCCTGTGCAGGGCAGCCGCCGCTTTTTTGACAACATTCTGTAATAATTGACATTAAAATTACTTCTTGAAATGCTCTGCGCACTCCTGAAGCCGCGCGATGATGTCAATGCTCTGGGGGCAGGCACGTTCGCACTGCCCGCAGGCGATGCAGGCGTCGGCGACGTTGCCCTCCTTGGCAAGCTCCGCATAGTCGCTCTCGCCGCGTTCGAGCTGACCCCAGACCAGCTGGCGGTTGCGGGCGGCGAAGATATCCGGGATGGGGATGCCCTGGGGACATCCCTCGGTGCAGTAGTGGCAGGCGGTGCAGGGGATGTGGGCAATCTTGCCGATCGCCTCCTGTGCGCGGCGGATGACCGCCCGCTCGTCGTCGGTCAGCGGCTGGAAGTCGCGCATGTAGGAGAGGTTGTCCTCCATCTGCTCGATGTTAGACATGCCGGAGAGCACCGTGAGGATGCCGTCGAGCGACGCGGCGTAGCGGATCGCCCAGGAGGCGAAGGACGCGTCGGGGTTGGCGTCCTTGAGGATCTTCTGCACCTCGGCGGGAGGCTTTGCCAGTGCGCCGCCCTTCACCGGCTCCATGACAACGATGGACTTGCCGTGCTTGCGGGCGACCTCATGGCAGCGGCGAGAGGCGACCTTGGGGTCTTCCCAGTCGGCGTAGTTGAGCTGGAGCTGCACGAACTCCGCGTCGGGATTCTTCGTCAGCAGCTCGTCGAGCAGATCGGGCGTACCGTGGAAGGAAAAGCCCCAGTGGCGGATAAGCCCTGCCTTCTTCTGCTCGCGGACGTAGTCCCAGATGCCGTACTCGTCGTATTTTTGATAGTTGTTGTTTTGCAGCGCGTGAAGCAGGTAATAGTCGAAATACTCGACGCCCGCCCGCTTGAGACTGGTGTAAAGCTGTTCCTTGGCGCCCTTCTCGCTGAACGCGCCGAGCCACGCATTGAGCTTGCTTGCCAACGTAAAGCTGTCACGGGGATGGCGCTCGACCAGCGCCTTGCGCGTCGCCTCCTCGGAGCCGACATAGACGTAGGCGGTGTCAAAATAGGTGAGACCCGCGTCAAGAAAGCGATCGACCATCTGCTTGGTTTGCTCGACGTCAATTTTCAGCAGCTTTTTGGGCAGGCGCATCATGCCGAAGCCCAGCTTCGGAGTGCTTTCGCCGAAATACCGTTCCATTGTGGAATCCTCCCAAAGAATCAAGATGGCAACAGTATAACGCGAAAAAGCGCGGGGCGCAATGGATTTTTAGGTGTTTTCCCGGCTGATGGGGTGGCGGATGAGCAGCTCGCGGAGTGCTTTCGCGTTGAAGGGAATCAGCGGGTAGAGATAGCCCTTGCCCGCGATGGGCTTGTTGGTGACCAGCAGAGCGACAATGGCGGCGACGCCGAGGAGCAGCCCGACCCAGCCCAGCGCACCGACGAGCAGCAACAGCAGCAGCCGCAGCAGCTTGAAGGCATAGCCCAGCTCATAGCTGGGCTGGGCAAAGTTGGCGATGGCAACGAACGCCATGTACGCCAGCACCTCCGGCACCAACCAGTGCGCCTGCACGGCAAAGTCACCCAGCACCAGTGCGCCGATCATGGAGAACGAATTGGAGAACACCGGCGGCGTGTTGAGACTGGTGAGCTTGATGAGGTCGACGATGAATTCCGCGAACAGCAGCTGCAGCAGCAGCGGCACCTCATAGTCCTCCACAATGGCGAGAAAATGCAAAAAGCCCTGCGTCGCGCCGCCTTTCACCAGTGCGTACCACACGGGCGTGATGAACAGCGTCAGCAGGAACACGACGTAGCGCAGAATCCGCAGGTACGAGCCGATCAGCGGCGGGAAATAGAAATCGTTTGCCTCCTGCACAAAGTCAAAGAAATTGGTGGGCAGGATCATGGCGGCGGGGGAATTGTCCGTCAGCAGAATGATGCTGCCCTCCATGATGCAGGCGGTGGCGACGTCGGGACGCTCAGTGTAGCGCACGTTGGGAAAGGGGTTCCACCACTGGGGCTTCATAAGCGCCTCGGCGATGCTCTCCTGACTCATGGACACGGAGCGGATGTCGATGGCGTCCAGCTTGCGGCGGATTTCCTCCAACAGGTCGCGGTCGACCTTGTGCTCCAGATAGCACAGCGCCACGTCCGCGCGGGACTTTTCGCTGATCTGGTGTCCCTCCAGCGTCAGCCGGGGATCGCGGATGCGGCGGCGCAGCAGTGCTGTGTTCACCAGCAGCGTTTCGATGAAGCCGTCGTGCGCGCCGCGCAGCACCTTGCCGGAGGCGGGCTCGTCCACGCTGCGGGCGGGGTACTGCTTGACGTCCGCCAGCACGCATTCGGCAAACCCGTCGGCAAGCAGCAGGGTTTTCCCTTGCAGCACGGCGATGACGGCGGTCTCCAGGTCGCCCTCCGCCTCCGCCTGCGCAAAGGTGACGTAGCGGTCGATAAACGCCTGGGCGTCCCGCGCCTCGATGGTGGTGTCCAGCGAGAGCAGGTGATCCAGCATACGCTCGATCACGGCGCTGTCGCCGTAACCGTCGATGTGATAGAGACGGCATCGACGCCGCCCGGCGTAGAAATCGCGGGCGACCACGTCAAAGCTGCGCCCGACGCCCAACAGTGCGTCGAGTTGCCGTGCGTCGCGGTCAAAGTCCATGGTGAAGCGCATAGAAAACCTCCGGCATACCAGTTTTTCCTAGTATGACCGGAGGTCGGATGGTCTATTCCCAATAAATGAGCTTCACGCTGCCGCCGCGGAAGTGACCGGCGGCGAATTCTGTCCATGTGGCGGTGAAATCCTCCTGCCCGGCGCTGACATTGAAAAAGCGGAACCGGTCTCCGCCCACGCGAAAATACGGGACGAAATGCGGCACCATCTCCTCGTGGTAGCGCAGAATGCCCATGCGGCTTTTCTCCGCCGCGTCAAGGACAGCTCCGTGTACCTCGCGGAAGCCTGGGAGGTGCCTTGCGCAGTATCGCTGCATGGCGCGCATGAAGGTCGGACCGGGGATGCAAAGCGGGTGCAGCGCGTCCATCTCCGCGAGTACGTCGGCGAACGCAACCGCGTGACCTTCGTGACGCCGCAGATCGAAGACCGCGACCGGACCGCAACCGTTGATGCTCGCGGGGATTGTTCGGTAGGTGTAGGCGGACAGCGCGTCCTGATCCTTGAGGTAGCCGTCCTCCGTCCACGCCAGCGCCTCCGGCAGGTCGGGACCGCTCTCGCGCGCATCGCTGAAGCGCTGCGCGAGCCACCATACCAGATACGCCAGCGCCCACGCGAGACCGAGGATCACAACGTACCACACGACGCTTGCCCACACAGGCTGCTCGTAGACGTACAGGAACGGATACGGCCCGCGGAGCACGCGGGCGAGGTTGAGCGCCGTGGCGACGACGGCATAGACCACCGTCGGCGCCAGCGCCCAGAGCGTCACGCGGCGGTCGGGCAGGGAAACGCGGTCGACGAAAACATAGGACGCCGCACCCAGCAGCGGGCAGAGCGTGTGGTGATGAAGCATCGCGCCGTGAAACAGATAATAGCCGAGCTGGGACAGTCCCCCCGCCATGGGCACGAGAATGAAGATCACCACAAAAAACGTGACCATTACCGTGCAGACGGCGAGATACTTTAAAATCCGCACCCAGCTGGGGATGAACAGACGTTTGCCCAGCAGGACACAGCCCTCGTACCACGCCTGCACGGCGCAGGCGAGCAGCAGAAACAGGTTGCTGCACAGCGTGTAATATTGGAACATCGTCCAGCCGAACATCGCAAAGTGTATCCGCGTACCAAAGGCGGAAAGCACGACGATCAGCAGGTCGAGACAAAAACCGAGCAGGGTCATCCGTCAAACTTCCTTGTTGAAATAGTAGAATGTGTCGTCTTCGCCGACGCGGCGCATACAGGACGAGAGCATGCGGAGGGAGCCTTCGTTCTGCTTGTAGCACTTGGCGACGACGTGGGCAAGCTGCAACTCATACAGCCCCCAGTCGGCGACGGCGGCAAACGCCTCCGTCCCATACCCATGATATGCGTACTCTGGCGCGATGCGGCAGCCCAGTTCCGCGCCGCCGCGACCGTCGAAGTGGTAGAGGATCGCCTCGCCGATGCACTTGCCGTCCAGACGCACAGCGAAGTTGATGGCGGTGTGGCGGGCAAAATCCTTTCGCGTGACGTTCAGGAAATAGTCCTCCAGCGGCTCGCCCTTCCAGTCGTCACGGTAGTCGTAGCCCCAATACTTGTTGCGCTCATCGTCAAGACACAGGGCGTTGTAGGCAGCTTTGTCCGCCTCCGTGAACGCCGAGAGCGCCAGACGCTCCGTGGTGAGCGTCGGGATATCGGATTGCCCGTAGAGTTCGTTTTCCACGTCGAAGCAGTACTTCTCCGCCAACTCCGAGGGCAGGTATTGCAGCTTGGAGGTACGCAGCCCCTTGTCGTCCGCGTCGTCCTCGCGGTTGAGCCAGCGCACGCCGTCTACGGCGTAATGGCGGGCGAACTCCTGCACGGTGGTGGGGTATACGCCCTCGTAGCCGTAGAGCGCCTTCTCAATGTGGATGTGCAGCGTGTCTCCGCAGCGCTCCGCCATGGCAATGGACAGCAGCTTGCCATTCAGCTCCATACCGCCGGCGAGAAAATAGGGGCGATGGATGAGCTTGAACATCTGCTTGGACAGTCGCAGATCGCGCTGTGCCTTCATGGAGTCCTTGGTGAACACCTGGTCGTAGTCGATCCAGAACTGCTCAATGAGCGCGGCGTCGTCTTTGCCCAGCGGACGGAACACCGCGTCGGGGTAGAGCTTGTGGAATTTGTTGACGTGGTTGCGTTGCCCAGAGTAGTGCCGTCCGGGGAAATCCCGCATGGACTCCGCCGTGTAGAGATAGTCCCGCCATGAGCGGATGTTGGTCAGCCGGAAGCGGGGATAGCGCGAGAGCAGATGCGGCGCCTCACTGGCAGGGACCACGGAAATCTCCAGTGGGATATCCTTTTCCATGCACGTCGCTTCGATCTCGGAAAGCGCCGCGTCCACGTCACCCTCCGCGCCGGGCACGGGATAGTCAAAGCAGTGCTTGCCGTTGATGCAGTTGCAGATGACGAGGCATCCTGCCGCCTCCGCCCAGGCGGAGTGCAGGTGCTCCCGCCACATCAGCTTCACCAGCGCGGAATATTCGCACAGACGGTAGGGGCAGTGCTCATAATATTGCCGCAGGCGGGACAGATCGCGCTGCGTAACAGGTTTAAATGTTAACATAACACACCTCTTTCATTGTGACAGTTCCCGCACGATGCGCTGTGTGCAGGCGATGAAGCGCTTGAGAATGTCCGGCGCGTCGTCCAGTGAGCGAACCGCGACGCCTAACTCGCGGGAGGCGGCGGGCTCCGCGGGCAACGTAAGCACTCGCTCGGTTCTGCCCTTGAGGGTCAGCTCCGTCATCATGCTGATGCCCAGCCCATGCTCCACCATGCTCACCACCGTCGCGTCATCCACCACGGTGGGTTGGATGTTGGCGTGGACGCCCTCGCGGTCGAAGATGCGCAGAATGTCCTTGTCAAAGCCCTGCGCGGGCATCAGGAAGTCTTTGCCGTCAAACTCGCGCAGCGGAAACGCGGCGCGTCCGCCGGTGGGATAGTCCTTCGGCAGCACGGCGTACATCACGTCGTCCTTGAGATGCACCCAGTCATAGGGACCCGGCTCCTGACGGCTGACAAAGATCACGTCCATTTTGCCCTGCGAGAGCAGCTTGTACGGCGCGTCCACATGATCCGCCATGCGGATATCCACGTCCACGGTGGGATTCTCCGCGCGAAACGCCTGAATGATGGCGGGAAGCCAGTGCATCGCGAGGCTCGCGTAGGCGGCGACGTGGATGGTCTCGCTGCGGGAGGCGGAGAGCTGCGCCACCGTGTCGTCCAGCTCCGCGCCCGCGCGCAGAAACTCCCGCATCAGCGGCGCCAGCTTTTCGCCCTCTTCGGTCAGCCGGACGCCGTGTCGCCCGCGATCGAGCAGCGGAAAGCCGATTTCCCGCTCCAGCGAGTTCATCATGTGGGTCAGCCCGGACTGGGTGTAGCCCAGCACCTCCGCCGCTTTGGTGAAGCTGCCAAGGTCTGCCGCCATGAGCAGGGCTTCCAGTTTTTTGCTTTCCATAGATAATTCCTCTTCTATGAGTGAATGTCATGTATAGGTGGGAATGTGCGTACTATAGTCTGATTTTTCGTCAAAGTCAAGAGGAAACTTCACAAAAAAGCGCCGCTCAGGCGAGCGGCGCTTTGGCACTACAGCACGGCGCAGAAGGAATCGTAAATCAGCTCCTGCCCCACGCGGGAGGGGTGAATGCCGTCGGCGCAGAGCAGCGTGGCGGGGGAGCGGCTGTCCTGCAAAAACGGGCGGCGCAGGTCGATGAGCGGCGCGTTTTCCTCACGGGCGAGCTGCTCCGCCATCTGGGAGTAGTTTTCCTGCCAGCGGTAGATGCGCTGCACGTCGCCCAGCCATCGGACGATGTTCTCGCGGGAGAGACCGTTGCGGCAGAGAAAACCGAGGTACAGCTCCGCGTTGATGGGCGGCAGCGTGGAAAGCACCGGCTTGCGCCCGCTTTCTCGCAGCAGGCGGATGGCGCGGCGGTAGCACGTCAAAAAGAGCTGTGGAGGCGTTTTGCACTGATGTTCGCCCTCCGGCGCGTCGGCGATGGCTGCCCAGTCATAGTCGCAGTCATTGCCGCCGAATTCCAGCAGCGCGAATTCGCCGTCGCCAGCGGTCTCGCTGTCCTTTTCAATACGCGCCATTGCCTTGGGAAGCGTGCTGCCAAAGCGGCAGCGATTGGTAACGCGCAGGCCGAAGCGCTCCGAAAGCTTCTGCTCCCACTCGTGCGAGACGGTATATTTGCCGTTTTCCAACAAGACGCCCTTCAAAATGGAATCTCCGTAGACGGTCACTTGCATTAAAACACCTTCTTTAGATAATCTAGTATCTAAAACTATGTTACAGCGTTTACAAATCGTTGTCAAGCGATAAATGGAAACTTGTACTTGTTTTTTTACATTAGGTTTGATATGGTATAACAAAAGGGGGCGGGCGAATGGACGGAGAAAAACAGCCGACGGTGGCGCAGATCGTTGAGCAAACGCTGCCGCGCTGGGCGGAGCTGCCGGATTTGGAACTCTACATGGATCAGGTGCTTTCACTGATCGAGCGGTATCTTGGCGCCTGTCCGGGCTTTGACCGCAAGGGGCTGACCGCGTCGATGGTCAACAACTATGTCAAGCTGGGCGTTATGCCGCCGCCGGTGAGAAAGCGCTACACGCGGGTGCATCTGGCACACCTCGTCATGATCTGCCTGCTCAAGTCCGTTCTGCCGATTGAGGTCATACGAAAGCTTCTGCTGCGCTCGATCGAGCAGCGGGACGAGAGCGAGGTGTACGACGGCTTCTGCGATTTGTTCGAGGCTTCGGCGTGCCGCGCCGCCTCCGCGGAGCATGACGCGGGACTTGAGGAGATCTACGCCGCGGCGCTGCGTGCGCAGGCGGAGCAAGCGGCGGCGCTGCGCCTGTGTGAGACGATGCTGAAATAGAACGAAGGACACGTCAGCGACGTGTCCTTCTTCTTTGATAGAGTACGGAGAGCCGATCGAGCGCCAGATCGTACAGCAGGAATACCGCCGCGCCCAGAGCGGCAGTCAGCCAGAGCACGGCAGGCGCGGTGGCGGCGAATTCCTCCGCCACGGCTTCCAGATGGAAAACATACAGCAGCAGCGCGTACATCCCGCCGACGGCGGTTGCGCAGAGCAGCAGCTTCGCCCCCAGACGTGCCGCCCGCGGACGCAAAGCGTCGAGCCTGGGCTTGAGCAGGGGATAGTAACCAAGAAAGACGTAGAGCAGAGAGCATTCCAAGTCGGCGGAGAGCATCACTCCCAACGCGGCGGATACCGTGAAGCAGCCCCAGGCGTAGGACGGGCGGCACTCCTCCCGCGCGACGAGCAGCACGGAGGACGCGAGGATCGGCGCGGCATAGGTCGCCAGTGGAATCATACTGCCAATGCTCAGCAGCACGACGGCAAGTGCCGCCAGCAATCCCGCCAGCGCCAGCTCATGGGTAGACCGGCGCACAGTACCGCCCCCTTTTTTGCGGAATGGAGACATTATAGCAGGCATTCCTCAAAATGAAAAGATTTTTCAATTCCTCTTGACAAACGAAACATTCAGTATTATTGTACTAGTTACTTAATACAATAATACGAAAGGAGAGGCTTATGGAATGGCAATTTCGCGGCGACGTCCCAATCTATACCCAGTTGTGCGAGCAGCTGACGCTGGCGATCGTCGCAGGCGCATTCAGCCCCGGTGAACGCCTTCCCACGGTGAGGGAGATGGCGGTGGACGCGGGTGTGAACCCGAACACGATGCAGCGTGCGCTCAGCGAACTGGAACGCAGCGGTCTGGTTTACACCCAGCGAACGGCGGGGCGCTACGTTACCGAGAGCGTGGAGCGCATTGAGGCGGAGCGGCAGAGAATCGCGGAGACGCGGGCGCGGGAGTTCCTCGCGGCGATGGAAAAGCTGGGCTATGACCACGCGGGAACAGTGGACCTATTGGAGCAAATGAGAGGAGAGTGGATGCAATGAGCAGCATTTTGGAGTGTAAGGCGCTGCAAAAGCGCTACGGCCTGAAGGATGCGCTGTGCGGCATCAATCTGTCGCTGGAGCCTGGGCGGATCATCGGGCTTTTGGGACCCAATGGCAGCGGCAAGACGACGCTTATCAAGCTGGCATGCGGTTTGCTGACGCCCACCGGCGGCGAAATCCTGATCGACGGACAAAAGCCGTCGAAGGAGACGAAGGCGATCGTGTCCTATCTGCCCGAACGCATGGCGCTGCCGACATGGATGACCGCGAAGCAGGCGATGGACTACTATCAGGATTTCTACTCCGACTTCCGGCGCGACACCGCGGAGGATATGCTGGCACGGCTGGGGCTGGACGAGCGCCAGACCATCCGTTCCATGTCCAAGGGTATGCGGGAGAAATTGCAACTCATTCTGGTGATGAGCCGCGCCGCGAAGCTGTATCTGCTCGATGAGCCGATCGGCGGCGTGGATCCCGCGACGCGGGACTATATTCTCAAAACCATCATCGGCAACTACAATGAGGACGCGGCGGTGGTGATCTCGACCCACCTCATCGCCGACGTGGAACAGGTGCTGGACGAAGTGGTGTTCCTGCGTCAGGGGAACGTCGTGCTGCACCGCAGCGTGGACGATATCCGCGAGGCGGAGGGCAAGAGCGTGGATGAGCTGTTCCGCCAGGTCTTTGCGTATTGAGAGGAGATGGCGATATGTTTGGAAAACTATTAAAGCATGAATTCCGCGCCACCGGGCGCATCGCGGCGCCGCTGTGCGGCATGATGCTGGCGCTGGCGGTGCTGGCGGGCATGGTGCTGCGCTTCTGGGGCGATCTGCCGAGCGAAGGCTTCAGCACAGCCGGCAACGCGATCATCATTCTCTACGGCATGAGCGTTTTTGCGGTTGCCATCGGCATTTTTATCATTCTTATGCAGCGCTACAAGCAGAATCTGTTCAGCGACGAGGGCTATCTGACCCGCACGCTGCCGGTGAGCGTCCACGAGCTGCTGCTCTCCAAGCTGTTTGTCGCGGTCATCTGGTATCTCGTCACCTGCGTGCTGATGGCGCTGTCCGTCATCATCGCGGGCGGGCTGTCGGGCGAAGCATCATGGAGCGGCGTCAAGGAGCTTTTTGACACGCTGCGGTTCTATGTCGCGCACATCAGCGCCGCCGATGTGGTTTATGTGATGCTCAGCACGCTGGGCGGCATGTTGTTCATCACGCTGCTGTTCTACGCTGTCGCCACCATTGCCCAGAACTTCAACAAGCACCGGCTGCTGTACTACTTTATGGTGATCTTGATTTTTATTGCGCTGACCCGGCTGCTTGCGGTGTTCAATCTCATCTTTACCGTGCGTTTCGCGGGTCCTGCGAGCGGCAGCGTCGGCGTCATCGGCGGCGCGGACGGTCCGACAGCGATCTACGTCACCGGGAGCCATGTGTGGCTGGGGTTGATTGAGCTGTACCTCGGCAACGCGCTGTTGTATGTTCTGACGTGGGCGTTTCTCAAGTTCCGCCCCAATCTGGAATGATGGACAGGAGCCGCCTGCGGGCGGCTCTTGCGTTCTTGCGCCGCATAGGCTATAATGCGGTTGCACAATCTAACCACACCTTTTTTAAATAAGGAGAATGCTATGGACATTCATTATGATCCCGCAGCGGGCGGGTTCCAGATCAACACGAACACCGCCCCCAAAAAGCCCAGAAAACCGCGCAAGGCAATTGGCAGCAAGGCGGGTCGCGTTGCCATCAACCTCGCGGTGACGCTGGTGTTCGGGCTGGTGTATTTTTACATCAGCCTGCCCGCGCTCAATCCCCATGCCGAGGAGTTCTACGGCTTCGTGTTCCTGCTCTGCCTGGTCTACTGCGGCTGCGCGATGCTGACCTCCGGCTTCACCGGCGAGGGCGCCAAGGGATACTTTGGCTTCGTGAAAAAACAGTGCAAGATACCGTTTTTTATCGTGGTTGCGCTGGTGGTCGTGGGACTCGTCGGCTCACTGAGCTCATGGGTCGTGCTGCGCGCGAATTCCTACCAGAAGCTGTTGACCGTTCAGCCCGGCGACTTTGCCTCCGAGGTGGACGAAATCAGCTATGACCAGATTCCCATGCTGGACGGCGCCAGCGCCCAGCGCCTCGGCGACCGCAAGCTGGGTGAGCTGGCAGACATGGTGTCCCAGTTTGAAGTCGCGGATGACTACACCCAGATCAACTACCAGGGGCGTCCGGTGCGCGTGACGCCGCTGCGCTACGGCGACATCATCAAGTGGTTCAACAACCGCTCCAGCGGTCTGCCCGCCTACCTTGTCATCGACATGGTGACGCAGAATGTCGAGGTGGTGCGCCTGACCGAGGGCATGAAATACACCACGGCGGAACATTTCTCCCGCAACCTCTACCGCCATCTGCGCTTCGGCTATCCCACCATGATGTTCGGCGAGCCGATCTTTGAGATCGACGAGTCCGGCACGCCCTACTGGGTCTGCGCGAAGCGGGAGAAGACCATCGGTCTCTTCGGCGGCGTCGATAACCACGGCGCGGTGCTGGTCAACGCCCTCACCGGCGAGAGCATGTATTATGAGGAGGTTCCGTCCTGGGTCGACCACGTCTACTCCGCGAACCTTATCATCGAGCAGTATGACTATTACGGACAGTACCACAACGGCTTCTTCAACTCTATCTTCGGTCAGCGGGACGTTACCGTCACCACGCAGGGCTACAACTACCTCGCCATCGGTGACGACGTGTGGGTCTACACCGGCGTCACCAGCGTCGGCGGGGACGAGAGCAACATCGGCTTTATCCTCTCCAACCAGCGCACCAAGGAGACACATTACTACGCTATCGCGGGCGCGGAGGAGTTCTCCGCCATGGGCAGCGCCGAGGGTCAGGTGCAGCAGATGCGCTACAACGCCACCTTCCCGCTGCTGCTGAACATCGCCGAGCAGCCGACGTACTTCATGGCGCTCAAGGACGCCTCCCAGCTCGTCAAGATGTACGCCATGGTCAACGTCAGCCAGTACCAGATCGTCGCCACCGGGTCAAGCGTTATGGAGTGCGAGACCAATTACCGCGCTATGCTCGCCAAGAACGGGCTCATCGGCGAGGAGCAGACGGAGGTCGCGCCGACGGAGACTGCGGAGCTGCACGAGATCGCCGGCGTGATCCAAGAGATCCGCAGCGCGGTCATCGAGGGTAACACCTACTTCTATTTCGCTCTCCGCGCAGGTGATACGGACGGCAGCATTGTCCGCGCCAGTGCAGCGAAAAATCTGATTGCGCCGCTGCTTTCGGTCGGCGATCGCGTGACGGTAATGTATCGTGACACGGACGTCGGACAGTATTGGATCGACGCCTACGATATCACGATTTCATAACCCCAATCCGTATGACAGCAATATTGCAAGGCGTCTGCCTGTGTGACAGACGCCTTGCAATATTTTTCATAGATATTATGAAAAAGCGGAAAGATTGAAACGAAAAATTAGGTGCTCTGCACAAAAAACAGATTTGATTTTCTCATGGCGTGTCCATTGAGAATTGGCATGAATCGTGATAATCTTGTCTACAGGATGGGTGTTCCATCAGTACCCCGAATCGCGGGTAAATATAAAGGAGGTTGTTTCCCATGAACAAGTATATTGAGCGCGTTTTGGAAGAGACCCGTGCCAAGAACCCCGACGAAAAGCTGTTCCTGCAAACCGTCGAGGAAGTGCTTCTTTCCGTTGAGCCCCTGATCAATGCGCACCCTGAGTATGAGGCTGCTTGCATCCTTGAGCGTATGGTCGAGCCTGAGCGCGCCATCGAATTCCGCGTCGTCTGGATGGACGATCAGCTGAAGTATCATGTCAACCGCGGCTACCGCGTGCAGTTCAACGCGAGCCTTGGCCCGCACAAGGGCGGTCTCCGTTTCTCCAGCAAGGTCAATCTTGACACCATCAAGTTCCTCGGCTTCGAGCAGGTCTATAAGGATGCGCTCACCTGCCTGCCCATCGGCGGCGCAAAGGGCGGCTCCGACTTCGATCCCATCGGCAAGAGCGACGGCGAAGTCATGCGCTTTTGCCAGGCTTTCATGACCGAGCTCTATCGCCACATCGGTCAGGATATCGACTGCCCGGCGGGCGACTTGGGCTGCGGCGGTCGTGAGATCGGCTACCTGTACGGTCAATATCGCCGCATTGCGGGCAACGCGGAGTTCGGCGCTCTGTCCGGCAAGGACGTCCGCACCGGCGGTTCCATCCTCCGTCCCGAGGCGACCGGCTTCGGCGCGGTCTATTATCTGTGCGAAGTCCTCAAGCACGACGGCGAGGACATCAAGGGCAAGCGCATTGCCATGTCCGGCTACGGCAACGTGGGCTGGGGCATCATGAAGAAGTCCGCCGAGCTCGGCGCGAAGGTCACCTACTTCGCCGGCCCGGACGGCTACATCCATGATCCCGACGGCGTCTGCACCGAGGAGAAGCTCAACTTCATCCTTGAGATGCGCGCCAAGGATCCGATGCACTGCAAGCCCTATGCTGACAAGTTCGGCTGCGAGTTCATCGAGGGCAAGAAGTGCTGGGGCGTCAAGGACGTCGACATCTACATGCCGGCTGCCACCCAGAACGACGTCAACATGGACAGCGCGAAGCTGATCGCGGAGTCCGGCGTCAAGTACTACATCGAGGTCGCCAACATGCCGACCACCAACGATGCGCTGGAATTCCTGAAGGGTCAGAAGCAGGTTCTGGTTGCGCCGTCCAAGGCGGTCAACGCCTGCGGCGTGTCCGTCTCCGAGCTGGAGATGGCGCAGAATGCCGAGCGCCTGTATTGGAGCGCAGAAGAGGTCGACGCCAAGATGCATGGCATCATGACCAACATCTACAACGCCTCCGTCACCGCTGCTGAGAAGTACGGTCTGGGCTACGACCTTGTTGCCGGCGCGAACATCGCGGGCTTCGAGAAGGTCGCCGAGGCGATGATGTGCCAGGGCATTTTCTAAGAAACATGAAAAGGGAAAGAACCGCTTCGGCGGTTCTTTCTTTTTATCCCAAGCTGCGTGGCAGGCATCTCTGGGGAAAGAGAGGTTGTGCCGCCGAACGGCGGCATATTGCAGAGTCAATGCGACGTCGGAAAACAGCGTATCGTACAACGAGAAAAAGAGGGCGCTCGCGCGGCAGTGCGCAAGCGCCCTTTCTTCTTTGGCGGACGACACCGTTTCTTCTTTCGGCAAGGCGAAAGAAGAAATGGGGTCGTATCTCGTATCCTGTTTTAGCCCTTCAGGCTCTCGCCCCAGGCGGCGTACTTCGCCACGCGCTCGTCGCGCTCGGCGGGGTCCTTGCCCTGGGTCAGGACGTAGACCTTGACCTTCGGCTCGGTGCCGGAGGGACGGACGATGACCGCCGTGCCGTCCTCGGTGTGATAGCGCAGGACGTTGGAACCCTTGAGCTCCATTTCGGAAGTCTTGCCGGTGAGAGTGTCGGTCTCGACGCCGGTCTTGTAGTCGCGGCGGGCGACAACCTTGACGCCCGCAATCTCCTTCGGGGGATTCGCGCGGAGGTCAGCCATCAGCTTCGCCATCTTCTCCACGCCGTCCACACCGGGCATGACGAGGTTGAGCGTCTTTTCGCCGTACCAGCCGTACTTCTCGAACAGCTTTTGCAGCGCGTCGGCGAGGGTCATGCCCTGCGTTGCGTACCATGCCGCCATCTCGGCGATGAGCATGGAGGCGGTGACGGCGTCCTTGTCGCGGACGTAGTGACCGATCATGTAGCCGTAACTCTCCTCATAGGACATGATGACGGTCTTTTCGCCGCTGCCTTCCAGCTGACCCATCTTCTCCGCCATGAACTTGAAGCCGGTAAAGGTGTCGTAGCAGGCGACGCCATTGGACTCCGCGACCTTGCGCGCCATCTCGGTGGTGACGAGGCTCTTGAGCGCCGCGGCGTTGGCGGGCAGTGTGCCGGCGCGCTTCATCGCGCCGATGAGGTAGTCCAGCAGCAGCACGCCCATCTGGTTGCCAGTGACGACCTGGAAGTCGCCGTCCGGCTTTTGGATCATAACGCCGACGCGGTCACTGTCGGGGTCGGTGCCAATGATGAAGTTCGCGCCCTCTTTCTTGGCGAGGTCGACGGCGAGATAGAAGCCCTCGGGGTTCTCCGGGTTCGGGGACTTGACGGTGGGGAAGTCGCCGTCAATCTTCATCTGCTCCGGCTCGCAGATGATGTGCTTGACGCCGAGACGGCGCAGCGCCTCAGGGACGAGCTTATGACCGCAGCCGTGGAACGGCGTGTAGACGACCTTGAAGGTGTCGGCGACCTTCTTGACGCTGTCATAGTCGTTGACCATCTTCATCACTTCTTCGAGGAAGCGCTTGTCGCAGTCCTCACCGAAAATGGTGATCATGCCGGACTTGACCGCCTCGTCGAAGTCCATGGTTTTCGGACCGGTGAAGATGTCGATTTTCTCCAGATTCTTCGCGATCTGGTCGGCGTGATGGGGCGGCAGCTGAGCGCCATCCTCCCAGTAGACCTTGTAGCCGTTATATTCCTTGGGGTTGTGGCTGGCGGTGACGTTGATGCCCGCGATGCAGTGATATTCGCGCACGGCGAAGGAAAGCTCCGGGGTGGGGCGCAGTTCGTCGAACAGGCGAACTTTGATGCCGTTCGCCGCCATGACGCAGGCAGCCGCCTTGGCGAAGTCATAGCCATTGTTGCGGCAGTCCATGCAGATCGCCACACCGCGCTCCTTGGCGTCGCCGCCCTCGGCGCTGATGACGTCGGCGAAGCCCTGCGTCGCCCAGTTGATGACGAAACGGTTCATCTGGTGCAGGCCCATCTTCATCGTGCCGCGAAGCCCCGCGGTGCCGAACTCCAACGGCGCGTAGAAGCGCTCCTTGATCTCCTTGTCGTCGTCCTTGATCGCTTCAAGCTCCGCATGCTCGGCGGCGGTCAGGGCGGGGGAAGAGAGCCACTTCTCGTATTCCTTGCGATAGTCCATGATTTGTTTTCCTCCTATATGTAATTATTTCGACAAATATTGCGATCAGTTATCACTTTCGCCGTCGTCCGACGGCGTGAGCAGGTTCTGAGCGTCTTCCAGCAGGGATTGCGGCACATAGAGGCTGACGCCGTAGCCGGACATGCCCAGCACGACCTTGCCCAGCGTCCCGTCCTTGTCGTACCGTTTGATGACAGGGATGTCGTAGGCGCGGAGCAACTGCATGATGAGTTCAGCCTGTGCGTCCGCCTCTACCGCGGAGGTGAGGAACACGGGGGTCTCCGGTTCGCCGGCGTCATTCTTCGGCCAGCGGTCGGCGAGGTCGTGCGGTGTTCTGCCCCAGCTCAGCTTTGGTTCGTCCATGGTAAGTCTCCTATTTGTGATATCGGGTACCGTTTTGAATCTGGTACGCGCGGTAGATCTGTTCCAGCAGCATGACCCGCGCGAGATGGTGCGGGAAAGTCATTGGCGACATGGAAAGCCTCAGGTCGGCGCGGGCTTTTACGCGCTCGGACAGCCCGAAGCTGCCGCCGATCAAAAACGTGACCTGCGACGCGCCCTGCGATCCGTAGCGCAGAAGCGTATCGGAGAGCTGTTCGCTGGACATGGGCTTGCCCTCAACGCACAGCGCGACAATCGCGCCGCCGCGCGGCAGCTTTTCCTCAATAGCGTCCGCCTCCCGGTTCAGCGCGGCGGCAATCTCCGCCTCCGACGGATCGTCACCGAGGCGCTGTTCGGGCAGCTCTTGCAGTTCGAACTTGCAGTGTCGCGTCAGCCGTTTTTGATATTCGGCGCAGGCGTCAATATAAAAATGTTCTTTCAGTTTTCCGACGCAAAGGACGGTGACCTTCTGCATACGGCATGTACCTCGCTGATTCGATCCTTCGGCGCGACGCCCAGGCGGACAGAGCAACCGCCGGCTTGCAGCTTGCGGGCGACAGTGTATTCCGCGGTTTCGGGCGTGTTGTTCTCGGCAGAGAGGTGCGCCAGCAAAATGTCCGTCGTGCCGCTTTGAACGCAGTGGAGAGCAAATTCCGCTGCCGCGTTGTTGGAAAGGTGCCCGTGCTCGCCGAGAATCCGGCGCTTGAGATGATAGGGGTAGGGACCGCATTGCAGCATGCTCACGTCGTGATTGGATTCCAGCAGAAGCGTATCGACGCCCTCCAGTACCTTTGCGGCGCCGTCGGGGACATAGCCGGTGTCCGTCAGCGCGCCGAAGGAGCCGTCCGCGCCGTCGATCCGGTAATCCACGCTGTCCGCCGCGTCGTGAGAGGTGCGGAAGCTCTGGATATGCAGCGAACCGATATCAAAAGCCACGCCGGCTTCAAAGACGTGAAGGACGCGTGCCGCCTGCGGCAGAAAGTGTGCCGTTCCGCGGCTGGCATAGACGGGGATGGCGTATTTTTTGGTCAGCGTCGCAATGCCGTTCACATGGTCGCTGTGCTCGTGGGTGATGAGGATGCCGCTCAGCTCCTCCGGCGCAAGTCCCAGCGACGCGAGGGACTGCGCGATGCGCCGCGCGGAGATGCCCGCGTCCAGCAGGATTGCCGTGGCGCCGCTGCGAATCAGCGCGGCGTTGCCGCTCGATGAGCTTGCAAGAGTATAAAAGTCCATACAAACAGTCTAGCACAGTTGCCACAAATAGTCAAAAAGAAAAAGCCCCTTTTGGGGCTTTTTTCCAAAGCGCTATCCGATTTGTCGGGAAGCTGGGGCAGGCTCGTCGCTGTACTCCACGCTCTCGATGTCAGCGCCAAGAGAACGGAGTTTGCCGACGATATCCTCATAACCGCGCTCGATATACTGCACGTTCAAAATCTCGCTGGTGCCGGGCGCTGCCAGCGCCGCGACCACCATCGCCGCGCCCGCCCGCAGGTCGAACGCCTGCACCGTGGCGGCGTTCAGGTGACGGACGCCCTCGACGATCGCCGTGCGTCCTTCGACACGAATCTGCGCGCCCATGCGGATCAGCTCGCCGACGTAGCGGTAACGGTTATCCCACACGCCCTCGGTCACGATGCTCGTGCCCTCCGCCAGCGCCAGTACCGTTGTGATCTGGGGTTGCATGTCGGTGGGGAAGCCGGGGTACGGCAGGGTTTTGATGTTGGTGCGCGTGAGCGTACCGGTGCGGCGAATGAGCAGAGTGTCGTCCTTCTCAACGACCTCCACGCCCATTTCCAGAAGCTTTGCCGTGATGCAGTCCATGTGCTTCGGGATGATGCCGCGCACCAGCACCTCGCCGCCCGCCGCAGCGACAGCGGCCATATAGGTGCCCGCCTCGATCTGGTCGGGAATGATGGCGTACGTGCCTCCGTGGAGCGAATCCACGCCGTAGACGCGGATGGTGTCGGTGCCGGCGCCCTTGATGTTCGCACCCATCAGGTTCAGGAAGTTGGCGAGATCGACAATGTGCGGCTCTTTTGCCGCGTTTTCGATGATCGTCGTCCCGTCCGCCAGCGCCGCTGCCATCATGATGTTCATGGTGGCGCCGACGGAGACGATGTCCAGATAGATATTGGCGCCCTTCATGCGTCCACCCTCGGCACGGGCGACAATAAAGTCTCCCTCGCGGACGTCGGCGCCCATGGCGGCAAAGCCCTTGACGTGTTGGTCGATGGGACGCACACCGCCAAAGTTACAGCCGCCGGGCATGGAGACCTCCGCGCTGCCGAAGCGACCCAGCAGCGCGCCGATCAGATAGTAGGAGGCGCGCAGCTTGTGCGCCAGCTCCTGAGGAACATGGGTGGTATGGATGCGGGTACAGTCGATCTCCACATCGGTGGGGTTGAGGTAGCGCACGTTTGCGCCGAGCCGGGTCAAAATTTTAAGCAAAACCGTAACGTCTGAAATCTGCGGGACGTTTTCGATACGAACAACGCCGTCCACCAAAAGCGCGGCGGGAATAATCGCCACCGCGGCGTTCTTCGCGCCGCTGATGCGAACCTCGCCATGAAGTGGACGACCACCACGAACGATATATTTTTGCATAGAAACTCCTTATCGGAAAAGCAATAACGGCAAAATGCCGGTAAAATCTTTGTTATGATTCACAGAATGCGGGACACATATACGCGGAAAAAACAAATTAATTTGCCGCAAAAGACCGCATTCAAACTTATGTATACCACATCTGCCGGAAAAATGCAATGCCTTATCACAAATATTCGCTCGCGGCTGTTTAGTTGCTGCGGGAGAGCTCTCCACTTGCGGAGTTGACATAATAATCATTTACATCGGTGGTGATCCGCCAGACGGGGATCAGGCGCTGGGAGGCGGAGGCAGTGCTTTGAAGCAGATATCCGCCGCGGATATCACTGACCTCGGTGCAGACTTCGCCGCTGAGATTGCTGTAATCCAAAAAACGAACCAGCGCGGTAATTCCGTCCATGCCGTCGCTGAGTTCGGCGGGCTCGACGGGCGGCACAAAGGAGCCGGTGACGGAGACCAGCCGTCCGGCAAAAAAGACCAGCGTCAGTTCTGCGTTAAACACGGTGGCGCCGGGCAGCATCCGCGCGGCGCCGACCCTGCCGCTTCCGCCGTTGACGGTGGAATAGAGCGCACCGTAGCCATGCGCGGAAAAGAGAGATTCATAAAAGGCTTCCACGTCATCCACCTGCCGCTCCAGGGTCGCTTCGATCGCGCCACTGGAGCGCATGAGGCATTGACCGCAGTCGTTGGCGTAGCGGTAGATGCCGCCGCCCACGTCTTCCGCGGCGCAATCGCCGAGAATTGCCTCGGCAAAAGCCGCCTCCGCGGTGAGATCACGCTGCGGTTCCACAGGGGAAAGACGCAGCGCGCCGCCGGGAATGCGTCCGGCGTCCAGACGGACGCCGCTTGCCTCGTAGAGCTGCACCAGTTCTCTGGTGGCGCGACCGAAGGAAGCACTTTCCAGCGCGCGCCGGGTGACAAGCAGCACCAGCAAAAACGCGTTGGTCAGCGCAAGAATGGCGATGATGATGTTTTTGAGGCGCGAGCTGTTCATGCGCGATCCTCCTGATTCATTCCGCGATCCACGCGGGCGCGACCTCATCGCCCAGCGTGTCCACATAGGCGACGATCAGCTCCGCGCCCTGCCATACGCGGGCGATGGCGGCGGCTTGCGCGAAAGGCAGCAGAAGCGGTGTATCGTCGGTGACGGTATAGCTGCGCGCTTTGAATGTAAACGCGGTGACACGGTTGCCGTCGATGGTGACGGAACCGGCGTGAGAACCGTCTGAATAGCGGATCAGTGTGCCGTTTGCCATCAGGTCGAAGGTGATTTCATAGCGATTGCCGTTCTGCGCCGCGTCGCTGAGGTAAAGCGCGGCGTCGCCGAGGCTGTCGCCGAGCAGGGTGAGCGCCAGATTCTGAGCCGTCGCCGCGGCTTCGGAGAGCGTGGGCGTGCCAGGGACCGCCGAGGGGACAAAATAGATCGAGCCGGGGACGGTCTCCGTCCCCTGATATTCGATGGTGCCGTCGGGACGCAGGTAGAGCGTGCTGGACACCTCGCGCACGATGACCGTGCCGGAAGATTCCGTGAAACGGTTTTCGGTGTGGGCGTTGAACTCCGCGCGGCGCAGGAACTCGTCCTCGTTGCCGCTGAGCGCGTTGACGGCGCTCAGCGCCGCGCGCGGGGCGGGATCGGACAGAATCAGGGTGCAGGGGGAAAGATCTCCATAGACGGGAGAAAACTGAAAGGCGAAGTTGGCGCCGCTCCCACTGCGGGAGGCGAGAAACTCGGTCAGCGACGCTGTGCTGACGGCGGTAGCGCAGCGGTAGTGAATACCGGAGCCGTCCTCTGCGTACAGCAGCGCGTCGTGCTCGCCCGACGGCGAGAGCAGAATCCGACGGATGACCGGCGGCACGGCGTCGGGCAGGGACACGCTCAGCATCTGCGCCAGCAGTTCCGTGTGCAGCGGGGCGGTGAAATCAAAGTACAGTCCCTCGGCACGCAGCGCACTGAGGAACACCGTGCTGCTGACGCGCTCACGCTCGTAGGCGGAGCCGATCGCCTCGCCCAGATAAGTGCCCGCCCGCTCGAATTCATCGCTGAGCGTTGTCAGCGCGTCCGCGCCCTGACGGGCGAAGCGGTTGGTGTAAACCATACGCACGGGAAACACAAAGCTTGCCGCGCCGGATGGCGCAGCTGCGGTGACGACGGCTTCCCGCCGTACACGATCCCGCGCCAGTTCCACCAGACTCCGATCGGATAACGGACCGAACAGCGGCAGATTGGCAAAGAGCGCGAGGGCGGAGAGCGTCAGAAAGACAATGGCAAGATTCTGGAGGCGGCTTAAACGGCGCTCCTTTTTTCCGACAGATGCGTTCACGACAGCGCCTCCTGACCCGTCGCCTGACGGATGGGCAGCTCCAGCCGCACGGTGGTGCCGGGACCGGGACGGTCAACAATGGACAGTGAGCCGTTGTGTCGCTGCACGATCTCGGCGGCGATGGACAGCCCGAGACCGGTGCCGCCGGACTCGCGGGAGCGCGCCTTGTCCACACGGTAGAAGCGCTCAAAAATACGGCTGCGATCCTTTTCGGGGATGCCGATGCCGTCATCGGCGACCTCCATCCAGACCTTGCCGTCCGCGTCGCCGGCGGAGACGCGGATGTGTCCGCCGTCCGGCGTATATTTGACAGCGTTGCTTAAAATGTTCAGCATGACCTGCTCGATGCGTCCGCGGTCTCCCATGATCATCGGCAGGCGCTCTGAATAGTCGCCCGTGAGCTCGTGACCGTGGCGCTGCGCCTCCAGCGCGATGGAGCGAAGCACGGCGTCAATGGCGTCGGCAAAGGGGAAACGCGCCATGACCATCTCCGTGCGCCCGGAGTCCAACCGTGAGAGAGTCAGCAGATCCTGCACGATGTGCGTCATGCGGTCGGTCTCGCTGATGACGATGTCGAGGAAGCTGTTTTCCGTCTCGCGGTCAATGTCGCCGTTCGCGTCGCGGATGGTTTCGGCGTAGGACCGAATGTTGGTCAGCGGCGTGCGCATCTCGTGGGAGACGTTGGCGACAAACTCCTTGCGCCGCTCCTCGGTCCTGCGATGCTCCGTGATGTCGTGCAGCACCACCAGCACGCCGCCGGTCTCCTCGTCGGCGAAGGCGGCGAAGTACAGCTCCACCGAGCGTTCGCCCACGGTAAGTTCCGCCTCGGCATAGTCGCCGCGGCGCATGCCGAGCACCTGGGCAAAGGGGCGGATCGGCTCAAAGATTTCGGCGTAGACACACGCCTCCGGGGCGCGGTCAAGCAGCGCGACGGCGGCGGGATTGCAGTGCATGAGCTGCTGATCGGCATCGTAGGCGACCACGCCGTCGGTCATGTGCAAGAACAGCGCGTCGAGTTTGCTGCGCTCGTTCTCCACCGCGTCGAGCGTGTCGTGCAAGACGCTTGCCATGTCGTTGAAGGTGGTGGTCAGGATACCGATTTCATCGTTGGAGTCCACCTCCAGCACCTCGTTGAAGTCGCCGCCGGCGATGCGTTCCGCGCCCTCGGTCAGCTTCTCAATGGGATCGATCATGGTTTTCGCCAGCAGGAAGCTCAGCAGCACCGATACCAGAAGCCCCACGAGCATCGCCTGCAAAATGATGAGCAGCAACTCGCCGTTGAGCTCGGAGACGGTGGCACGGTCATCGCGGATGTAGATGATAAAATGGTTGTCGCCGCCGGAGACCGGCACGGCGACGTCCATGTAGTTGGCGGCAATGTCGCTCTCGGAGCCGACGGAGCCGTTGCGCGCAGTGAGAATGTTGGCGGTCTGCTCCAACACCGCACCGCCCGCTTCGTCGCTTCCGGTGAGAAACGCGCCCGTGTCGGCGTTGAGGATGTAGTAGTTGCGGCTGCGGGAGTCGATGCCCAGCGTACCGGCATAAAGCTCCATCAGCGATTGCAGCCGCTGTGCGCCGTCCTCCTGCGCCGCCTCGGTTTTCAGCGCGGAATAAAAGGCGGCGTCAGAGAAGGCGTCGTTCATCTGTTCATAAAAGCTGTCGATGTAAAAGCTGGTAACGCTGGTCATCAGAAACGCGCCGACGACAGTCATCAGCGAAGTGATGAGCAGCACCAGAATCATCACGAGCTTCATGTGAAGACTGCGAAACATCCTTCCCGCCTCCTTTCATAAGAGGATTCAGCACACCTCAGTGTGCTGAATAGTAATACCCCACGCCCCGGCGCGTGAGAATCAGCGTCGGGTTGGCGGGATCGTCTTCGATTTTTTCGCGCAGACGTCGCACCGTCACGTCCACCGTGCGGGCGTCATCCCCGACATAACCGTAGTTCCAGACCTGCTCCATCAGATCCACGCGGGAGAAAACCTTGTCCGGGTGGCTGGCGAGGAAGGTGAGCAGTTCGTATTCCCGCTGTGTAAGCTCCAGCGCGGCGCCGTGCTTGTAGACCTGGTTATTCTCCGCGTTGATTGTCAGCGCTCCGCCGGCGCTCATTGCCGGCTCGACGGACGCGGCGACCATAGCGGTGCGGCGGATGTTCGCGCGCACGCGGGCAATCAGCTCACGCATGGAAAAGGGCTTGGTGATATAATCGTCCGCGCCGATTTCCAGGCCGAGGACCTTGTCCTCTTCCTCCTCGCGGGCGGTGAGAATGATGATGGGAACGCTGTCCCCTTCCTCCCGCAGCGCCTTGCAGACGTCGAAGCCCATCATTTTCGGCATCATCACATCCAGCAAAATGAGGTCGGGACGCTCCGCGCGCGCCAGCGCGAGTCCCGCCTCGCCGTCGTATGCCTCCAGCACGGCGAAGCCCTCTCGCGTCAGGTTGAAGCGGATGATATCGACAATATTTTTCTCGTCCTCCACAATGAGGACACGCTTTTTCTGATCCATGGGGGGAAAATTCCTCCTTCGGCGGATTTATTGCGCTTGCTGCCGCATGGCGTAAACCCGCAGCACACCGGCGACCGTCTTGGCGTCCGTCAGCTCGCCGTCTAGCACACGGCGCACCATTTTGTCAAAGGGCGTTTTTACAAGATCGAGGAATTCGTCCTCATCGGGCGAGGTCTCGCCGATGGTCAGCCCTTCGGCAAGATACAGATGCAGCACCTCGCCGTAAGCGCCGGGGGAAACGACCAGCGGTCCGAGGTCGGTGAACCGTTCCGGCGTCGCGCCGGTTTCCTCCTTCAGCTCACGCAGCGCCGCGTCGTGCGGGTCCTCACCCCGTTCCAGCTTGCCCGCGGGAATCTCCTCAAATACGCGGGAGAACACATACCGGTACTGCTTCACGGTCAGCACGTTGTCGTCGCTGTCAATGGCGATAATCGCAACGCCGCCGGGGTGGTCCGCCACCTCACGCAAGCCCTGCTTGCCGTTGGGCAGCTCCACCGTGTCCACATGCAGACGAAGTATTTTGCCCTCGTAGATGAGCTTGGATGATAGTTTCTTTTCGGTCATATCCATGTCTTCAGCCTCCCAAATCCTTCGGATCAAGATAATCGGTATAGATCGCTTTGACGCCGGATTGCAGCAGCTTGTCTGCGTACTCCGCGTCGTTGATGGTGTGGATATAAACGTTGGTGTGGTGCGCTTCGGCGATGGATAGATAGCTCTCATCCCAGATTTCTTCGCTGAGCGTCAGCCCCAGAATGCCGTTTTGCTCGCAGAAGGTCACCTTGTTGTCGAACGACTCCTCGTTTCTGCCAAAATAATCCTGATACAGGGTGTATATATAGTGCGGGAAGTGGTAGATGCCATCCACCACGGTGAAGTGCTCCGGGGAGTATATCTGGACGATCATCCGGTCAAACAGATAACTCATGCCCAGCCGATGCGCCTCGCTGACCATGGATTGGAACTGCGCGGTGACCACCTCGTTGTCCAGCAGCTTGGTGTCCGTGATGATGCACACGTCCGGGTACTGCGCCATGAGCAGCAGCACGTCACGAAAGGACAGCGGCGTGTATGTGCCGTTGATCGGTGTGGCGCGGAACACGTCCAGCGTCGGAATATGCAGCTGGTCGATGCCCGCCTGAACGCCGCCGAGCCAGTCGTGCCGCAGCACGGCGTATCCGTCCGAGGTCAGGCGCAGGTCGACCTCAAACACCCGCGCGCCGGCTTTATAGTGCGTGAGAAAGCCCTCCAGACAGTTAAGCCCGACCGCGTCGTCCACCGCGCCGAAAGCGTGGAGGACAACGCTGCTCTCCGCCAGAATCTCCGGTGCGCTGCGCTCTCCCTCCGGCTTGGCGAGTTCCGGCGGGATCGCGTTGCGGATGCGCTCCGCCTCCGCCGCCTCGCGCTCCTTCTGCGCCGCCAGCTCGTATGCCTCCAACTGAATGCGCGTGTCGGATAAATCCCGCCGCGCGTGCCGCCATTTGACGCTGAAGACAATGCTCAGCGTGGCGAGGGTCAGAATGATGATTGCCAGGGTCAGGGCGATCATTCGTTTGTAGAAAATGACGCTGGGGATTTTTTTCTCTCTCTTTTGGCTTGACACAAGGATACCCTCCGGCCTGCAAATATCATATCCATATTATCATATCACAAATGCAGGGAAAATTCTACTGAAACTTGTTCGATTTGGGAATATTACATTTTAATAACAAAATCATTCGGCACTTGTGCGCCGCGTAAAAATGTGTTATACTCTTTCCCTGTCGACAAGGGGGTGTTTGCCGTGGCGGAGAAAAAGGGAATCAAGGTCATGGCGAATAACCGCAAGGCGTTCCATGACTACTTTGTTGAGGATAAGTACGAGGCGGGCATCGAGCTCAAGGGCACGGAGGTCAAGTCCGTCCGCGCCGGAACGCTCAATCTGAAGGACAGCTATGTCATCGCCAAGAACGGCGAGGCGTATGTCCACAGCATGCACATCTCGCCCTACGATAAGGGCAACATCTTCAACCACGACCCCGACCGTCCCAAGCGCCTGCTGCTGCACAAGCGGGAGATTGTCAAGCTCGCCGCGCTCGCCGCGCAGGATGGTTATGCGCTGGTGCCGCTGTCTGTTTACTTCAGGGACGCCAGGGTGAAGGTGGAGCTGGGCGTCTGCAAGGGCAAGAAGAACTACGACAAACGCGAGGCCGCCGCCCAGCGCGATGCCAAGCGCCAGATCGACCGCGCCATGCGGGAACGCTACTGATTACAGAAAGTAACAATACAGGAGGAAATCACCATGAGCAATCCGCTTGTGACCATTGAGATGGAGGACGGCGGTGTGATGAAGGGCGAACTGTACCCCGAAATCGCGCCGAACACCGTCAACAACTTCATTGCGCTGGCAAATTCCGGCTACTATGACGGTCTGATCTTCCACCGCGTCATCCCCGGCTTCATGATTCAGGGCGGCTGCCCGCAGGGCACCGGCACCGGCGGACCGGGCTACTGCATCAAGGGCGAGTTCACCGCCAACGGTTTCCAGAACGATCTCAAACACACCACGGGCGTGCTGTCCATGGCGCGCACCATGATCCCGGACAGCGCGGGCAGCCAGTTCTTTATCATGGTCGCCGACGCGCCGCACCTCGACCGCGAGTACGCCGCCTTCGGCAAGATCACGGAGAACGCGGACAAGGCAATCGAGATCAGCCGCGTGAACCGCGATATGTTCACCGACAAGCCCAAGAAGCCGCAGACCATCAAGTCCATCCGCGTTGACACGCTGGGGGTTGAGTATCCGGAGCCGGAGAAGCTGAGCGAACGATGAAGACTGCGATTATTACCGGCGCATCCGCCGGCATGGGTCAGGAATTTGCCCGCCACGCGCTGACGATCTTCCCGGAGATCGAGTGCTTCTGGCTGATTGCCCGCCGCGAGGGGCGGCTGGAGGAGCTGGCGGCAAAGCTGGAAGGGAAAAAGGTCGTGTGCATGGCGCTCGACCTCTGCGATGAGACGAGCTTTGACGTGTTGGCAGAAAAGCTTCGCGATGACAAGCCCGAAATCACGCTGCTCATCAACAATGCCGGCTGCGGCTACCTCGGCAATGTGGGGGAGACGCCGCTGGACTGGCAGACACGCATGACAAAGCTGAATGTCACGGCGCTCACCGCGGTGACGAGCCTCTGCGTACCGTATATGTCCCGCGGCGCGCGGATCGTCAACGTCAGTTCCATCGCGTCTTTCTGCCCCAATCCGCGCATGACGGTTTACAGCTCCACCAAGGCATACGTCTCGGCGTTCTCCCGCGGCATCCGTGAGGAGCTGCGCGACAAGGGCGTCACCGCGACGGCGGTCTGCCCCGGTCCGATGGACACGGAGTTCATTCATCTCGGTCAGATCAAGGGTCACTCCAAGACCTTTGATATCATGCCCTACTGCGACCCGTCCAGCGTCGCGGAGGGTACGCTGCTCTCCGCCAGGGCGGGACGCGCGTTCTACACGCCGAAGGCGTTCTACAAGTTCTACCGATTTGTCGCCAAGGTGACGCCTCAGGCGCTGATGGTGAAGTTCGCGTGGACGTAAAAGAGATTGCTGCCCGCAGGCAGCAATGAATCGGATCGTTTTTTCTGACGACATGTGCGTCAGAAAAAACACGCTGCGCGGAGCGCCCGTGCGCCGTAGGCGTGCGGGAAGCGCAGCGAAACCTGCTCAAAAAATGCTTGCATTTTTTGAATATTCCATATGGGGGCGTACCGGTTTCGACGGGGGTGTGGAGGCAGGACAAGCGGGCGGCGGCGCCTGACCGCCATAAAACGGGCAACTTATAAATTAAAGAACAACGATAATACTGTTCTTGCAGCTGCCTGATTGCGGCTGCCGTCTGAACTGAGAGCGCCGCGGCTCAGGGAAGGCGTCATTTAGCGGCGTCCGTGAGGCGGGAAAGAGTTGACCCGCCCATGCATCATGACTCTACCGAAGCGCAAGGTCTGTCCGGTGCCCTTGCGTGGGGGGAATCCTTAAAACCTGACTGCGCCCGGAGAAAGTCCTGTTAAAGCGCTTTCGGACGCGGGTTCAACTCCCGCCGCCTCCACCACGATCAAACGGAAACCCCATTAAGTTGACCGGCAGGTCAGCTTAATGGGGTTTTCGCTGAGCTTGATATCGCGCTCACTTGCAAGGAGCCTGACGACTGTAAGACGGAAAAGCATTGTTTATTCAAGAGGAGGTACCAGAATATGAAAAAAGTGATTTCCCTCATCCTTGTCGTCCTGCTGACGGCAACCCTCACTGCTCCCGCGTTCGCGGCGGACTATGACGCAACAAGCGGCGTTTGCGGCGACAATATGACATGGTCATTCGAGGGTGACACCCTTACCATTACCGGCACAGGCCGGATGTGGGATTTTGAAAACCTGTTCGCTTCCGATACGCCGAATGATTCGCCGTGGCTTTGGAAAAAGCCGAAAACCTTGAACATCAGCGAGGGCGTGACCTACATCGGCAGCTACGCCTTTCAGCGATGCACCGCCGAGACGGTCAACCTTCCGAGCACCCTGACCGAAATCGGTGAACATGCGTTTCAGCGCGCCGATATCAAGACTGCCAGCCTGCCAGAGGGTATTCAGGTTATCGGCGACGGCGCGTTTAACCTTTGCTATCGCCTGCGCAGCATCAATCTGCCCGATAGCCTGACGCGCATTGGCTCCGCTGCGTTTTCCGGTGCCGGTATTACAAGCGTGAAAATCCCGGACGGCATCACCGTTCTGGAGAATTGGACGTTTGGAGATTGTTCCAAGCTGCAAAGCGTAATACTTCCTGATGGTCTGACCGCCATTGGCGACAGTACGTTTACATGGTGCAAAAAGCTGACGAGCCTCACCATACCGGACAGTGTTCGGCACATTGGCGCAGCGTTTGACGGCAGCGGTCTGACCTCGCTGACAATTCCCGATGGCGTCACGGCGATTGAGGACGCAGCCTTTTGGGGAGGCTATGAAACTTGCCCCTCACAGCTCAAAACCATTACCATCCCCGGCAGCGTAACCCGTATTGGGGAAATTGCGTTTGAATTCTGCGACAAGCTGACGGATGTGTACTATGGGGGCAGCCGCGAACAATGGAATGCCATTGCGATTGAAGACGGCAACGACCCGCTTTCCAAGGCGGCTATCCATTACTCCGACGCCTATGTGCCGACCCAGGTCGCCGGGTTCAGCGACGTGGCATCCAACGACTATTTCGCGCCCGCTGTGCAGTGGGCGGTGGAGAACAACGTCACCAACGGTATCGGCGGCGGTCTGTTCGGCGCAGACGCGCCCTTGACCCGCGCACAGGCTGTGACCTTCCTCTGGCGGGCGTCCGGCTGCCCGGAGCCGACCTCTGCGACCTCGTCCTTCTCCGATGTGACCGACCCCAACGCCTATTATTACAAGGCTGTATTGTGGGCGGTGGAGAATGGCATCACCAACGGCGTGGGCGACAATCGGTTCGGCAACGACTCCAGCGTAACGCGCGGCCAGATGATTACGTTCCTCTGGCGCACAATGGGCAAGCCCGGCGAACAGGCGGGTGGCGAATGGTACACCGCGCCGGAGAGCTGGGCAAAGGAAAACGGTCTGCTGAGCGGCACCGCCGAGGAATATACGACCAACGGCGTTTGCCCGCGTGCTGATGTGGTGTATTATCTTTGGAGAGAATGGAACTGACCTTTGCGGTTCTCAGTTGAGCCGCGGTTTGGGGAGGCTGAGAATGAATATTGTACTAAAACCGGTGGATCAATCGAATCGGGACGAATGCGTTCGTCTGAAAGTGACAAAAGCGCAGGCGGAGTATATCGCGTCGAACACAAGCTCTTTGGAGACGGCGGCGAGGCACCCGGAGGTTGCCAGACCGTTTGTGATTTTCTCTGATGACATAGCCGTCGGATTTGCCATGTTTGCCTTTGAGACGGATTACGAGGACCCTGACGACAGATATTGGCTATGGAGATTCATGATTGATGAACAATATCAGGGACAGGGCTATGGCAAAGAAGCACTCAAACATATTATTTCATATTTTAAAGAAAATGGTGCAAATAATATCAGACTTTCAACAAAAGAAAGCAATATCAACGCAATTGACTTATATACGTCCTATGGATTTAAACCCAATGGCGACACAAATGACGGAGAAATCGTATTGGAATTGAACTGGTAGGGCGCGGCAACGGCGGTGCTCCTTCCGGTTCCTCTTGCAAAACCCGCCGCCTGTGGTATAATTGCCGCTGCATATACATCTGCAAACGAGGGTAATTCCATGAAACTCAATCAACTCAAGATCGGCGAGAGCTGCGCGGTTACTGCGGTGGGCGGTGAGGGCGCGCTGCGCCAGCATTTTCTGGATATGGGCGTGATCCCCGGCGCGGAGATTACGCTGGTCAAGCTTGCGCCCATGGGCGACCCCGCGGAGTATCGCCTTCACGGCTATGAGCTGACGCTGCGCCTCGCGGACGCCGCACAGATCGACGTCGAACCCGTGACCGCCGGAGCGAGGCGTGAGGATCATGCGGATCATTCGACCCATTCTGCACACCCCGGCTTGGGCGAGGGCGGTAAATTCCACCCCAAGGGCAGCGGCGACCCGCTGCCGGAGGGCACGACGCTGACCTTCGCGCTGGTGGGCAACCAGAACTGCGGCAAGACGACGCTGTTCAACCGCCTGACAGGCTCCAACCAGCACGTCGGGAACTTCCCCGGCGTGACCGTCGATCGCAAGGACGGACCGATCCAGCGCCATCCCGACACACTGGTGACGGACTTGCCCGGCATCTACTCCATGTCGCCCTACAGCAGTGAGGAGATCGTCTCCCGTAACTTTGTCCTGCACGAGAAACCGCGGGCGATCATCAACATCGTGGACGCCACCAACATCGAGCGCAATCTCTACCTGACGATGCAGCTGTTGGAAATGAATCTGCCGATGGTGGTGGCGCTGAATATGATGGACGAGGTGACCGCCAATGGCGGTTCCATCGACGTCAACGCCATGGAGGCGGCGCTGGGCGTGCCGGTGGTACCGATCTCGGCGGTAAAAAATTCCGGCGTGGACGAACTGGTGGATCACGCGATCCATGTCGCCCACTATCAGGAGCGCCCGTTGCGCCAGGACTTCTGCGACGAGAGCGACGCCGGCGGCGCGGTGCACCGCTGCCTGCACGCGATCTGCCATCTGATTGAGGATCATGCGGCGGCGGCAGAGCTGCCGCTGCGATTCGCGGCGAGCAAGATCGTGGAGGGCGACCCGCTGATCCTCTCCCAGCTCGCGCTGGATCAGAACGAGCGGGAGACCATCGAGCATATCGTGCTGCAAATGGAGAAAGAGCGCGGTCTTGATCGCAGCGCCGCCATCGCGGATATGCGCTTCGCGTTCATCCGCCGCGTCTGCGCCGGCACGGTGAAAAAGCCCCGCGAGAGCAAGGAACGCCTGCGCAGCGAGCGGCTTGACCAGATTCTCACGGGCAGGTACACGGCGATCCCGGTGTTCATCGGCATCATGGGGCTGGTGTTTTACCTGACCTTCAACGTCATCGGCGCGTGGCTTCAGGAGCTGCTGGAGAGCGGCGTGGACGCGCTGGGCGAGTGGGTGGACGGCGCACTGAGTGCGGCACACGTCAACACTGCGCTTCACAGCTTGATCGTCGACGGCTTGTTTGCGGGCGTGGGGAGCGTGCTGAGCTTCCTGCCCATCATTGTGACGCTGTTCTTCTTCCTCTCCATTCTGGAGGACAGCGGGTACATTGCCCGCGTGGCGTTTTTCATGGACAAGCTGCTGCGCCGGATCGGACTTTCCGGGCGCAGCATCGTGCCGATGCTCATCGGATTCGGCTGTACCGTGCCCGCCGTCATGGCGACGCGCACGCTGCCGAGCGAACGCGACCGCCGTATGACGATTCTGCTCACGCCGTTTATGAGCTGCACGGCGAAGCTGCCGATCTACGGCTTCTTTGTCAACGCGTTTTTCCCCGGACGGGGCGGACTCATCATGACGGGACTATATGTACTGGGAATCTGCACGGGTATCCTCGCGGCGTATCTGTATAAGGGAACGTTCTTCCGCGGCGAGCCGGCGCCCTTTGTGATGGAGCTGCCGAACTACCGTCTCCCCGGCGCGAAGAACGTGGCGCAGCTGCTGTGGGAAAAGGCAAAGGACTTTTTGCAGCGCGCGTTCTCCGTTATCCTGATCGCGACGCTGGTGGTCTGGTTTCTGCAAAGCTTTGACCTGCATTTCAATCTGGTGACGGATTCGCAGGACAGCATTCTCGCCATGGTGGCGGGCGAGGTCGCGCCGGTCATGCGCCCGCTGGGGCTGGGGGATTGGCGCATCTGCACCTCGCTCATCACCGGTTTCATGGCGAAGGAGAGCGTGGTGTCCACGCTGCGGGTTCTGTTCGGCGAGCATATCGGCGGCGTATTGGACACGCTTTCCGCATCGGCGCTGCTGGTGTTTTCCCTGCTGTATACGCCCTGTGTGGCGGCGATTGCGTCCATCCGGCGTGAGCTGGGCGCGCGCTGGGCGACGGGCGTCGTGGTCTGGCAGTGTGTGCTGGCGTGGTGCGCGGCGCTGATCGTGCGCGCGGCATTGATCTTGCTGGGGGTGGTGTGATGAACGCTGCGGATATCGTTTTGCTGCTCTTGATTGCCGCTTCGGTGATCTGGGCGGTGCGGCGCAGCGTGAAACGCGCCAGGCGCGGGGGCTGCGGCTGCGGCTGCGACGGCTGCACGGGCTGCGAAACCAAGCGCCGCGGCTGACGGCGGATCGGCGCTTGCGTTTTCCTGCAAAGTATGGTATGATACAAAAAATAGAACCGCGGTTTGAAACGCTCCCGCACACAAAGGCTATTTGTGTGCGGGAGCGTTTTTGTGACGGGTAACGAATGGAGGAACAGGCAATGGGCGGCATTCGAAGAGAATTTGCAAAATACGCGGCGCTGAACATACTGGGACAGATGGCGTACGCCTGCTATACGGTGGCGGACACCTTTCTGGTGGCGGCACGGGTGGGCGCGGACGGACTGGCGGCGCTCAATCTGGCGTTTCCGGTGTTCTGCTTCGTCAGCGGCACGGGGCTGATGATCGGCGTCGGCGGCGGTACGCGCTACGCTATCGCGAGGGGTCGCGGTGAAGAATACGCGGCGAACCGCGTGTTCACGAACGCAATCTATCTCGCGCTGGGCTTCTCCACGCTCTATGTCCTTGCCGGACTGCTGTTTTCCGTACCTCTCGCCCGTCTGCTGGGGGCGGATGACGCGCTGCTGGGGCTGACGAATACCTACCTGCGGACGTTGCTGCTCTTTGCGCCTGCGTTCATCGCGAACCACCTGCTGCAAAGCTTTTTCCGCAACGACGCCCAACCATCCCTCGCCATGGCGGCGCTCATCACCGCCAGCGTGTGCAACATCGTGATGGCGTATGTGTTTATCTTCGCGTTCGGGTGGGGTATCTTCGGTTCGATCCTCGCGGCGGGTCTTGCGCCGGTGATCGGGATTCTGGTGATGGCACCGGCGCTGATTCTGGAAAAGAACCGCTTCCGCCCTGTTCGGGCGCTGCCGGACGCGGCGAGCATGCGCAGGATTCTTGCCACCGGCGTTTCGCCGTTCCTGACGGAGGCAACCTCCGGGGTCGTGATGTTTGTGTTCAACTTCATTATTTTACGCCTCGCGGGCAACGTCGGCGTGGCAGCGTTCAGCGTGGTGAGCGTCCTCTCGCTGGCGGTGACGGCGATCTATACGGGTCTCTCTCAGGGTGAACAGCCCGTGCTCAGCCGCTGCTTCGGCGCGGGGGAGCGAGCGTCGGTCAGCGCGGCGCTGCGCGATGCGACCGTGACGATGCTGGCGCTTTCCGCGGTGATCTATGCCGCGCTGTCCCTCGGCGCGGAACCGATCGTGAGCGCCTTTAACAGCACGGGCGACGCGGCGCTGCAAGCTTACGCCGTGTCGGGCGTCCGGCGGTATTTCCTCGCATGCCCGTTCCTCGGCTGGAACATCGTGTTGGCGACGTACTTTATCTCCACAGAGCGTACCCGCGCGGCGCAGACGATCTCCCTGCTGCGGGGGCTGATCGTGCTGATTCCGATGGCGTTTGCGCTCTCCGCGGTGTTCGGCATGACCGGCGTGTGGCTCGCGTATCCCGCGACCGAGGCGCTCGTGGCGCTGACAGGTATTGTGCTTTTTCGGTTGCTTAAACCGAAGAAATAAGCTATACTATACGAGCATTATCGTCACAAAGGAGCACCGACCATGAAATTTTCTGAAATGCCTTATACCCGTCCAGACATTGGCGCCGTACGCACCGAGCTGGCAAAGATTGCGGACACGCTGGAGCATGCGCCAGACGTAGACACGCAGATCGCCGCTGTCGAGGAACTCAACCGCGTAGAGGGACGCGTTGCCACGATGGCGCAGCTCGCGTATATCCGCCACAGCATTGACACGCGGGATGCGTTCTACGACAAGGAGAATGACTTCATCGACGAGCAGATGCCACTGCTGGAAGAGGACACCCAGCGCGTCAACCGTGCGCTGCTATCGTCCAGCCATCGCGCGGAGCTGGAGAAAAAGTACGGCAAGGTATTCTTCCTCGATCTTGAAATCGCGGCGCGCAGCTTCAAGCCGGAAATGGTGGAGGGAATGCAGCGCGAGAACAAGCTTGCCAGCGACTATCAAAAGCTCTATGCCTCCGCCGTCGTCGAGTTTGACGGGCAGAAGCTGCCGCTGCCGAAGCTGGGACCCTATAAGCAGAATCCTGACCGCGGCGTGCGTCGCCGCGCCTTCGAGACCGAGGCGGGCTTTTTCGACGCGCATCGCGAGGAGCTGGATCAGCTCTACGACGATTTGGTGAAGTGCCGCACGGAGCAGGCAAAGCTGCTGGGCTACGAGAACTATATCCCGCTGGGCTACGACCGCATGGGGCGCAATTGCTACGGCCCGGAAAAGGTCGCCGTGTTCCGCGACCAGATCGCGACGGACCTGGTGCCGCTGGTGGCAAAGGTCAAGGCGGCGCAGGCGAAGCGCCTCGGCATCGAGCGGCTCAAGTTCTACGACGACGCGCTGCTCTATCCCGACGGCAACCCCACGCCGCGGGGCACGGCGGACGATATCCTCGCCGCAGGGCTTGAGATGTACCGCGGTCTCAGCCCGGAGACGGCGGAGTTCATCGAGTTCATGTACGAAAACGAACTGCTGGACGTGCTGAGTCAGGACGGCAAAGCCCCCGGCGGCTACTGCACGGAAATCTACGACCACCGTGCGCCGTTCATCTTCTCCAACTTCAACGGTACCAGCGGCGATGTGGACGTGCTGACCCATGAGGCGGGGCATGCCTTCGCGGCGTTCCGCGCCATGAAAAAGGGCTATCCCCGCCGCCTGATGACCCCCACTATGGACGCCGCGGAGACCCACTCCATGTCCATGGAATTCCTCACCGCGCCGTATCATCATCTGTTTTTCGGCGACGCCACGGCGCGCTATGAGGTTGCCCACGCGGAGGAATCCCTGACCTTTATCCCCTACGGCTGCATGGTGGATGAGTTCCAGCACATCATGTATGAAAATCCGACGCTCACGCCGGAGCAGCGCAACGCGACGTGGCTCGACCTGGAAAAGAAGTACCGTCCGTGGACGGATTTTGACAATCTGCCCTTCTACGGTCGCGGCGCGCTCTGGCAGCGGCAGCTGCATATTTATCTCTATCCGCTGTATTATATCGATTATTGCATGGCGCAGACCATGGCGTTCCAGTTCTGGATGCTGCACCTCAAGGACCCCGAGGAGGCGTGGACGCGCTACCTTGCCTTCGTCGACAAGGGCGGCACGCAGACCTTTGAGGACCTGGCGCACGGCGCGAAGATGAAGGTTCCCTACGACCCCGGCGCGATCCGCGAGATCGGCGCGGCGGTCGGCAAGTGGCTGGAGGAGCACGAATAACGGAGCGATTTTTCGTTGCAAGCTTTGCCGGGTTGTGCTATACTATTCGCTGCAAACAGTGGGAAAGGCGGTGGGACTGTGTCGGATCACAAGATGAACGACGATGAACTGGATTTTGACGCGGTGCTCGCCGACCTGAACCGACGCGCTCACGACAAGGAGCTGGAGGCGCTGGCAAACCTGACGCTGCTGCAAAACGGCTTCGACGCCACCGAGCTGACACAGGAAGAGCAGAAGAAGCGCGATCTGGACGAACGGCTGAAAAAAATCATCAGCGACCTGGACAAGGATTGAAAAAAGGAAAGGCAAGCCTTTCCTAATTTCGAAAATCAAATAATTTATTTGGCGTGATGTCCAGAACGTCGCAGATTTCAAACAGAACATCGAGCGATACTGCGCAGTCTGCCGTTTCAATTCGGCTCATGTGCGTGCGGCTGATGTCGATTCTCTCGGCAAGCTGGTTTTGTGACAGCCCTCTTTGTTTGCGATAAAACGCGATGTTCAGCCCAAGAGCTCTGTATTTCTCGAATTGTTGGCCGCGCATAATTTCACCCTTCCATATTCTATATGGCGCGGTGCTATTATGCGACAACGTGCAGGTTTATATTTGCAACTTGACATGTTGCATTTGTTGCGCTACAATGCATAGCAAGACCATATACAAAAGGTGAGGATCATGCTGGAACAGAACGACCTGCTGACACGGGAGATGCAAAACTACCGGAAGTATCTCACAGGCAAGACGATTTTTTGCGACAGCGACGCGCCGGGCACGGCGCAGTATTCCGCCTATCTGCGCTCGCAGAGCGCCGCGTGGGACATTGCCGCCGTGCTGGGACGCGCCGATGTAGAGCATCTGGACTTTGATGGCTTGATCGCCTGCGCGGACGTATTCATTCTGACGCCGGATGACGGGCGCTATCAGGCGTTCCTCAGCAAGGTCGTTGCGGCGGGCAAGGGCTTTATCATCGTGGGCAAGCTGAGCACCGCGATGTACAGGGAACTGTCCGCGATGCTGCACCAGCCGCTGATGGTTGGCGCCAATACCTTCGCGCTGCTGTAAAGAAGAAAATAGGGGGCTGCAAACGCAGCCCCCTCTCTTTTTTTGCCTCACTCAATGGGAATCTTGATCTTCACATCGCTGACGGGATACGCGGTGCAGGCGTGGACATAGCCGAAGTCCCTGTCCGCGGCACGGCGGCCGTCGCTTTCGGGGCAGATGAACACATCGCCCGCGAGCACTTTTGTGCGGCAGAAGCCGCACTCGCCGCTGCGGCAGCCGGTTTCAATGCGGATGCCCGCGCGCTCCAGCGCCACGACGAGGCTTTCTGTCGCTTTGGCGGGGATCACGTCCTCGTGGATGCCGCGCACGACGGTGAGGTTGAACACCTTGTCCTTGACCTCCTGCGGATAGCCCTCGAACGCGGTGATGTCCTTCGCCTGACCGAATACCTCAAAGCGGACGCGGCGCTGGGGCGGGTTGAGCTTCGCCAGTTCCCCGCGCAAGAATCTGTACATGACCTGCGGACCGCAAATGAAATAAGTGGTGTCGTCAGCGGAGTATTTCTGGATGAGTTCCGCGGTGAGGAACCCGCGCTCACCGTTCCAGTTCGGTTCGTCACCGGAGAGAACGTGAACAATGTGCAGCTTGTCGCTCTTGAGCTGATCCAGCTCGTCCTTGAGCGTGATATCGTCGCTGGACACCGAGCCGTATAGGATGGTGAGGTCGAAGTCGAGCGTGCCGTGGGCGATCTCACGCGCCATGGAGGCGAACGGCGTGATGCCGACGCCGCCGGCGAGGGCAACCACATGCTTTGCGTCGCGCAGCGGCTCGTAGTAGAACTGCCCGCAGCCGATCATGCCGCGGAAGCGGTCGCCAACCTCCACGGAGCCGTTGATGTAATCGCAGATAAAGCCGTCCCCCTTGGAGCGACGCACGGTGATCTCCACGAAGGCGTGCTCCGCCAGCCGCGCCTGATATGGGGCGGAGCTGATGGAGTAGGGGCGGGAGATCAGGCTCTCACCCATGGGGAAGTCAATGACCATGAACTGACCGGCGTAGAACGGCGGCAGCTTCTTCCCGTCGGGACGCTCAAAGCGCACGGTGGTCGCCGTTTTGCCGGCAGGGCGCACGTCGGTTACAACCAGATCGATTTTGCCGGGGTGCCACTCGCGGGCGACGTTGCCGATGGGGTCATCCATCACGGGCAGCGGGGAGGCGTTTTCGAACGCGGCAAGGCGTGCCTTGGTGACGCGGGACGCGCCGCCGACATCCTTCAAAAATCCCTTGACCTTCATTCCTTCGCCTCCTTCGCCATCGTGTCGAGCACGTTCTTTGCCGCCTTGCGGCCGTTGGTCACGGCAGGACCCATGCCGTCGCCGGAAATCTGGTGCGCGCCGGAGAATTCCAGATGGTCGATGAAATGCTCCTCCTCGGCGGTCTGCAATCTCGCGACGATGTGATCCTCCATCGTGTGCGCGTAGCCATAAATGCAGCCGTTCCACATGCCGGTGTAGTGGGCGACGGTCATCGGCGTCTCAATGACGCATTCCAGCACATGATCCAGCAGGTTGACGCCCAGATACTCGCTCATGTAGTCGATGAGCTGCTTGGCGACCTCGTGCTTGACGCGGTCGTATTCGTCAGCGGAGACGGTCTTCCAGCCGTCTACGCGCGGCAGTGTCGTGATGGAATAGGAGCAGGTGCCCTCCGGTGTCGCGTCCGGATTCGCGAGGTTGTGACAGATGCAGGTGATATAGCGGTACGGCCCCAGCCCTTTCAGCTCGTCATAGCAGGCGTTGGTGTCCATGGTATCGCCGTGGAACACGCTGTAATCCTTGATGCCAAGCTCCTCGGCGCTCTTGTCGAGAATGAGGATGACCGAGAATGCGGTCAGCGACAGGCGGCGACCGTTGACCATCTTGATCGCCTTGACCGGTACCGCGTCCGCAGGCTCGATCATGCTGGTGTAGACCTTGTTCGGGTACGCGGAGCAAATGACGTAGTCGGCGTAGATTTCGTCGCCGCGGGCGGTGCGCACGCCATACGCTGTGCCGTCCCTGACCAGAATCTTGTCGACGTGTTGGCGGTACTCGATCTGTACACCCATCGCCTCGGCGCGTTCCGCCATCTTGAGGGACATCTCGTGGGAGAACTTGCGGGGAATGTAGGAGCCGTAGCCGATGTAGTCCGCCATGAGGACGGAGAAGATCGTGAACGGCAGCTCGCGGAAGCCGGTGCCGACGTAAATCCAATAGGGCGCGAGCAAGTCAAGCGCCTTTTGCGGCAGGTCGAAGGTGTCCAGCACCTCCTGCGTGGAGTAACCGGCGGTTTTGACAAACGCCTCGTGCTTGAGAAGCATCTGGGGTTTTGACATCGGGTGGATGGACAGCTCGTTGACGCTGTCGAACACGGTGTGGCAGAGGTTCAGCACCGCGAGCACCTTGTCATAAGTGCCGGGTACGGCGGCGTCCACCTCGCGGGCAAAGGTCTCCAAGCCGGGATGCAGCGTGACCTCAAGACCGGGGATGGCGGCGTGATACGCTTCGGGAACCTTCAGCCAGTCGATGTCCACACCCATGTCGTCGAAGAACTTGCCGACCTTGAGACGGTGATCCCTGGAGCCGATGGACATCATCTCGTGCAGCGCCGCCTCGATCTCGATGCCGCCGCGCACAAAGCTGGTGGCGATGCCGCCGGGCAGGTTGTGGCGCTCCAGCACCAGTACGTCCTTGCCCTTGTCGGCGAGCATCAGTGCCGCGGACAGACCTGCCAGCGCACCGCCGATGACGATGACGTCATAGTGGTCTTTGTAAAATTTCATGTTGATCCTTTCTTTCAAAAACGGGGCGCGAACGCCCCGTTTTTGACAAAAACTCTTTTAGAAGAATCTTTCCACCAATTCACGAGAATACTCAGCGGTTTCGTCCATGTCGCCGAAGCTCATGACCTCGCCGGCGTAGAAGGTGTCGTACTTGTCCTGCATTGCCTCGACCTTGTCATACCAGCCCGCGGCGTAGTCCTCGGAGAAGACGTGGGGGAAGTAATACACGCTCCACTCATTGACGACGTTGCTCGCGGGGTTGCGCATGGTCTTGAGATCGTCGAGCACCATCTTCTTGCAGTCCTCATAGGGAACCTCGCGCATGTTCTTGTGCTTGCGCAGGGAATAGGTGGTGATGACCTGGTCGACACTGTCCTTCCAGCGGCGATAGTAGACCATCAGGTGACCCAGACGCTCCTTGACCATGTTGTCAAAGACGTAGTAGCTGATCTCCGGGTGATCCTCAGGCCTGGTCTCGACGGCGAGCACGTCGTAGCGCTCGTAGTCGATCTTGCTGAACAGTTCCTTCTCGTCGTCGCGCACGTCGAAGTACTCATCCATGCCCTTCTGACCGTCGGCACGCTTGCCGGGGATGTGCAGCGGCGCGGTGACAATGATCTTGTCGTACTCCTCCACCTGACCGTTGACGGTGACAAACACTTTGCCGTCTCTGCGCTCCACCTTCTCGATGGTCTGGTTCAGGCGGGCGGGGTTCTTGAGGTGGTCGTTGAGCTGCTCCCAGATCCACTGGGTGCCTTCCTTCCACGTCCACAGGTTGACCTTGACGAAGTTCATTGTGGTCTGGAAGTCGAGATACTTCAAAACATAAGCGGCGGGAATCTCATCGAAATAACCGTAGCCGAACGAGGTGTACGGTCCAATCCAGATGTCCTGCACCAGCTCGACGCCGTTCTTCTTGCAGAACTCGGAAAACGGCAGGCAGAGATCCTTCAGGTTGGGGTTGGTGCCGCTGACCGGCTCGCGGCCCGGCGTGACGGCGAAGCCGTCGTAGCGGCCCTCGGCAACGCCGCGGTGACCGTTGATGTCGTAGCCCTTGTACTTGGTTTCCAACAGCTCGCCAAAGACCTTGAGCTGCTTTTTCATCTTCAGCAGACGGGGAATCTTGAGGGGGTTCTTTTTAGGCTCAAACGGCTCAATGACCTTGCCGGCTGCGTTTTTGTAGTTGCGGTTCAGCTTGGGACCGTCGTGCGTGATACCGCAGAACTCCTCCACATCGTGCACCGCATAGTAGCTGGGTACGCCCATGATGGCGCCCATCTCATAACGGCGCCCGTTGTAGGTCGGGGACCAGCACTTGCCGCCCACGCGGTCATTGCGCTCAAGAATGGTGTAGTTGTCATAGCCTTTCTTTTCGAGGTACATGCCCGCGCTCAGTCCGGCGGGACCGCCGCCGATGATGCAAATGCGTGCGTTCTTGTCCATGCTCGTTTCCTCCTGTTTTCGCCGTTTGGCGTTTTCTCGCTGAGTCGTTGGTGATATGATACTACAGCGGCGCAAAAAATGCACGACTTTTTACGCAAAAAACACAAATAATTCTTTTCATTGAGGAAGGGATATGCTATACTCAATTTGTAAAAATGCGACTTGAGGTGATTCTCTTTGCGATTTTCCGGCTTTGCCGACATGATCGGACACTTTGCGCAGCGCACGCCCGATGCGCCTGCGCTCAAATTTGAAGAGGGCGGCGCGCTTCACACGCTGTCCTACGCGCAGTTGGAAGAAGCGGTTGCGGCGCGCGCGGAGGAAATCCGCGCCAATGGCAAGACCTGCCTCGGCGTCTTTACCGACGGCAGCGTTGCCTGCGTGACGGAAATCTTCGCCGCGGTGCGGGCGGGCGTGCAGGTGGTGCTGCTGGACGAAACCGTGCCGACGCCGATCCTGCGCGGGCTGCTTCCATATACGGATGTGGACTTCCTGTGGGGAACGGACGAGCTGCGCGAGAAGCTCAAGTATAATCTCGCCGGCGGTGTCAAGGACGGTATGGGCAAGGTGCTGTTTTTCACCTCCGGTACCACGGAACGCTCCAAAGCGGTGGTGCTGACGGAGAAGAGCCTTTGCTCCAGCGCCTACAACGGCGGGACGTTGCTTCCGCTTATGGCGCAGGACACGCTGCTGTGTATGCTGCCGCTGAACCATGTGTTTGGCTTTGTCTGCGGTTTGCTGTGGGGACTTTCCTGCGGCGCGTGCGTGGCGCTGGGGCGCGGCGCGCGTCACTACATCGACGACTGTGATTTCTTCAAGCCCACGGTGATCTCCGTGGTGCCGATGCTGCTGGGATTCCTGATGAAGCGGAACCTCCTCAACGACGAGCTGAAGCTTCTGCTGGTCGGCGCGGGGGACTGCCCGGCGGCACTGCTGCAAAACGCGCGTTCCCGCGGCATCCGCGTCAGCTTCGGCTACGGTCTGACGGAGACCAGCTCCGGCGTGGCGCTGTCGCTGGGCGACGATCCCTACGCCATGACCGTTTGCCCCGACGACGAAATAACCATCGCGCCGGACGGCGAAATTCTGGTCAAGGTTCGCTCCTGCATGATGAAAGGCTACTATAAGTGCCATGAGGACACCAACGCGGTGCTGGTGGGCGGCGTGCTGCACACGGGCGACCTGGGACGGTTCGACGACCGGGGACGGCTGCATGTGACCGGTCGCAAAAAGGATATGCTGGTGCTCTCTGACGGCACGAAGCTGTTTTTGCCGGAGGCGGAGCAGGAACTCTCGCAGCTGCTGGGCACCGCCGATCTCGCGCTTGCGCTGCAAGGCGACAAGGTGACGCTGGTGATCTGCGACAGTGTGCGCAGCGACGAGATGATATTTAAGACCATTGAGCCCTATCAGGGGTCGCGTCCCCGCAGTCAGCAGGTGGCGGCGATCGTTCGTCAGACCGAGCCCCTGCCGCGCACGGCAAACGGCAAGATCAGACGCTGGGAACTGAACACACGGCTGTAAGGAGAGTGGCAACATGACCAGACAGGAGATTTTGGAGCGCACCAAAAAGATCATTTACGACACCGTGCCCGAACTGGAGGGCGTTGAGCTCAAGGAGGATACCGTCGTCAACACCGACATGGGCATGGACTCCATGAACTTTATCCTTGTCATCTGCAAGCTGGAGGCGGAGTTTGACGTGCGTATCCCCAACCGCCAGTGGAACAAGCTGTCCACGCTGGGCGAGGTGATCGACGCCATCGAGAAGTACAAAAAGTGAGCGGCATTTACGAGCGCTCGCTGCTGCTGGGCAGCGAGCATGTGGACTGCTTCCGCCGCCTTCGCACCTCCACACTTTTTACCCTGCTGCAAACCGCTTCCATCCGCCACACGGAGGAACTTGGCATGGGGCGGGAGAAAACGCTGGACAGGGGGCTGCTGTGGATCGTTGCGCGGCAGTTTGTCGTCATCGACCGTATGCCGGTGTATGATGAGCGCGTCACGCTCCGCACCTGGCCGGGGGAGACGATGCGCGTGCTGTTCCCGCGCTACTATGAAATTCTGTCCGAACGCGGGGAGACGCTGGTGCGCGGCAGCGCGGTCTGGTCGCTGATGGACGCGGAAACGCGCACCGCGGCGTTTCCCGACGAGTACGGTGTTGAGATTGCCGGCGTCGAAACCGGGCGCGAGCTGCCATTCCTCACGAAGCTGTCGGCAAGCGAAACGCCGCACGCGTTTGATTTCGCTGTTCCGTATAGTTATGTCGACCTGAACGGACATATGAACAACACGCGGTATTTCGACCTGATCGAGGATCATCTGCCAGCGGCAAAAAGCGGAAAACTCTTGCGGGAAATTCACACGGAGTACACGGCGGAGGCGAAGCTGGGCGCCGCGCTGCATGTAGCGTGGGGCGAAGCGGGCGGTCAATATTATGTAAATGGATCGTCGGAACACATCTGCTTTCGCATGAGCCTTCGCTATGAGGAGAACTGCAATG
Organism: Oscillospiraceae bacterium; assembly: GCA_017527825.1. Classification (GTDB taxonomy): domain Bacteria; phylum Bacillota; class Clostridia; order Oscillospirales; family Oscillospiraceae; genus Hominicoprocola. The sequence continues at coordinate 87,946 of JAFXPO010000004.1, forward strand.
CATGAGATGGGGCTGATGGACGCGATGATGCGCATGGTGAAGCGTATCTGCGAGGAGGAGAACCTGACGCGGGTGGACAAAATTGTGCTGGAGGTCGGTGAGCTGTCCGGCATCGAGCTTCCGTACCTGCACGACGGCTTTGACGCGGTGGTACACGGCACGGAGTGGGAAGAGACAACGCTGGAGGTGGAAACGGTGCCGGGCGTGCTGCACTGCAACGACTGCGACATTGACTTTCCGCTGAAGAATCAGGAATTGTTCTGCCCGGAGTGCTTCGGCAAGAACCTGTCCATCAAAGAGGGTCGGGACATGGTCTTGAAGTCCATCGAGGGCGACTAGAAAAAAGAGGCTGATACCAATGACAAAACAGGGAAAAAGGACGGCTGCCACCACGGCGGTCGCGCTGCTGGCGGCGGCGAGCGTTACCACGGGCAGCTTGTTCGAGACGCCGGCGGCGCTGCTGCCGGACGATGCCGCGCCGTCCATTGTATACAATGTGAACAACGGTCTGGACGGCGCGGAAGATGGCGACGTCGGCGCCGCCGAGGATGAGAGCGAAGAGACGCGCAGACGCGGCGGCATTCGCGCGGTGCTGCGGCAACGGATTTTGCAGCTGCCGCTATTCGTGCGCCTTCTGGTGATCCTGCCGCTCTGGGCGCTGGGTACGGTGATCCTCACGGCGGCGGGCGCGGCGTGGACGCTGCTCTCGCCGGTGCTGGGCAAGATCGCGGGCTTCGCGCTGATGCTCGCGCTGCTCATCGGCGCGTTTGTGCTGGCGGCAAAGGCGGCGTTCCCCGACCTGCCGGTGAAGAAGCTGCTCTCCCGCCGGAGCCTCGTAGCGCTGGTGCTCGGCGCGGCGGCGCTGAGTCTTGCCGACGCGATCCTCGGCGCGGTGTGGACAGACTATGAGCAGGCGAAGGACATTGTACTCTCCGCGGGATTCTTTCTCACGCTTTCCTGCGCGGCGGTTCCCTTTGCCCTGCGGGAGCAGAAGAGCCGCCTGAACGCGAAGGAGAAGCCGGAACAGCCCAAGCAGCCGGAGACGCTGACCTTCCATGACGGCGTGAGTACGTTCACAGTGCGCGTGCCGAATATCGGCGGATAAAAATGTACAAAGCTGCGCTGCATCGCGCTATCCCGGCTGTGCGGCGGAGACAAATATGCATGAATATTCATGGCGTCCCTTGACAATTCCATGATATATTCCTATAATAGTCTCATATTCCGGTATGGGACTATTTTTATGCACGTTGGAGGCACTGGCATGAACAAGGAAAACATCAAGAAGATCGTACTCGCCTATTCGGGCGGTTTGGATACATCGATCATCATTCCCTGGCTCAAGGAGCACTACAACAACGCGGAGATCATCGCGGTAGCGGCGGATGTCGGTCAGGGAGACGGCGAACTGAACGGTCTGGAGGAGAAGGCGCTCAAAACCGGCGCGAGCAAGCTGATCGTCGCCGACCTTACGGACGAAATGGTGGACGAGGTCATCGTTCCCGCGCTCAAGATGGACGCGAACTATGAGACCTATCTGCTGGGCACTGCCTTTGCCCGCCCGGTCATCGGCAAGAAGATCGCGGAGATCGCGCTCGCTGAGGGCGCGGACGCCATCGCCCACGGCTGCACCGGCAAGGGCAACGATCAGGTGCGCTTTGAGCTGGCGATCGCGCGCTACGCGCCGAACATGCCGGTCATCGCGCCGTGGCGCGAGTGGGAGATCAAGTCCCGCGATGAGGAGATCGACTACGCCGAGGCGCATCATGTGCCGCTCAAGATTTCCCGCGAGACCAACTATTCCAAGGACAAGAACCTCTGGCACCTGAGCCATGAGGGGCTTGACCTTGAAGACCCCGCCAACGAGGCGCAGCTGGAGAAGCCGGGCTTTTTGGAAATGGGCGTCTCTCCCTTGCAGGCGCCGGACGAGCCGGAGTATGTCAGCGTGGAATTTGAAGCCGGCGCGCCGGTGGGTGTCAACGGCGTGAAGATGAAGGCGAGCGACGTGATCCGCAAGCTCAACGAGCTGGGCGGCAAGCACGGTATCGGCATCATCGATATTGTGGAAAACCGTCTCATCGGCATGAAGGACCGTGGCGTCTACGAGACCCCCGGCGGCGCGATCCTCTACTACGCGCATGAGCATCTGGAAATGATTACCGTGGACAAGGAGACGCTGCACGTCAAGAAGAAGCTTGCCATCGACTACGCCGACCTCATTTACAACGGTAAGTGGTACACGCCCTTGCAGGAGTGCCTGACGGCGTTTGCCAACGAGAGCAACAAGTACGTCACCGGCTCGGTGAAGCTCAAGCTCTACAAGGGCAATATCATTCCCGCGGGCATGACGTCGCCGTATTCCCTCTACTCCGAAAACCTGGTCACCTTCGGCGACAGCGACTATGATCAGGCGCAGGCGGCGGGCTTTATTGACTGTTGGGGCTTGCCCACCAAGGTGCAGGCGTTAAGAGAACAGGGCAAGCTTTAAACTTCAAAAAAGCGCAAGCGCCTTTTTGAACAGGATTCGCTGCGTTTCCCGTGCGCCGCTGGCGCACGGGCACTCCGCGCAAAGTGAAACTTCTGACGCGCATGTTGTCAGAAATTTCGACCAAAAATCTTTCGCGCCTGCTGGCACGAAACTCTGCGAGGCGTTTCATTTATGAACAAGTTATGGGCTGGCCGGACATCCGGCGTGACGGACAGCGTGGCGGATGACTTCAACTCGTCCATCCGCTTTGACTGCCGCTTGTACCGCGAGGATATCGCGGGCAGCATGGCGCACGCTGCCATGCTGGGGGAACGGGGGATTATCACAAACGCCGAGGCGGACGCGCTCATCAACGGGCTGCAAGGCATTCTCGACGATTTGGACGACGGTACGCTCGCCTTCGACTGGAAGGCGGAGGACGTGCACATGTTCGTCGAGCAGGTGCTCACCGAGCGTCTTGGCGAGGTGGGGAAAAAGCTCCACACCGCCCGAAGCCGCAATGATCAGGTGGCGCTGGATATGCGCCTTCACCTGCGCCATGAGTCCGACGGGATTGCCGCGCAGGTCAGAGACCTGATCGCGGTGATTGTCCGCGTGGCGGAGCAGAACAAGACCGCCATCATGCCGGGCTACACGCATTTGCAGCGGGCGCAGCCGATTCTGTTCAGCCACCATATCCTCGCCTACGCCATGATGCTGCTGCGCGACCTCGGTCGGCTGGAGGACTGCCGCAAGCGCATTGACGTGTCGCCCATCGGCGCCTGTGCGCTGGCGGGCACGACCTACGATACCGACCGGCAGTTTGAGGCAAGGATGCTGGGCTTTGCCGCCGTGGCGCAAAACAGCATCGACGCGGTGTCTGACCGGGACTTCTGCGTGGAGCTGCTCTCGGCGCTCTCGCTGCTGATGATGCACCTCTCCCGCCTTTCCGAGGAACTGATCCTCTGGACGAGCTGGGAGTTCCGCTTCGTGACCCTCAGCGACGCCTTTACCACCGGCTCCTCCATCATGCCGCAGAAGAAAAACTCCGACATGGCGGAGCTGGTACGCGGCAAGACCGGGCGGGTCTACGGCGACCTGATGGCGCTGCTGACCATGCTCAAGGGGCTGCCGCTCGCCTACGACAAGGACATGCAGGAGGACAAGGAGGCGGTGTTCGACGCGCTGGACACGGTGAAGATGTGTCTGAACGTCTTTGCGCCGATGCTCCGCGGCATGACGGTTCACGCCGATACCATGCACAAAGCGGCGCAGACCGGCTTCATCAACGCCACCGACCTCGCGGACTATCTGGTACGGAAGGGGCTTCCGTTCCGCTCGGCGTACAAGATTTCCGGCAAGCTGGTGAGCGAGTGTATCCAGAGCGGCTGCGTGCTGGAGACCCTGCCGCTGGCAACCTACCGTCAGTACAGCACACTGATCGAGGACGACGTCTACGCCGCCATCGATTTGCGGCGCTGTGTGGAATCCCGCATCTCCGAGGGCGGCACCTCGCCGGACTCGGTGGACAAGCAGATCGCTTATATCAAAGAACAGATAAAGTGAGGACAGACCGATGATTTCTCTCAAGGGCAGAAACTTTTTAAAGCTTCTGGATTTCACCCCGGAGGAAATCCAGTACCTGATCGATCTTGCCGCCGATCTCAAGGCGAAGAAAAAGGCAGGCATTCCCCATAGAAGCTGCAAGGGCAAAAGCGTGGCGCTGATCTTCGAGAAAACCTCCACCCGCACCCGCTGCTCATTCGAGGTCGGCGCCTACGACCTCGGCATGCACGCGGTGTATCTCGACCCTTCCGCCAGTCAGATCGGGCACAAGGAGTCCATCGCCGACACCGCGCGGGTGCTGGGGCGGATGTTCGACGGGATTGAATACCGCGGCTTTGAGCAAACGCGGGTGGAGGCGCTGGCGAAGTACGCAGGCGTGCCGGTGTGGAACGGTCTCACCAACGAGTTCCACCCCACGCAGATTCTCGCGGACTTTCTCACCATGCAGGAGCACTTCGGCCCCCTCAAGGGACAAAAGCTCGTGTACATGGGCGACGCGCGTTACAATATGGGCAACTCCCTGATGGTGGGATGCGCGAAGATGGGCATGCGCTTCGTCGCCTGCGCGCCGGAGAAGTATTTCCCGAACCCTGAACTGGTGGCACAGTGCCAGGCAATCGCGAAAGAAACCGGCGCGACGCTGGAGTTCATCACCGACCCGACGCGAGCCGTCCCCGGCGCGAACGTGATTTACACGGATATCTGGGTATCCATGGGCGAGCCGAAAGAGGCGTGGGAGGAGCGTATCGCGGATTTGAAGCCCTACCGCGTGACCATGGAGCTGCTGGACGCCGCGGGACCGCAATGTAAATTTGAACATTGTCTGCCGTCGTTTCACGATCTGGAAACCACCATCGGGCGGGATATTTATGACAAGTTCGGTGAGGAGTGTTTGGAGGTCACCAACGAGGTCTTTGAAAGCGACCGCTCCATCGTGTTTGACGAGGCGGAGAACCGACTGCACACCATCAAGGCGGTCATGGCGGCGACGCTGTAACGCAAAAACGGTCGAAAAGAGGAACACAAAACCTTGCGTTTTGTGTTCCTTTATTATACAATATCATGTTGGAAGGGAAGTGATCGGATGGACGTGCGCATCGAGCGCGACAGCATGGGTGAGATTGAGGTCAGCGCAGAGCGCCTTTGGGGCGCGCAGACGGAGCGCTCACGCCGCAACTTTCCTATCGGCGTGGGAATCGAGACCATGCCGGCGGAGATTGTCCGCGCCTTCGGAATCCTCAAAAAAGCGGCGGCACGGGTCAACTATGCGCTTTTGCCGGAAAAGATGACGGAGGAAAAGTGCGCCGCCATCCTCTCCGCGGCGGACGAGATCATCAGCGGCCGCCTCGACGGGGAATTCCCGCTGGTGGTCTGGCAGACCGGCTCCGGCACGCAGACCAACATGAACGTCAACGAGGTCATCGCCCGCCGGGGCGGTGAGATGGCGGACATTCCCAATCTCCTGCACCCCAACGACGACGTAAACATGTCCCAGTCGTCCAATGACACCTTCCCCACCGCGCTGCACATCGCGGCGGCGCTGGCGGTGGAGGATAAGCTGCTGCCTGCGGCGGAGGCGCTGATCGGCACCCTCAGGTGGCTGGAGGACGAGTACGCGGACGCGGTGAAGTCCGGGCGGACGCATTTGCAGGACGCCGTCCCCATCACCTTCGGACAGGAGGTCTCCGGCTGGCGCGCAAGCCTGGAACGGGACTGCGTGCAGCTCCGCGCGGCGCTGCCGGGACTGTTTGAACTGGCGCTGGGCGGCACGGCGGTGGGTACGGGACTCAACGCGCCAAAGGGCTTCGACATTGCCGCGGCGGCTGAGATCGCAAGGCTCACCGGCAAACCATTCGTCACTGCGCCGAATAAATTCCATGCCCTCACGAGTCTGGACGGGATCGTGTTTGCCCACGGTGCGATCAAGGCGCTGGCGGCGGACATGATGAAGCTTGCCAACGATGTGCGCTGGCTCGCGTCCGGTCCCCGCTGCGGTCTCGGCGAGCTGACGATCCCTGCCAACGAGCCGGGTTCCTCCATTATGCCGGGGAAGGTTAACCCGACCCAGTGTGAGCAGGTGACGATGGTGGCGGTACAGGTCATGGGCAACGACGCCGCGATCGGCTTTGCCGCCTCGCAGGGCAACTTTGAACTGAACGTCTTTTTGCCGGTGACGGCATACAACTTTTTGCAGTCCGCGCGGCTGCTGGCGGAATCCATCGCGTCCTTCGACGAGCGCTGTATGAGTGGGCTGCGCGCAAATCGTGACAAAATGCGCGAAAACCTGCATCGCTCACTGATGCTGGTGACGGCGCTCAGCCCGCGCATTGGCTATGAAAATGCCGCGAAGGTGGCGAAGAAAGCGTATGCGGAGGACTTGTCGCTCCGCGATGCCTGCCTCGCGCTCGGCTTTCTGACCGCGGCGGAGTTTGACGACGCTTTCCACCCGGAGGAAATGGTGTGAACAATCGCTTCCACAACCGAATGACGGCGCTGCTGCTCACGCTGGTTTTTTGCGTGAGTCTTGCGCCGCGCACGTCGGCGGTGGCGGAGCGAATCGGCGACTACCGCGACCTCAACCCCAACGCGTGGTACGCTCAAGGCGTCCGCTACTGCGTGGAAAAGGGCGTCATGTCCGGCTACGGGAACGTCAACCACTATTTCAATCCCGACGGCCTTGTGAAACGCGCGGAGCTGGCGACGATCCTCTGGCGGATGGAGGGTTCGCCCACGACGGGGCTGACCCTTCGCTTTGATGACGTGGAGGAGGGAAGCTGGTACGAGGAACCGGTGCGCTGGATTGTGTTGACCGGCATCATGGATGCGAAGGAGCCGTCGGTGTTCGGCGCGGAGCGGGTCATCACGCGCGATCAGTTCGCCCTGGCGCTGTGGCGGTATGCGGACTATCGCAACGGCTTTGTACCGCAAATCGACGACCCGGAGTTCGAGACCTATGACGACCGTGATATCACCCGACCGGAGGCGATGGAGGCTATGCGCTGGGCGAGCGCACTGGGGATCATTACCGGCGTTCACGACATGAACGGGCGATATGTGATTACCCCGTGGGCGCAGGTGCAGCGCAGCTCGGCGGCGACGATCCTGATGCGGTTCTGCCTTGACATGGGAATTTGTGATTGAAAAAAGGAGCGGGTGACCGCTCCTTTTTTACGTCCTCAGTACAGGCTCAGCAGCGACAGCGTCACCGCGCCGAAGTACATCCAGACACGAAAGACCCGTCCGCCGGATTCCGAAGGCTCTCGCGCCGCCAGCGACCACGCTGCGCAGCCGCAGCCAAACGCCAGCACGCAAACCAGCCACGTCGATTGTAGGCGCTTGGGCGTGAAGCCGAAGCAGCTGATGTACAGCGCCAGCTTGGAGAACGCCACCACAGCCAGAAGAAAACTCTCGGCGAGGAGCGTGAGGCACAGCGCCCGCAACGCCTTTTGCCGCCGGACGTCCTCTCTGGACGAACGTGTCACCAGCCACAGCAGCGCAAAGTTGACCGCCATGACCTTGCACAGCTCAAAGAATCCCTGCCGCGCGTACTCTGCCACGCTGAAGCCCTCGGCGGGGGCGCCGGCAAACGCGCCGAAAAGATACTGTCCCTGCACGGCGAAAAAGAGCGCGTAGAGGGCGCAGAACAACGCCATCAGCACCAGCCATACCCGTTCCGGCACGCCGCGCAGCGCCTCCATCTGCTCCGCGATGGCACCGGAGCGGCGGCGGAGCGCCGCCTTGTCCTCGCGCCGCGCTCCGCCCAGCAGCCCGTACAGATACGCGCCGACGGGCAGGCTCAGCAGGAAGCGACCCGTAAACTCGGTGACGTCAATATCCCACTCGAAACGGAACAGCCGGACGACTTCGCTCAGCAGCGCGGCAAAGCCGCTGTCAGCGGAGATCAGCAGGTTGGCAGCCCACACCAGCAGCCCCAGCGCCGCGGCGCTCATAACCGCCGACCAGACGACGGTTTCCGCCTCCGGTTTTTTGCGTTTTCCGCGCAGCCGGGAAAGGGCAAAGCCTATTGTGCGCAGCCGGAGAAAGAAATGCCTGAACGGAAACAGCACAAAGCCGTCCAGCGCGTCCAGCGGCAGCAGATGCCCGCTTCCGCCCTCCAGCAGCGTATCGGAGCGGGAAAGCACCCACCATACCGCGAAGATGTGCAAAAATGCGTAGGTGCTGTCGCCCCACACCTGCCCGCGATCCGCAAGCAGGCTGAGCAGATTTGCCAGCGCACAGCCCAGCCAGACCCAGCTTTCCTGCTTGCGCGGGACGCCGCGGTGCAGCAGCTCGGTTAGCGCGACAAAACCAATGGTGAAGCCGGCGAGCAGCAGTTTCATCTCTGCCGAACTGTAGCTCGCCCACTGGCTGACGTATCCGTAGGCGAGCGGATACAGCAGCAGCGCCGCGATGATTTCATGCCGGGACGCCGCAAACGGGACGCGCTCCGGCGTTGCGGAACCGGTTTGTGGCGCAGACGGCTGCCCTGAGACCACAGAGACCTCCGGTTGATTCGTTTCCATATTCGATTCTCCTTGTTATTCCCTGAATTCCAGAATGTCGCCCGGCTGGCAGTCCAGCTCGTGACACAGCGCCATCAGCGTCGAGAAGCGGATCGCCTTTGCCTTGCCGGTCTTGAGGATGGAAAGATTCGCGGGCGTGATGCCGATTTTCTCCGCCAGCTCGCCGCCGGAAATCTTCCGCTTTGCCATCATCACGTCGAGGTTGACCAGTATCTCCATGCCGTCACCTCAAACCGTCAAATCCAGTTCGTCCTTCATCGCGATCGCCTGCTGAAAGGCGTTTTTCACGATGCGGACAATGAGCGCCATGAAGCCTGCCGCCACGGCAATGAAGCCGAAGGGAAGATAATAGCGGCAGCTCACCGCGCACAGCACGGCGGCAAGGAGGCAGCAGTGACTGATGACACGCATGTGGCTCACATTCTCCTCCGCGAAAACCTTGCCGTGCCGGATGTTCCAGAGCAGCGCCCAGAGCTTCCACAGACAGACCCACGCAAAAACGCTTCCGCCGATGATGACAGCGGAGAGCTGATCGGCATACTTGAAATCCCACGCGCGCGTGACGGCAAACCATTGTGCGAACCGGCGGCAGCCGACGTCCAGCGCCAGCAGACAAAGCGCAAATACGATCACACACGCCTGAGAGAGCGTTACGCTCTTATCCTTGTTCCAATTCATGCGTACCACCTCTTTCTGCGCACAGCATAGCATGGTCATTATCGTTTGTCAACAGAAAATTATCGAAAAACAATAAAACAGAGAGCAAAGCGGAAGGCAGCAAACGCTGCCTTCCGCTTTGTCGGTCAAGTGAACGCGCGGTAGAGAATGGTCATGGTTTCGGCGCGGGTCAGCTGCCGCGTGGGGTACAGCCGACCGTTGTCGCCCTGCAAGACGCCGAGGCGAACCAGCGCGCCCATCGCGGGAACGGCGACGGGGGAGATGTCTCCCGTGTCGGAGAACTGGGTGAGGTTGGCGGCGGAGCCGGCAACCGTGCCGCGATAGCGCTGCAAGGCGCGGAAGAGGTAGGTGAAGGCTTCCTCGCGGGTGATGGTATCGTCGGGGTAAAACAGCCCCTTGGCGGTGCCGCTGACCAGCCCCATGGATTTGGCGGAGGCAATGGCGGCGGCATAGTAGGCGTCCTCCGGCACATCCTGAAAGCTGGACGTGCCGGCATTGGGAAAGCCGCAGGCGCGGCTGAGCAGCAGAATGAAGTCGCCGCGCCGCATGGGCAGCGCCGGGGCGAAATACTTCGGCGAGACGCCGGCAGTGACGCCGTAGGTGCGGAGGAAGTCGATGGCGGGCGTCGCCCAGGCGTAGCTGCTCAGGTCAACAAAGAAAATGGACTGGGTACGCGGCGTGACCACAAACTCAATGTTACCCAGGAAGCTGTTGCCGTCGGCATCCTTGGCGGTGTAGCCGATGCGGGTGGTGCCGCTGAAGCCGGGCTTTGGCAGGAAGGAGATGCAGGGCACGTCGTCGATCCCGTAGGTGCGGCGCGGATCGAATGCTGTGCGATCCAGCAGCGTCCGCATGTTATACTGCAAGCTGCCGGCGTTCGCGTCGGCGCGGTCAAAGGTGAGCGCCGTCGGTGTACCGGGCAGAAACTCGGACGCCGCCGAAAGAATGTCTGATTTTCGCAGCGCCGTGGGGAACTGCGAGGTGTGGTAGGTGATCGTGTTGGACGTACCGCCGATGCTCACCTCCGGCTCCTCTGCGGGCATCGCGCTGGACATGACGGTGATGGTGCCGCTGAACGAGCGAGCGTTCGCCGAGGTATAGCCGCTGGCGTAGCCGGTGAAGGGTATCGTGACCGAGGTGTCGAAATTGGCGGACGCCAGAAAGCTGAGATTGCTGAGGCTGCCTTTATAATAATAGGTATTCGAGCCGTTGGCAGTGATGGGCGTTCCGTTGTTGTACAGCGTACCGTAGGCGGACGAAGGCAGGGAGCGGAACTGAATGCGGTAGATGTCGTAGCCGGTTGCTGCAAAGCAGGCGTCGGAGAAGTCCTCGGCAAGGAAGTAGACGCGTTTGCCGGGGTCGATGGTGTAGCGCAGCGGATGTGTCGCGCTGTCCCGGACGACAAAACCAATGGTTGCGTCGAACCACTTGCCGTTGTCCGCGTAAACGACAATGGGGACGGTAAGCGTTCCGACGAAATCCTCATCCGCCGCATAGCGGATGATGCCGGGGTTGCGGTACGCCTTGTTGACCGCGACATAACGATTGGCGTTGCTGGAGGACGACGAGGTGTCGTACAGCGTACCGCTGCCCGGAAGAGCGGTGAAGCGGATATAGTCCAGCGTACTGCCGGTTTCGCTGAGGCACTTGGCGGACAGAGCGGCGGCGTCAAGGGTGACGGAGCGACCGCGGATGACATCGTAGTTGACTGTTCCGCCGCCGCTGCCGCCGGAGGGCGTATGCTGAGGACCGAAGGCGGTAAGGGTGATGTTGACGTGGTTCATATCCTCCGGCTCATTGTCGGGGGACCGCTCGGCGATGTCCACCAGATGAAACTGGAGATCGACGACGGCGGGCGCGTTCTTCGACGGCACGAAGTAGACGTTGCTCAGCAGCGGCTTGGTGGCGCGATAGAAGCGCTGTCCTTCTTCCACCGCGTAATCATAGATGTCTCCGTCGCGATAGTTGTAGTAGAGCGTTCCCTCAGACTCCTTGGGCGGCATAAAAGTGACGTAGCGGAAGGTGCGCCCGGTGACGGCGTTGGAGTAGGTGGCGAAATCGTCCGTCGAAAACCGAATCGGTTCGCCGTCGGTGGAGTAGGAGATGCCGGGCACCTGCTTGGTCACCGAGATGTAGATGTTGCCGGTGTAGGAGCCGATGTTTTTGGTCGAAACACCGTTCTCGCCTGCCGTCTGGAAGGAATAGTAGCCGTAATAGGTGATGCGAGCTTCTCCCGCGAAGGCGGCGGCAGGCACGAACTGGATGTCCGAGATTTTGTTGTTTGTCGCGACATTTTCATCGTAATAATACCGCACCGTACCCGCCAGACCGTCGCCGGGGTCGCTCTCGGCGTTGTAGCCGCCGTAGAGCGTACCCTGCGCGGGGGAAAGGGTGACGTAGGCGATATAGTCCAGATCAATGGCGACGCCATGTTTGCTTTCCGTCAGCGCCCGGCACCGCTCGTTGAGCAGTGCGCGGATCGTTGTGTCTGCTACGCGCCGGGTCTCCGAGCCGTTCTCCGCTGTTTCGCGCAGGATGATCGGAGAGTCTGTGAAGCTCACCAAACCGTCCTTATGGGTAGGGGGAGGCGAGATGCGGATATCACCGGCGATCACAGACGGGGCAACCTGATCGTCCGCGCGGGCGGGCGGGACGAGCGGGAGCAGCAGCGCGAGAACCAGCGCCAGTGCGCCGGCGGCGCGAATGCCGCGGCGGCTCATTTCACCACCTCGCCGTTGACGGTCATGTCGGGGGCGCGCCAGCCGGACGAAACGTTGACGGTGGGCGTGTAGACGGTGACCATGATGGGTTTTCCGTCCTCGCCATAGTCCGCCACCACCTGGCTTGCCGTGATGCTGACCGAGATCGTCAGACCGGTGTTGCGGACGTTGCTGTGTACGTCGCACAGACGGTTGGAGAAGACGATGTTGCTGCCGTTTGTGGCATGCTTGACGTCAAGCTCGATGACCAGCGTGGCAGAGCCGATGGAGTTGTCGTTGAAGACGGGGACAATCGCGCTGTCAGCCGAGATGGTGCTGGTGAGCACCTGGCTGGAGCCAATGCTGACATAATCCTGACGCGTATCCTTCATACCGATGGAGTACAGCGAGGCGCGGTCAACCGCCTTCGTGGCATAGGGCGTCTGCGACTGGTCGAGGTAGTAGAGGTTCTCGTCAAAGGTCAGCGTGATTCTGCCGCTGGCGGAGGCGTCCTTGATGCTGGTGCCGCTGGCGGACAGGTTGTGCGTGATGCTCTGGACTCTGGGCGCCTGATTGTCGCCGAGCGTGACGGGGTAGATGGCGCGGAACGCGTCGTCAGAGCCGCCTGCGGCGGTGCTCTGTCCCACCACCAGGAAGGCATACTGCGTGATGGAGGACATGTGGTAGCGGCTGCAATCAATGCCCTGGGCAACGCCCTGACGCAGGGACAGCTTGCCATTGCCGATGACCGAGTCCGAGTTGGCGGAGGTTGCGCGGATATAACTTGCCAGCTGCTCCTTGAAGCCCTTCGCGGCGAACTGGTCAAACAGAGAGCCGGTGCTGCCGTCCGAGGAGAGCGTCGTGGCGTTGCGGTTGAGCGCCTCCAGAACGGTCAGCGAATTGTTGGAGGAGCTCCAGCCTTCGATGTCCTTATCCCTTGCCCTGTCGTTGAAGTTCTCCTTCAGCAGGCTGTTCATGGCGTTGTCGTAGCGGATCAGAAGGAAGTCCGCCGCGGCGTCCATGTTTGTGCTGCTGACGGTGACAGTCGGGTTCGAGAGCGTCAGGCTCAGCGCGGGGCGGCGCGCCTCGTTGGTGGTGAACTGGTAGAGATAGACCTTGGGCGAGTAGATCGAGCCTGTGCCGCGGGTGACGAAGTAGGCAAGATAGGTCGTGTTCGGCTCCAGCCCGGTGAGCACAACGGGCGTCGCCGCGTTGCCTACCGCCGCGTTGCCGGTTTTGATGAAGCTGTTGCTGCGGAAGCTGCTGGGGCTGTAAATCTGGTTGGGCTTTGGTTCGGAGAGCAGGAAGGTGGAGGGTTCATCCGAACCGCTCCTCGGAACGCCGGTAATGTCGCTGGCGGTCTTGATCGCGGCTCCCGTTTCGCTGACGGTTCCGACGGTCAGCGACTTGTTGACGATGGGCGCGACCACATAGTACACCGTGCCGGACTGGCTGAGCATCAGGTTCATTGTGGCGCTGGTGTCCAGCGGCGTGAAGGTGGGATAGCCGTTGACAAAGGTCGGCGCCTTGGTGTTGGTGAACACGGCGCGCATGGCGAAGGGAATGGGCGTGCCGATCTCGGTGATGTTCCAGTTCTGGAGATGGTCGGCATAGCGATCCTCGGTGATGTCGGCGGCAAGCGTACCCAGATAGGTGGAGTTGCCGGTGACGACAGAGGCGCGGAAGTTGACCGTTGAGCCCCAGGAGCGGCGATCCAGCTCGCTGTTGATCGCGGTGAAGTGGATGCCGAAGGAGTAGGAGCCGCCCTCGGCGGTGAGCCTGCCCAGGGTCTCATTGATGCTGGGGAAGGACATGTAGCCGAAGAAATCACGGAACAGGCTCTTGCCGTAGAATCCGCTCATGCTTTCGTTGATGATGATTTCCCCGTTGGGGTTTTCGTTGGGGCTCTTATTCTTCACCGATTGGTAGAACTCCTGGAACTTGCCGTTGGGATTCATCGCCTCGGAGTTGGTGATCTTGGTGCCGGAATAGCCGCCGGGAACGGCTTCCATCAGATATACGTCGAACGTGGAGGAGGTATCCATCCACAGCAGCACGTCCCAGTCCACAAAGTCCTCCACGTTGACGGACGTGGGCGTGAGGGAGAAGGCGAGGTCGATCTCCACGCTGTTGCTGTCAGCGTCGATGAGGTTGGTCACGTTCATCGTCCGCAGAGCGACCTCGGCGGCAATGGTGGTGAAGCGCGGCAGAACGATCTGCCCGCCGGAAATAGGATTGCGGGAGGAGGAGACGTCGGAGAGATCGACGAGCCGGAAGTAGTAGGTGGCGCCGCTCTTGAGATTGATGGCGCCGGTGCCGCTCTTGAACCGGATGGCGATTTTGCCGGTGGCGACGTCCTGTTCGACCTCCGCCTTGGAATAGTCGATGGTGTCGCTGCTGACCGGCTGCGCGTGACCGACATCGGAGAGGATATACAGCTCGAAGGTGTTGCGCAGGAACTCTGCCAGCTTCTTCCGGTCGGCGTCGTTCGGGTCCTTATAGAGCGCCAGCAAATCCGGGTCGCCCGCCGGGATGCGGGATGTGCGCTGCACGTTCTCGCTCAGCGTAATGATGACGTCTGTGTTGGCGTAGGGCTTTTTGGTGTCGTTGTCATAGAGCGAGAACTCCTGCGTCGCCGTCGGGCCGGTGTTGTCCAGGGTGCTCTCGGTCAGGATGTTGCTGTCGAGCCGGTAGGAGCCGGACTCCGCGTCATACCGGAGCTGAATCTCGGAGTAATTGCCGGCGGCGTCCTTGGCGATGTAGTAGATGTCGTAATACGTCTCCGGGCTGAGTCCGGTGATGTTGATGATGGCGTCGGTGTCCGCGCGCACGGACTGCGAGCCTTTGCGCACACTGTTGACGCCGTTTTCGATCTGACGCTTGTAGTACGCGTCAAACAGCGCCTCGTTTTCCTTGGTCTGGGCGGACATGCTGGTCGGGAGACCCGCTTCCGAGAGAACCTTCTCGGTGCCCGGAGGCGCCTTGAGGTACTCGGTGCCTGCCTTGACCACCGCCCAGTAAACGGTGCTGTTCTCAGTGAGATTGACGCGCAGGCGCAGGGAGTTGACCGTGATGGCGGTGATCTCCGGGGAGTCGTACTGGAACTTGGGCGGCGTACCGTCCATGGTGGTGAAGGTGAGCTTGCGCACCTGAGAGTTCCGCGAGCCGTCCGCGTCGATCAGGCAGAGGTAGAGGTCATAAGCCTTGAGCTCTTCCAGACCGTTGAAGGTTTTGGTCCAGAGACTGTTTTTGGACACGTCCTCCACGCCGCTGCCGCCGGGAACGGTGGTGCCCAGCGAGCCGACGCGGAACTGCTGCGCCGTCGGCGCGGTGCTTCCGGCGGGATAGAGGGCGTAGTAGATCTGGCAGTTTTTGTTCGCCATGGAGGACACCTGCACACGGTAGTCATTTCTGACCACGTCGGGGTTGTCCTTGTTGACGGGCACCTGCTCGTAGTAGTTGCGGGAGATCACCGGATAGCCGGAGTTGAAGGCGGGCGTCGTATTGTCGGGGGTGTTGAACGAGATCACCTTGACCGGACTGCGGCGGTCGCGGGCGTCCACCATCACGGCGGAGAGGTAATAGCTCCCGTCCGCGGTGAGGCGGCTGAGCGCCGCGGTGGTCTCTTTGCTGGAGGAGGTGATATCGGTGGTGCCGCTTGAGATGGCCTTGGTATTGTCCGCGATGGGCGAGATAAGCCCCTCTTCGTCCACGGAGCCGTTGGCGGTGGCGCTGACCGCCCAGTAGACCTTGCCCGCCTTGTTGGCGGAGAAGATGGCGCTTGCCGTGGTGGGCGCAATGTTCTTTACCCGCGGATAGCCCGCCAGCAGGCGCGGCTCGGAGGAAGTTTCCTGCGCCTGCACGACGTCCATGGTTTGACCGGCGATGCTGGCGGTGAGACCGGGACGGATGGAAATGACGTCCGGCAGCATGGAGGTGGTGGAGCCGGCGGCGTTGACATAGAGATGCTCCACGTCGCCGATGCCGGAGACGGCGGTCGCCGTGTCCAGGTTGAGCGTGGCGACGTTGCTGTTGATGTCGAGGTTCAGCTTGGAATTCCGCGCCGCCTCGTCGATGGTGACGGTGTCCGCTGTGCCAACCGCGACGTTCAGCGTGGAGCCTGGGGTTTTGTTGATGATGTTCTCCAGATTGCCGGAGAGCGTAAAGCTGGCAGCCGGGTCCGGCGACTCCAGAGAGATGTTGAGCAGACCCTGACCGGGGCGGGTGCGGTCCTGAATAAAGGAGTCGGAGCGCAGCTCCGTGTTTCGAATCTCCGTGTCGCCCTCGGTGCGCAGCGTGACAAACTGGTCGGCAATGCTGTCCACCAGCAGAGAGTTTGCCGCGACGTTGCGCAGCACCACACTGTCCGTGCCGCGCTGGCTTTCGCCGCCGCCGGCGACGACGATCTTGCCCAGCACGCGGACGTTGTCCAGCGTGATCTCGCCAAGGTCCAGACCGCCGGTGATGTAGAGGTTGCCCGCGATGGTGGAGTTGCGAAGCGTTGCTCCGGGGGTGTTGATCGTCACGTTGCCGTACACGTCGGAGAGCGTGTGGGTACCGGGCGTATTGACGAGCGTGCCCAGCGCGCGCTGAAGCATGTACGCCATTTCGCCGCGGGTGATGTTGTTGTTCGGACGGAAGGAGCCGTCGCTATAACCGGTGACAAGCCCGACGTCCGCAGCGGCGCGGGCGTAGCCGCGTCCCCACTCGCTGAAGTCGCGGCCGTCCCGGAATTCCGTGACCTCGCCCGCGATAGGGTCAAGGCGCATGTTGCGCGCGAGGAGCACCATCGCCTGTTCGCGGGTGAGCGTTTTTTCAGGACCGGCCTGGCGCGGCGAAATACCGTTGAAATAATGCGCGTTATAGGCGATGCCGATGTCGTCGGCATACCACGCGCCGGAGGCGACGTCGACAAACGGCGTCGCGCCGGTGTTCTTGTAGCCGTAGGCGCGGTTGACCATGGCGACGAACTCGGCGCGGGTCAGGTTGCGCTCAGGGTGGAGCCCGCCGTCGGGGTAGCCCCGGACGACGCCCCAGTTGACGAGCTTGTCCAGCGCGGTTTCGCTGTCGGCGTGAGCCGGGACGGTGAAAACGGGGCACAGAGACAGCATGAGGCACAGCGCCAAGGCAAAAGCCGCGACCCTGTGCCGGAGAAGTCGGATGCTCGGTTGCTTCATTGTGTTATCCACCTCTTACTTTCTGTATTTTGCGGCGCGGATCTGGATGGCAAAGACCGCCTCCCGCAGGAACGACTCTTCATCGTTGATCATGTCGATGAATTTGCAGGCGCAGAAGTTGCCCGACACGGGATCGGGGCGCACGCGCAGCGTCTGGCATGTCAGGATCACCGGACCCTCGGAGGTCATGGGGATCACGACCTCGAAAACGTCTCCCACCGTGAACAGCCGTGGGGAGTGGAACGCGACGCCGCCGCAGCTGAGATCGACGGAACGGATCGCGACCTGCCCGCCGGCGGGAGGGTAGACAAAGCTGTCAAACTCCACCGGGACGCGGAAATTACGCCGCACGTCGGCGCCTAAATCGCGCATCGGCTCCAGCGCCACCGCGTCGGGGCGGAAGTTCACCACGCGGGTCATCTGAGGCGGCAGGCTCTTTTCCTGCGGCACCGCCTGAATCACTCCGGCGTCCACCACGGTTTTGACGTTGCCGTCGATGAGCTTGATGTAGATGTTTTTGCGCCCCGGCGCATCCATGCGTCTGCCGCGGGCGAGCAGCTTCGAGCTGCTGTCCATGAGCAGATAGACGCCTTGCTCCGCCGCTTCGGCGGGCCGCCTGCCCAGCAGTTTTCCGAACAAAGCCATGAGCAGCCTCCTTGCTTACTGCGGCACCACCGGCGTGTCCTCCATGGGGATGGACGCGCTCTCGCGCCGCGAAGGGTCAAAGTTGAGAAAATAAACGTAAATGTCGACAATCGCCTGATACAGCTCCTGCGGAATCTCCTGCCCCAGCCGCAGCTGGGTGAGGATCGTGGCAAGGGAGTCGTCCTCATAGACGGGTACGCCGTTCGCCTGCGCCACGTCGACGATTTTCTCGGCGAGGTAACCCATGCCGGAGGCAACGACCACCGGCGCGGTGTCGTCCTCGCCGTAATGCAGCGCTACGGCGCGCTTTTTTCGCGGATAATCAGATTTTGACATTGACGCCACTCATCCTTTCAAAGACCTGGGGGAACACCTCGGACACGGTCAGCGACCGATGCTGCTCGACCACCTGCACCTGCTCGACCTTGAGACCGTTGTGGGCGAGAATGTCCCGAAGCGACTGCGTGATCTTCGGGCTGTGCTCCGCCACGCTCTTGGGGCAGGTGACCAGCATTGAGACGCCCTCACTGCGGTTCTGGATCAACACGTCAAACGCGCCGACGGCGTCAATATCCATCTTGATGAGCACCCGCTGTACCGGACCGCCCGCGCTCTGCGGTCTCCGGCTGCTGCGCTCGGCGTCGGGATCGACCCACATCTCCGAAAACGCCAGCCGCCCGTTCCAGTTCATTGGCAGCATATAGTGCTGAAGCGGCATATACACGCTCTCGTTGATCAGCACCGAGTTCATGATGTGGTGGAACGCTTCCTGCATGTCGACGCCCGCCTCGCCGGAGAGGGCGCGGTGGGTCGCCATTGCCATGCGTTCGGCGAAGGCGTTGCTCTTCGCCGCTTTGAAGAAGTCCGCCTCCCGCAGCACCCGCAGCAGTTCAGGGTTGCTCAGCTCCGCCAGCTCGCGCGGGAGAATGTTGCTGCTCGCAAGGCGGCGCAGCGCCTCCAGCATGGCGGCTTCGTTGCCGTTTTCATAGCGCGCTACGTCCAGCGTCATCGCCGAGAGCAGATTCCGGGCAAGACCATGGTCGTGGGTGGCGGAGACGTATCGCGACACCAGCGGGAACACCTGTTCCCGCAGCAGCTTGAGGCTGCCCTCACGGTCACCGGCGTCGATGCTGTTTTCCAGCTGCGCCAGCACGTCGGTGAGCTGCTGCGACCATCTGCCCGGCAGCGCCTCGGTCATCTCGTCAGTGGTGCGCAGGAGGTTCGCCTCGATGTGCTCCGTGGAGGTGTAGTCTGCGAAGCGGCGCAGAAAGAGGAGAATTTCGTTTTTCGTCATCTCCGAGGTGGTGGGATCGTTGTAGGCGCCGCGCAGCAGCGCGAACAGCGCTCCGGTGAAGCGGGAACCGCTCTGCATCTGGTTTTCCAGGAAATTTGCCAGCGCGGCTTCATCCATGCGGATGAACTCCAGGAACTGCGCCATCTCCGAGGCGAAGCCGGAGCGAATGCCGGAGCTGACCTCCACCGTCTGACCTTGCAGCACCTCCAGAAAGACGCGGGGCAGGTCCTGCGCGCCGCGCAGACGCTGCACGAAGGTCATGAAGTTGGACTCAAATCGCGCGGTGAAGGAATTGGTGGCGTCGCCGGAGCCTTGCTGTCCCTCCTGCCCGTCGGGGCGGACAACGCGGTTGGGGTCGACGACGTTTTGAATGTTGGGGTCGCCGCCGGGGGCGGGCGGCGTGATGCGCGTAGACGGAGCATCATAATTTGGCACCGGATTGGTGGCGCCGAGCAGATCCGGCATGGGATACGCTCCTTTCAAAGAATGCTGAAAAAAATTTTGAAAATCTATTAACTTCTGAAATTATTTGCCGATATAAACTTTAAGAGACCGCGAACAGGCCGTATTGCGACTTTTTCGCAAGAAAAATTTACAGGGGTGAAAGTTTTATGGGTATGGGCAACGACATGATGGAAGCCTATCTGTTCGAGATGCATTCCATGCTGGAACAGTTGGATGATCTGATCCTTTCCAGTGAGCAGGCGAAGACCTTCTCACAGGAAGCGGTGAACGAAATATTCCGCATCATGCACACGATCAAGGGCTCCTCCGCCATGATGGAATTCAATTCGCTGATGACCATTGCACATCGAATCGAGGATATGTTCTTCGTCATCCGTGAAAAGACGATGGACGCGATCCCCGACAATATGCGCCCGGAGCTGTTCGACCTCATTTTCGAGTCCATCGACTTCTTCCGCAGCGAGATCGAGAAGATCGAGAATGGCGAACCGCCTACTAATGATATCGACACATTCCTTAATAAAATTAATACCTTCGCAAATAAAATTTCCGGCGAGGAGAGCGAAGAGGCTCCCGCGGCTGAGGAGACCGCTGCCCCGGAGGAAACCGGCGCGGCGGCAAGCGGGGAGCTGATGGCGTACGGCAGCGCGGACTTCCCCTATGGCTTGCAGGTGTTCTTTGACGAGGGCGCGGGCATGGAGAACCTGCGCGCGATGATGCTTGTCAACGCCGTCAAGGACTTCGTGGAGGAGACGCAGTACGATTTCTACCCCAGTGACGTCCAGCTCAACCCGGAGACGGCGAACTTCATCGTCGACAATGGCTTCTTCCTGCGCTTCAAGACCGAGGGTGACCGCACGGAGGCGCTCAGCGCGGTGCGCGAGACCGGCTCGGTGCGCGAATACCAGCCCTTTGACTATTCCGCGGCAGCTGCGGCTCCCGTGGTAGAGGATGCCCCTGCGGTGGAGAAGGATCCCGTGGCGGAGGCGGCGCCTGTGGCGCCTGCTGTCACTGAGATGCCTGCTCAGCAGAGCGCGGCGGCGCAGCCCTCGGCGAAGCAGCAGCACGTCAAGGAGAGTCTCATCAGCGTGAGTCTCTCCAAGCTGGACGCGCTGATGGCGGTCGTTTCCGAGATCGTCATTACCGAGGCGCAGGTCACGGCGTCTCCTGACCTCAAGGGTCTCAAGCTCGACAACTTCACCAAGGCGGCGCGCCAGCTGCGCAGCCTGACCGACAATTTGCAGGACGTCGCCATGAGCCTGCGCATGGTGCCCGTTTCCGGAACGTTCCAGAAGATGAAGCGCATCGTGCGCGACATGAGCAAGAAGCTTGACCGCGAGACGAACCTTATCCTGGAAGGCGAGGACACCGAGGTGGACAAGACTATCGTCGACTCCATTTCCGACCCGATCATGCACATCGTCCGCAACTCCATGGATCACGGCATCGAAGAGCGCAAGGATGATCGTATCGCGGCGGGCAAAGACCCTGTAGGAACCATCGTGCTCTCAGCGCGCCAGACCGGCAGCGAGGTCATCATCGAGATCGTTGACGACGGCCGCGGCGTGGACGATCAGGCGGTGCTCAACAAGGCGATCCGCCAGGGTCTCGCGACGCCGGGCGTCGAGTACGCGCACAAGGATATCCTCAACTTCCTGCTCATGCCGGGCTTCTCCACCAACACCGAGGTCACGGAGTATTCCGGGCGCGGCGTCGGCATGGACGTGGTCAAGAGCAACGTGGAAAACTGCGGCGGCACCGTGTCTATCACCAGCACGCTGGGCAAGGGCATGACCACCACGCTGAAGATTCCTCTGACCATGGCGATCATGGATGGCATGGAGGTCAGCGTCGGCGAGAGCATCTTTACTGTGCCCATCAGCAATATCCGCCAGATTTTCAAGGCGTCCGATATGCACATCATTCAGGACGAGACCCACGGCGAGATGATCAAGATCGTGGACAACTTCTACTCCATTGTCCGCGCCAACCGCTTCTACAACATCGACAACGCGGCGGAGACCTTTGACGACGGCGTCCTGCTCTGGGTGGAATCCGGGGACAATTCGTTCTGCCTGTTTGTGGATAAGCTGATCGGCGAGCAGCAGGTGGTTGTCAAGCCGTTCCCGGAGTACATCAACAACTTCGGCATCAAGAACTCCGGCATCTCCGGCTGCACCATCCTCGGCGACGGCAGCATCAGCATCATCCTCGACGTTGCCAACATCTACACGGCTCAGTCCTGAGTCCGCTTGAGTAAAGGAGAGAAAACGACATGTCAGAAGAACTGTTCCAGAGAGACGCAGACATTGAGAACGCGCTGTCCGACAAGGCGCATGAGCAGGACGAGGCGAAATACCTGATTTTCCGCTCCAGCAACATCCTTTACGCCATGAGCACGGACTACGTCAGCGAGATTTTTACCAGCGTGGACATCACCCGCGTGCCGATGGTGCCGGAGTATATCGCCGGCGTCATCAACCTGCGCGGCGCCGTGGTACCCATCATCGACTTCCGCCTGCTGCTCGGTCGCTGGCCGGAGGAGGACCCCTGCGCGATCATTCTTGACATCGAGGGCACCAGCATCGGTATTCTGGTCGATACGGTGGACCGTATGGTGGATATTTCCAAGTCCGCGATCTTGCCGGTGCCCGCGCAGAACGAGCACCCGATGGTCAACGGTATGTGCACCATTCCCGGCGGTACGAGCACGGTGATGCTGCTGGACGCTCCGGCGCTGATCCGCATGAGCGAATAATTCGGGGATAGAGAGAAAGGGGATCGGGAACGCTCCATGAGCAACGAGAAAGAAATACTGATTTCCGATGCCGATTTTAACCGCATGGTCAAATTTGTCCAAAGCAACTACGGCATCGACCTTCACGCCAAGCGTCAGCTCATCAACAGCCGCCTTGCCGGCGTCATCAAGAACAAGGGCTATGACGATTTCAAAAGCTACGTCGACTATCTGCTGACCAAGGGCAGCGGCGACGATATCAATGAGCTCCTGAGCAAGCTCACCACCAACTACACCTACTTCCAGCGCGAGACGGAGTCCTTTGACTATTTCGTCAAGAAGATTCTGCCGGAGACCACCGCAAAGCACAAACGCGACAAGATCCTCTCGATCTGGAGCGCCGCATGCTCTTCCGGCGAGGAGCCATACAATGTCACGATGTACATGATGGACTACTTCGGCGCCCACTGGAAGGAGTGGGACACCCGGATGCTTGCCACCGACCTGAGCGTGGACGTGCTGGCGAAGGCGCAGCGCGGCGTCTACCAGCTGCCGGACAATATGCCGAACCACTGGAAGCGCGAGTATTTCAAGCCCGCCACGGGCGATCGTTATCAGATCGCGCCAAAGGTCAAGGAGAACGTGATCTTCCGTCAGTTCAACCTGATGGACCCGATCCAGTTCAAGCGTAAGTTCGACGTGATTTTCTGCCGCAACGTGATGATCTACTTCGATCAGCCCACGAAGACGGCGCTCATCAACCGCATGTATGACGCCACCGTCCCCGGCGGCTACCTCATCATCAGCCTTTCTGAAAACCTGCCGCCCGATACGAAGTGGAAGCGCTGCACGTCGGCCATTTTCCAAAAATAAACTGAGCGGAGGTTTCCATGGCTATCGCAACGAAAAAGATTCGCGTGCTGGTGGTGGATGATTCCATCCTCGCGCGTAAGCTCATTATTGACGGACTGAACAAGTACCCGAACATCGAGGTTGTCGGCTACGCCATCAACGCGGTCGACGCCAAGGGCAAGGTGAAACAGCTCAACCCCGACGTCATGACGCTGGACGTGCAGATGCCCGGCATGACGGGCATGGAGTTCCTGAAGCAGTTCCTGCCGGAGCATCCGCTTCCGGTGGTGCTCTGCTCGTCCATCAACATCGGCGTTTTTGACGCGCTGCATGCCGGCGCGGTGGACTTCGTCCGCAAGCCGGACGCCACCCAGAGCAACGACATGTTCATCTCTACGCTGGCGCAGAAGGTGCAGGTCGCGTCGCAGGCGAAGGTGCAGCCTCACAGCTTCTCGGCAAAGGCGGCGGCTGCCAACACCCCGACCACCATCGCCGCACCGAATCTGGGCAATGCGATCTCCGGGCGCATCATCATCGGTCTCGGCGCGTCCACCGGCGGCACGGAGGCGACGCTGGAGGTCATGAAGCGCCTGCCTGCGGACATTCCGGGTATGGTCATCACTCAGCACATGCCAACTGGTTTCACCAAGATGTACGCCGACCGCCTCAACAAGCTGTGCAAGATGGAGGTGCGCGAGGCGAAGGACGGCGATGAGATCAAGCGCGGGCTTGCGCTCATCGCTCCCGCCGATCTTCAGATGCGCGTCGTGCGCTCTCCCCTCGGCGGCTACCGTGTGGAGTGCAAGCCCGGTGAGAAGGTCAGCGGTCACCGCCCGTCGGTGGACGCGCTGTTCTATTCCATGGCGCAGAACGTCCAGTGCAAGATGGTGGGCATCATCATGACCGGCATGGGCGCGGATGGCGCAAAGGGCTTGCTGGAAATGCGCAAAAAGGGCGCGTATACCATCGGCCAGGACAAGGAGACCAGCGTGGTCTATGGGATGCCTGGCGTGGCGCACGACATCGGCGCGGTCATGGTGCAGGCACCGTGCAAGGATATCGCGGGCGCGCTGCTGCGTCATCTGAAATCGAAATAATTTTCTCTTCACGCTATTATTTTTTCGGCGCTGTATCCGATAATAAAAGTGAAGAACCAAGTCAAGGAACGGGTTTCGACCCTGAAAAAGGAGGCGTTCGAGGATGAGAATCCCGGGAGCCAATATTACTGCCGCGGAAACCGCAGCGCGTGTCTATCAGGGACAAAATGGCGGAACGAAAAAAGCTCAGAGAGGCGGCAATGACCGCCGGTTCGACAGCGTTACGCTCTCCAAGGGGGACGGCGCGCGCGGTTACGAAATGGAACTGCGCGGCAAGATCTCGAACGAGGTGCGCACAGCGACGACCTCCGGTCAGGTGGCGGCCCTGCGCGAGCAGGTGCAAAGCGGCACTTATCAAGTTGATCCACGCGAGACTGCCCGCAAGATGCTCTTGATGGAGGTCATCTGATATGTACGAGGCGTACCGGGAGTATTTTGCGTTCATGGAGCAGCTGGGCAAAACGCTGGATCAGCTGACCGAGCTTGCCAAGGAAAAGACCGTCGCGGTGCGCCGCGACGATCTGCTTGCTGTGGACGACTGTATGAAGCGGGAGCAGGCGCTGGGACTGAGCCTGCGCGCCATGGATAAAAAGCGCGACAAGCTGCTCGCTGCCATCGGGCTGGAGAACGTGACGCTCTCCGGCCTTGCGCAGCATTGCCCGGAGGAGCTGCGACCGGAGGCAAAAGCCGCCGCGGACCGGCTCCGGGAACGCTATGACCTTTATCGCAGCGCGTCGGACGTGGCGCGTACCACGCTGGAGTGCAATCTCCACCAGATCGAACGCATGATGGCGGACGAGGCGGATGCCCCGCTTGGCAGCGGAACCATCGCGGATATCCGGGCGTAACAAGCGCTAAGAGAGGAGCTGTGGACAAATGAGCAGCCTGTCGACATTCGGCACATTTACAATGGCGCGTCTGGGCATTTATGTGTCCCAGCAGGCGCTGAACGTGACCGGCAACAATATTTCCAACATCAACACCGAGGGCTACAGCCGTCAGCAGCTGGACCAGAAGTCCATGTACTACGGTGCCGCCGACCGTTTCATCACGAAGTATTCCGTGCGTGAGAACGGCGGCGTCCTGGCGACGGGTGTGAACCAGCTTCGCGATCAGTACCTGGACATCCGTTACCGCAACGAGATGACGAAAGTCGGGGAAATGGAGACCAAAATCAAGGGGCTGGATCAGATTGCTGAGGTTTTTGACGAGGTTGCCAAGGGCGAGGACGGCGAAGGCGTCCTTGAGGCGCGCTTCAACGACCTGATCCAGCAGCTTGAAAATCTCTCCCAGCCGCAAAATGTCGGGTTGGACGGCGCGGACGCGCTGGTGCGCGAGGCGGCGGAGGCAATCACGGTCCAGTTCAACGACTACGCCAAAAAGCTTCAAACGCTGGACGAAAACCTGCGCGCGGAATTCCGGGACAACGTGGACAGCGTCAACGCCACGCTGACCAAGATCCGCGACCTGAATACGTCCATTCGCAAGAGTGAAATTTTCGGCACCGACGCGCTGGTGCAGCGCGACGAGCGCAATCTGCTCATCGATAAGCTCTCCGAGCAGATCGGCATTCACGTCACCTACGAGATGGAGCAGGTGGGCAGCGGCGTCGAGGTCGAGAAAATGATCATCAAGACCAGCGCCGATCCCGGTGAGACGGAATACACGCTCATTGACGGCGTATATGGCGCACAGATTCGCATTCGCGATCAGGAGACCCTCGGCATTGAGGTGTCCGAGCTGACCAGCGCCCTCGGCAATCCCGACCCCAGAACGCTCAACGAACTGACGCGAGTCGGCTTCCAGTCGGAGTATATCGGCAAATCGGAGGACTGGAAGGACTTGGACGCCGAGGTGAAGCGTCTGACGTTCAACTCGGAGGAGGACGCGAAGAACTACGAGGCACAGATCAACGCGGATCAATCCGTTACGAATGTTGACAACAAGGTCTATCAATATAAGCTTTCTCAGGAGGAGCTGACGGATGCCGAGATCGCGGCGGGCAAATATGTCGTGCGCCGCTCACTGGTGACAGACTCTACGGAGGCGGATGATGAACTGGTCTATGACTACGTCAACATTTCACAGCTCAGAACGACGCAGGTCGGCGATACGGAGCTGTCCGGCGGTTTGCAGGCGATGCGCGAGTTGCTGACCGAGGAGGGCGAGTACGCCTCCGCGGAGGACCTTGCCATTGACCCCGACGCCGGCGTAAAGCGCGGGCTTCCGTATTACCGTCAGGCGCTGGATACGCTGGCGCGTGAGCTGGCGCGGAAGATGAACGAAGCGAACACCATCGAGCCGAAGCAGCTCTATGAGGACGTCGCTTCCGTCCGGTACTATGACGCGCAGAACAACCAGCTTCCAACGGAATATGACGCAAACGGCAAGGAGATCGAGCCGAAGGCGGGTTATGCGTCCGTTCGCTATTTTGACGAGAATGACAAGGAGATCACCGAGCCTGTCATCAAAAAGGAATACATCGAGTATTACAACGGCGGCGCCCTGTTCACCGACCGGGGAGACAGCTCTGGCATGGCTCGTGTCGACGCCGCCAATATCACGGCGGCAAACATTTCAGTTTCGTATGGCTGGTCCCACGGTTCGACCCGCGTTTTGCGCTCCAAGGAACCGAACGCGCAGGAGCGCAGCACGGAGCAGAGCAACATCGACCACTTCATCACCATGATGACCTCGGCGCACAAGTTCGAGTTTGGCACCGCGACCGAGGGGACGACCTACTTCAAGGGAACGTTTCAGGATATGCTGACCGACTCCATCGCCGGTACGCTGGCGAAGGATCAGAACATCACTAAGTCCATGCTCAGCAATTACACCGCGACCGCAGAGGAAATCAATCTGGACAGGGACTCCGCCATGGGCGTGGACCTCAACGATGAGGCGATGAACATGATGATGTTCCAAAAGGCGTATGCCGCGGCATGCCGTCTGATGACAACCTATGACGGCATGCTGGAGAAGCTGATCAACGGCACGGCGGTCTAAGCCGTCGGCGTGAGAGGGGGAGACGAAAATGTCAAATTTTCGCATCACGACAAACGGGCTTTTCCGCACCTATCGGACGAACCTGTCAAAGAACAATCAGAAGCTCAATGATGCGATGATTGGCGTGGAAACGCAGCGCAAGTTCAATACCTACGCGGAGGATCCTGCCGCTGCGAGCAAGGCGTGGCGTCTCCGCCGGTCGTACTGGCGCACCGGAGATCATATCGACAACAACAACTATATCATCAGCAAATATGAAAGTGCCTACACGGCGATGGGCTCCGTCATTGACGGCGACGTGACAAACGGCGACAACGCGTTGGGGCTTAAATCGGTTCTCTCGGCGGTGGAAGGCGTCAGTGACACCTCCGGTTCCGCGCGCAGGGCGCTGGGTAAGGAACTGCTCCAGACGGCGGATAACATTGTGTCCATGATGAACACCAAATATGGCGACGAATTTGTGTTCGCCGGCGCGGACGGCGCAAACATCCCCTTCCGCTGGAACGAGGACGGTACCCGCCTGCTTTACCGCGGGGTCGACGTGAGCACGGAGAAGCCGAAGAGTCTGGAGGAATTCGGGCTGACGGAAGAGGACATGCAGGGATTGTCCGCCGGGGATTTCGACATGGAACCGCCGGACGATTCCGCTGACGCGGAAACACTGGAAAAATACGGGAAGCTGCAGGCGTTGTTGACAAAGCCCGACGTGAACGACTATGAAGGGCTGGACGATCCCGCGTATCTTGCCGCGATGAAAAAACATGACAGCCTCATGCGTCTCAAGGAATACGCCGCCGACTACCGCCGCCGCAACGATGTGAGTTATGGAGACGGCGTCAAGAATTTCGCGAAGCTGCAATCCATGGCGAAGGAGACCACTTATGTGGACATCGGCATTGGTATGCAGGAGAACGGGTACAATGAGCTGATCGACGGCAGCGCGTTCAACTCCGCGGTTTCCGGTCTCAAGTTCCTCGGCTACGGCAAGGACAACAACGTGGTCATGGTCATCAAGGAGTTGGGGGAGATTTTTTCCAACGCCGACCCGGAAACCGGAAATTACGCCAACGGCGAAGCGGACGAGGCACGCGCCGACGAGCTTTTGAATTTGCTGCACGACACGGTCCGCTCAGCGCAGGATCAACATGTGCAGCTCAGCGCTGACGCGAAATATCTGACCACGAACCTGAACCAGCTCGAAACGAACAAAAGCGAGCTGGATAAGCAGATCGTCGATGTAGAGGACATGGACATGGCGGATGCGATCACCAGCATGAACTGGGCGCAGTATTGCTACAACGCGGCACTGCGGATCGGCACCAATATCCTCTCGCAGTCCTTGATCGACTATATGAGCTGACCGCTCATGCGATGGTGAGCAAGCCACGAAAGGAAGTGTTTCACGATGTATCCTTTAATTGAGATCAAGAGCATTCCTATTGAAATTCGGATGAAGACGACCCACGCCTCTCTGGAATACACCCGCGGAACAGCTGAAATGGAGATCAGCCGCTCCGACAAGGGGCTGGATATCAAGAGCCGTCCGATCAAGCTGCAGGTTGACACCTACGAGTCCCGCTCTGGATCGATTCCGCAGGGGACGTCAGCCCCGCTTACGACGCAGGGAATCACCGCTGTGCCGCAGGCGGATCGTCAGGCGGCTTACGAGGCGACTTCCGCCTATTCCGATCAGGGTCAGATCATGCTCAACGCCCGCATCGGTCAGGAACTGAACCGTCAGAATCGTCTGCCCGGCAGTGCGCCCGCGCCTGCGGAAGAGAATCCGGTGGAGCTGGAAACCGGTCTCGCGTTCGAGTGGGAGGACGGGCAGATGGAGATTCGCTATGAGATGGACAAGATGAGCTTTGACTGGAAGATTGACCGCGGCTCGTTTGAGTTTACACCCGGCGATATCGAGTTGATTGTCGAGCAGCGTCCGAGCGTGACCTTCAAGTACATGGGCGGTCCGATCTATGTTCCGCGCAGCGCCGATCCCAATTACGGGGCGGTGGACGTGAAGGCGTAATCCGCAGATCAACAAGCTGGAGGATAAATCTTTGAAAACGAAGACAAAATATTTTGGCGAGATCGACTATACCAGAGACGAGTTGCTGACCTTTGACAAAGGGCTGTTCGGCTTTGAAGAGGAAAAGGAGTTCCTGCTGCTTCCCTTCTCCGCGGCAGGCACTATGTTCAGCCTGCAAAGTGTCAAGACGCCAGAGCTGGCATTTACGCTGATGCACCCGTTTTCTCTGGACCCTGACTATGCGCCGGTGCTCAACGATGAGGATTTGAAGGAGCTTCAGGCGGAGAAAAGCGAGGACCTTTACTATTATGTACTGTGTACGGTGAAGGAGCCGGTGGGAGAGAGCACCATCAACATGAAATGCCCGCTCGCCATCCATCCCGATACGCGCCGCGGTATTCAGGCGATCCTTGAGGATGACGCCTGGGGAATGCGGCAAAGCCTGTCAGAGTTTGAGGAGCGGAGGTTGAAGAAATGCTGATCCTGCGCCGAAGAGCCGGAGAGACGCTGTTGATCGGCAACGATATCAAGATCACCGTGATGGACGTGTACGAGGGCGGTGTTCGCATTGCCATCGACGCGCCGAAGAGCATTCCGGTGCTCCGCAGTGAGCTTCTTCAGGTGGCTGACGCCAACCGGGACGCCGTGTCCAAGGAGACGGTCCGCCCGGACAGCCTGCTCGGTATGCTGGGCAGTGTGCCGGACGACAAAAAACAAGCCCTGTAAACGAAACCGCCGCAGCCATAAGGCTGCGGCGGTTTGTTGTTTACTGTTGGAGCCGCTCGTGATGCGGGCGGTCGAGCACCTTGCGGCAGGCGCCCATTACCTGCGTGACCACAGCGGCGTTGTACCGCTGCTCATACATGGAAAGTCGGGGAATCAGCTCATGCGGCTTGGCGACGACGTACTTGGCGGGCAGGTTGCTCAGCGCCAGCGCAATCACGTCAATGCGGCAGCGGTTGCAGTTGCATAGACCGAACATCTTGATATACTTGTCCGCCTTGTCCTCCACCAGCGCCTGCGTGACATTGAAGCACACATACTCGTCCGGCTCCTCCTCGCCCGCGGCGCGCAGCTGCTCCACATGCGCCTGAAGGGGCGTCTGGGGCTGCGTGACGGGCTCGATGACGTCCTCGGAGAAGTCGGGCATGATCGCGGGCGTGACCGTCGGCGCGCTCCTCGGCGCCTCCGGCACATGGGGAGCGGAGGACGAGCTGCCGGCAAACTCCTGTTCCAACGCGCCGCGAATCCGCGCCTGCGTGCGGCGGTCGTCCGCGAGCCTGGTGCTGTCCGCGGACGGCGCGGCGGCGGGCGCGGCGGTCTCCGCGGACTCCGGGTCTGTGAGCAAATTCAGCACCCGCGCTGTTTTGCTGCTTTTTCCTGATTTGAACCCCTTGTTAGGCATAATTGTTCACTCCGTTTCTTGCACATCCACTGCCGCTGCTCCGGGGAGCGGAATCCGGCGGCATGTTAAGCCAGCATTTCGTTGAGCAGATCCTCATAGTCCTTCGCAGCTTTGGAGCCGGGGGCATAGGTCAGCACACTCTCGCCGTAGGCTGGCGCCTCGGCAACGGATACGCTGGCATGGATCTTGGTTTGAAACACCTTGGTGTCCAGCTTTCGCGCCACCTCCTGAGACATGTCCTCCACTTCACGGTTGAGAACAAGCCGCGCGTTGTAGCGGTTGAGCAGGATGCCCATGACGTTGAGTTCCGCGTTATAATAGCGGCGGACGGTGTCCACTGTGTCGCGCAGCTGTGAGATGCCCAGCAGGCTCAGAATCTCCGGCGCCATGGGTACGATAAGTTCCTGCGAGGCGACATAGGCGTTGACGGTCAGAACATTGAGCGCGGGCGGCGTGTCGATGACGATGTAATCGTAATCGTCGGCGACCTTGACGAGCTGGTCGCGCAGCAAGAACTCACGCGCCGGCATGTTAAATTCCAGCTCCGCGGTGGACAACAGAATGTTCGAAGGGAGAAAATCACCCAGATCGGTGTCAACGATTACATCATCGATCTTCTTTTTGCCCTTGAGCACATCGTAGATCGTGTCACTGTTTTCGATGTCAAGCCCCGCGCTGAAGCCCAGAGAGCCCTGCGGGTCGAGATCGACGCCGAGCACCTTGTAGTTCCGCAGGTGCAGCGCGCTGATGAGGGACAATGCGGTGGTGGTTTTGCCGACGCCGCCCTTTTGGTTGGTGATGGCGATGATCTTCTTCAAGACGAAGCCTCCTG
Source organism: Oscillospiraceae bacterium (assembly GCA_017527825.1). Classification (GTDB taxonomy): domain Bacteria; phylum Bacillota; class Clostridia; order Oscillospirales; family Oscillospiraceae; genus Hominicoprocola. The sequence continues at coordinate 119,415 of JAFXPO010000004.1, forward strand.
CAAAAATTTGCGCCGCACCCCTAATCTTTCTAACGGAACGGCCGATATAATAGTAAACAGTGATTGCATCGATTGTATCATTCGCTTCTTTAATTATAAGAAAAAGAATGCGATAGGTCAAGTCTTTTGTGTAAGAAAGGAAGTTGAGCGCAGATGGCGAACGTCAACAGCCTTAGCAGCAATTCATACAGCAGCTCCAGCAGCATCTACGGCAACCGGAATGTGCTGACCGGTCTTGCCAGCGGCATGGATACCGAGACGATGATCGAAAACAGCGTCAGCGGCTATCAGACCAAGATCACCGAGCTCCAGCAGAAGCAGACAAAGCTGGAGTGGAAGCAGGACGCCTATCGCGAGCTGATCGACCAGATGTACAACATCACCAACAAGTACACCTCCTACACCTCGTCGACCAACCTATCCAGTAACTCGTTTTTTCTCAACAATGTCACGACCAGCGTGAGCGGGAGCAACGCGTCCGCCGCCACCGCGACGGGCAAGGCGACAAGCGATATTCGAATCAACGCCGTGACCCAGCTTGCCACCTCCGCGCGCTACACGGTGGACGCCGCCGCGCTCGACATCAAAGTGAGCAAGGAAGCGGTGGGCGGCGCAGTCAACTGGGGCAGCGAACTGACCAAGGGTACGCTCTCCGGCACGATGACGCTCAAGCTTGGCAGCAGCACCTTTGAGGTCAAGTTTACCGACGAGGACAAGTACGATACGCTGGAAGCGCTTGTGGAAGGCATCAACAAGAAACTGGAGGAGCAGGGAGCCGACGTTCAGGCGTCCCTCAGCAATGCCGGCGACGATGGCAGCACCATCACCTTTGAGAGTACCGGAAGCGCCAAGACCAGAGGAGATTCCGTCTACATCAGCGGGGCAAGCGGCAACCTCAAATCAATGCTCGATGTGACGACGGCGTCGTCTTCCGCGGATGAGAACCGTTTCAGCTATAAGAGTTTCAGCGTCAAGGGCGACGCGTCCGGTCTGACGGAGAAGATGAGCATGGCGGAGTACCTCTCCGGCAAGTCCGTCACACTGACGCTGGACGGCGTGGAAAAGAGCGTCAAAATCGGCGATCTGTCCAAGGTGACAGCGCCCGATTTGAGCGAATATGACAATCGAATTGCCGAAATCAACGATCAGATCAACCAGCTCAAGTTCAACGAAACACTGGACAGCGACGAGCGCGAGGCACAAAGGGCGGAACTGTACAATCAGCTGGACACGGCAAACCGGGAAAGAAGCCGTGCGCTGAACGCGGGGATGATCCCGGCGCTGAAGGATGACCTGCAGGCGGCTATCAACAAGCAGTTCGGCGCAAACAAGGTCAAGGTCAGCGTGACGGACGACGGCGGCATCCGCTTCGACGTGGCGGAAGGCTCAGGCTCCACGCTGAAGGTCAGATCTGAGGTGGGCAAGGAACTCGGTATCGGCGAGGCGGGCGTTTCCAATTACTTCAACACCAGCCAGAAGCTCAGCAGCCTGCTGACGAATTCGTGGCTGGACGCCAACGCGCGCATCGAGGGAACGCTCGACAGCGCGGCGGAGGCGCGGTACTTTGACAAGGACGGCAACGAGCTGAAGCTCAGTGACGGCGCTTATTACCGGACGACCGCCAACGGCGGCATCCTGTACAAGAACGGCGAGAAGGTCAAGGGAACGCTGGCGTCCACGCTCTACTCTGATACAGAAGGTAATCTGCTCAAGAAATATGCCAATGAGGATACCTATTACCGCGTCAACAACAAGGGCGAGTGGCTCTACAACCTGAAAATCGGCGGCGCGACCATCGACGGGATCACCGCGAATACCACGCTGGAGAGCGTGCTGAGCAAAATCAACAGCAGCAACGACGCGGGCGTCCGGGTCAATTACTCCAATCTTACGGGGCAGTTCGTGTTTACCTCGCAGCAGACCGGCGAGGGGAGCGACATTACCTTTGAGGGCGCCCTCGCGCAGAAGCTGTTTGGTGTGAAGGACGTTCCCGCCAACAAGTCGCTTGAGAGCATTTTCGGCGACACGATTGCGTGGGACGACGACGGCAACGCGAAAATTTTGGTGAAAAGTCCCAATGCCTATGACAAGGTGGTAGGCACCTTTAACAAAAACGACTCCATGGAGAAGTTCATGCAATCGCTCAACGGAGTCAAGGGCGGCGCACTCAAGGACTGGCTGTCATATGACGCCGCCACCGGCGAGTATACGCTGGGCAACGGATATGAGAACGGTTTCCAGGGTCGTGTGACCTTCCTCGCGTACGGACAGACGCAGGAGATCAGCATTGAGTCGCTGGCGGAGCGCGCGAACTCCGCGGAGGCGACCATCGGCGCGGAGCACACCAAGGGGAAGGACGCCGTGATCCTGGCAACCGTGAACGGCAAGGACCTTGAACTCAGACGCGCGAGCAATGTCGTCAACATGGACGGTCTGAACGTCACCTTCAAGGAGGAGTTCAGCGCCTATGACGAGAACGGCGAGGTAAAGAGCGCCGACGCGCTCACCTTTACGACGAAATCGGACTCCGACACGATCGTGGCGGCGGTCAAATCCTTTGTCGAGGATATCAACAAGCTGATGTCCGATGTGCATGAAGCGTACACCACGCAGCCCATCGCCAAGACCTCCGGCTCAAGCAAGAAGGGCATTACCTACTACGAGCCGCTGACCGAGGAAGACCGGCGCGACATGAGCGAAAGCGCGGTAGAGAAATACGAGGAAAAGGCGAAGACCGGCCTTCTGTTCGGCGACAGCGATCTCCGCTCGCTGTATGACAAGATGCTCACCACGCTCCAGTCCTTCGGTACCGACCGCATGGATATGGAGGCAATCGGCATCACCACAACCTACGGCAGCGGCGTTACGACGGTGAAGCTCAACGAGGCGAAGCTGCGCGAGGCGCTGGACAGCGACCCCGACAAGGTGCGCAATGTCTTTACGAAGACGAAGGAGAGCGGCGCCGCCGCGGACGGGCTGATGACGGCAATCAAGCGTACCCTGAGCGACTATGGCTCAACCTCTCTCGCCAGTCCCGGTATTCTGGTGAGCAAGGCGGGCACGAAGCTTTCGGCGGTGTCGCTTCTGACCAACAACCTGTACAAGCAGATCAGCAATCTTGACAGCCAGATTGAAAGCTGGCAGACCAAGCTGAGCAATCGGATCGACTACTATACCAAGCAGTTTACGGCTTTGGAAAAGATGATGGGCACGATGAACAACCAGAGTTCGATGCTGTCAGATCTGATGGGCTACTAAAAAAGAACGGGATGAGGGCTTATGGACGCGAAAGGACTACAAAATTATAAAGCACAGTCGCTCACGACCATGACGCAGGGGGAACTGTTGCTGCTGCTGATGGATGAGCTGGTCAAGCGGCTGATGCGAAGCGATATCGCGCTGGAACAGGGCGATATGCAGCTTTTTGAAGCGTCGATCCAGCGCTGCATTGACATTGTGCGATACCTGGATGATACGCTGGACCGCCGCTATGAGGTCAGCCGCGGGCTGCACCGGCTGTATGATTTCTTCTGCTACGATCTCAACCGCATCAGCCTCGGACGCAACAAGAAGGAGCTGGATAAGCTGCGCCCCATGATCACTGATCTTCGCGACACCTTCCGTATTGCGGAGAAGAACGCGTCAGGTGGCAACTGATGGCGAGCGATGCGCTGAAGGCGCTGTGCGCGCAAAAGCGGACGCAGCTGCTGCGCCTGCGCGAGGTGGCGGAGCTTACGAAGCAGATCGCGGAGGCGGCGGAGCGTCGGGACGAGCTGGCGATGGAGATGCTGCTCGGCGAACGGGAAACGCCCCTGCGCGCGGCGTATGAAATCGAAATACAGCTTCGCGAGAGTCTGGAAAAGTTCCCGGAGGCTGAGGCGATCCGGCTCAATGCGCTGCTCCGCGGCGCGGAGGCGGAGACGGAGGAGGAAGCCGCGCTTGCCGAGCTGGTGGCGCAGTACCGGCGGCTGATGGAGACGACCATCGCTGCGGATAAGCGGCTGAGCTTGCGCCTGGGCGGCAAAAACTCATTTTATGAGCTGTTCGCGAAATGAGCGGGAAACCCGCTCCAAGGAATTTGGAGCGGGTTTTTTCTGATGCTTGCGCAGCGGTGCGCTGCTCCGCTATAATGAGAACGGCACGGTCAGCAGCCACAGCGGCGCGCCGTCGTGACGGCTGCGGGACAGCTCGTCGATGATGACCTGCGGTTCCCACTCCACGAGGCTGTTGTCCCGGCTGTTCGGGTCAGCGACAAGAATCTCGCCGGAGAGCGTGACGCCGTGGAGCAGGATGAAATGTCCCTTGGAGGTGAAGTGCCCCGGTCCCATCAGCGCGACGATGACGCCGCCCTCGGACAGCCGGGTGTAGAGCGATTCGGCGTCAAGGACGCCGAGCGGTTCATACGACAGCCCATAGTGCTCGGCGGCGCCGCGCACGATGGAAAGGTACGAGCCGCTGTGAGGAGAACAATAGCCTGCCTTAGCCGCCCACGCGGCGACGTTTGCCGGCGTGGCGTCCTCGCCGGTCATGGAGGCGACCACCATCGCCAGCGCGGTGGGACCGCAGCCGTAGCCGCGGATGGAGTCGCTGCCGTAGCGCTCCTCCGCCCAGAGCGCATCGCTCTGGTTATAATAGAAAAGCCGAATGTTCCCGCCGGTGAGCACCTCGCGTTCTCCTTCGGTGACGAGCGTGGTGATGGCGGGATCGGCAAGAGTCAGAGGCTCTGCGATCGCGGGAGCGCTTGCCTCCTGCGCGGCGATTTCCAGCGCGATGACGGTCTCCTCAGCCTGCCGGCGCTGTTCCTCAAGGCGGCGCAGCCGTTCCTGCTCCAGCCGCTCCTGTTCCAGCCGCTCCGCCTCCAATTCCGCGGCGCGGTTGTCCACATCGTCTCGGAGCCGATCCAGAGCCTCCCACGCGGGGGCGGTGACGGATTCGTAGAGCGCCGGGTCCTCGATCCGGGCAACGGACAGTTCCGCGATGCCGACGCAGACGGCGGCGAGCAGGATCACGCCGAGAATGCTGAAAAACCGCTTCATGCCTGCGTCACCTCCGTCCCGCGCTGTGATTTGAACTCAGTATAGCAAACCTGACTTTTTTTGTAAAGTGGAGGCGCTCATGCCGACGATCCGACTCGAACAGGTATCGAAAATCTATAAAAACAGCCGCCGTGGCGTGTCCTCCACGCTGCAGGTAAATCTGACGATCCGCCATGGCGAATTCGTGTTTATCACCGGCGTTCGAGGCTCCGGCAAGTCCACGCTGATGGAGCTGATCGCCGGCGAGCTGGAGCCGGACCACGGCAAGGTCTGGCTCGGCGCGGCGAATCTCTGGGCGCTGAGCGAGAGCGAGCGGGGCGACCTGCGAAGCTGTCTTGGTTTCCTCTCCGGCGCGGACGACCTGCGTCCGATGGAAACCGTATTCAAAAATCTTGCATCTGAGCACAGATTGGAGTATCTTAAGAACAGGCTCTTTGACCGTCACAGGATCGAGAAGGCGCTGGCGCTGGTGGGAATGCCCGGCAGCGAGGACCGCTATCCAAGGGATTTGACCGCGTCCGAGCGCTGTCGCGTTTTGATGGCGAAGACGATCTGGCGCAGCCCGGCTGTGGTGATTGTGGACGGTCTGGATGAGCGCGCGGACGGCGACACGGTGTGGGATATGCTGCACCTGCTCGGCGCGCTGAACCGAATGGGGACAACGGTGGTGTTCGCCACGGCGGACAGCAGCTATACCACCACCATGAACAAACGGGTGGTGAATCTGCTGGACGGGCACATCACCAACGGATTCCAGCGGTAAAAGGGCACATTTCAACAGGGAGACAGGGCGGTTATGGCGGAAGTGAAGAGAGAACAGGAAAAGAACGAGATCTTCGCGTTGGACATCGGCACCCGCAGCATCATCGGCGTGGTAGGCAGCGCCGAGGGTGGACGCTTTCATGTCATGGCTATCGAAAAGCAGGATCACGGTCAGCGCGCGATGCTGGACGGACAAATTGAGAACATCGAGCAGGTCGCCGCGGTTGCGCGGGAGGTCATCGCGCGGCTGGAGAAAAAGACCAGGATGCATCTCAGCCGGGTCTGTGTCGCCGCGGCGGGGCGCGCGCTCAAGTCTGAGTCGGCGTCCTTCGCGCTGGAGTTTCCCGCCACCCGCCAGATCACCGAGGAGTTGATCAATCAATTGGAGGCGGGCGCGGTTTCCGAGGCGGAGCGTGCTCTGCGGGAGCAGTCCGTGCTGCAAAACGACCTATATTATATGGTTGGCTACACCGTGACCAACTATCGGGTGGACGGCTACCCGATGTCCAGCATTCGTGACCACACCGGGCGGAGCATTGAGGCGGAGGTTGTCGTAACCTTCCTGCCCCGCGAGGTTGTGGAGAGTCTTTATGCTGTGGTTGGCAAGCTGGGGCTTGAGATCGCCAGCCTGACGCTGGAGCCGATCGCGTCGCTCAACGCCGCGATCCCCAACGACATTCGTTTGCTCAACCTCGTGCTGGTCGACATTGGCGCGGGTACCTCTGATATCGCCATTTGCCGCGATGGCAGCGTTGTGGGCTACACCATGGCGACCATCGCGGGCGATGAGATCACGGAGCTGATGATGCGCGTGCTGCTGGTAGACTTCGGCCAGGCGGAGCGAATCAAGATGCTGCTGGGCAACAAGGCGAAAATCAGCTACACGGATATTCTCGGTCTGCCCCATGAGGCGACGCCGGAGGAGATTCGCGATATGATCGCGCCCGCCGTCACGACACTGGCGCAGGAGCTGGCAAAGCGCATTCTGGAGCTTAACGACAAGGTGCCCTCCGCGGTGTTTCTCGCCGGCGGCGGCAGTAAGCTGGAGGGACTCAAGGAGCGCGTCGCGGAGGAACTTCGCATTGAGCCGTCCCGCGTCGCCATTGCCGGCAATCAGTTTGAAAAGAACGCTTACAGTGAGGAATACGACCTCAACGACCCGGAGTACGCGACGCCGCTTGGCATTGCGATCTCTGCGGGGCTGGGACTCATCAACGACAGCTATATCATCCTGCTCAACGGCGAGCCCGCGAAGCTGTTCCGCAGCGGCGTGCTCATCATGCGGGATATTCTGATGATGAACGGCTACCGGTACGGTGACCTGATTGGGAAGACGGGCGCGAACCTTTCGTTCCAGCTCAACGGGGAACGGCAATTTTTCCGCGCGAGCCTTCCGACGCCGCCGGTCATCCTGCTCAACGGTGAGCCTGCGGAGCTGACCGCCATCGTCCACGCGGGTGACAACATCCGCTTTACACCCGCCAAACAGGGCGCGGACGCCGTCAAGACCCTCGGTGATCTCGTCGGGGCGGGCTTCCACGGCGTCGCCACGATCAACGGCGCTGCCGCGCCGCTGGATCAGACCATTCATACCGGCGACGAGGTGTGGGTCGATGGGCTGGACTATGCCGCGATGCGCCGTGTGGCGGAGCCTGACGGGGAACCCGCCGCCCCGGAGAGCGCCGCGGCGCCGGAGACGGCCCCGGAAGCATCGGCAGAACCGCTGCGGGTACCGCTCCAGATCACACTCAACGACACGGCGGTCTCCCTGCCCGGAAAGGCGGGCGGCGAGCCGTATTATTTGATGGATTTGCTGGAGTTTTCCGGCATTGACTTTGAGCACCCCGACAAACCGGTGGAGCTTTTTGTGAACGGCGAGCCGGGACAGTTCAGCCAGATCATCATGGAGAACGACGTCGTGTCGATCCGGTGAGGGTAATATGAAACTGAAGAACATTTTCCGTGGCTTTGGTCGGAAAAAGAAAACGAATAAGCCGAGCGCGCCTCCGGTGGTCGAAAAGGCGGATCCGAACGCGTGGCCGGAGCCGGACGTACCCGACATGGACTCCGGAGAGGCGTGGCCGGAGCCGGACGAGGGCGGCGCGGCGGAAGCTTGGCCGGACGAGGGCGGCGGCACGGCGGAAGCGTGGCCGGATACCGGCGAGAGCTGGCCGGATGAAGACGCAAGCACGGCGGAAGCGACCGCTTGGCCGGACGCCGACGCGGTGACGGGCGCGGAGGAGTCTTCAGGTTGGTCGGACTCCGGAGCGGCTGACGCGGGCGACGCGGGCGCATGGCCCGCTGAGAGCCAGACGGAGGGCGAAAACGCGTGGCCGCAGGGCGACGCCGCCACGCCGGAACCGCCCGCCGGGGAAGCGGAGGACGGCAAAAAGGGCAAGAAAAAGAAGAAGCCCAAAAAAGAGAAAAAGAAAAAGAAGAAAAAAGGCGATGATACCGGCGAAGAGGGCAAAAAGAAGAAGCCGAAGCTGCTGCTGATCCTCATTCCGGTGGTCGTGGTCGCCGCCGCGGCGGCGGTGCTGCTGATCCTCAAGCCGTGGGCACCGAAAGCACCGAAGGAGGAGGAACCGGAGATCGTTGAGGAGCAGCCCCCGGAGGAGCCTGCCGAGGAGGAGCCGGCTGTTGAGGCGACGGCGGCGAATCTGACGCCGGCACAGCCGCCGGTGATGGATACCGCCGGAGCGATGGACCGCTTTGCGTCGCTTGATCCGGGCAGCCTTGGGCTTGCGGGCGAGAGCATGGCGGAGTACCGCTACTATTCCACCGGAAAGACCATCACGGTGGACGGCATCCGCTGCCGCGAGATCATGGTGTACAGTGTGAGCGAAAGCGCTGGCACCAACAACGTGGAAGGCAGGTATTTCCTGAGCATGGACGGGCAAAAGCTGTTCCGGGACACCGGGGATCACGGCGTCGAGGAGCTGTCGCCTTCGACCATCGGCATCGGCGATTGATTTACTGCGTGTAAAACGACATCAAGGGCTGGCGACGAAAAAATATCCAACATTTTGTTGTTTTCCATAATGAAATCGATTGACCTGAGGGAAATAATGGGATATAATAGCTGCTAGGGCTATGGGCCTTATTGGGAGGTGGGGTATTCCTAATCCGAACCATTTTCCGCACACACCGGAAACCGAGCGAATTATTTTAGAGAAGGAGAAACATCACTATGTTCAAGAATATGAAAATCAGCACCAGATTGATCACAGCCTTTACAATTTTAGTTGCGCTTCTGATTGTCACGGGCGTCACGTCCCTGATTATGATCAGCAATGTGGGCAACAGCCTGCAGCAGTTCCATGACAACAACTATCAGACCGTTACCAATGTTTGGGCGGCGAGATATAACCTGTTTGCCATGCGCGCCAGCATTCTGCGTTCTCTGGTCGACAAGGATC
>JAFXPO010000019.1 GCA_017527825.1 Oscillospiraceae bacterium
ATGATCACCGTGACGGTCATCAACGTTTTCAGCAAAAACAGAACGAAAAAGTAAGGAGGATTTCAATATGTCAGCAAAAGTAGAAACCATGATGTATGTAAGAGAGAAGCCATGGCACGGCCTCGGCACGATGGTACCCGAAGCGCCCACCAGCGCCGACGCGCTCCGCTTTGCGGGGCTGGATTGGAGCGTTCGGCAGGAGCCGGTCTACAATGCCCGCGGCGGCGTGATTTCCGGCTACAAGTCCAACGTCCGTGACACGGACGGCAGCGTGCTCGGTATCGTGGGCGACCGCTACAAGGTCGTGCAGAATATCGACGCCTTCAACTTCACCGACGACCTCATCGGCGGCAACGTGCGCTACGAGACGGCGGGAAGCTTGCGCGACGGTAAACAGATCTGGCTGCTCGCCAAGATGCCCGCGCGCCGCGTCGCCAGCGACGATGTAGAGCCGTATCTGTGCTTCACCAACTCCCACGACGGAAGCGGCGGCCTCAAGGTCTGCATGACGCCGATCCGCGTGGTGTGCAACAACACGCTCAATCTTGCTCTCGGCTCCGCGAAGCGCGTGTGGTCGATGCGGCACACCGAGAACATCCGCGAGCGGATGCAGGAGGCGCGGGATTGTCTTGCCCTCGCGGATGAGTACATGAGCGGCCTTGCCCGCTACGCCGACCGCGCCGCCAACAAGACGCTGTACGACCGCGACGTGAAGGCGATCCTCGAAGAGCTGTTCCCGATCACGGACAAATCCACCGAACGAGAGAAGGCAACGGCGGAGAAGTGTCGTAACGAGTTCATGGTGTGCTACTACGCACCGGACATCAAGCGGTTTCGCGGCACGGCGTGGGGCGTCATCAACGCCGCGAGCGATCTTGCCACGCACTCGATGCCCCACCGCAACACGAAGAACTACGCCGAAAACAACTGGTCGCGGGTGATGGACGGCCACGCGATTATCGACAAGGCCGTGCGGCTGTGCGGGGTAGCGGCATAGCACGGTTTGTTCTTGTGCAAAGGTAAACGCCAGTTTAAGCATTGAAATAGAAGTTAGTTTTGCAATTGAGCCCGAGCGCTGTGGGGTGGCTTGACAAAATTGATTAATTCTTATATAATTCGGTCAGAATAAATGTATCGGAGGTGCCGCGTATGTTGATTCGATCTTCCACCGCGCTGCGGAGCAACTATGATGAAATGGTCAAGCTGTCACAGGAAAAACAGGAGCCGGTGTTCCTGACGCGCAACGGCGACGGCGAGATGGTCTTTCTTCCCATCGAGCTGTGGGAAAAGCGCGAGGCGGAGCTGAATCTGCTGGCGGAGCTGCTGCGCCGCGAGCAAAGCCGTATCGAAGGCGCGCGAACGTATTCCCTCGACGAGATGGAAAAGCTGTCGGAGGACATCTTGCGTGAAGGTTGAGTGGCTGTATGAGGCGCGGAACGAATACCGCGATATTCTGACCTTTTACCGCGTGGAAGCGGGGGCGAAATACGCGAGAGCCTTTTCCGAAAAGGTCCTTGCGGCAGTACGACAATTGGAGCGTTTTCCGGAATCCGGCGTCATCAAGCACGATACGCTGCTGGGGAAGTACGGATTTCGCGCGTTGTTCATCGATCAATACGTCTGCATCTATAAGATCATCGGCGAAACGGTTTATATCTACTACTTCACCGATGCGCGAAAGAACTACATTTACAATATCTTCGGTCTGGAAGAATGATCTGAAAAGCCGCTTTGGAGCTTGCTCTGAGGCGGCTCCTGCTTTGCAAAAAGAGGTGAAACACAATGAGTTATCAAGTCCTGGTCTCCACCGAAAACCTCCCCTATGACGACTGGCTGGACTACCGCAAGCGGGGCATCGGCGGGTCCGACGCCTCCGTGGTGTGCGGCATCAACCGCTACAAGTCGCCCGTGGAGCTGTGGATGGAAAAGACAAACCAACTCCCCTACCAAGAGGCGGGGGAAGCCGCGTACTGGGGAACGCGGTTGGAGTCTATCGTCCGCGCGGAGTTTACCCGTCGCACTGGGATTGAGGTGGAGATTGTCAAGCAGCTGCTCCAAAGCACGGAAAATCCGTTCATGCTCGCCAATCTGGACGGTGTTTGTCACCACCCCGACTATGGCGACTGCATCTTCGAAGCAAAGACTGCTTCGGCCTACAAAACGGGTGAATGGGAAGATGCCATCCCCGACGAATATGCCCTTCAAATCCAGCACTATATGGCGGTCACGGGTTTCCGTGCCGCCTTTATTGCTGTCCTGATCGGCGGCAATACCTTCAAATGGAAGCTGGTGGAGCGTGACGACGAGCTGATCGACATGCTGATTCCCTTTGAATCCGTCTTCTGGCGGCACGTTCAAGATATGACTCCGCCGCCGTTGGACGGCTCCGACGCTTCAGCGAAGTTTCTCGCGGAGCGCTTTCCCAACAGCGTCCCCGCGTCGCAGATCGCGCTGCCGCCGTCCGCCTCGGAGCTGCTGGCGCAGTACGACGAGGCTTGCGAAGACCTCGATGCCGCCACCGAGCGGAAACAGAAAGCCGAAAACCTGCTCAAAGAGATGCTGGGTGAGAACGAGATCGGCACCGTGGGCGACAAGATCATCACATGGAAATCCGTCACGCAGGAGCGGCTTGACAGCAAGACGCTGAAAGCGGAGCACCCGACGCTCTACCAGAAATACACGAACAAGATTTCATACCGTCGCTTCTCTGTGAAAGCGGCAAGCTAGGAGGATCATCATGGATAATAGCACTAAATTAAAGGCAAAAATGACCACAAAGGCGCAGGAGTTGACCGCTCCCGCGCCTTTGCCTTTTGAAACCGGTCTCATGCCGATGGAGGCGGAGTACGCGGCCCTGTCGAACAACGCGCTCTCCATCATCCGCGAGAACTTGAAGAATCAGCCGCTTGCGCTGGACTTCTTCGACGTGGTCAAATCGCCGTCCGGCGGTTCCACCGTGTTCTCCGTGCCAGGGCTGAACGGCGACGAGCCGGAAACCGAGCTGACGGGTATCATTCTCGACTACACCACGCCCCGCGCCTACTGGCATACGCCGGAGCCGGTGGAGGGCACACCGCCCGACTGCATGAGCGTCAACAGTATCATTTCGTCGGACGGCAAAGCCTGCGCTCACTGTCCCTACAACGACTTTGGCTCCAAGGACGGCGAGAGCAACGCGAAGGCGTGCAAGGAGTCGGTGTTACTGTTCCTGTTACGCCCGAACACGATCCTCCCGCTGCTGGTGCGCGTGCCGGTGACGAGCAAGAACCGCTTCTTGAAGTACACAACGCGGCTGGCGGGCGCTCTGACGCCGATCAACGGCGTGGTGACGCGCATCACCTTGGAGCGGGCGACGAGCAAGGGCGGGAAGCCGTTCGCTCTGTTCAAATTCGAGGCAAGCAGCACCCTTGACGTGGACACGACCATGCAGGCGAAAGCGTATGCCCAGCAATTCATGGAGATCGTGAGCGCCGCCGACATGGTGCCGGAGCTGGACGAGGCGGGTTAAGATGTGGGCTCAGGGGAATTGCCATAAGGTTATACCGGACAAACGATGAACACAAAGCAAACTCCGCGATGTAAGCTCCACAAAAAACTTTCGAATTTCTGAAAAATTTCTCTTGACTTTCCGGAAAAAACGTGGCATAATATCTGCACCGTCGCAAGTCGGCGGTATCCGATGAGCGTTGTGGCGCGTCCGTGGTGTGGCTGCTGCTCCACAGTATCCCCGAAAAAGTCAGCAGTTTTGCCCTCGACTTTGGTTAGGTCTTGGGTGTGTCCCGCGGAAGGCGGGTTTGTGGCCGAGACGGAGCTTGCTTCCGCCTGCAGGCCGGGAGCTGGACGGTCTATCGATTGAAAGATCAGTGCGCAGCCATCACCGGATCACAAATAACATATTTTGCTGACTGATGCACGGACGCCTAAGGCGCTTTACGGTCCGATGCTGCGATAACCAGCCGATGCGGTTTGCTGCATCAGCATTCGCGGCAGTCGATCCAAGGATCGACCCTAAATGCTATTGGAGGTCCCGAACGGCAGCAGATGAACACCTGCTATGACAGGTGCTAGTCTGCCGCACGTCCGGGATCTCCTTTTTTGCTATGGTGAAAGGGCTTCGGAACGCGCGAATTAAGAAAGGAAGAAGAACATGAAAAACAAGAACGCCAACTTCGAACACCTGACCGCCATCGTTGATGCCTTTTACGAGGAACCGTCGCTGATGCTGCTGATTCTGTGCGTCCTCGATGTGCTGATGCGCCCGTATTTCATCAGCACCGACCTCCCGCACATTGTCATCAACTTCATCCTGACCAACAAAAACGAGGAGATCCCGGAGATGGTCAAGTTGCTCCTCAACGCCGTAAAGCTGATGGTCTCCAAGTGCGACCGCACCAACGCGGACGAGCTTCCCGCCGTGCTGGTCAACATTCCCCAACAGTCGGTGTCGGATCAGCCGTACCGGACGGTATACGCGGGAACCGATGATCGTCTCGTCCCCGAGGATCCTCACACGGGAACCCGCGACGGTTGGTTCTGCCGCTCCATGGAAGACCGGTCCGCTCCGCAAATCATTCTTTCCACTCACTACATCAATTGCCCGAAGGTGATCAACTATCTCGAACTTGCCTTCAACAGCTCCGGCGCCGCTCCGCTTGCCAAGGTACTGGAAGCGCCGGAAATCATTGCCGACATCGTCTCGCTGATGAACGTTCCGAGTCTTGCCCGCAAAGTGGAGCGGGAGTATCTGAACATGGATGCTCAGTACCACTTCAACGAATGCGACGCCGTCAACGTCTGGTTCGAACTCCTGACGAAGCACCTTCATCGTGTTTTTTCCCGAGGCTGCGATGACGACACGATGGAAGTCCTGTGGGCGCACGATATCCAAACCGGCTTTATGGGAGCGGGTATGCTCTATGAAAGCCAGCTCCGCGAGAAGGCCGCTCAGAAGGAAGAAAAATAAAATCACCATGCCAAGGCCGTGGGCGGATTACCGCCCACGGCCTCGCGTCTCCGCCGTGATTTTCGCTTTCATGCGCCGATACTCCTGCTCTCCAATCACGCCCTTTTCGTACAGAACCCGGTTGAAGTACAGCAGCCACGCCTCGCGCTGAATCTGCTCCTTTGTGCAAGAAACGGACATATTTTGACTCCTTTCCGCTTCTTTCTATAATATATGTTTGGAATCCTCATCAGTTCGGTATCCTATAGATATGTTCCCCGCGGTGTGAAAAAAAATACCGCCGGCTATTTGTGCTGCTTCAGCAATCGAAGCAAGCAAGCCTCCGGCGGTTCGAGCACGTCCTCGCGGAAGTTCTTCCGCAGGGGTACGGGCTGTAGATTCATTTTTTCAAAGCGGTCGCGCATGCGGCGAAAGGACTTCCGACCGCAGCCATTGCGTTTCATGTACATCTCGGCGGCCTTGTCTTCGCCGTACTTCTTGGCAAGGCTGACATACTCGGCCATATGTCGCTTGCTCTTCTCCTGGCAATCGCACCGATCGATGGCCTCCATCAACGCATCCTCCCGGACATAGACGCCGCGGCGGTAGAGATTTGGCAGCATCTCCCGGAAGACCTCTCCGCTGTGCATCGCCAGCTCGGTCACCACGCTTTCCTCGCTCTTGCAGTGAAAGCGCTTGCGCTGCTCCGTCAAGCCGTCCCCTTCCAACTGCCATTCCGTCCGCAGGACGCACTTCGGCATCCGGTCGACGCCCAGCAAATGACAGCGGAGCCCCTGCTTGTGCTTGTCGTACATGACGTGCGTTCCGCGGCGCACCGCTACGCAATAATAGTCGCGGTTACAGGAGCGATTCTCTTTCCTGCCGAGGCGTTTGTCATAGAACGGATGGCGTTCCCCGGCGTCCGGCGTCAAGCGCTTTCCGGCAAGGCGCAGCGTCTCGCGCACATAACCGTTCCACTCCGCGCGCAAGTTCACGCAGCAATCCACGCGCGTCACACGGTAATCCTCCGGATCGTGCGGAAGCTTCAATTCGGCAAGGCGCTTGCCCAGCTCCTTCCACGACGCCTTGAGGCGATTGCGCTCCGGTGGGATGATCTCCGCCGCGTGGACGGTGGCGTCCAGAAGCTTCAGCGGATTGACCTTCAGAAAGATCGAACCGCTGCCGTCCTTCTTTTGGCACAGCTTGACCTCCAACCCCGCAAGCTTCAATGTCAGCGTCTTGCCGCCGGCGTAACACGGATAATTGCCCTCCAGATAGGTCCATATCTTTTGAAACTCCTTTGCGCAAAAGATCATGCGCCACAGCTCGTAGGTGTGGATCGACGCTCCCGGTTCCAATAATGTCGGTTCTGAAGATAAGATCATGGTGATCCCCTCCCGCATCTCAATTTCAGGCGGTTTCCCGTCCCGTTATGATGATGTTGTGGAGCGTTTCACTTTGTAATTTGTTTTGTCCCGTGTTGTTTTCCCTAATTAATATAGAGTAATTGCGACATTTCGCCCAATACAGCAAAACCCCGCGGCACATTCATGCCGCGGGGCAACTCGTCCGTTTCAGTCCGGAAATTGATCCAGCAGCCAATCTCGCTGCTCCGGAAACGGGAACTTCTCATGCTCGATTTTGAGGATCAGGGCTTGTTCGCTCTTCGGTTTACCGCCCAAATTCATCCTTGTAAGCATCGGTGCGTGCAGATAGGTCAATTGTTCGCCGCTCTCTACCGCTGATGTGATATCACGCCACAGCTTGTTGAACGCATCTTCCCCTGCAAATTCCGGCATTCCTCCGACAAACTGCCGCAAACGTTCTTTGGGAATCGCGAGCGCCTTGAACGCCATGTTCACGTCATGCTTCGGAGCAATTGTCGTCAATATGCCCCACACATCGGTGCCCAGCTTCGTCCCGGCAACCTCCTCCTTGGGGCAGAAGCAGAAGTGCGCGGCATTCTTCTCCGTTATGATCGGGCGAATCAGTCTCTCCAGCGTATCCGCCGCCCGATTCGGCGCCTCAGCGGGAGGTTCCGGTACCTTCACTTCTTCCGACGCCAGCGCATTCGGCAGCAGCGCGTTGAGCCATTTATAGCGCAGTCTCGTATACTCAGCAGGCCGGATCACCTGTTTATTCAGGCAGAACGCCAAGAACAGCAGAACCGCCGACACAAGCCGGCCGGCCAATTCTCCCCTCCCGCCGGTGAGGCGGCTGCCATTGGCGGCCGTAAACTGGTAGAGCAGTTCATTCGCTTCGGCCGCAACCGACGACAGCACCGGCTGGACGTCCAGGTCGTCGTACCTCTCCGCCAGCCAGCCGACGTACATCTCCATCAGGCCGGAGATGTTCTCCTCCCCCCAAGCGTCCACATCCAGATCCATATTCCACCCGGTCAGGTCGATTTCGAACATGGATTCCTTCCGCAGCTTATCCTTCGCGTCAAAGAGCAGCACGGTCGCTCGGCGGCTCCGGCGGAGAAAGCGCTGCACGTCCGGAACCGTGTAGAAGCCGCAGTGGAGCAGCACGGCGGTGTCACAATACTGCGCGGGATAGCTGCCCTTCCCGCCGATCCGCAGGAAGGCGTCGTCCTGCAGCGCGTAGTGTGCCTGCCGGCACGGAAGCACCGGCGGTTGAACGGCCTCCAGCTTGCGCGGGTCGCTCACGTCCACCGCCAGCGCGCGCACGATCCCGGCAAGCTCCTCAAATCCGCCGTACCACAGGTCCTTCGCCCATCGGAGCCCGACGACGCAGCCGCGATCCATGCTGAGCAGCGGGACTTCCTTTCCGTTGTGCTTCTTCAGCAGGCGGGCGGAGTACCCCGAGAGGATCGCCGCGAACAGGCGCATCCAATCCGCGCCCTGTCCGTTCCTCAGGAATCCGTCGCACAGTTTGATCAGCTCCGCCATGCCCTTTTGCGCCGTCGGAACGTAGAGCGGCTCCCGCATCTCCGGAGGAAGCTCATCCAGTCCTGTCGGGATCGTCAGCTTTTTCTCGCCGGTCAGTTCAAAGAGGCCGCGTCTTGCCAGTTTGCGCAGCCCCTTCCGATACTGCTCGAACGTTTCCTTGTCTTTGAATGTTAGATGCGAGTGGAAACGTTTTTCCTTTTCATCGTACAGCGCGGACGCATAAGACCGATCCCGGTACGCCCAATCGTATAGCTTCTGTCTCTCGCCGTACTTTCCGCCGCTGACGGTCTTGCCGCGCAGTTTGATCTTCTCCATGTACTTACTCCTATGTTCACCGGTTCATCAGTTTTTAAGTCAGCCAGATATCTATGTATTTTGCGTTCTTGCATTTTTGGAGCACGATTCCATAACACAGAAACAGGATAACACAGCAACAAGTGTTTTTGCAATATTTTGAAGGAAAATCATTTTGCAAAAAGTCCGCGTTCCCGGTCGTCTTTCACTTGTCTTTTTTCTTTTTTCGGCTATAATAGAACATGATTATACTACCAGCAGGAGGCTACCCATGGACATCCACACCGCCCGGCAGCAGCTCAAGACCCGCTCGATCTACGACCTCCCCCTGCGCGTGACGTTCTACGCCCGCGTGTCCAGCGAGTCCGACGAGCAGCTCAATTCCCTGGGGAATCAGGTGCAGTACTACGGCGACCTCATCCGCCGCAACCACGCGTGGACCTATGTCGACGGGTACATCGACGAGGGGCTGTCCGCCGCCACCACAAAAAAGCGCGAGAACTTCCACCGCATGATCGACGACGGCAAGGTGGGGCTGTTCGACCTCATCATCACCAAGGAGATTACGCGCTTCGCCCGCAATACGCTCGACTCCATTCAGTACACCCGCGACCTGCTGAATGCCGGCGTCGCCGTATTCTTCCAGAACGACAACATCAACACGCTCGACGAGGACAGCGAGCTGCGGCTCACCATCATGTCCGGCATCGCGCAGGACGAGCTGCGCAAGCTCTCCTCCCGCGTCAAGTTCGGGCATCAGCAGGCGATCAAAAACAGCGTCGTGCTGGGCAACAGCCGCATCTTCGGCTACCGCAAGGACGGCGGGCGGCTGGTGATCGACGAGGACGAGGCGCCCATGGTGCGCGAGCTGTTCGCGCTCTACGCCACCGGCGAGTACAGCATGAAGCAGATCGAGACGCTGTTCTGGGAGCGGGGCTATCGCAACCACAACGGCAACCGCATCGCCCACACCACCATGTCCGGCATGATCTCCAACCCCAAGTACAAGGGCTACTATGTCGGCAACAAGGTCAAGGTCATGGACATCTTCACCAAGAAGCAGAAGTTCCTCCCGCCGGAGGAGTGGGTGATGTTCAAGGACGAGACCGGCGAGATCGTCCCCGCCATCGTCAGCGAGGAGCTGTGGGAGCAGGCGAACGCGGTGCTCAAAAAGCGGAGCGAGGACGTGAAAAACCGGCAGGGCATCTGCAACCACGCGAACCTGTTCACCGGCAAGCTGTACTGCACGCACTGCGGCGCGGCGTACTACCGCAAGGACTCAGTCGACCGCAGGGGCAACAAGAGCAGCAAATGGGTCTGCTCCGGCAAGATCAAGAACGGCGCGGACTCCTGTCCCTCCTTCGCCATCTACGAAAGCGAGCTCAAGCCCCTGCTCTTCGAGCTGTTCACCGACAGCGACGCGGACGCCGACGCGCTCATCGACGAGTATGTGGCGCTCTACCAATCCCTCGACCGCAGCGACGACCTCGCCAAACGCATCGCGGCGCTGGAGCAGCAGGTCGAGACGGCGGAGAAGAAAAAGCAGAAGCTGCTCACCTACAACGCCATGGGCGAGCTGAGCGACCGCGACTTCCTCACCATGAACCGCCAATGCGCGCAGGAGATTGAGGACGCACAGCGCGAACTGTACGACCTGACGCAGCAGCGGGACAGCGCTGCGGACTTCCAGAAGCACATCGCTGCCATCCGGCGGGTCTTGCAGGACGCAAAAAAAGACGCCACGAGCGGCGTCATCAACAAGGAATTTGTGGAGCAGTATATCGACAAGATCTACGTCACGCCCGAGGACGACGGCTCCATGCGGCTGCAAATCAAAATCTTCACCGGCGAGAGCACCGACAAATACCTCTTAAATCTACGCGCAAACGCCGCAAAAGCGGTCTTTTCTCCCCAGAATCTCGAAGGCAGTACGGGGCACACGTTCAAGAAGATGATCGAGTCCTACGAGAAGGGGCTGTAAGTCATCCGCTTATCAAAGAGCGCTGTCGGATCACCGACAGCGCTCTTTTTCTCTTCACAGCCGCATGGCGTCCAGCTGTCCTGTGCTTTTCAACGCGGGGCGCAGTGCCGTATAAAGGATCGGCGCAATGATCATCGCCGCCACCGCATTGATGGCAGACGCCGGCAGCTTGCTCAACATTGTCGCCCAGACCGTATTGAGCGGATAGCCGTAGACAAAGCGCTGGAACACATAAGTTTTGAGCATGTACAGCGCCACATACGTCCACGCGCCTGCCACACAGGCGACGACGTTGCGCTTGTGGTCGTCCGCGTTGTGTCCGCCGGAGAAGGCGAGCTTCCCCGAGACCCAAGCCATCGCGAACTTTGAGACAAAGGTGATGACGCTTTCAAACCCATACGCCGTCTGGATATCGTAGATCATGCTGCCAATACCGGAGGCAAGCCCGCCGAATACCGGTCCCATCAGCAGACTCCCCAGCAGCGAAACAGAGTTCGCCAACCGCACCTTGCTTCCAAGCAGGGGAAAACTGATCATCGTCGCCACATAAACCAGCGCCGCCAACAGCGCTACATAGACAATCCTGTGGATTGAGACCTTCTCTTTCATCATTTCCGCCTCCTGTGATTTCATGGGCTTAGCATAGCGCAAGTCTGGCATGACTGAAATACCCAGAATTAAATTATTTTATCAGACCAGATGGCCAAAAAAAGAGAGGCGGCAGCCTCTCTTTTTTCCTTACAGCAGCGCCTCAACAGCGGCTTGAACGTTCTTCATGTCCTCTGTCGGTTCGAAACGCTTGACGATGTTGCCCTCGCGGTCGATGAGAAACTTGGTGAAGTTCCACTTGATGTTGCCGTTGTTCTTAAAGTCCTTGTCCATCGTCTTGGCAACGCCGTTCATCATCAGCGCCTTGGGACCCTTGCCGAAGCCTTCAAACTTGGTGTTTTCGGTCAGCCACTTATAGAGAGGAATGGCGTTCTCGCCGTTGACCTCGATCTTGCCGTACTGCGGGAAAGTGATGCCAAAGCGACCGGTGCAGAAGGTGTGAATCTCCTCATTGTCCCCCGGCGCCTGATTGCCGAACTGATTGCAGGGGAAGTCCAGAATTTCAAGACCCTTGTCATGGTCAGCGTCATAGATCTCTTGCAGCTCCTTGTACTGCGGCGTGAAGCCGCAGCCGGTGGCAGTGTTGACGACCAACAGCACCTTACCCTTGAAATCGGACAGCGCGACGTCCGCGCCCTTGCGTGTCTTTACCGTAAAATCATAGATATTCATGGAATGGCTCCTTTCTGATATCAAATTTAATTGAACTAAATCAATTATAGTTCCGAACAACGATTTGTCAAGTCCTATTTTTTGCTGCGTCAGGGCAAATTATCCAAAGCCATGTTATAAGGCTGTCCATCCACCGTGCATTGCAACATCCATCTGCCGTCGGTAAAGACGCGGATGTCCGTCGCCTCGCGCATGTGGCGCAGCGCATGGTACTGTTTCTTTGCCTCCTCGCTGTATTTCGACATATCGTCGGAATGCAGGAAGACGCCGCCCAGCACCGCGTCCAGCACCGCAAGCAGGTTTTTTTGCTTGCGCGTGAGCTTCACGTTGTCATCCCGCAAAAAGAACACGTCGGGATCGCTCAGATAGGCACGTCCATTGAGCTGGCGGCGGAACACCACGTTGCCGATTGCCTGACGCGTGGAAGGACGCTCGCGATGGATGAGGCGCATGTAAAACTTATCGTCCCAATCCAGCGTCACGTCACAGCTCACACGGCAATAATCCACGATACCGAACGCAGGCATGACCGGCACGCCGCAGCCGAGAATCTTGCGGTGACCGCACCATCTCCGCAGCGTCTCCAGCGCGCGGATCATGCGCGCGGCACGACTCTCGCTCTCCGTTCCGAACGGCGCGGCGGCATAGAGGAAGTCCAGCTTGACCAGGTCGAAGTTCCACTCATCAAAGACCTTGTGGAACACCTGCGCGAGGTACATTTCGACTTCTGGATTGTCGATGTCCAGCGAATAAAATCCGCCCCAGTTGCAGCCGTTTGACCACAGATTCCCGTCCTTATCCCGCAGGAACCAGTCCGGGTGCTCATCCAACAGAGCGCTGCCCTTCTGCGCCACGAACGGCGCGAGCCACAAGCCCGCCTGATAGCCCTTGGCGTGGATGGCGTTCGCTGCCGCCGCCATTCCTCCGGGGAACTTTTTGGCGTCCGGCTCCAGCCAGTCACCCACGAACGGCTCCCAGCCGTCGTCGATCTGAAACAGGTCGTCCGGCTCCAGCATTCCCTCACAGCCCGCAAGGTCGGAGAGGATCGACCGCTCGTCAATGTCCTGATAGCGGTTGTACCAGCTGGAATAGCCCGCGATCTTCTCCATCGTCCGCGGCGCGATGCGCAGCGCACGGAACCACGCGTCAAAGACCTCATTCTCGTCTCCCACCGCGTAAAACAGGTCGAAGGCATGGAAATCCCCTTTGCACCTTACGCCCTCGCAATCACGCTCGACGGTCAACTCGCCCTTGTGGGCATCATAGCGAAAGATCGTATAGCCCGGCTTCTCGTCCAGAGACGCGATAAGCCGGTAGGTGTCGCGGTAACGAAAGTAGCAGTAGGAAAAGCCGTGGAACACGCCGGGGCGGTTGGGATAGTCCACAAAGTGATAATCGCCGTAGCGATTGAGCTGAAACTTCTCCACCGCCGAATCCGGCAGCGGCGCATGATCGCGCTGCGTGTCCCGCGATGAATACTCCGGGCAATACGTCCAGGTTTGGTAGCCATTCATGAAGATTTTCTCGCCATCCGCCAGATGCAGCGGCGCCGTCGCCGTCACAGAGCGCAGATGCCCGCCGGGCAGATTGCAAACCACGCGTTTCTCTCCCGCGTCCATCTGGAAGCTGCCCTGCAGCACACTGGGACCGTCAAACTCCTCCACTGTGACCTGATAGTTGAAAACCATCATTTTCCTCACCTCCGCAGTCACATTGTAGCACGTTCTGTTCCTTGGTACAAGGCAAAAAATCACCGCCCGGAGGCGGTGATTTTTTCATTCGTTTACTTGCTCAGCTGCTCGTCGATGCCCTTGGCGCCCAGCTTGCCCGCGCCCATGGCAAGGATGACCGTTGCCGCGCCCGTGACGGCGTCGCCGCCTGCGTACACGCCCAACTTGCTGGTCATACCCTCTTCGTTGATGACGATGCCGCCCTTCTTGTTGACCTCCAATCCCGGAGTCGTGGACTTGATGAGCGGGTTTGGACTGGTGCCCAGCGCCATGATGACGCAGTCCACGGGAAGTTCAAACTCGCTGCCCTTCTTCTCGATGGGACGGCGACGACCGGAGGCGTCCGGCTCGCCCAGCTCCATCTCGATGACGGTCATGCTCTTGACATAGCCGTCGTCGCCGCCGTGGATTTCCACGGGGTTGTGGAGGGTCTTAAAGATGATGCCCTCTTCGATGGCGTGCTCGACCTCTTCATGACGGGCGGGCAGTTCCTCCATGCCGCGACGGTACACCACATACACGTTGGCGCCGAGGCGCTTGGAGCAGCGCGCCGCGTCCATGGCGACATTGCCGCCGCCGACGACCGCCACCGTCTTGCCGGCAAGCGGCATAAGCGGGGTATCCGCGCCCTCGCGGTAAGCCTTCATCAGGTTGATGCGGGTCAGGAACTCATTGGCGGAATAGACGCCGCAGAGGTTCTCGCCGGGGATATGCATGAACATCGGAAGCCCCGCGCCGGAGCCGACAAACACCGCCTCGAAGCCATACTCAGCCATCAGCTCGTCGATGGAGACCACGCGACCGATGACCATGTTCATCTCGAACTTGACGCCCATCGCCTTGAGACCGTCAACTTCCTTCTGCACGATCTTCTTCGGCAGACGGAACTCAGGAATGCCGTACACCAGCACGCCGCCCGCAAGGTGCAGCGCCTCGAACACGGTGACGTCGTAACCCTTCTTGGCGAGATCGCCCGCGCAGGTCAGACCCGCAGGACCGGAGCCGACGATCGCGACCTTGTGACCGTTGGGCTCAGGCTTGGCGGGAGCTTCGTTGACATGCTCGTTGTGCCAGTCGGCAACAAAGCGCTCCAGACGACCGATGCCGACGGGATCGCCCTTCTTGCCGCGGATGCAGTGCATCTCGCACTGGGTCTCCTGCGGGCAGACGCGACCGCAGACCGCGGGCAGAGAGCTGGTCTCATGGATGACCTGGTACGCGCCCTCATAGTCCTTCTCCACAATTTTGGCGACGAACTGCGGGATATGTACGTTCACGGGACATCCCTGCACACACAGCGGGTTCTTGCAGTTGAGGCAGCGCTGCGCTTCATCCAGCGCCTGCTCCTCGGTATAGCCGAGGGCGACCTCAAGGAAATTCTTATTGCGGACATCCGGCTCCTGTGAGGGCATCGGATTCTTGACAAGACTCATATTCGGCATCTTACTTGACCTCCTTCTTGAACAGGTTGCAGGTCTCTTCGTGCTTGTGGCGCTCCCACTCGACGTACATACGGCTGCGCTTGACGGACTCGTCCCAGTCGACCTTGAAGCCGTCAAAGTCCGGGCCGTCCACGCAGGCGAACTTGGTGACAGGACCATTCTCCTCATTGAGGGTCAGGCGGCAGCAGCCGCACATGCCCGTGCCGTCCACCATGATGGGACTCATGGAGACGACGGTGGGGATATTGTACTTCTCCGTGACCTTGCAGACGAACTTCATCATCATCATCGGGCCGACGCAGAACACCGCGTCATAGTTCGCGCCCGCCTGAATCTGCTCCTCAAGCAACTCGGTGACCAGCGCCTTGCGGACGTAAGAGCCGTCGTCCGTGCCGACATAGAAATTGGTGGACGCCTTGCGGAACTCGTCCTCCAGCACGACCACGTCCTTGTTGCGGAAGCCGACAATCAGATCGACGTGTACGCCGCTTTCATGCAGCTTTTTCGCCACCGGGAACGCGATCGCCGTGCCGACGCCGCCGCCCACAACCGCGACCTTCTTCGCGCCGGGAAGCTCGGTGGCATTGCCCAACGGACCGACGAAGTCCTGAATGTAGTCGCCCTCCTGCTTCTGGTTGAGCTTTTCCGTGGTGGCGCCGACGATCTGATAAATGATCGACACGGTGCCCTTCTCACGGTCGAAGTCGTGAATCGTGATGGGGATGCGCTCGCCGTCCTCATCCACGCGCAGGATGATGAACTGACCGGGTTCGGCCTTCCTGGCGATCATCGGCGCTTCGATCTCAATAAGGACAAGCGTCGGCGTCAAGGGCCTTTTCTTTACGATACGATACATGGCTGCCACTCCTCTTTTCTTGATGGGATCAATTTTATCATGAAGCAATTATTGCGTCAATCCGTAATTCTCTATGGAACAATGAATGCTTTCTTGCAAATCAGGCGCTGACCCGCAGGATGACAACGCCGCCGGTGAGATCGGCGCGCTTGATCGTCCCCTCGACCGTCGTCTTGCGGCCAAACAGATCGGTCAGCGTGATCGTTCCGCCGTCCGTCTCAATGGTCGCCACGTCGGACGCCAGCAGGTTTTCTTTCGTTTTTTCGTTCTGATAGACGTTGGAGAGGCACATGGTCAGTTCTCCCCCTCCACCAGCTCCAGCACCTCGCGCAGCTGAACGTTGGCAACCTCAAAGCTGCCGATCGCCTCCAGCAGGCGTTTACGGGCGGGACCCTCCAGACGGTCCACCAGCTCCGCCAGCTCCTCCGCGTGATGCTCGTTGTGATCGATCATGTAGGCAAGCAGCGCCCTGGTGCGCTCCGCCGCCGGGATATCGTCGTGATGATGCTCGTGTCCATGGTCGTGGGTGTGCATGATGTGTCCCCCTTTACAGAATGTTCAGCTGTTGCAGCGTCTGCGCCGTGCCGCGCAGCATCTTCGCTTGCTCCGGCAGGTCGAATACGCTCTTGCCCAGAATGTCAAATTCCGTCTGATCGGCGTCCTCGCCGATGACCGCGAGGATCGGGATATCGCCGGTGTCCACAAAGTCCATCGCCGCGGGATCGGTCACGCGGTTGATGATTGCGCCGCAGCGCTCATACATCACCAGCTCGTCCGCCACGCGCTTGACGGTCTGAATCACCTGCGTACCCTTTTTGCTCGCGTCAGAGACGAGAATGAGATGCGTCACCTTTTCCAGCACCCGGCGATTCACCTGTTCAATGCCCGCCTCGCTGTCCACCACCACATAGTCGTAGTCGTGGATCAGCAGGCTGATGACCTGGCGGAGATAGGTGTTGACCGCACAATAGCAACCCGCAGTCTCCGGGCGGCCGATGGCGAAGAAGTCGTAGCCGTCCAAGTGCCGCATGGCATCCAGCAGACGACCCTTGACGCTCTCCAATATGTCACCCACGCCGCCGCCCTCGCGCTCCGTCACCTCGCCGGTGACGGCTTTTCGAATGTCGTCCAGCGTCGTACCGGGATCAACGCCCAGCGCTGTGGACAGCCCCACGGCAGGGTCGGCGTCAATGGCGAGGATGCGCTTGTCCGGGAACGCCTTCACCAGCAGGCGCACCATGGCGGCGGAGACTGAGGTCTTGCCGACGCCGCCCTTTCCGGCGACCGCGAGAATCTTTGCTTCAGCCATTTGCAGCCCCCCTTCTCTACCAATTGTATAGTATACCATGATAAAGCACGCTTTTCAAGCAGAGAAACGGAAAAGGCGACGGGTTTTCCCGTCGCCTCGTTCATTCCGCCAGAACAGCGTCATGCACGGCGCAAAGCGCCTCCCGGTCGCGCTCACGCGCAACGTAGAGGGTCAGCGTACCCGTCCCGGCGTCCACGCCGCGAACAACAATGCCGGCAGCGTTGAGGGAGAGGATCGCGCGCTTTTCAACCGCCAGCGAGGGCAGGGCGCGTCCCACCACCGTCACCGCGGAAAGCTCATCGCCGCGCCTCGCGCGACAGGTCACGCCCGCGATGCGCTCCGCCGCCTCACCGCAGATGCGGGTACCGGCGCTCTTCGGCACCGTACTGCGCACCTCCGGCTCCACGCCCTTTTCCTGCGCCAGCGCCACGCATTTGTCATGGAGCACCTGCGCCCCAGCGCGGGAGAGGGCGTACATATCTTCGTAGCTGACACGTTCCAGCCGCCGCGCCGTTGGGCAAAGGCGCGGGTCGGCGGTGTAGACGCCGTCCACATCCGTGTAGATGTGGCAGTGCTTCGCCCCAAACGCCGCCGCCAGCGCCACGGCGGTGTAGTCGCTGCCGCCGCGTCCCAGGGTGGTGACGTCGCCCAGTTCGTCCACGCCCTGAAAGCCGGTGACCACCACAACGCGGTGGCGCAGCAGCTCCGAACGCACCCGCCGGACGCCTACGTCCCGAATGCTCGCGTCGCCGTGTACGGTATCTGTTCGAATCGGAAGCTGCCATGCGCTGAGAGAAACCGCCGGAATGCCCTGCGCCTCCAGCGTCATCGCCGTCAGTGCCGCGGAGACCTGTTCTCCGGCGGAGAGCAGGGCGTCCAACTCCCGCGATGGCGGGGTTTTCGACGTGCCGCGCGCCTTTTGCAGCAGCTCATCTGTGGCGTCACCCTGGGCGGAGACGACCACCAGCACATCATGTCCCGCCTCGCGCTCCTCCCGGACGATTTGCGAAACGCGCAGCAGCCTTCCGGCGTCCGCCACCGAGCTGCCGCCGAACTTCTGCACGATCAGATTCATGCGTATCCCTTCCTGAAAAAACATGGATTGGCGGTGATCCGCCAATCCATGTTATGACTCAGGGTGTTCCGGGGTTCATCCCGCCAGAATCTCGAAGCGTACCACGCCGTCCAGCGCCGCCGCGTCCGCGATCAGCTGCTCCAGCGTCTCAGTCATGGCGCTGGTCTCCGCCGAGACCGTCACCGCCGCGCAGCCGTCGGTGGGAATACTTTGGTTGATGGTCAGTATATTTGCGCCAGACGCGGCAAAAATAGAGAGGACGTTGGACAATACGCCGGGGTTGTTCTTGAGCAGCGCGTAGAACGTAATGATGCGCTCGGTGCGCATATCCGTGAACGGCTGCACGGCGTCGCGGTACTTGTAGAAGGCGCTGCGGCTGATGCCCACCGATTTTGCCGCCTCCTGCGCTGTCCGCGCTTCCCCGGCGCGAAGCATCCGGTTCGCCTCCGCGACCTTCAGAATCACCTCCGGCAATACCTCTGCCGACACAAGATAATACTTCGTCCCCGTCATTTTGTTCGCCTCCTGCGGTCAGAATCAATATTTCTGTACGCAATCCTAACACAATCGTTTGCCATTGACAAGCACAATTTGAAAGGATGCTTTCCCATGCGTGAAACCGCCGTCAAGCGTTTCCTGCTCTATGTCTCCGCCGCCGCGGCAGCAGCCGCTCTGCTGTACGTCACGCTGCGTTTTCTGCTGCCGTGGCTGCTGCCCTTTCTGATTGCCGCGGCTCTTGCCGCCGCGATGGAGCCTGCGGTGCGAGGGCTGCAAACCCGCCTGCGTTTCAAGCGGGGCTTTGCGTCGCTGGTGCTGACGCTGTTCCTGCTCTTTGTGCTCGGCGGGCTGCTGTCTCTGCTGCTCACGGCGCTCACCGGCGAGGCTTATGCCCTGCTGCGGCGTGTTCCCGCGCTGCTCGGCATGATTCCCGAAACGCTGCGCGTGTTGCTCGCGAGGCTGGATCGTTACAGCGCTCTCTGCCCGCCGTGGCTGCGCGACGCCGCGGAGGAAGCGCTCACGCGCTCTGTCACCGACGCGGGCGCGCTGGTGGGGACGCTTGCCGAACGGCTGCTCTCCGTCCTCGGCTCGTTCGCCGCGGCGCTGCCCGGAGTGTTTCTCGCCGGCGCAACCTCAGTTCTGGCGATTTACTTTACATCATCCTCGCTGCCGGAGCTGCGTGTCTCTTTTGCGCGTCACGCCTCCCCGCAGACGCGTCGTTGGATGGAGACGATCCGCCGCGTGGTGGCGCAATCCGTCTCCGGCTGGTTTCGCGCCGAGCTTACGCTCTGCGCCGTCACGTTCACGGAGCTGTTAGCGGGATTTTGGTTCCTGCGACAGCCCTACGCGTTGCTGCTGGCGTTTCTCATCACGCTGGTGGACGCGCTGCCGGTGTTCGGCACCGGTACGGTGCTGCTGCCGTGGGCGCTGGTCGCGGTGCTGATGCAGAACACGCCAAAGGCGCTATGTCTCGCGCTGCTCTATCTCGTCACGCTGACGGTGCGCAACATCCTCGAACCCCGGCTGCTGGGCGCGGTGGCAGGCGTGCCGCCGATCTTCTCGCTGCTGGCGATGTATCTCGGCTTCTGCTCCTTCGGCGTGGGCGGCATGGTGCTGTTCCCCTTCCTGCTCCTGTTCGCCACGCAGCTCCGGCGGCAATAAAAAGGACGGCATATGCCGTCCTTTTTTATATGTTCTCGTCAGCAAGCTCGCCGAAGTATTTTTCGCGCGCCTGACTGTATTTGCGGTTGAAGGTTTCGTCCTTGCCCTGATGGAGCTGGTGAATGTATTCGTGATGGTTGCTCATGATCGTGCTGTCAGACTGAGACAGCGTGTAAACGCCCAAGTTGGAGCACTGGTCGGAGATGCGCTCAATGTTCACCAGAATGTCCAGATAGCTCAGTCCTGTAAGGGTCGAGCACTTGCCGTCGCGTACCCGCTTGATGTGGTTGGAGCGCAATGTCGCCACCAGATCGTCCACGACCTCCTCCACCGGCTCAATGCGCCGCGCCGCGCGCATATCCATCGCCGTGAAGCTTTCATAGGCGTAACCGAGGATTTCGTCCAGCGCGCCCCGCATCACACGCAGCTCATGCTTCGCGGTGTCGGACAGTTCGTTGCCCCGATCGCGCAGCTCCTGTGCGTTTTCCGTCAGGTTCACGGCATAGTCGCCGATCCGCTCAAACTCGGAAAAACACTGGATGTAGTAATTGAGCAGGTCGTTTCCGTATCCCATCTTCACATGGGGCGAAAGCTTGATGAGGTAATTGTCCACGCGGTCCGCCAGCAGGTCAATGCTGTCTTCGTTCTCGTTGATGAGGTCAACCAAATGCTGATCGTAATTTTGCAGCACATCCATGGCGTTCAGCACACCCTCGCGAGCGAGGCGCGCCATGGTGCCGATGGCATCGGACGCGCCCGCCAGCGCCAGAGCGGGGGAGGTGAAAAACTTCTCATCCAGGCGCTCCAGCTCGCGCTCGACACTGGTGCCCAGCTTTTCATCGTCCTTGACAATGACACGGGACACCTTTTCGAACTGTCCGCACACCGGCAGCAGCACGACGGCGGAGAACAGGCGGAACACCGTATGCACGTTGGCGATGCCGCCGGAGGTCAGCGTCTTGTCCCACAGCGTGTCCAGTACCCCGGCACCGCGCAGGATCATGATGGCGGCGATCACAAGGATCGAGCCGCAGATGTTGAAGAGGATATGCACCACGCCCGTGCGCTTCGCGTCCGCCTTGGAGCCGATGGAGCAGACGATGGCGGTGGTGACACAGTCGCCGATGTTGACGCCGATGATGATGGCGTACACCGCGCTGAAGGTCAGCGCGCCGGTGGTGGACAGCGCCTGCAAAATACCGATGGTTGCTGAGGAGCTTTGAATCAGGAACGCCACGCCCGTACCGGCGAGGAAGCCCAGCACCGGCGTGTCGGACAACCCCACAAACATCCGAGCAAAGCTCTCGGACGACGACAGTGGGCTGACCGCGGCGGTCATGTTCAAAAGACCCGTGAACAGAATACCGAAACCCATCGCGATCTGACCGATGACGCCGGAGTGCCTGGTCTTGACTGCCATAATCATCAGGATGCCGATGATCGCGGCGAGCGGCGCCAGCGTAGAGGGCTTAAAGATATCCACCCACGAAGCTCCGCCGCCACCGTTGAGGTCAAGCAGGCGGATGATCTGACCGGTGATCGTGGTACCGACATTCGCGCCGAGGATGACGCCAATGGACTGGTGCAGCGTGATGACGCCCGCGCCAACAAGACCGGAGGTCAGCACAATGGTTGCTGTGGAACTTTGAATGATGGCGGTCACCACCAGACCGAGGAAAAAGCCGACGACAGGATTGTTCGTCACCTTTTCCATGGCGGTTTTGAGCGCACCGGACGAGCTCTCCTTGAGCCCGTTGCCCATCAGGCGCATACCGTACAGAAACAGGGCAAGTCCGCCGAACAGCGAAATCACGTTGAAAATCGTCATAGGCAGGATTTCCTTTGTATAGAATTGGTTGAAGCCGCAACTTTCACCAAATACTATAGTATCAGAAAAACGTCGGATTGCAAGCTTTTTTTCTCAAAAACCGCGAGAAAAAAGCTGGCTTGTTTTTTCTTTCCAATATGCTATACTGTAACCAGCTGTGCAGCAAGGAGGTCCGCTATGTATCAGAACGCATATCCCATCGGTGTTTTGGACTCCGGGATCGGAGGGCTGACCGTTGTGCGTCAGCTCCAGCGCCTGCTGCCCGGCGAGGACATTCTCTATTATGGCGACAGCGCCAATTGTCCCTATGGCAACCGCAGCGAGGACGAAATCTTTGCGCTGACGCTGAAAATGCTGCGCTTTTTGGAGTCCAGACAGGTCAAGTGCGTCGCCATCGCGTGCAACACCATCTCCACGCTGACCGACCGGCTGCGCCCCCACTGCCCGTTTCCTCTCAT
Organism: Oscillospiraceae bacterium; assembly: GCA_017527825.1. Taxonomy (GTDB): domain Bacteria; phylum Bacillota; class Clostridia; order Oscillospirales; family Oscillospiraceae; genus Hominicoprocola. Next base: position 21,768 of record JAFXPO010000019.1, read on the forward strand.
CAGCATCGTGGAGTCCAGCGCGGACTATATCGTGCGCGAAAAGCTCAAGCGCGTGGGTCTGATTGCCACGGAATTCACCGTCAAAACCGATGTTTATAACCAGCGCGTCCACGCACAGGACCCGGACTGTGAGATCATTTCCAAAGGCTCGCCCAACCTCGCCGCGCTCATCGACCGCGGCGACTTCAACCAATCCGCCATCAATGAGGAGATCACCGAATGCGTGGATGTGATCCTCGCAAAAGCGCCGGTGGAGCACCTGCTCCTCGCCTGCACCCACTTCCCCATCGTCTCGGAGAACTTCCGCGCCTGCTTCCCCCAGCTCGCGCTCATCGACCCCGCGGAGCAGCAGGCGGAATCCGTCAAAAACCTGTTGGTCTACCGCCAGCTCAGCAATCCGCAGATTCGCGGCAAGCTCACCGTCTGCACCTCCGGCGAAACAGAGGTGTACGAGGCGGTGTCCAAGCGGCTGGGGCTTTACGGTCCCGCTTCCTGTGAAGCTGTTCCACTCGAATGAAAAAGCAGCCTTACGGCTGCTTTTCTTCGTCTTTCGGAGGTTCCGGCTGCATCGTCGCCACAAGGCGGTGAATGGGGGTTCCCAACTCGTAGAACTTCGCCTCGTAGTCGGTCATCACGCCCTGGGGACCGTCGGCGTGCAGATCATCCGTCACCTCGCTGAGAGTGAACCCAAACTGCGGAATCTCCTCTACGGAGAAGGCAAAGAGCTTTTCGTTGTCGCTCTTAAAATGAATCTGACCCTCCGGCACCAGCACCCTGCGGTAGAGTTTGAGGAAATTTCCGTGGGTCAACCGGCGCTTTGCCTGGTTGCTCTTGGGCCACGGATCGCAGAAATTGATGTAAATGCGATTGACTTCACACGGGGCGAAAAACTCCGGCAACTGGTTCACGTCCGCGTCCACGAACCACACGTTGCGCAGTCCCTCCCGCGCGGCGCGTTCCATGGCGACGACCATGGCGTCCGGCACCTTTTCAATCGCGATGAACAGCACATCCGGCTCCGCCCTGGCGGTCTCGGCGGTGAAGCGCCCCTTGCCGCAGCCCAACTCCACGCGCAGCTCCCGCGCCGCCGGCATCAGTTCCCGCCAGCGTCCCTTGCGGTCATACGGGTCTTTGATCTGGTACGCCTCACAGCGCTCCATACGGGGGATCAGGTTTTTCTTTTTACGCATTCTCATGGGGATCGTCCTCTCTTTCCTTGGGTATGATACCGAAAAAGCCCCCGCGTGGCAAGTATAAAATAAGAATGTTAAAAAAATAACGAAATATCCGCTTCTTTCTCTTGCAAAAAGCCGAGCGCCACCGTATAATATTGGTAATTATGAGCAAGGAGGATGTATCCTATGCCTTTTGTCAAATACGAGCCTAAGGGCGACATCGCGTATCTCGTCATCGACCGTCCTGAGGCGCTCAACGCGCTCAACGCGCAGGTACTCGCCGATCTGGACGCGGCGCTGGACAGCATCGATCTCGATCTCATCCGCTGTGTCATCGTACGCGGCGCGGGGGAAAAATCCTTCGTCGCGGGCGCGGACATCGCGCAGATGAAGGATCTCGATCCCGCCGGCGGCGAAGCCTTCGGCAAGCAGGGCAACGATGTGTTTTTGAAGCTTGAGAGTTTCCCCATCCCCGTCATCGCGGCGGTGGGCGGCTACGCTCTCGGCGGCGGCTGCGAGCTGGCGATGGCGTGTGATTTCCGCATCTGCTCCGACACGGCGGTGTTCGGTCAGCCGGAGGTAGGCTTGGGCATCACGCCGGGCTTCGGCGGCACGCAGCGCCTCGCGCGCCTCGTCGGACCCGGCATGGCGAAGCAGATGATCTACACCGCCCGCAACATCAAGGCGGACGAAGCGCTGCGCATCGGGCTTGTGAACGCGGTCTACCCCGCGGACGAGTTGTACGCCGCGGCGGAAAAGCTGGCGAGCACCATCGCCGCCAACGCGCCCATCGCGGTACGCGCGTGCAAGAAGGCGATCAACGAGGGCGCGGCATTGCCCATCGCTCAGGCTGTCGTCTGCGAGGAGAAGGCGTTTGGCTCCTGCTTCCAGACAGGCGACCAGCAGGAAGGCATGGGCGCGTTTCTGGAAAAGCGCAAGCACGCTCCGTTCAACAACCACTAAGGCGATTGGTTCTCGCCAACCATTGAGAAATCCTTGCATTTCAAATAAAAAACATCAGGAGGAACACGACAATGAAAGTAGCAATCTTCGGCGCCGGCACCATGGGCAGCGGCATCGCGCAGGTCTTCGCGGCTAAGGGCCACACCGCTCTTATGTATGCGTCCAGCGTTGCGTCCGCGCAGCGTCACAAGGACAACCTCAGCGCGAAGCTGGACAAGCTTGTCGCCCGTGAGAAGATGACCCAGGAAGCCAAGGACGCGATCATGAACAACATTCTGGTCGAGGAGAAGTCCGCGGCTGCCGACGCCGACCTCGTCATCGAGTGCGTCGCCGAGAAGATGTCCGTCAAGCGCGAGCTGCTCACCGAGCTGGACGCCATGTGCAAGGAGTCCACGGTGTTCGCGACCAATACCTCCTCCCTGTCCGTCACTGAGATGGGTCTCGGACTCAAGCACCCCGTCATCGGCATGCATTTCTTCAACCCCGTGCCCAGCATGAAGCTCATTGAGGTCATCCGCGGCGCCAACACCACCCAGGAGACCTTCGACTTCATCTACAACCTCTCCAAGGAGATCGGCAAGGATCCCGTTGAGGTCGCCGAGGCTCCCGGCTTCGTCGTCAACAAGATTCTGATTCCGATGATCAATGAGGCGATTGGTCTGGTCGAGACTGGTGTTGCCTCCGTCGAGGACATCGACAAGGCGATGCAGCTCGGCGCGAATCACCCGATGGGTCCCCTCGCCCTCGGCGATTTTATCGGTCTGGACGTCTGCCTCGCCATCATGGACGTGCTCTACACCGAGACCGGCGATCCCAAGTACCGCGCGGCGCTCCTGCTCAAGAAGATGGTGCGCGGCGGTCAGCTCGGCCGCAAGTCCGGTAAGGGCTTCTACGATTACAGCAAGAAGTAAAAACAAACAAAAAGAGAGTCTGCCATACGGCAGGCTCTCTTTTTGACTTATGATACCGTGTATCCCCCGCGCACCAGCAGCTTGGTGTTCGCCGCGGTCGCTTTGACGCCGCGGTCGTCTATGGTCATCATATATAGATGGTTCTTCACCAGCGCTTTGCCGCTCTCCAGCGTGGAGGCGTCGGTCTCGTCAATGAGACCGGGGCTGGAGGGGGAAACGCAGGTCGCCGTACCAACGCGAAGCATCACCTCGCAGCCGATCTCGCCGCGCAGCGTCTCGTCCTTCGCCAGCGTCACCACGACAAAGGTGTCCATCGACGAGGCGTTGTCACCGGTTTGGACGCTGCCGCCGTACTGCTCGGCCAGCGCCTTCGTGTCCACCTGCACCTGCGCGTTCAGCTTGTCCGTCAGTTCCTTGTCCCGCGCGGCAAGCCGCTCATCCACCTTGCCCAGAAGTTGCGAGAGAAACGTGTCGTTGAGATAGCTGAGCGTCACCAGCGGGTCGGATTGCGTGCCGGCGGTACCCGCCGCCATAACGCCCACGACCAGCAGTGTGTAGCTGATGAGCAGAAGCCCCGCAAGGCGGGCAATCCAGTGATTCTTCCTCATATGTATCGTACCTTTCTGTTCGGGGAGGCGTCCGCCTCCCCGTGTTTTCTTCAAACCAGTTGTGTATGCTGCAAGCCGAAGCTCACCGCGATTGCCGCGTCGATCTTGCCCATCAGCGCACCGTCCACACGGCCCATGCGCTCCCGCAGCCGCCGCTTGTCAAGGGTCCGTATCTGCTCCAGCAGCACCACCGAGTCCCGCGGCAAGCCGCAGTCCGGCGCGGCGATGTTGATGTGCGTCGGCAGCTTTGCCTTGTTCGTCTGGGACGTGATGGCGGCGGCAATAACGGTCGGGCTGTATCGGTTGCCGGTGTCGTTCTGGACGATCAGCACCGGACGAACGCCGCCCTGCTCGCTCCCCACAACGGGGGAGAGGTCGGCGTAATAGATGTCGCCTCGTTTTACGTTGGTATCCACGCTGTTCACACTCCGAGCGGAAGAAGTCCTTCGGGCGTAGCGCCCTCATAAGGCTGTTTTCATTCTCCCACATGAGGGCAGATTTTATACCTCGCCCCTGTTCATCTTATGCGGAGTGGATACAACGCGTCACGCAAGCGGCATGCCGTTTTCCAGATAGATGCGCGGCACCCGCTTCGACACCGCGCAGAGCAATTCATACGAAATCGTGCCGCATTCCCGCGCCGCCGTCTCGCACAGGCAATGCTCCCCGAACAGCTCCACCTCGTCGCCGGGCTTCAGATCCGGCTGGTCGCTGACGTCGATCATGCACATGTCCATGCAGATGCGCCCCACCTGCCGCACCATGCCGTATGGTGTGCGCACAGTCAGCTTGCCCGACAGCGCCCGGTGCAGCCCGTCGGCGTAGCCCACGGAAAGCACCGCGATCCGCGAAGGCTTTTCCGTGAAGTACGTCCGCCCGTAGCTGATGGAGGTTTCGGGATCAAAGTCCCGCACCGTCGCCACAGTGGTTTTGAAGGTCATCACCGGCTTCATGCCCATGCGCTCCGCCAAATCGCCCGTGCCGTAGAGAATGATCCCGCAGCGCGCCATGTCGCCCACCCATTCCGGGTACGACGCGATGCCGCCGGCGTTGCAGCAATGCTTGAGGCGGAAGCGTGACTGTCCTGCCGCGTCGATCATGCGGAGAAACCGCTCATGCTGCAACCTGGTAAACTCCACATGCTCCGGCGCGTCCTCGTCAGAGACGGCGAAGTGCGTGAACACGCCCTCCACATTGAGGTGCTTGAGCGACAAAACCTCCCGAATCTCCCGCAAGCTCGCGTCAAAATGCACGTCGTCACAGGGAAAGCCAAGGCGTCCCATGCCGGTGTCCAGCTTGATATGGACGGTCATCGGCGCACTGGCGCGCTCCGCCGCGGCGTCATAGGCACGGGCGGCGTCGAGATTCACCACCGCCTGCGTCATGCCGAGACGCACGATGCGCTCACCCTGCTCCGGCGGCGTATAGCCCAGCATGAGAATGGGAACCGTCACGCCGGCGTCACGCAGCTCCGCCGCCTCGTCAATATTGGACACCGCAAGGTACGCCGCGCCCAACCGCTCCAGCTTCTGCGCTACGCGTACCGCGCCGTGACCGTAGGCGTCCGCCTTGACCACGCCCAGCAGCCTTGTGTCCTTCCCCACCTGGCGGCGGATCAGCTCGTAATTATGGGCAAGGTGGTCAAGATTGATCTCCGCCCAGGTGCGTTTGAGAGGCGTTTCCATCGTCTCATCCCTTTTCCGTTTATTCTGGCTCCACTATAGCACCAAAAACAAAATCCGTAAACTCCAAATATTGCACAATCTCCCCGCCGCGCTCGATCTCCGCGTACAGCGGCGCGTCCGCTTCGTCCAAAAACACCGTCACATGCAGCGTCTCCCCGTTCAGTTCGGTTTCCAGACACAGCCGCAGCGCGTCCTTCCCCTCAAACGATTCCTGATTCTGTTCGGTGAGAAATCCATCCGCCAAAGCACGCACCACCACATCCGCAGCGTTGACGGCATTCAGTTCCGTCGGCGCGCCGCCCGCTGAAAGTGCCATGCCATCGTAGGTCAGCGACAGCGCGTCCCCCGACAGTACCGCGCTCACGCCCGCGATCGCCTCCGGCTCCTGCACCGTAACGCGGGTCTCGTCTCCGTTCCGCTCCACGTCCAGAACGTAGGTCACCGACTCGTTTCTGCTTGCCGCGGTAAGCTTCACCGTGGCGACATAACCGTCCATAGCGGCGTATCGACGCTGCAAGTCCCCCGTATCGATCTGCTTCGCCGCGCAGCCGCCGAGCAGCAGCGCTCCCAGTACGATCCATGCGCCAAGTTGTTTTTTCATTTCTCCGCCCCCTTGTACCGTGAAGCCTATGCGAAAGGGGCTGTCCGTCATGCGGAAAATTTTGCTTGTATCCAACTGTTTTCTGTGCTATGATGCTTTCACAACAACACGGGAGGTACCCGCCATGGTATTGCAGGAATCCGGTGAGATGTATTTAGAGACCATCCTTATTCTCTCGCAGAAGAGCAAGTTCGTTCGCGCCATCGATGTGGGCGAACAGATGGGCTTTTCCCGCCCCAGTGTCAGCCGCGCGGTCCATCTGCTTGCCGAGGGCGGCTTCATCACCATCGACGCCGACGGCGGTCTGACGCTCACCGGCGCCGGACGCGAGATCGCGGAAAAGATTTACGAGCGGCACACGGTGCTCTCAAAGTGGCTCATCTCCCTCGGCGTGGACGAGGAGACCGCCACTGACGACGCCTGTAAGATTGAGCACGACATCAGCGACAAGTCCTTTGCCGCCATCAAAAAGCACATCGGTATCCAGTAAACAGAAAGGCTCCCGCCCATGCGGGAGCCTTTTTCTTACAGCACTTTGCTGAGGAAGTCCTTGAGCCGAGGATGCTGCGGGTTGGCAAACAACGTCGCGGGTTCGTTCTGTTCCAGAATTTTGCCGTCCGCCATGAACAGCACACGGGACCCGACCTCGCGGGCAAAGCCCATCTCATGCGTCACGACCACCATGGTCATGCCTTCGTCTGCCAGCTCCTTCATGACCTCCAGCACCTCGCCCACCATTTCGGGGTCAAGGGCGCTGGTCGGCTCGTCAAAGAGCATCAGCTTGGGCTTCATCGCCAGCGCGCGCACGATGGCGATACGCTGCTTCTGTCCGCCGGAAAGCTGCACGGGGTAGGCGTCCGCCTTGTCGGCAAGATTTACACGCTTTAAGAGCGTAATCGCCAGCTCGTCCGCCTCGTCCTGCTTCATGAGACCGGTTCTCACCGGCGCAAGCGTGATGTTCTTACGAATGGTCAGATTCGCGAACAGGTTGAAATGCTGGAACACCATACCCATCTGGCGGCGCACCTCGTCGATCTTAACCTTGGGATCGGTGATCTCGGTGCCGTTGAAGGTGATCTTGCCGGATGTGGGCGTCTCCAACAGGTTCAGGCAGCGCAGGAAGGTTGACTTGCCGGAGCCGGAGGGACCGATGACGACGACCTTCTCGCCGGGGGCGATATGCTCGCTGATGTCGTCCAGCACCAGATGGTCGCCGAAGGACTTGGTGAGATGATCAACGTAAATCACTTTGACGCAGCCTCCTTTCAAGCTTGCCCAGCAGCGCCGTGAACAGCATGACCAGCGCCAGATAGATGCAGGCGGTGCCCATCAGCGGGAACATTGCCTCGTAGGTGCGGTTCATGACGCCCTGCGCGGCGTAAAGCAACTCCTTACCGCCGATGACCGTAATCAGCGAGGTGTCCTTGAGCAGGATGATAAACTCGTTGCCCAGCGCCGGCAGGATGTTCTTGATTGCCTGCGGAATGATGATAAAGCGCATGGTGGTGAAGTAGTCCATGCCGAGGCTGCGCCCCGCTTCCATCTGCCCCGCATCGATGGACATGAGGCCGGAGCGGATGATCTCAGACACATAGGCGCCGGAGTTGATCCCCAGCGTCAGCGCGCCGACCGCGGTAAAGTTGCGGCTGCTGGCAAAAACCACCATGCCCATGATGAGCAGCTGAACCATCATCGGCGTGCCGCGGATGACAGTGGTGTAGACCTTGCAGATGAGATTGACAACGCCGAGGATGATGTTCCTGCGTCCCGGACGCTGCTGGTCGTGCGCGGTGCGCACCAGCGCCACGATCAGTCCCAGCACCACGCCCAGCACCAGCGCCATGGCGGTGACCAGCAGCGTCGTAGCGACACCCTCGATGTATTGCAGCCAGCGGTCATTGATGATAAACGCGGAATAGAACTTATAATAGAAGCTCTCAAAGAAGCCAAGCTTGACGCCGGATTTCATCTGCTCAAACAGCAGCTCATAATAATCCATGCCGTTCTCCTCTTTCTATAGGGAAGGGGCGGCAGAGCCGCCCCCCTTTCAGGACTCAGTTGCCGATGTACTTGTCGACGATGCTCTGCACGGTGCCGTCCGCCTGAAGCTCCGCAAGCGCGGCGTTCACAGCGTCGAGCAGCGCGGTGTTGCTCTTCGCCATTCCGATGGCATAGTCCTCCACGGCATACTCGGTGTCGAGGATCGTGAGACCCGTGTTCGCCTCGACGAGGGACTTGGCGGGAGCGTTGTCGATGACAACCGCGTCCACCTGACCGTTGATCAGCGCCTGCACGGCAGTGATGCCATTGTCGTAGGCGATGACGTGATCGTCGCCGTAGTCATCGGTGCAGTAGATGTTACCGGTGGTGCCGCGCTGAGTGCCGATCATGTAGTCGCCGAGGTTGTCCAGCGTCACGTCGGAGCCTTCCTTGACGATGACGGACTGCACACCGGTGGAGTAGCTCTCGGAGAAGTTCATCACCGCGAGACGCTCCTCATTGACGGTGACGCCCGCCATGACGATGTCGCTCTTGCTGTTCTGGGCGGCGAGGAGCGCGGCGTCAAAATCCATGTCGTCGATCTGAAGCTCCAGCCCCAGCTTGTCAGCGATCGCCTGCGCGATCTCAACGTCGATGCCGATGAAGCTTCCGTCGTCCGCGGTGGACTCATACGGCGGGAACGCGGCGTTGGTGGACATGGTCAGCTTGCCCGCGTTCACGGTGGTCAAGCCGGTCTCAGCGGGCGCGGCGGCGGTGTCAGCAGTGGTTTCGGTCGAAGCCGTGGATTCGTTGGTCTGCGCAGCGGAATCCTTGCTGCCGCAGGCGGCCAGAGAGAGAATCATGGTCGCCGCGAGAAGCAGCGCAAAAAACTTTTTCATCTTTGTATCCTCCATTTTCATGTAACGGTGTTTCCGTTTGTGCGAATGAATAATAATACATTTTATTCGTCCCGTCAATCAACGTTTTCGATAAATATGGCAGTATAATCAAGTCGCCCCTGTGCATCTTGCACAAGGGCGACTTTATCGTATGCATATATACAGCGAATTATTCGTTTTCACCGCTGACCAGCCGCCGCGCCTCCGCCAGCGAGATGTTCCGCTCACGGGCGACGCGAGCCAAATCCTCATACTCCAGCTTGCCGCGCTCAACGCCGTATCCCGTTGCTGTTTTGCGGCGCACCTGTCCACAGGGGGTGTCCAGCGTCTCAATGCTGCGCTCCATCACATGCCGGCGCAGCCGCGCTTCCCGGACACCCAGCGTGGTGGTGTGACGAAAAATCGCCTCCACCAACGCCTCCCGCTGCTCCGGCATGCACAACACCCGCAGCAATACGCCCGGGCGCCCCTTTTTCATCTGCACCGGCATGGTGTACACATCCCGCGCGCCCAGCTCGAACAGCCGCTCCGCGGCGAAACCTATCTCTTCGCCGGTCATATCGTCCACATCGCAGGACAGCTCGATAATTTCTTCCGTTTCCCCCTCGCTCTCACCGAGGATCGCACGGACGCAGTTTGCCTGTTCAAAGTCCTTCTTCCCCATGCCATAACCGTAAGCCGCGCCGCGCATCAGCGGCATCGCGCCGAATTTGGTCACGAAACGCCGAAGAAGCGCCGCGCCCGTAGGCGTGCAAAGCTCGCTCTGGATCGTGCCGCCGTACATCGGGATGTCCCGCAGCAGCAGCGCCGTCGCGGGCGCGGGTACCGGGAGAATGCCGTGGGCGCAGTGTACCGTGCCGCCGCCCACGTTCACCGGTGAGGCAATCACCGCGTCGGGCGACAACTCATGCATCAGCAGACAGACGGCGGTCACGTCCGCGATGGCGTCCATCGTGCCGACCTCATGGAAATGAATCTGCTCGATAGGTTCGCCGTGCACCTGACTCTCCGCCTCCGCGATGGAGCGGTACACCGCCAGCACATCCGCCTCCACAGCGGGGTCGAGGCGCATGCTTTCCACGATTTGCGTGATGTCATGCATCCCGCTGTGATGGTGATGATGCTCGTGGTGATGCTCGTCCTCCTCCGCGCCGTTCACCGAGACGCGAAAGTGCGTCCCCGTGACGCCGCACTTAACCGCCGGCTCCGCGGAAACGGTGACGCCGGGGATGCCGAGAGCGTTGAAACGGTTCACAAACGACTGCCGGTCGGGCAAGAGCTCCAGCAGCGCCGCGACAAGCATGTCCCCTGCCGCACCCATGGAGCAGTCTAAATACAGTGTTTTCATCCAATGATCTCCGATAGATTATTCAGAATTGCCCTGGCGACGCCTGGGTTGTTCATGGAGTAGACATGCACGGTGCGAATGCCGTTGGCAAAAAGATCGATGATCTGATCGGTCGCGTATGCGATGCCCGCCTGCCGCATGGCGGTCTCCGAATCTCCAAAGGTGTCGAGAATGCGGCGGAAGCGTTCGGGCAGCGAGGTACCGGAGAGCTTGAGCGTCCGCTTCATCTGTCTTGCGTTGACAATGGGCATGATGCCCGGATGCACCGGCACGGTGATTCCCGCTTCGCGCAGCTTATACATATAGCTGTAGAACACAGGGTTATCAAAGAACATCTGAGTGATGAGGAAATCCATACCCGCGTCCACCTTTTCCCTGAGGTGGGCGATGTCCTCCTTTTGATTGGCGGAATCGGGGTGCGTGTCTGGGTAGCAGGCGCCCGCCACGCAGAACTCCGGGTCAAACGCCTTGATGTCGCGCACCAGTTCAATGGCGTGGTGATAATTCTGCTCCTTGAGTTCAAAGCCTTCGGGTATGTCGCCGCGCAGCGCGAGGATATTGTCCACGCCCTTGTTCTTGAGCAGCTTCAATTGCTCCTGAATGTGGTCACGGGTGGAGGTGATGCAGGTCAGGTGCGCCATCATCGGCACGCCGCAATTCTCCTGCAGATCCTGGGCAATTTCAGCGGTATACTCGCTGGTGCCTCCGCCCGCGCCATAGGTCACGCTCATGAAAATGGGCTTGAGCGCCGCAATCTCCCGCGCTGCCTTGGTCACGCTCTCGCGGGTGTCTTCGGTTTTGGGCGGAAAAACCTCAAAGGAAACGGAATACCGCTTGGATTCAACGATCTCACTGATTTTCACGGGAGCTTCCTCCTCTTCATTTTGGGTTGCATTATAACATCTGTTGCATGAAAAAACAACAGGATCCCTCGAAAAACCGAGGGATCCTGCCAATTATACACGACCCATGTGTACCGCCACCACAGCTTCACGCCGCGGGGGTTCCTTCTCCCACAGGCGCTCCAGCTTGCGCATCTCCACACGGTAGAGCGAGAGCAGCAGAATATCCGCCGCCACCCACGCCAGCGGGTTGGAGCAGCAAACGCCCACAAAGCCGAAGGAGCGTGCCAGAACGAACACCACGATCATGCGCCCGACCAGTTCCGCGATGCCTGCCGCCATCGCCTGATTGGAAAAGCCCATGCCCTGCAAGCCGTTTCGGAAGATAAAGATGATTGCCAGCATCGGATATGCCGCGCCGTTGAGGGTCAGGTAGGTGCGCACATCGGCAAGAATGGAGGCGTCCGCACCGCCGATAAACGCCGACGCTACCGCGCTGCCCGCGAAGAAGTTGAAGCAGAACGCCGCCGCGCAGTAGAGAAAAGCCGCCACTGTCATGCTGTTCACGCCCTTGCGGATGCGTGGAAGGTCCTTTGCGCCGAGGTTCTGCCCGCAGTAGGTCGCCATGGCGACGCCGCAGCTGTCCAGCGGCGCGGAAACCAGCAGATGCACCTTGGAACCGGCGGAGACCGCCGCCACCGCCGCAGTGCCGAGACCGTTGACCGCGCTCTGCACCATGATCGTGCCAACAGCGGTGATGGAAAACTGCAAACCCATCGGAACGCCGATGGCGGCGATGAGGCGCATCCGGCGCGGGTCAGGGCGCAAATCGTCGCGGCGCAGGCGCAAAAGCGGGACACAGCGCCACATATACACAACGCAGGCGACGCCCGCCAGGAGCTGGGAGAACACCGTGGCATACGCCGCGCCCTCAACGCCGGTGCCAAGCAGCTGCATGAACACCACGTCCAGCACGATGTTGACCAGTGCCGCGCCTATGAGGAAATAGAGCGGCGTGCGGCTGTCCCCCAGCGCGCGCAGCACGCCGGAGCTCAGGTTATAGAGGATCGTCGCACCCGCGCCGAGAAAGACGATGCGGATATAGCGGTACGCCTCGTCAAAAATCTCCGCAGGCGTATGGGTGATGCGCAAAATGTCCTCGGTCCAAACCAAGGCAATCAGCGTGATGAGCGCTGTGGTCAGAAGCCCCAGCCAGACGAGCTGACCGGTGCGGCGGCGCACCTCGTCCTCGTCCCCCGCGCCGAAGCTCTGGGCGATGGGGATGGCGTAGCCGGAGCAGACGCCCAGAGCAAAGCCCAGCACAAGGAAGTTGAGCGCTCCGGTGGAGCCGACGGCGGCAAAGGCGTTGACGCCGAGAATGCGTCCGACAAGGACGCTGTCGGCAAGATTATAGAACTGCTGGAACAGATTGCCGATCAAAAGCGGACCGCAGAAGGTCAGAATGCGCTTGATGGGCGAACCCGTGGTCATGTCTTGTGTCATGGAATCAACTTCTCTCCTTTTTGAGGTTCTCATCATTCTAGACCTTTGACCGGGGATTGCAAGAGGAAAAGCGCCCAAAAATTTGGGCGCTTTTCCTAACTTCTTTGTCATGAAATTGTCTAATCTGCTGCAACGCTGTCCTGATAATCGTCCAGCAGCGCGTACAGCTCCAGCGCCGGATCATCCATCGGCGCGATCTGTTCGCCCAGTTCCAGCACAGTGCCGCCGTCGCGGCTCGGCTCCCACACGGGAAGCCCCGCGCCGTTGGGGTCGCCGGTCTTGACGAAGTTCGCCCAGTACGCCTGCATGGTCTCGCTCAGGGCGCGGTCGGCTTCGTTGTAGCACCACGCATGGCGGTCGAGATTGCCGAAGGCATAGGGCAGCTCGCCGCCATGAGCGGAACCAAGGGAGCCGTTGTCCCTGGTGAAGCGGTACTCCCAAACCGGCTTGTTCTGCGCGGCAAGCAGGCGCGTCCAGCAGTAATGGCTGTAGCTGAACCATGCCGCGGAGTAGACCGCGTTACTGCTGCCCTTGGCGTCGCCGCCCGCCTCCACCAGCCAGTGATATCGCTCATCCACCGGCGCGGGCGGGACAAGTGCCGCGGCGTCCTCCGCCCGGTCGCCCAGCAGAGGGCGCAGCATGTCCACATAGTTCTCCCGCGTCACCTTGGTAAACAATGTGAAGAGGTCCGCCTCGTGGACGTTGAAGCCATTGAGCAGCGCTTCCTCATGGTTTTCACCCTTTTCATAGGTGCGGTACGGCTGCTCGGTGATGGCGTAACCGTCCACGGTCATGGCGTTGTTCGTGAACTTCGTGTTCACCAGCTGCTCCGCCGGAACGGCGCGCAGGTCCTCCATGCTGTTCGCGCCGAACTCCGTCAGAATGCTTCGCCCCATCTCCAACGCGTCGTGCAGCGTGCGGAAGGTGTGGTACGGCTGCTTGGCAACGATGCCGCTGCTCTCGGCAATGGCGCGGCGGAAGAGTCCCGCGCTCAGCGGGGAGACGCACAGCGCGTTCACGCTGCTCGCGCCCGCGGACTCGCCGCAGATGGTAACCTGCTCCGGGTCTCCGCCGAACGCCGCGATGTTGTCGTGTACCCATTGCAGCGCCGCGATCTGATCCAGCAAGCCATAGTTGCCGGTGGTGCCGTTGGCGGATTCCTCCGCCAGCTGCTCCGTGGCAAGGTAGCCGAACACATTGAGCCGATAGCCGAAGTTCACCACCACGATGCCCTTACGGGCAAGGCTCTCGCCGTTGTACTCCACCCACGAGGGCTGCCCCGTGGTCAGCGAGCCGCCGTGGATGTACACCATGACCGGCAGCTTTTTCTGTTCTCCCGCGGGCTTCCAGACGTTGAGGTAGAGCGAATCCTCGCTCATCGGTTCAAGCGAATTGCCGACGAGCTTCGGGCGGAAGGTGTGATAGATGCCCCACTCGGTCAGCGAATTGAACCACGTCGCATTTCGCACCTGCATGGACATGGGCGCAAAGTGGTCGCAGACGCGCACGCCCTCCCAAGATTCAGCGCTCTGCGGCTCCCGCCAGCGCAGCTCGCCCACCGGCGGCGCGGCGTACGGGATACCGGTGTAGACCTCCACGCCGCCGTCGGCGGTATAAACGCCCGTCAGGTCGCCCTGCGCGACGGTGACGACGCCTGTCGGCGTCGGGTTCTTCCCCACCACGGCAGGGATCGCCCGGATCGGCGGACCGAAGAGCTTGAATGTCAGCGCCAGCGCCGCGGCAAACACGACCCATCCGGCAAGGCGCGGCAGAAAGCCGCTGCTCAGCACATGCCCGCGCACAAAAATGAAGCCGCAGAACAGCGCCGCCGCCATCAGCCATCCGGACAGGTTGATTCGCCCCAGCAGGAACAGCAGGGCGCAGAGCAACGCGGACAGGACGAGCAGAATCACGAAGCCTACATTTCCTTTCATGCGTTTCCTCCTTGCCTTACATGACCCGCGCAGCGCGTAAGCCAATTGCTTTTATAATAATAGATCACAAAGGTCACCGCCGTGATGAACCACGTCACCGGATAGGACATGCTGATGCCCATGACCGTGTGCCAGTACGGCACCACGAATGCGATCCAGACAATGCGAAGCAGGCACACGCCGATCAGGCTGATGACCGTCGGGGCAATGGCGTCGCCCGCGCCGCGCAGCGTGTTGGAGATGATCTCGATGAACGACCAAATTGCGTAGAACGGGATAAAGTACCACATCAGGCGCGTTGCCTCCGCCACCACCGCAGCGTCCGTCGTGAACAATCGCAGCCCCCAGCGGCTCAGACCGATGAGCAGCGCTGACATGGCAATCGCCGTGCCGATGGCGGTCAGAAGCCACTTACGGACGCCCTCTTTCATACGCTCGTACTTGCCCGCGCCGAAGTTCTGCCCAACAAAGGTGCAGATCGCCGCGCCGAAGGAGTTGCTGGTGACCCAGTACACGCCGTCAAACTTGCTGATCGCCGTCCACGCCGCGACAACCACGGTGCCGAAGTCGTTGATCGCCGCCTGAATGAGGATGTTGGAGATCGAATACATCGCGCCCTGAATCGCGGCGGGAATGCCGATGTAGAGGATGCGCTTCAGAGACGGCGCGTCGATGCGGAGCTTGCGAAGCTCCATGCGCTCCGGTCCCTCGCTGCGTCCCAACCGCAGCAGAATCAGCACCGCGCCGGTGAGCTGGGAGAGCACCGTCGCCCACGCGACGCCGTCCACGCCCCAGCGCAGCGCCGCAACAAACAGCAAATCCAGCGCAATGTTCATGCCGCAGCACACACCCAAGTAATAGAGCGGGCGGCGCGAGTCCCCCACCGCGCGCAGAACGCCGGAGGCGACGTTAAACAACAGCAGCGGCACCGCGCCGAGGTAATAGATGCGAAGATAGCTGCACGAGAGGTCGAGAATGTCCGCCGGCGTCTTGACCATCCGCAGCGACCACAGCGCGCTCAGCCGTCCCAGCAGCGTCAGCGCGGCGCCGGCGAGCAGGCAGAACACGAGGATGGTATGCACCGCGCGGCTGAGGCGCTCATCGTCCCGTGAGCCAAAGTACTGCGAGATGATGACCGTCGCGCCCGCCGCCATGCCGGTAAAGACGCCGATGACCAGATTGATGATGACCGCCGGGCTGCCGCCCACTGCCGCCAATGCCTCCGGACCTACCACGCGCCCCACCACTACGGCGTCCACCGTGTTGTAAAGCTGCTGGAAAAGCATACCGAAGAGAATCGGGAAGAAAAAACGAAGGAGAGACTTGAGAATGCTCCCCTGCGTCAAGTCGTTTGTCTGCATAGCTATTGTGAGCGACCGCAGCAATACATGCCGCGGTCGCGCGCTTCTCCTGTATTTATTCGAATTCCGGAGCAGCGGTGTTGTTATCCGCGCTGCCGCCTCTGATGGCAAGGTACAGTTCCGCGTTGGCGGCTGCCTTATAGGGGCGCACCCAGAAGATATCCAGAATGCCCGCCGTCAAACCGCCGAGAATTTCCCAGCCGAGGAAGGACAGGTCAAGCACAAAGGCACGCCACTTGTTGCCCTTCATCATCTTTCGGGACAGGGTGATTGCCTCCGTGCCGGTCAGTTCAGGATGCTCCGCCATGATATAGGGTACCATGCGGTAAGCGTATCCCTTAACAATGCCGGGCACGATGAACAGCATACCCCACAGCAGGGTAAACAGGTCGCACAGGAACATCGTCCAGACGTTGTGCGTCCAGTGTGGCACAAAACCGCGTTCCATCGTGTCAAGGCTTGCCGCGGACTGCGCATTTGTTGTGTAGAAGTTTGCCGCGCTGACCTCCAGCGGATTGTACAGCAGAATCGAGACCACCGACGAGGCGGCGATCACCACCGACAGCACGCCGCCGAGGATCACCAGCATCGGCAGCACCTCCGCCTCACTGAAATCATACTTGTTCGTGTCCTTCACCGCGTCCAGAAGCGCCTGTACCTGCGCAGGCGTGAGATCCTCCATGCCGCCCAGCTCTTCGAGGTCAAGCCCGACAATGCTGTTCACATCCCCTGCATTGAGCGTCGCGCTTCCTGTCTGCGGCTCGGACTGATTGAGGTTGATGCTCTCCCGCACCCTGTTGCCGCCGGAGGCAAGTCCCCCGCCCAAGAGCGCGAACATGACGAACGACACCAGCACACAGCGCCAGTAGTTCGCCTGAAAGGCAGCTTTCGCCCTGTCCTTCAACTGTCTTCTATCCCACATAATCGTTTTACTCCTTCCATGGAACCACGCTATTATACTGCGCTTTTCGCAAAAATCAAGCCTGTACGCGCAAAAAACGTTCCCGTAGGAAGTCGTCAGGATAATTGCCCAGCAGCGCCGCGTTTTTTGCCGGGATCAGTCCGCCCGCCATGGTGGCGTGTCCGCCGCCGTCGCCCAGCCCTTCCAGCGCGCGGCGCACCAGCTCTCCCGCATCCACGTCCGTGCGCTCGGAGCGGACGGAGAACTTGTAACCGTCCGCACGGGTGCAATAGATGATCGACACCTCCACCTCCACCAGCGAAAGAATGAAGTCAGAGAGGATCGCCACCATCGCGTCCGGGCAGGAAAACGGGATGTGCGAAAAGCCGTAATACCCGTAGACCTTGGTGTTCTCGATTGCCGCGCCATACGCCTTGAGGTCCTGAAACTCGATCTTGCTGTGCTCCAACAGTCCCATCAACTGATGATCGATATGGGGCAAAAGAAACGAAAACGCGCGGATGTCATCCTCGGTGACGCCACGGGTAAAGTTCATCGTGTCCATCTTGATGCCGTAGAGCAGCGCCGTGGCTGCGATCGGCTCAGGCGCCAGTCCGCGGTCGCGATAATACTCGGCAATGATGGTGGAGCATGCGCCAACCTTGCGAACGTCGAAGTAGCGGTATTGAATATCCGTATAGGTCGGGTGATGGTCGATGGACGCGATCTCGTCGCCAACAAAATCGGTGATGTTCCCCGCGCCCTTCTGGGAGTCGACGCAGATGATGCAGTCGTCCTCCCGCAGCTCCGGTCCCACCTCGTCAGCGGAGAGCATGTCGATTTGCAGCAGCTCCAGCATCCGCTCTGTGCTGAGCTTGTCGATCCGGCCGTCGTAGCAGATCTTCGTCGGGATCGAGTAGCGCAGCAGAAGCCGCTGCAAACCGTAAGCCGAGCCGATGGCGTCGGGATCAGGAAAGTTGTGGGTCTGAATATAGACGCGCTTGTTCTGGCAATGCGCGATGAGCTGGCGAACGTCCGCCATGATTTCTCACCTTCCGTTCGATAAGCGTGAAACAACAAATTTGCCGGATTCGCTGAGATCATTCTCCGTCCACGCGCGGTTGTTGGGCGTACCCGGCTTGAGCGCGGCGGATGTCTCGTTCTCGTCGCACAGCGACCAGTTTGCCCAACTGATGCCCCGCGCGTCAAGGAAGTCCAGCCACTCGGCGCTCTCCTTGAGAAACACGCCGCCGTTGCCGTCGGCGCGGCTGGTGCCCCATTCGGAGACGAACACCGCAAGCCCCTTCGCGCGCACATCGTCAACGCGGCGGCGCAGCTCCGCGCCGTGGGTGCCGGCATAGAAGTGAAGCGTGTACATCAGGTTGTCGCCCTCAAGCGGGTCCTTTGCTGCCTCGTGGATGTCCTGACTCCACGTCGGGCTGCCCACAAGGACCACCGACTTCGGCGCATTTTCCCGAATCGCGGCAATCACCGTCTCGGCGTAGGGCTTCACGTCCCGCGACCAGCTCACGCCGCCGTTTGGCTCGTTGCAAATCTCATAGAGTACGGCGGGATTGTCGCCGTAGCGTGCCGCCATCTCGCGGAAGAACGCCGCCGCCTCGCCGGTGTGTGCCGAGGGATTGCCGTCGGAGAGGATATGCCAGTCGATGATAACGTACAGATCCGCGGCGATGGCGGCGTCTACCGCCGCGATGAGCTGTTTTTTCACCGCCGCGCTCTGGCTCAGGTATCCGCCCTCGCCGGTATACATGGCGACACGGAAGAGATTCGCGCCGAAAGCCGCCGTATTCTGGATGGACTGCGCGTTGGCGTACTGCGGGAACCAGTGCAGCCCGTGGCTGCTCATGCCCCGCAGGACGACCGGTTCACCCGCCGCGTTGCAGAGCTGCGCGCCCTTGACTTGCAGCCAGCCGTTCTCGCTGACGCCGCCGCTGACCGTATCCACCGCTGTCGGAACAGACGGGGTCTCGTCCGGCACGGCGCTTCCCTGTTTCGCGCGGTGGAGCATGACGCACGCCTCCGCGCGGGTCAATCCGCTTTTGGGGTTGAAGTTTCCCCGATCGTCGCCCCGGATCAGCCCCACGGCGTAGGCGCCGAGCACAGCGTTATAGTAACGCCCGTCCAGCGCGGCAAAGTCCGCCAGCTTCCGCGACTCGGCGCTGAAGTCATAGCCTGCGTTCGGATAGAACGCGTTCATCATCACCTTCACCGCCAGCTGGCGGCTGATGGGCTTGTCGAAGCTCTCACCGGTGGGCGGCAGCTCATCCCAGTCGTACCAGCCGCGCTGACGCGCCGCCTCCAGCAATCCCGCCGCCCAGTGGGAGGAGTCCACCGCCGCAGCCGTCAATCCCGCCTGCCGCGCCACCACGGCAATATACTCCGAGGCGGCAATGGTGCGGTGGGGGCGGAACGTACCGTCCTCATATCCGGTGAGCACACGGGATTCATACATCTCCGTGACCGCTGCTTCATACCACGCTCCCGGCTCAACATCCGGGGCTGCTGCCGCCCGCGCGGGCAGGATCAGCAGAAGCGCCAGAATCAGCGCGGTGATTCCCTTTTTCATCTCAGTTGCTGCTGGTGTTACTGGGCTGGGGCAGGTACGGGATGAGCTGGTTGGCAAACTTGCTCAGCGGCATGGTCTGCAAAATCACGCGTCCGGGACCGGTGATGACCGTGTTAAACAGTCCCTCGCCGCCGAACACCAGGTTCTTGATGCCCTTGACCTGCTGAATATCCAGCGAGCAGGTCTCGTCCATCATGGCGAGGTGTCCGCTGGAAATCAGGATCTGCTGCCCCGCGCCCAGCTCATACTCCACCGAGGAGCCGTCAATCTCAAGGAACGCCGTACCGCTGCCGGAGAGCTTCTGCATGATGAAGCCCTCGCCGCCGAAAAAGCCCGCGCCAAGCTTCTTCTGAAAGAACACGGACAGCTCCACGCTGTCCTCGCAGGCAAGAAACGCCGACTTCTGCACGATAACCGGACGCTCCGGCGTGATCTCCACCGCGCGGATGGAGCCGGGGAAGCTGGCGGAGAACGCGATCATGCCCTGACCATGGGCGGTGTAAAGGTTCTGGAACAGATTCTCGCCGGTGAACAGGCGGCCGAACATCTTGCCGATCCCGCCGCCGCTGGTGGACATCTCCATATTCGGGCTCATCCAGCTCATTGAGCCGGACTCTGTGCGCATGGTCTCACCGTCGTTCATGGTGCAGATCACCACAGGCAGATTGTTTCCCTGAATTTCGTACTTCATTTTGGTAGCCTCCATTCGTTCTGTTGTCATCGGGCAAGCCGATAAATCTCTCTCATATCCTCACGCGTCAGCACGCGGATCGAGCCGATGGTGCGCGTGTCCGCAAAGGAGCAGTTCCACGCGAGCTGATCGAGCTGCTGCTCCGTCAGCTCCAGCCCCAGCTCCCGCAGGCAGACCGGCATACCGATCCCGCGCAAAAACGCCTCGTATGCCGCAATGCCGGCGCGGGCGGCGGCTTCGTCATCCGGCTCCCTCACGTCCATGACGTTGCGGGCGAAGCGGGCAAAGCGTCCCGGCGCGGACGGCATCACATACCGCGCCCACGCGCCGAAGATCGCCGCAAGCCCCGCGCCATGGGTCACGTCGAACATGCCGCTGAGCTCGTGCTCCAGCTGGTGACACGCCCAGTCGCCCACGCGCCCGTTGCCGCCCCGTCCGCTGCCGGTGAGGTTGTTGTGGGACAGGCTGCTCGCCCACATGATGCAGGCGCGGGCGTCATAGTCCTCCGGGTTTTGCACCGCCTTCGGCGCCGCGTCGATCACCGCACGCATCAGCCCCTCCGCGATGGAATCCGTCGGCTCCACGGTCTCGCCGCCGGAGAAGTAACGCTCCATCGTGTGCGAGATAATGTCCGCGCAGCCTGACGCCGTTTGATACGGCGGGAGCGTAAAGGTCAGCTCCGGGTTCATCAGCGCGAAACGACAGCGGCACAGGTCGCTGTTCACGCCGCGCTTTTTTCCGTTTTCCTCATTGGTGATGACCGAGGAATCGCTCATTTCGCTGCCCGCGGCGGCGATGGTCAGCACCGCGCCGATGGGCATGGACGACCGCGGCGTCGCCTTCTTTTCATAGAAATCCCACACCTCGCCGTCGTACTTCATGCCGTAGCCGATCGCCTTGCAGGAGTCGATGACGCTGCCGCCGCCGACTGCCAACAGGAAATCCACGCCCTCAGCACGACAGAGCGCGATGCCCTCATGCACCTTGGAAAGACGCGGGTTCGGCACCACGCCGCCCAGCTCCGCATACGCGACGCCGGACGCGTCCAGCGACGCCTTGACGCGATCCAAAAGCCCGCTGCGCCGCACGCTGCCGCCGCCGTAGTGCAGCAGCGCCTTCGTCCCGCCGTACTGCCTCACCAGCTCGCCCGCGCGGTTTTCCGCTCCGCGGCAGAACACCACCTGCGTCGGCGCATAGTATTGGAAATCGTTCATTGTGCCGCCTCCTTCATTATTTGCGCGCGTTTTGCGCGACTGTGTTGGTGTCGATGCTGCCCCGAAAGACAACATAAGTATCGTAGAAATACTCCGTCACCAGATTACACGCCATATTGAGCGCGGTGACCAGATACTCGTTCCAGTCCAGGGTCTCCGCGAGATAGTTGCCGAGGATCGTCGTCACCGGCGTAAAAACGCAGTAAAACGCCGCCACCAGGAGCATGGCGCGGGGAACGTTGGCGGTGCTGCGGAAGGTATAGCGGCGGTTGAGCGTGAAGTTCCACACCACCGACGCCGTCAGCGCAATCAGGTAACAGGGCCAGTACTGCCACGCCGTCAGCTCATTGAGCAACGCGAAAACGACAGCTTCAATCACCCCGGCGGATGCCGAGAAAACAGCGAACTTCACCGCCCGCAGCATCTCCCGGCGCTTGTTGGTTTCCATGCGATTTCTCCTTTTTCTTTTTCTGGGTCGTATTGTCATTTGACAACCCTCATTGACTCGTGTATACTGTCACAAAATGACCTTATTTGACAGGAAGGAGGGCAGGCACATGACCGCTGAGATCAAGAAAGAACCCGCGGAATCTCCGATCTGCGCGATCTGCGGCAAGCCCATCTTCAACAACTGCACCATCGACCATGTGATTCCACAGGCGATCTACAAGTGGCACGAGCAGTATCTCGATCACGCGGAATTTTCCGCGCTGCGCAGGCGAATCACTTCGCCGCGCAACACTGTTCGCACGCATCGCCGCTGCAACGAGCGCAAGGAGGAGTCCATCGTCCGTATCGCGCTGCTCCACGTCAGCCGCACCAAGCGCAGCAAGCTCCATCAGACCTATACCGCGGTCGAGCCGTACATCGAGGCGTTTTTAAAGCGCAAGGACGAGTTGCGCGAGAGGCAGCAAAACTGCTGCTACATCTGTGGAAAGCCCCTGCGGGACGGCGGCGTACTGCGCCGCATTGACGACACGTTGGATCGCGTCTGGGAAAACGCCTGCCTCATCTGCCACCGCTGCAACTGCCGCGTGCGCTCCCACGACGTCAAAACCTATCGGCTCATCCGTACCGGTGCGATTCGTCCGGCTCCCAAAAAGCCAAAAGCGGTCATGCCGCCGCCCGCGGAACCGCCGCCCGCCGCGGCGCCGTCAGTGTCCGACGCGCCGCCGAAGCGGCGCAGGAGGCATCGGCGCAGACGCGCCAAAAAGCCCGCTACTCAAGTGCCGCGCACGCCAGAGAACGCGTGAGGTAGTCCCCCACGTCAAACGGCTCCAGCGGGCTGTCCTTTTTCAAGTACAACGGATGGTGCGGGTGCCCCTGCCTGGAGCGCGCGCCCGCGCAGTACCACCTCGCGCCGCGGCGGACGCCAACGTCCACCATGTCCCGCACGCAACCGGCTAGATACCCCCGCTTTTCGATGACCGCGCCCCACGCCGCCCAAACGGCTGGGGCGCCGTTTTTGTCCAGCGACAGCGCGTAGTCAAACGCCTTCATGTTCTCCCGGTGCAGCGCGGCGTTGCAGACGCGCTCCATGTCGTCCGGTCGGGTCGCCCGCTGGGCGTAGACGTTGAACATCAAAAAGCTGTCATAGCCGTTGCAAAGCGCGATCCGCTCCACGGACTTGAGGGTGTTGTCCAGCGCGTCCGGCGCGGCGGTGGACGGATTGACGCCCACGCAAATGAGCGGGCGCTCGCCGCGCGTGCCGAGTATGTAACGGTACTCCGTGTAATCGTTTGGAACGTAAAGCCAGCGCGCCGTGTCATAGCGCTCGTTCGGCTCCAGCGCCGCCGCGAGGGCAGCGTCAAAATCCGGCAAGGTCAGTGCCGTCGTCTCACAGGATGGTATGTGCATAAGCTCTCCCCGCGCGTCCGCATGGGCGCGCGTTTTCTTTATTCGTGAATCGTCACGCGGTAGGTCAGCTCCTCCGCCGCGCCCGGTGCCAGCGTCCGCACCCCCGCCTTGTCCTTCATCTCGCGACCGACAAAGGTCGCGTCGGGCAAGGACGTCCACGGTTCTATGCAGACATAGTTGGTGTCAAAGTCCTTCGCCGCCGTCCAGACGCCGAGATACGGGAAATCGTCAAACGCCACGCTGACGCGGGGACGGTCGTTTCCGTCCACCAGCACCGCCCGCCGCTCAGGCAACCCGTCCAGAATGATGGTATCCAGATCGTATGCCGAGGGCTTGAGCGGCATTCTGCCGTTTTGCAGCGGACGAGTTACAGTCTTGGGGGTAATCATATTCTGCGCGTCCATGCCGTAGGGCGTTACCGCGTCCACGCCGGGGAAGCGGATGGCATAGTCTCCCATGGATTCTCCCGCCTCGATGGGAGCACGGTAGCCGTCGTGTCCGCCCAACTCGTAGAGCATCGGTTCGTCGGAGCGGTTTTCGACCCGATGGGTCTTGACGAGGGTGCTGCCCTCCAGCGTATAGGTAACGCGCAGCACAAAGGAGAACGGATAGCTCTCCCGCGTCTGCTCCGTGTCCGCGTAGCGGAAGGTCACGCCGGTCTCACTCTGCGTCTCCACCGTGAACGGCGCACTGCGGCAAAAGCCGTGGGTCGGCATGTGATAGGGCTTGCCGCGCAGCAGATACTGTTCATCCTTCAAACGCGCGATGAACGGAAACAGCAGCGGCGCGCGGCGGTTCCAGATGGCAGGATCGCCCTGCCAGAGGTACTCGACACCGCGGCGGTCGCGGATCGACGCAAGCTGTGCGCCGGCGTCCTCGATTCGCACCGTCAGCGCCTGATTGTGTATGGTGACAAACATATCCTCATCCTCCTGATTCCTTGCGCGGATTCCCCGCGGCAGCAAAAAGGCTGACAGTCAGACAATGACCGTCAGCCCTCTGAGATATTATGCCGTAATACCGGCTCTCGCGCGTTCCTGCCGCGCGTCCACCGTCAGGATCACGCCCGCGGCGGCTATCATGCAGACGCCGACGCCGATCATGACGTGCGCCACGTCCGATCTGCTGACGCCGGGAAGCGCCGCCAGAGGAACATCCTCGTCCTCGATGACCAGTTCCTCCTCGATGCTGACGATTTCCTCCGCAGCGGCATAAGCAGGCAGCGTCAGAGAAAGCAGCGCGAGAATCGCAAGCAATGCGCTCAGACGTTTCATCCTTCATCCCTCCGCATTCAGCATAGAATGGATACTACCCTTTGATATAGTATCACATCTTCGCCGCAATTGCAAGCCAATCTTACAGCTCCAGATCATACTTTGTGACCCGGAAGGTCGCCTTGCCGTCGGCAAAGAACGCGATGCCTTCGGCGTCCAGATCGGTGTAGAGCGTGGCGGTCATGACCTTCTCGCCGTCGTTGACGAACATTTCGGCGCTGAAGCGGTCAAGAATCAGGCGCAGCTTGATCCTGCCGTTTTCGTGGCGCACCTTGGCGCGGCGCTGGTGGATGATAGCGCGGCGCGAACCGGAGAACTTGCGGTCCACCTTGAGCACCGACTCATGGGGGCGGAAGCTGAAACCGGTGTGGTACTGATCATTCTTCGCGAACCACACGGCGAAGCGGGTGAAGTCCCCCGCCTCCAGCTCAATCTCCATGTCCACCAGTCTGCCGGAGACGCCGGGCAGCGTGATCTCATCGTTCTCCACCGTGACACGGTCGTACTCCACCTTGTTGCGGCGCATTGCTTCCAGCTCGCGGATGGGCGTCTGATAGAGAACGCCGTCCCGGACGTGAAGCTCGCGCGGAAGGCTCATCTGACCGAACCACGGCGTCGATTTGGTGTGCAGGTTGCAGGTGTCCCAGTTCTGCATCCAACCGATCATCACCCGCCGCCCGTCAGGGGTCAGGATGGTCTGCGGGGCATAGAAATCAATGCCGTAGTCCGCGGCATGGTCGCTCTCCTCCACGAACGCGCCGGTTTCGGGATCGACGTGTCCGACAAAATAGAACGTACCGTTGCCGTTGTGGTACTCAAAGCCCTTGGGCAGCATGTCCTGCGAGCTTGCCAGGAGCACGTCATAGCCGTCCAGCGTGAACAGGTCGGGACACTCCCACATTCTGCCGATGCGCCCGTCGTTCTTTGACAGTACGCTGTCAAACTCCCACGCAAAGCCGTCGCTGCTGCGAAATACCAGCATCTGTCCGCCGCCCTCGCCCGCGTAGTTGGCGGCGATGGCGCGATACGATCCGTCCGGCTCGCGCCACATCTTCGGGTCGCGGAAATGCTCCCGGCTGCCGCCTTCGGGAAGGTCTGCTGCGGTGATGACGGGATTGTGCGCGTATTTTTTGTAGTTCACGCCGTCGCCGATGGCGAGATTCTGCGTCTGCACGTCCCGCAGCTCGCCGCTCTCTGTCACCTCGCGGGACACGCCGGTGTACATCAACAGGTGCCGTCCGTCGGGCAGTTCGATGGCGCTGCCGGAGAAGCAGCCCGCGTGATCGTATGGCATGTCCGGCGCCATGACCACAGGGAGGTACTCCCAGTGCAGCAGATCACGGCTCACGGCGTGACCCCAGTGCATCGGGCCCCAGTGGGAATCATAGGGATAGTACTGGTAGAACATGTGGTACTGTCCCTTGTAGAACGAAAAACCGTTGGGATCGTTCATCCAGCCCACGCGGGCGCCCAGATGGAACGCCGGACGGTCCTCCGGTTTGATGAACAATTCGCGCTCTTCCTCGTATGCTCTTGCGTCTCGTAAAGTCTGGCTCATGGTTCTTGTTTCCTTTATCTCTTATCTTTGGTCGCTCATACTGTCGTTCAAGGCGTCCACGATGGTTTCCACCACCTTGGTCGCCCGCTTTTGCGCCTCCTCAGGCGCATAGGGAAAGGTATAAGACACATCCGCCGCGTCAAGCAGCGGGAGATCGTTGATGGAATCGCCGATGCCGTAGAGTGTCACGTCGCCCCACCTGTCCCGCATGTAAGCGCGCAGGCAGTCCACGCCCGCGCCCTTGGAGCAGTCCCTCGGCGCGATGTCCACCTCAACGACGTTCTGGAACGCTGTCACATAGTCGCCGTAATGCTCGTTGACCCACGCGCTGACCGCGGCGGCTTCCTCCAGAGTCTCATTGTGGATGCTCACCTGATGGATCAGCCCCTCCGGCGCGTCGTCCACGCCGGTGATGATGTGGTATCTGCCGGGGTAATTCATTTCAGCGAAAACGCAAATCTCCCCCTCCACGTCCAGCGTCATACGGTGGTCGCCTTTGTAGCGCCTGATGAGCGCGTCCGCCGCCGCACGGTCCACGCCGCGCTTGAAGATGGGCTGAAAATTCCTGTCCACAATGTTCGCGCCGCTGCTGGTGATGTAGAAATCCGGCTCGATGACGCCACCGATAAACGGCGTCAGCCCGCCCATCTGTCGACCGGTACACAGACCGAACAAATGCCCCGCCGCCTGATACGCTTTGATCTTCTCCACGCTCTCCGGCGGGAGCTTGACGTCCGCCTTGTAAAAATACAGCGTACCGTCAAAATCACTGGCGAAAACCTTCTTTTTCATCGCGCACCTCACACCACGAAATCGTCCCTGACGGAGGGTCGCATCGTCCACACGCGCAGCTTCGCGCCGTCAGACACGGTATAGTGGAACTCGCGTTCCGTGGGATAAGTGCGGGTGGTGAAGGTCTCCTCGCCGTCGTTGACGAAAAACTCCGTGGAGCAGCGGTCGATAAAGACGCGCATGGTTTTGAGCGGCGTATCCAGCGGCATGTCCAACACTTCGAACACCTGTTGGTTGAAGCGCTTGTCCATGCCCGTGCGATCCACGGTGCAGACGCGCTTCGCGCTGTCATAGTGCAGACGCAGCCCGCCGGCGCCGTCCGCTCTGGTGAAGAGGTTCAGATCAAAGTCGCCCTCGTCCGCCTCCACGCTCAGCTCACACGCGGCGGGAAGCTTTCCGTCCGCGGGCAGCTCCGGACCGCGCAGCGCCTCGATGCCGGTGATCGGCGTCTGCGCCAGCTTACCGTTTTTGACCCGCAGCTCGCGGGGCAGGGTCATGGTACCCTCCCAATCCTCTTCCTCGGTGGGATAGTGGTTGTCGGGCAGACCGATCCACGAGATCAGGATCGCCTTGTCCGGGTCACCCACGTTCGCCGCGCCCTGGGCGGCGTAAAAGTCAAAGCCGTAGTCAAGGTAGTGATAATCGCCGTCCGGCGTGAAGGTCAGGGTGTCGTAGTCCATTCTGCCGAGGAAGTAGACGTTGTGGTTGGTGCTGTTGCCGCGCCCCGGCAGCTTCGTGTACTGCGGAGAGAACACCAGCACGTCAGTACCGCTGAGGTTCACGATATACGGGCACTCCCACATACCGCCGAAGCTCTCATATCCGGGTACCTTGAGCTGACCGGCGAATGTCCAGCCGGATAGCAGGTCCGCGGACTCATAGACCAGCACACACCCCTTGAGGTCGGCGGTCTGCGCACCGATGAAGATGAAGTACTTCCGTTTGCTCTCCACCCAGACGATCTTGGGGTCGCGCTGGTGCTCGCTGTGGGTGGGGCGTGGACCGAAGAGCGGCTTTTCCAGCTTGTGCGGCTTGCCGTCCGCACCCAGCACCGCCGCGCAGGTATAGGGCGTGCGCGTCCAGTCCTCGTCCCGGTGGTTGCCGGTATAGAAGAAATACAGCTTGCCGTCCACGGCAATGGCGCTGCCGGAGTGAGCGCCGCGGTTGTCGTAATAACAGTCCGGCGCGAGACCGATGCCCTCGTTTTTCCAGTGGATCAAATCGGTGCTGGTGACATGATACCAGTATTTCAGCCCGTGCACCGCGCCCCACGGGCACCACTGGTAACACAAGTGCCAGACGTCGCCCAGCAGCGCAAAACCGTTGGGGTCGCTGGAAAGACCCGTCACCGGCTGGACATGGTAAGTCTGGCGGTAGAGGGATTTGCTGATACGCTCATGCAGGTCGCGGATCTCCTCCGGGTTTTTCAGCTCCCGGTAACGCTCCTCGCGCGTCCACTCCTTCATGGAAGGCTCCTCCTTATCGGTTACATTTTTGTCCAGGTACACAGTTACGGTGATTATACAATAGACGGACAAAGTGCGTCAATCACTTTGTCCGTTTATTTCCATTTTTTTAAGATCGTTTTTCCGGTTCCAGCATTCCTGCTGCCAAATACAAAAGCGCGTTGCAGATCGCCGCCGCCACGTTGCTGCCGCCCTTGCGTCCCATGGCGACGATCGCCGGGACGCCGCGGCGCTCGCACACCGCGAACGCGCGTTCCTTGCTCTCCGTCACGTTGACGAAGCCAACCGGCACACCGATCACCAACGCCGGCTGCGCGCCGCGGTCAATCTGCTCCGCGAGCTCCAAAAGCGCCGTAGGCGCGTTGCCGATGGCAAAAACCGCGTTCGGGTGCTCCGCCAGCGCCCGCTCCACCGACACCACCGCGCGGGTCACGCCGCGCTCCTTTGCCTCCGCCGCGACGGATTCCTCCGACATGTAGCAATACGCCTCACAGCCCAGCTGTTCCGCCGCGCGTCTGTTGACGCCCGATCGCGCCATGTTGGTATCGGTGACGATCACTCCGCCGCGCAGCGCATCCGCGCCAACGCGAACCGCGTTCTCTGTAAAGCAAAATGCCTTTGCATAGTCGAAGTCCGCGGTGGTATGGATCACTCGCTTGACCACCGGCGCCAGTTCCGGCGGAAGAACGATCCCCCGCTCCGCCAGTTCGCGGTCAATGATGCGCATGCTCTCGCGCTCGATCTCCGCGGGTTTGGTCCACGTCATGCTCTCCCCTCCAAAACGCGGTAGACCGCGTCCATATCCAGCGCGGATCGGACGCCGTCCGCCAGCAGATCATACTGTCGCTCACGGTACGCGCGGCGGTCCTCCCGCGGCAGGGGCAGCGCGGGTATCCCCTTACGCTTGCACAGCCACGCCGCCAGCCGGTCCGTGACCTCGCCGCGGTCGAAAAGTCCGTGGAGGTACGTTCCACAGACGTTCCCCGCCCGACAGCCGTCGGGTCTCCCGTCTTCCAAACGGCAAAACGGCTCGCCGCGCGCCTGCGTCGCGCCCATGTGGATTTCATAGCCGTCAATGGTCACACCGCCCGCCGAAGCGCGAACGCGCGTGAGCGTCTTTTCCGGCGCAAAAACCGTCTCGCAGGGCAGCAGTCCCATACCGCGCAGATCACGCAACGCACCCTCCACGCCGTCCGGGTCACGCAGGCTTTCACCCAGCATCTGATACCCGCCGCAGACGCCGAGGATCGGCGTACCCCGCTCCGCAAGCCGAAGAATTTCAGTTTCCAGCCCGCTCTCGCGCAGCCACAGCAAATCTGCCACGGTGCTTTTCGTCCCCGGCAGAATCACCAGATCCGGAGAACCCAGTCGACGCTCCACATAGCGCACACCGAGGAGCGGATGCGCCTCCAGCGGTGCAAAATCGGTGAAATTGGAGATATGCGGCAGGCGGATCACCGCCACATCGATAGGCTTGTCCGCCGCTGCCGCCGTCAGCCGCGGCGCGAGGGAGTCCTCGTCGTCCAGATCGACCCGCAGGTACGGCACCACGCCCAGCACCGGCAGACGCGTCCGCTCCTCGATCTGTCGCAGTCCAGGCGCGAGCAGGCCCACGTCCCCGCGAAACTTATTGATGATCATGCCCCGGATACGGGCGCGTTCCGCTTCTTCCAGCAATGCGACTGTACCGTAGAGCTGAGCGAATACGCCGCCGCGGTCGATGTCCCCGACCAGCAGCACCGGCGCGTCCACCAGCTCCGCGAGACCCATATTCACGATGTCGTTTTCCCGCAGATTGATCTCCGCGGGGCTGCCCGCGCCCTCAATGACGATCACGTCGTACTCCGCGGCGAGGTTGCGGTAAGCGTCCAGAATGTCGGGAATCAGCTGCTTTTTGTAGGAAAAAAACTCCGCCGCCGTCATCTGCCCCCGCACGACGCCGTTCACGATCACCTGACTGCCCACGTCGCTCGATGGCTTGAGGAGGATCGGGTTCATACGCGCGTCCGGCTCGATGCCCGCCGCCTCCGCCTGCACGATCTGGGCGCGGCCCATCTCCCGTCCGTCGCGGGTCACGCCGCTGTTGAGCGCCATGTTCTGACTCTTGAACGGCGCGACACGGTACCCGTCTTGCCGAAACACACGGCACAGCGCCGCGCACAGAAGGCTCTTCCCCGCGCCCGACATGGTACCCTGCACCATGATGCATTTTGCGCTCATGCCAGCACCTCCGTCAAAGCGGCAATCAGCCGCTCGTTGTCCCCATGCGTCCGCACCGCCGCGCGATACCATGTGTCATCCAGCCCCGCAAAATCGCCGCAGCGACGGATGAGGATGCCCCGCCGCCGAAGCGGTGCGTCCAGCGGCGTATCGCAGCGAAAAAGCAGGAAATTTGCCTCTCCCGCCACGACCCGCAGCCCCAGCGCGGCAAGCCGTTGTGAAAGCAACGCCCGCTCGGTTCGCACCAGTGCGCGCACCCGCTCGACGTAATCCGTTTCCCGCAGTGCGGCGACTCCCGCCGCCTGAGCGAGGTGCGACACCGCCCACGGCGCTCCCGCGCGGCGCATAGCGTCCAGAAACCCTTCATCGGCGCACAGCGCATAGCCCAGCCGCGCCCCTGCCATGGCGTAGAGCTTGGTGAAGGCTTTCAGCATCAGGAGATTTGGAAAAACCGCCAAAAGGGGCTTGCAGCTGTACTGATCCGGCGCATCGAGGAAGTCCGTGAAGCACTCGTCCGCCATCAAGCGGCAGCGTGCCGCCGCACAGCGCTCGGCGATCCGCCGCAGCAGCGCCGGATCAACCGCCACGCCGCTTGGATTGTTGGGCTGGCAGAGGATAACCAGATCGACCGTTTCGTCGATCGCTGCCAAAACGCCCTCCTCCAGACGAAACACGGTATTGAGCGGATAGCGCACAATTTCGCAGTCCGCCGCCTCCAGCGCCGCTTCATACTCGCCGAAGCATGGCGCTGTCACCAGAGCGCGGCGCGGCTTCACCGCCTGTACCGCGCGATAAATGAGATCGCTTGCCCCGCCGCCGCAGAGCACCCACGCCGCCTCCACGCCCTCATGTGCCGCGATCGCGCGGCGCAGGGCGCGGCAGTCCGGGTCGGGATAGCGGTCAATCTCCCCCGCCGCCGCGGCAACGGCGGCACGCACACCCTCCGGTACCCCAAGCGGACTGACGCTCGCCGAGAAATCCAGCGGCGGCACACCGTATTCATGTTCAAAGGCAGCCCAGTCGCCGCCGTGAGTTCGATCCATCAAAAGTTCCTCACGATCCAGCAGCGCACCGCGGCGCAGGCAATGCACAGCAGCACGCCGGCGCAGTACATCATGCGGTTGGTTTTTATGATATCCTCCGGCTCACAGCGGCGCGTCGCGTCGCCCAGCGCAGCCTTTTCATGCTTCTCACCGAAGTACCACGCGTCGCCGCCCAGCTGTACGCCCAGCGCTCCGGCGCAGGCAGCCTCGGTCTGCCCCGCGTTGGGACTCAGATGCTTGTCCGCGTCGCGGCGCCAGATGCGCCACGCGTTTCCCGCGTCCTGCCCCGTCAGCGCCGCGGCGGCAATCAGAAAAAGCGTCGCCGCGCGGGACGGGAGGTAGTTCGCCGCGTCATCCAGCTTGGCGGGAAAACGCCCAAAGTACAAATATTTTGCGCTGGTATACCCCACCATGCTGTCCATGGTGTTAATGGACTTATAGACCATCGCCAGCGGTGCGCCGCCGAGAAACATACACAGCATCGGCGCGGCGACGCCGTCGGAAAAGTTTTCCGCCACGGTCTCCACCGCCGCCTTGGCGACGCCCTCGGCGTCCAGACGCGCGGTGTCGCGGCCGACAATGCGCGCCACCGCCGCTCGTGCGCTGTCAAGGTTTTTTCCTTGCAGAGCGCAATAAACACAGCGGCTTTCTGTCGCCAAGCCTTTCGCTGCCAGTGCCTGCGCACACCACAGCGTCTGCACCGCCAGTTCCAGCGCCCAGTGAACGCGCCGTGAGAGCAGGCACACCCCCAGCGTGACGGTCAGCGTCAGTACCGGCAGCGATACCGCCAGCAGCGCTCCGCCCGTCAGTTCACCCCTCGGCGTCGCGGGCAGTCGGGAACGGATGAAGCGCTCAAACGCGGCGATATAGCGTCCCATCACAACCACAGGATGCAGCAGCCATGCCGGATCGCCGAAGATCAGGTCGAGCACGAATCCGCTCACCGCCGCGCATAGGATCAGCATTGCGCCGCCTCCCGCACGAATGAGACACGCTCCACAAGCCGCAGCTTGCGCCGCGCGTCCCACAGCGCCGCGTCAAAACTCAGCCGGTATCCGCCGCCATTGCCGGACATCCAGTCAAAATAATCGCGCTCAGGCAGGGCAAATCGCTCCATCACCGCCCGCAAAGTGCCGCCATGGGCAACAATGACAAGCAATTTCCCTTGACATGTTTTTCCATCGTCCAGCAGCCGTTCAAACGCGGCGCAGCTGCGGTCACAGAACGCCGCGCGGGATTCCCCGCCGGGACAGCGGGCTGTGCAGTCGCCGTCCACCCATGCGCGGTACGCCGCGTCCTCTGCCATCTCGTCCGCAGTACGTCCGTCGAAGGCGCCGAAGTCCATTTCGGCGAAGTCGTCAACCACGATCTGACGCGCATCGGGGAACACGATGCGCGCCGTCTCCTGCGAACGTCGCAGGGGCGAGACATAGACGGTCTCCGGCGCAAACTCCGCCGCTCTCAGCTCCGCCGCGCCGACTGGGGACAATGGGATATCCAGCATTCCCTGATAGCGGCGCTCATCGTTGAATTGCGTGCGCCCGTGGCGCAGCAGCCAAATACTCACGGCAGTTCCCCCTTTATCACCATCGGTATCCCACAGAACACACGCACCACGGTGTCCGCGCGCTCGGCAAGCAGACAGTTGAGCCGCCCTGCGCGTTCCCGCGCGGTACGCTCCGCCGCGTCGACGGGTACGATCCCGCCGCCGACCTCGGTGGCGATCACGACGTCCTTGTCCGCCAGTTCCTCCGCCAGCGTCTCAAGGTCCGCGCGCGCACGCGCCAGCTCCTGTACGTCCCACACGGCGCGACGCGCCAGTTCCGCGTCGTCGCAGTGGAGGATTTCCCGCGCTGCGGCGCGTTTCCCGCTCCACAGCGGGCCAAACAGAAAAATCATCGCACTCTCTCCCAGCATTGCGCGGCGACAGCCGCCGCCAGCATCCAGTATTCCGCTTTCACCAGAAACCAGCCCGCGAGGTCGCCCGACGTACCGCCGAACTCCCGCTTCGCCGTACCACAATAGCGCCACGCGGTCAGCGCCGCGGCGCTGACCGCCGCCGCGCCCTGCCATCCGCCGCGCCGCAGCATCGCCGCGGAAAGCAGTGCGGATACCGCGCCCAGAACCATGCGAACGCGCTTCTTTGCGGCTGCGTCCACAAATGCCTTCGCCATGCTCGATCCCTCCGCGATGGGCAGCACCGTCAGCAGCAGTCCTGACAGCGCTCTTGACAGTGCAAATCCCAATCCCGCGCACCACAGCGCCGCTCCTGTCGGTTCCCACGCGCAGCACAGCGCGTAATAACCGATAAAAAACACGCAAAGGCGGATCACCGCAAACGCGCCGCAGTGCGGGTCGCGCAGAATCTCCTGCTTCCGCGCGGGGCTTGCGCGGCTTGCCAGCGCGTCGCAGGTGTCGGCGTAGCCATCCAGATGGATACCGCCGGTGACGATCGTCGGCATCGCGCAGAGCATCGCCCCGCGCAGCAGATCCGGCAGCGCCAGCGCGGCGCTCAGCGCGCATGCGCCCCACCACGCCAGTCCCAGCGCCGCGCCTACCAGCGGGAACGCCGCGAGCGCATAGCGCATATTTTTCTCATTCCATTCGACCCGCGGCACCGGCAGCGCGGAATACATCCCAAACGCCACCGCCACGGTCTCCAGCACCCACATCAGGTTTCTTCTCCCTTGTAATCCGTCGCAATCCCACCGCTTACCTCGCAGACGCGTTCCGCGGTCTTCGCAATCTTCCGGTTGACATACGACAACAGGCTTAAATACGCTTCGCTCTCCCCCAGATAATCTGTCCCGCCGGTAAACACCTCGTTGGATACGATCACCAGCTCCCGGCATTGCGCGTGCAGACAGGCGACACCGCGCAGGATCGCTTCCGCCGCATTTTCCCCCGCGCCATGGGGAGAAAACAGCTCGTTGGCGCAGAGATTGCCCATGTCCTCCAGCAGCACCGCACTGTCCGGCGGCAGCGTCAGCCCCGACAAATCTGTAAAGCGTTCCACCGTTACAAAGCCTTTATTTTCACGCATGGCGCGGTGTTTCTCGATGCGTTGCCGCGCCTCGAAGCCAAATGGCTCCATGGTGGCAAGATACACGCGCCGCGCCGCGTCCGACCGTTCGATCAGATGCTCGGCGTAAGCGCTCTTTCCGCTGCCCGCGCCGCCAACCACCAGCGTCAGCATTGAGGGGTGTACGGCACAATGCCGCCCTCCGTGAACGTGTACGCGTCGCGGTAAACGGCGAGCGCCATGTCCAGCAGCGGCATTGCCGCCACCGCGCCGGTGCCCTCGCCGAGACGCATCTCCGCCGTGATGAGCGGTCGCTTGCCGAGGGCTTTGAGCACCATCGCGCCCGCAGGCTCCGCCGAAACGTGGCTCGCGAGCATCGCGCACGCGGCGTCCGGACACATTCGCGCGGCGCACAGCGCCGCCACGGTGCTGGGGAAGCCGTCCAGCAGCACCGGCACGCGGTTCGCCGCCGCGCCGAGGCAGACGCCGCACAGCCCCGCGAGATCGAAGCCGCCCACCTTCGTGAGCACATCCACCGCGTCCCACGCGGCGGGGCGGTTGGTGGACACGCCCCGGCGGATGGTCTTGATCTTCCGCTCCAACGCCTCGTCGGACAGCCCCGCCCCGCGGCCGGTCACGTCCTGCACGGAGCGCCCCAGCAGCACACTCGCCACCGCCGAAGCGGTGGTGGTGTTGCCGATGCCCATTTCCCCCAGCGCCAGCAGTTTTGTCCCGCGGACTGCTTCACAGCGCGCCAGCTCCGCGCCGGTGAGGATCGCCCGCTCCGCCTGCTCCCGTGTCATGGCGGCGCCCTGCGTGAAGTCCGCTGTACCGTTTCCGATCCTGCGGTTTAATACGCCGTCGCAGCCCGGAAAGTCCACGATGCCCATGTCCACCGGCACAACGCGGCAATGCGCGACCTCCGCCATGCGGCACACCGACGTGCGCCTGAGCGCCAGATTCCGCGCCACAGCGGCGGTCACGCCGCTGTCCGTCTGGGTCACGCCATGGCGCACCACGCCGTTATCGGCACAAAGCACCAGTACCGCCTTTTCGTCCAGCTCCACCTCCGCGCTGCCCGTCAGCGCCGCGATGTCCTCAATGGCGCTCTCCAGCAGGCCCAGGCTGCCCAGCGGCTTGGCGCAGGCGTTCCAGCGCTCCCGCGCCGCCTCGCGGGCGGACTCGTCCGGCGGCGTGATATTCGTGATGATCTTATGCAAATCCATGGGTCTCTCCGTATCGTTCCGCCGCGGCGGTGAAGCGCTCCGCCAGCTCCGGTCGTCCCGCAAAATAGAGGTGCGGGAACGCCGCGTAAAGCGTATCGCTCACAAAGCCGCAGCGCCAGCTTTCTCCGTTTTTCTCGACACGCAGACCATCGCCGCGCGCGTCGCTGTCCCAGTGGTGGAACTCATGGGCGGGGATTCGCTCGCCCACGCGGAACAGCAGACTGTCCGTCTCCGCGCACAGCGACAGGTAGCCGAAGCGCACCAGCCGTCCCGCGTCCGCCGCCCGTCCGGGCAGTACGCCCGCCATCGGATACTCGTCTCCTCTGTCGTCACGCAGCGCCGCGCCGAGATACAGGAAACCGCCGCACTCCGCCACGGTTGGCATTCCGCCCTCCACCGCCGCCTTGATCGCCGCGCGCATCGCCGTGTTGTCCGCCAGCGCAGCGGCGTACAACTCAGGGTAGCCGCCGGGCAGATACAGCGCGCAGGTCTTCTCCGGCAGCGCGGCATCCGCCAGCGGGCTGAAGCGCACGATCTCCGCGCCGCAGCGAACCAGCGTCTCCAGCGTCTCGGCATAGGTGAACGCAAACGCCGCGTCGTCCGCGACGGCAATACGGACGCGTCGGAAGCGTGCCGGCTCCGGCGTGGGTTCCGGCGGGGTTCGGTCGAAGATCGTCGCGAAGCGGGTCCAATCCAGATACAGCGCGTCGGCAAGAGCGTCCAGCCGCGTTTGGAGATGCTCGATCTCCCCCGCCGCGTACAATCCGAGGTGACGGCTTTCAATACGAGCCTCGCTCAGGTGCGGCAGATATCCCAGAACCGGTATGCCGGACTCCCGCTCCAGCGTCGGAGCGAGGGCGTCGTAAAGCCGCGGCGGGCAGTGGTTGAGCACGACGCCCGCGATATGGCTGCGCTCCCGAAATTCCGCCATGCCGCGAATCTCCGCCGAGAGCGTCAGGCTGGCGCCTCTGGCATTTAGCACCAGCAGGATCGGAAGGTTCAGCGCGTCCGCTGTGTGCCAGGTGCTCGCGCGGTCGCTCACACCGCCAACCCCGTCGTAGCAGCCCATCACGCCCTCCACCACCGCCGCGCCATGGTCTGCGCAGCCACAGGCGTAGAGTGCGCGGGCGCGGTGCTCGTCACTCAGGAACAGGTCAAGATTATGGCTTTCCGTGCCCAGCGCGGCGCGGTGGAAGGTGGGGTCGAGGTAGTCCGGTCCCACCTTGAACGCGCAGGGGTCCAGCCCCCGCCGCTGCATCGACCTCAGCAGTGCGCAGGTCACGGCGGTCTTGCCGCTGCCGGAACGCGGCGCGGCAACGGTCAATTGGATCATGTCGTCTCTCTCCGTTTTGCCGCAAGGAGAAACACGGGATTGTTCGCCATCAGCAGGCGCAGGTTCGTTTTCGCGCGGGAGACGGCGATCTGCGTGATTTCCGTGTCCATCTCCCGAAACACCTCCAACGCCGTCGAAAGCGTCTCCAGCGAGATGGCGGTCATACACAGCCGCGCGTTCGGATTCATAGCAAGCGCCGCGTCCACGATACCACGCAGGTTTCCCTTGCTGCCGCCGATGAACACCGCGTCCGGCGCGGGCAGCTCTCGCAGCGCTTCCGGCGCGGTGCCGGGCACGACGCGCAGATTCCACGCGCCGAAGCGGCGGCGGTTTTCCGTGATGAGCGCCAGCGCTTCCTCATCGTGCTCCACGGCGTACACGCGCCCCTCGTCGGCGGTGAGCGCCAGCTCCACGGACACACTGCCCGTTCCCGCGCCCACATCCCAAATCGTATCGCCGCGGCGCACTTCGAGGTGAGAGCGGATCGCCGCGCGTACCTCCCGCTTGGTCATGGGGACGTTACCGCGCACAAAGTCCTCGTCCGCGACGCCGCCCGCCGGGACGTTCGGGCGCGGAACGGCTTCCACAAGCAATACCGACAGCGGCGCAAATACGCGCTCCGCCGCCTTCGCCGCGGTGGTTTCCGTAACGGTCTCCTCCGGGTAGGTGAGGTTCTCCCCCACCGTAACGCGGACATCGCCCAGCCCCGCCGCCGTCAGCTCGGCGCAGAGGGTCGCCGGTGTGTGCGTCCCGCCGGTGAGGAAAAATGCCGGTCTGCCCCGCATAACCGGCGGAATCGGGTCGCAGTCCGTGCCGTGGGCAGAGCAAAGCGTCCAGTCCTGCCACGGTCTGTAAAGCCGCGCGGCGAGAAGCTGTGCGGAGGAGAGCCCCGGAAGAACGCGGCAATCCCGCTGTCGCAGCAACAACTGCTGAGCGCCGGAATGGAACCCCGTGTCACCGCTGAAGATCACGCAGGCTCGCGACTTCTGCGCGAGCAGCGCAGTGATTTCCTCCGCGCGCACGGCGGCGCAGCGGCGCTGCCCTTTTATAGGAGGCAGCGCGTCCAGCAACCGCGCCGCGCCGATGACCAGTTCCGCATCCCGGATAGCATCCCACGCCTCGGCGGTGACGCTTTGCGGCGTACCGCCGCCCATGCCCAGCAGTGTCACTTGCATTGTTTCAGCCCCTCGATCTCATTTAGAATGCGTTCCATCGTTTCGCCGGTCTCCTCCGGCCGCCGCAGCACCACAAGCTTCACGCCGCATTGTCTCGCCGCGCGCGCCTTTTCCGGGTATCCGCCCGCCACGCCGCCGTCCTTGGTGACAAGGTACGCGATGCGGTACTGCCGCAGCAGCGCCGCGTTCAGTTCCTCAGAAAACGGTCCCTGCATGGCGATGATGTTGCGGTGTGGAATCCCCGCCGCCTCGCAGGCGGCAATGCCTTCCTGCGAGGGCAGCACGCGGGCATACAGCCGCTGTCGCGGCAGCGCCGCGAACGCGGCAAGCTCCTTTGCTCCGGTGGTGAGAAAAATATTCCCCTCCGTCCCCCGCAGATACTCCGCCGCCTCCGCCGCGTCCGCCACGACCACGGCGAGCGAAGTGTCCATAGCGCCGCGCAGCAACCGGCGATAGGGTATCCCCGCCGCCGCGCACGCTGCACGGACGCTCTCACTGATGCCGGTGGCGTAAGGGTGCGTTGCGTCCACGCACAGTGCGGCGTTACGCAGCAGCGCCAGCTTTTCCGCCTCGCTCCGTCGTCCGGTGAGCACCGTCACGCCGGAAACGGTCTCCTGTTCCTCGCGGCCATAGTCCGTCGCGACGCAGACCGTCACCGCCACGCCCCGCGACGCCAACGCCGCGGACAGCTCGCGTCCCTCGGTCGTGCCGCCGAAAACCACAATGTTCATAGCTGATGATATCCTCTGGGCGTCACCAGATAGCCGCCCACATTTTTTGTCGTGGACGAGCCGACGAACACCGTCGTCACCATGTCCACCTCCGTTTCCCGCAACTCGGCGAGGGTCAGCAGGCGCTTTTCCTGCCCGTCGCGCCCGATGCTCCGCACCAGACCGCAGAGTGTGTCCGCGCCCCGACTTTCCAGCAGGATGTCGCAGGCGCGCCGCAAGTGATCCGCGCGGCGCTTTGACGACGGATTGTACAGCGCGACCGCGAAGTCGCCCTCCCCCGCGCAGCGCAGGCGTTTTTCGATAACCGCCCACGGCGTCAAAAGATCGGAGAGTGAGATCACGCAGAAATCATGTCCCAGCGGCGCACCCAGCACCGCAGCGCCGGAGAGCGCCGCCGTGACGCCCGCCACGATTCGAACCTCCACGCCGCGGTACTCCGGCAGCAGCTCCAAAATCGGCGCCGCCATGCCGTACACTCCCGCGTCGCCGGAGCAGACCATGGCGACGGTGCATCCGTTCTGCGCTTCCGAAAGGGCGCGGCGGCAGCGGTCGACCTCGTGCAGCATGCCGCTGGTATAGGTCTTTTTCTCAGGGTACATGGGCGCGACCTGTTCCACATACGCCGTGTACCCGCAGATGAGTTCGGCGGAGGACAGTGCCAGACACGCTTCTTCGGTCAGTTGATCCGGGTTCCCGGAGCCGATGCCCACCACAAACAGCTTACCCATTATCCTCTCCCCAGTTCAGCCGTGTCGGCTTCTCCGCCAGCGCAAAGGTCACGCCGTCACCGGCGAACTTGCGCGCGTACAGTGCTCCGCCCGACGAACGCACCGCCGCGCGCTCACAGACGTTGTCCACCCCCGTGGTTTCCGCCACAAATGACGATGCGGTGAAGCCGTCCCCGACGGCGGACAGCTCCTCCGCCGTATAGGTTTCCAATCTCCAGCCGCGGGCGGCACAGAACGCCAGCAGCCCCGGCTCGTTCGCCTTCCGGTCGATGGTCGCCGCCGCGCCGATCGCCTGAGGCAGAATGCCGCAGCGTTCGCAGAACGCCGCGAACCGCGCTTCCAGTGTCTCCCGCGCGGTACCCCTGCGGCAGCCAACGCCCAGCGTCAGCGTCCGCGGCACAACCGTCAGGCTCTCGTGGGGACGGATATCCACCCACACATCCGCCGTGCCGTCGTCCGTCAGCAACACGCCGTCCGGCGTCTCTCCGTCGATGGGGTACGCGCTGCGCAGCGTGATCTGTTCCCCACTCAATAGTCTGCCGGACACGGTCTTGATCCGCGCCGGATTCACCACGGCACAGTTCTGTGTCCGCGCCCAATCGTCCACGGCGAACACGCCGACAACGTCCGTGGCGGTGGTCACGACGGCAACGCCGCCCGTCAGTCGGGCAATCTCCCGCGAGAGCGCGTTCGCGCCGCCGAGGTGTCCCGACGCGATGGGGACGGCAAACCGCCCGCCCTCGTCCACCGCGACTACGGCGGGATCGCTCACCTTGCTCAAAAGGTGCGGCGCGACAGCGCGCACGGCAATTCCCGCCGCGCCGACGTAGACAAGCGCCCGCCCCACGGGAAAACGCGACGCCGTCCAGTCATTCAGCGTCACACCGTCTCGCGTACACGAAACCGTACCGCCAGTCTGGGCGCAGAGCGTATCCGCCAGCGCCCTGCCCCGTTCGGTGAACGCCAGATACGCGATCTCTCCGCCCGCGCTGCGCCGGCGATACGCCGTGGAATAGGCGGGATCGTAAAGCTTGCTTTTCTCATAAGGCGCATCCAGAAACCGTCCGACGAGCACCAACGCGGTCTTGGTGATCCGCTCCGCCGCGCCCGCTTTCGCCAGCGTCCCCACGGCGCATCGGACAACCTTCTCCTCCTGCCACGTCGCCTTGTAGACAATAGCCGCAGGGGTATCTGCGGAAAGCCCGCCCGCCAGCAGCTCAGACTGCACGCCGTCCAGCAGCCCCGCCGAGAGAAAGATTGCCATGGACGCGCCGTGGCGCGCCAGGTCGCGCAGTCGTTCGCCCTCCGGTACCGACGTGCGCCCCGCAAGGCGCGTGACAATCAGGCTCTGGCTGACGCCGGGGAGCGTGAACTCCGCGCCGAGCGCCGCCGACGCGCCAAAGAGGCTCGATACGCCCGGCGTTACGTCCCAGCCGATGCCCTTTGCCGTGAGCGCGTCGATCTGTTCCCGGATTGCGCCATACAGCGCCGGGTCGCCGGTGTGCAGGCGCACGACGCTCTTGCCCTCCGCCGCTTCCATCACGGCGAGGACTTCATCCAGCGTCATCGTCGCGCTGTTGTAGACGGCGCAGCCGTCCTTGCAGCGTGAGAGCAGCGCGGGATTCACAAGGCTGCCCGCGTAGATCACCACATCCGCCGTCTCCAGCAGCGTCGCGCCGCGCAGCGTGATGAGATCGGGCGCTCCCGGTCCCGCGCCCACAAAATGCACCATGGTCACTTGCTCCAATCGTTCAAAATCGCTTCCGCTGTTTCCGTTTTCCCCAACAATCCATATTCGTTGGAGAATATCACCGCGCCCACACGCAGCTTGTCTCCCGCGCGGCGGGTGAGCTGCCGCTGCATAGCGGACAACAGGCTGCTGAGCACCGGCGTTCGCAGCTTCGCTTCATCCAAAATGGCAAGGCAAGCGTCCGTGGTGGCGGCGTCCATCAGCTTGCGGCAGGTCACCGCGTCCGCACCGCACAGCGCCGCGTGGGCGGTGAACAGCTCCGCGCGGCAGTCGGCGTACTTCGAGTGCGTGTTCATGATACCACCCGCAAGCTTCACCAGCTTGCCGATGTGCCCCACCAGCAGCGCCTCCCGATAGCCCATGGTCGCCGTGAGATCGATGGCGTCACCCAGAAAGTTGGAATACTTTACGCTTGGGATGTTTTGCGGATTTAATCCGCTCGTCCGCAGGAAGTCCGCGCCATAATTGCCCGGCGTCAGGATGATGCGCTCCGCGCCAAGCGCGCGCTTTTGCCGCAGCTCCGCCTCGATGGTATCCACGACAGCCTGTTCGCTCATCGGCTCTACGATGCCGGAGGTGCCGAGGATGGAGATTCCGCCCTCGATGCCCAGCATCGGGTTAAAGGTCTTGCTCGCCAGCGCCGCGCCGTCCGGCGCCGAAATAACGATCGACAGCCCGCCGTCGTACCCCGCCTCGGCGCAGGCAGCCTCCGCCGCCTCGGCAATCATGCGGCGCGGCACGGAGTTGATTGCCGCCGCGCCGACTCTCTGGTCAAGCCCCGGCTTCGTCACACGCCCCACGCCCTCGCCGCCGTCGACAGTGACGCCTGACGCTGTCCTGCGCACCGTGGCGCAGATCAGGCAGCCGTCGGTTACGTCGGGGTCGTCCCCCGCATCCTTGCGCACAGCGGCAATCGCCGCGTCTCCGACGCGCTCACAACGCGCCAGCGGCGCCGATACCGGCGTACCATTGGGGGTCACCAGCCGTGCGGTCTTGGGTACCTCGCCCAACAGCAGCAGCCGCGCCGCCGCGCCTGCCGCCAGCGCCGCGCAGGTGCCGGTGGTAATGCCCCGGCGCAGCAGCTTCTGTCCGCTGCGTGCATAGCGTCCGGCGAGCGCCGCGATTTCCGGGTAGCGGGCGAGGATGGCGCCATAGTTCTCCCGCCGGTGCGGGAAATTGCAGTCAATGCAGCTCTTGCTGCTCTTTTCCGTATAGTGAAAGCTTCCGCCGCACGCTTCACCCAGCGCGTAGAGCGGACAGTAGCAAAACAGGCAGTTGAAATCCTCCTCCGGCACTCCCGCGTGACAGGGGAACTTTTCGCACGCCCGGTTTTGGAAGAACGCGTACGCCTTGTCCGTCCTCTTTCGCCTTGTGAGGTCGGCATAAGCGCCGCGCGGGAGATCGTACAGGTTCTCCACGCCCACATCGCTCAGCACGTCCTCCGGTGCGCCGGCGCATTGCACCGCGCCGTCTTTGACACACATCACCGTGTCGGATACGCGACGCGCCAGCGCCAGTTCGTGCAGCGTCAGCACCACCGCAAGCCCCTGTTGATGACTCAGCTCTTCCAAAATGTCCAGCAGCTCCAGCTGATAACGGACGTCGAGATATGCCGTCGGCTCGTCCAGCACCAACACCTCCGGCTCCTGACACAATGCACGGGCGAGCATCACCCGTTGGCGCTGTCCGTCGCTGAGTGAGCCAAAATCCCGCGCGGCGATCCCTTCGATGCGAAGCCGCGCCAGCGACGCCTCCGTCACCGCTCGGTCATGGTCCGACAGGACGCCCAGCGTCCCCGTGTAGGGATAGCGTCCGAGACTCACCACGTCCCGCACCGTCAGCCGGTCGGTGCGAAGGTGCTCGGTGGTGAGGATGGAAAGCCGCCGCGCCAGCTCGTTGGGCGTCAGCGCGTCCATGGCGCTTTCGCCGAGGAACACCGTTCCCGCCAGCGGCGCGATCTGCCGCGAGATCGCCTTGAGCAGCGTGGATTTGCCCGCGCCGTTAGGACCCACCAGCGTGACGATCTCCCCCGCCCGGACGGCGAAGGTCACGTCACGCACCACAGCGGAGCCGCCGTAGCCCGCGGATAAGTCGCGGGCATGCAGAAGTATCTCATTCATTGCCGCGCCTCCATTCTGTGCTTCAGAAGCATCCATACCACCACCGGTGCGCCGAAAATCGCGGTCACCGAGCCGATGGCAAGCTCCGTCGGCGCGAAAACCGTCCGCGCGACCAGATCGCAGCCAAGGCAGAACACCGCTCCGCCCAGAAAGCAGGACGGCACCATGACGATGGGCTTCGCCGTACCCAGCAGCCGCCGCATGAGATGCGGGACCGCCACGCCCACGAAGGACACCGGTCCGGCGAAGGCGGTCACGCAAGCGGAGAGTACGCTGGAGAGCAAAATCAATTGCCAACGGAACGAGGGCAGGGAAACGCCCATGTTCCGCGCGTAGCTTTCGCCCAGCTGGTAGGCGCTCATGGGCTTGGTAAGCAGGAAGCTCCACACCAGCCCCACGCCCACAATGGGCGCAATCAGGCGCAGGTTCCCCCAGCTGATGCCCGAAAAGCTGCCGAGGGACCACGCGCGCAGGTTCACAATGTTGGAATCGTCCGCGAACGTCACCACAAGATCGGTGACCGCGGAGCAGAGATACCCCACCATCACGCCGCAGACAACCAGCAGGGACATTTGCTTTACGCTGCCGGAAATCAGCAGGATCACGCCCATCACCAAAAGAGAGCCGGCGAACGCGGCGCTGTACAGTCCCGCCGAACCGACGGTGACGCCGCGGCTCAGCAGCAGCACCATGGTGAGCGCCACGGTCAGCTTCGCCCCCGATGAGACGCCGAGGACAAACGGTCCCGCGATGGGGTTCGCGAAGAAGGTTTGCAGCAGAAAACCGGACACCGCCAACGCGCCGCCCAGCAGCGCCGCGGACAGCATCCGCCGCAGCCGCAGGTCGACGATCCGCGCGGCATAGTCCTCCCCGCCCCGCAGCGTCACACTGCCCACCGCGAGACTCAACACGCCGAGCGTCAGAAGCAAAAGGGTGAGCAGCGCAAAGGCAAGCGCGTTGCGCGTCTGTCGTTTCACGGCTGTTCACCCCTTTCAGTATTTTGATTTTAACGCAAACGCCGCAGGTAGGTCAACTGTTCCTCCCCCGTTCCGTTCAGAACGGCGTGAAAATCCGCAA
Source organism: Oscillospiraceae bacterium (assembly GCA_017527825.1). Classification (GTDB taxonomy): domain Bacteria; phylum Bacillota; class Clostridia; order Oscillospirales; family Oscillospiraceae; genus Hominicoprocola. Next base: position 66,343 of record JAFXPO010000019.1, read on the forward strand.
TCATGCCGCCCACGGCGGAGGTCTCCTGAAAGAGATTTTGCTCCGTCACCCAGACGTTTCCGGTCTGCACCGCCTTGAAATCCGCGAACATGTCGTTCTCCGCGAGCAGCTGCGCAAGGGAATCCATCGGGTAAATCGTACTGTTGTAGATCAGCACATCCGCGTCCCGCGCCCCGGCGTAAAACGCCTCGAACTGCATGTTGATGGTGGAGAGATTGTTGTCCTCTCCCTCCAGCTCCGTCGGAACGTACAGACCGCCCGCGAGGGCAATCATCCTGGAAACGTAGTCCCCCGGACGGCGCACGTTGACGTAGCCGTTGGGACTTACATAGAACACCGTCGCGGTCTTGCCCGTATTCTCCGCGGAAAGGATGTCCGCCAGCGCGGCGGTCTGTGCGTCGAAGTACTCCTCCGCCTCTGCCGCCTTGCCCACCAGCAATCCGTAGAGCTTGATCCATTCCAGCCGTCCCAGCGGATGAGATTCATAGCTGGAACGCTCGACCATCGTGGGGATACCCAGCGCCTCCAACTGTTCCCGCGTGGCGGGGCTGTGGAGGATCATCGTGTTTTCCACGGCGAAGGCGCAGCCCTCCGCGAGCAGCAGCTCATAGTCCGGCGCACGATACTTGCCCACATAGAGAATATCGCCCGCGTCCATGGCATCCGCCACTTCGGGAATGCTCCAATCCGCCGCGGCTGTGCCGGTGAAGCGCACCGCGCCCAGCGCGCCAAGCTTTTGAAACGGATCCATCGCCGACGAGGACGCGAGATAAATGTGATCCAGCGGCGTATGCACCACCGCCGCGTCCGCGACTTCGGGCGTCCCCTCACCTTCGGGAACGAGAAGATAGCGCTCCTCCCCGGCAATCGTTACCAGCGCCGCGTCGCCGTAGTAGTCCACGGTGAACTGCTCGGCGTAGGCAAGCTCCATGCTGCCGGTGGGCTGCGCCGCGCTTGGGAACGGCTCCGCCGTATGCTGTGCGCAAGCCGTCAGCAGCAGCGCAAGCAGCGCAAGGATCGCAGTTCGCTTCACGGCTGAACCGCCGCGATAGACGCGAAATCAAAAGTCAAAGTGTATTCGATTTCATAAGGCTGGCTCATGGCGGTGGTATCGGCGATCACCCGCATCGGGCGGTCAAACGCTCCGACCGGAATGACGAAGGTGGAGCGTCCGCCGATGATCTCGGCGTCATAGCGCTCGCCGTCCACCAGCATATAGTCGTAGTTCGCGCTGCTCCAGACAATCGTCGCCGCCGCCGCGCCGTCAACAACGGTCAATGCCGCCGGCGACTGTATGCTCGCCTTGCCGGAGCCGCCCGCGAGCGTCACATCCACGGTGTATGCGCCGTCGGCAAGGGTCTCCGCCGTCGTTACACTCTCAAACGCCTCCAGAGGCAGGGAATCGCCGCGGAACACCAGCGTTCGGTCATACCACAGCTCCTTGCTGCGGCTCCACGCCGCGCAGGGAACCTCCTGATCGAGCGCCGTAAGCGGAAGAACGAACGTACCGGTGCCATTTTCCACCACGCTCGTGATGTAATCTGCCGCGTCCGCGGCAGCGGCGTCCTCAGCGGTGCCGGGGTAGAGATAGCCATAGCTGTCGCTGCTCATAATGAGCTTTGCCGTCATCGCGTCGCCGCCGACGGTCAGCTCGCAGTCTGTGATCTTAAACATGGGCGAGCTGCTGTCTACACTGATGTTGTAAACGCCGTCAACAAGCTCGGCGGCGTGGATCGGCGTCATGCCCTCGGTTCCCACGTCCTCCACCGCCGTCATCTGGGACGCGTCCGCGACGGCGGAAGTGTTGCTTGGTTCCTCCGCCTGGGTCCCTTCCGCCGAAACGCTCTCCCGCGCCGTCTGCGCGGCGCAGCCCGTCAGCAGGCACAGCGTCAGCAACGCCGCAAGGGTCTGCTTTTTCAGCTTACTGTCCATCGATTGTCTCCTGCGCGTGGGCGGTGTACAGGCTCTGGATGCTCTCCAGGCTGCCGAGTCCCTCCAGCACGCACTCAACCTCGTAGCCAGCCGCTTCGAAGACGCTCTTCCAGCTGTCCTCATCATCGCCCGCCATGTCGTTGTTGGCGTGGTCGCCCGCAACCACCATCAGCGGGCGCAGCACGACGCGCTTGTAGCTGCCCATCTGCACAGCGGTGAGCACGTCCTCCACGGAGGGGAACGCCTCAACGGTGCCGATGAAATAATTGTCCATCCCTTTTGCGTCCAGCACGCTCTGCATCTGCTCATAGACGCCGTTGGAGTCCGCCTCGGTGCCGTGACCCATAAACACGATCGCGGTCTCGCCATCGTCATACTGCGCCGTGGCGGCGACAATGGCATCCGCCACCGCGTCAAAATCCGCCTCTGTCTGAAGCAGCGGTGCGGCAATCTTGATCTTCTCAAAGGAATCGACATAGGTCGCGACCTCGGAGATCACGTCGTTGTACTCAAAGCCGTCCATCAGGTGCGTCGGCACCACCAGCAGCTCCTTCACGCCGTTATTGACCGCCCGCTCCAGCGCCTCGGTCACGTTGTCGATGACCTCGCCGTCACGGCGCGCCACATGGTCAATGATGATCTGGCTGGTGAACGCGCGGCGGACGCTCCAATCGGGGAACGCCTCCGCCAGCGCGCGCTCAATCGCGCCGATGGTAAGGCGGCGGCTGTCATTGAAGCTGGTGCCGAAGCTCACCACCAGCAGTTCCTTCTCGCCGATCTCGTCCTGATTGCGGGGATCGTCCAGCGACGCGTCGCCGGTGGTATAGTCCTCCTCGTCGTCCGTTTCTAGCGCCGCGGATTCGTCCTGCTTTGTCTCCTCCTGCGCCGCGGGCGTCTCCGTCGGGGTCTCGGTTGTCGTGCTGCCCGCGCAGCCGGTCAGAAGACCGCATACCATCGTCAGCGCCATCAGGCACACCATCCATTTTTTCATCGTTCGTTCTTCCTTTCCAAAAAAAATCCGTCTGCCGAAGCAGACGGACACACGCACAGGAAAGCCCAGCCGATTCCTCGGCTCAGCTTACACACGCGGTTTCCGGTTCCGGCAGAAACGCAGACAGCCCTCAGGTATTCTGACTCATCCGCTTGCGCGGCATCACAGTGACCGACTCGCGGGGCTTCGCACCCCATTCCCCCTGCCGCCCGAAGCGGCGAGGACTGTCTTCATTCGGTTGACTACAACTTATAGCACATTTTTCGGCAAAAAGCAACCGTTTCACGCCGGATTAACATGGATCATGATGTGTTTGACCTGCGGGAACGCCATCTCCACGTCGTTGTGCACCCGCTCTGCGATGGCGTGCGCGTCCACAAGCGGAAGCTGACCGTCCACGGAGATTTCCAGCTCGATATAGATGCGGTTGCCGAACTCGCGGGTACGCAGAAGGTCGATGTGCTCCACGCCCTCGTGACCCATGACGCAGCCGCGGATGGCGCGTTCCGTCGCCTCATCGCAGCTGTGATCCACCATCTTGTCCACCGCGTCACGGAAAATGTCGATCGCCGCCTTACCGATGAACACGCAGATCACCACGCTGGAGAGCGGGTCGAGGATCGGATACCCCAGCCGTGCCCCGGCAATGCCCAGCAGTGCGCCCACGGAGGACAGCGCGTCGCTGCGGTGATGCCACGCGTCCGCCATCAGCGCCTCGGAGTCCAGTGACCTCGCATAGTGGCGCGTGTACCAGAACATACCCTCCTTGACCGCGATGGACAGCACCGCCGCAAAGAGCGCCGCGATACCCGGCACCGGCAGGTCTTCCCGATGCACGATCTTCTCCACGCCGCTCCAGCCAACCAGCAGACCGGTAGCCATCAGAATCGCGGAGAGCACGATGGCGGCGACGCATTCCATACGCTCATGCCCGTAGGGGTGCTCCCGGTCAGACGCCTTTTCTGACGCCTTGACCCCGATCATCACGATGATCGTGCTCACCACGTCCGACGCGGAGTGGATGGCGTCGGACACCATGGCGCCGGAGCGGGCGAGTACGCCCGAAAGCAGCTTGACGACGCTCAGCAGCACATTCGCGGCAATGCTCCGCCGTGAGACGCGCATGGTGATCTGTGTGCGGTTTTCCATGTGATCCCTCCAAAAACAAAACATCCGCGGAACACACTGTCCCGTAGATGTTGTCTACTGTCACACAAGTGACCCGGCTCCCAAGGGCCTGCTCCGTTGTTGTAGTGTCAGTATACAAAGTCAAAGCGCGGAAGTCAATCGAAATCGTGCGGAATGCACAAGCTTTTTTACATGCGGAAAAAACGCTTGACTTTATCACTTTTATGCGCTAAACTTTATTCCGTTAAAGCTGTAAAGCGCAAAAGCGATTTGCAGACAGAAAGGAATGGTTTTTATGGTCCTCAAAGTGCTCATGCTGCTGGTATTTTTCGGCGTAATGATCGGCATAGGACTGTATTGCCGCCGCAACGCCACAGACGTCAACGGCTTCGTCCTCGGCGGACGCAGCGTGGGCCCGTGGCTGACGGCGTTTGCCTACGGCACCTCGTATTTCTCCGCGGTCATCTTCGTTGGCTACGCCGGACAGTTCGGCTGGAAGTACGGCATCGCCTCCACCTGGGTCGGCATCGGCAACGCGTTGATTGGCTCTCTGATGGCGTGGGGCATCCTCGGCCGCCGCACGCGCATCATGACGCAGCACCTCACAAGCGCCACCATGCCGGAGTTCTTCGGCAAGCGGTTCGGGAGCAAGTCGCTGAAAATCGCGGCAAGCGCGATCATCTTCATCTTCCTGATTCCCTACACCGCCTCGCTCTACAACGGTCTCAGCCGTCTGTTCGGCATGGCGTTCAACATTGATTATTCCGTCTGCGTCATTGTCATGGCGGTGCTGACCGGCGTGTACGTCATCGCGGGCGGGTACATGGCGACCGCCATCAATGACTTCATTCAGGGCATCATTATGATCTTCGGCATCATTGCCGTCATCGGCGCGGTGCTGAAGTCGCAGGGCGGCTTCCTCGCTGCGCTGGGCGGACTCGCGGCGATCAGCGATCCGCTGGTCTCCGACGCGCCGGGCGTGTTCAGCTCCTTCTTCGGACCCGACCCGCTGAACCTGCTGGGCGTGGTGATCCTCACGTCGCTGGGCACCTGGGGTCTTCCCCAGATGGTGCAGAAATTCTATGCCATCAAGAATGAGGCGCAGGTCAACAAGGGCATGATTATCTCCACCGTGTTCGCCTTCATCGTGGCGGGCGGCTGCTACTTTCTCGGCGGCTTCGGGCGGCTGTTCACCGACAAGCTCAACCCCGCCAACGGCGTGCCAGCCGGCGGTTACGACGCGGTGGTGCCGACGATGCTCTCCGGTCTGCCCGATATTCTCATCGCGGTGGTTGTGATTCTCGTGCTCTCCGCGTCCATGTCGACGCTCTCGTCGCTGGTGCTGACCTCCAGTTCCACACTGACGCTGGACTTGCTCAAGGATAACGTCATCCGGGATATGGACGAGAAAAAACAGGTCTCCGTCATGCGTGCGCTGATCGTGCTGTTCATCGCGATCTCCGTGGTGCTGGCGATCATCCAGTACAAGTCCTCCGTGACGTTCATCGCGCAGCTCATGGGCGTGAGCTGGGGCGCGCTTGCGGGCGCGTTCCTCGCGCCGTTCCTCTACGGTCTCTACTGGAAGCGCGCCACCAAGGCGGCATGCTGGGTGAGCTTCGTGTTTTCCGCCGTTGTGATGGTCGCGAATATTTTCGTGCGCGGCAGCTTCCCCAAGCTGCTCCAGTCCCCCATCAACGCGGGCGCGTTCTGCATGCTCGCGGGGCTGGTCATCGTACCGCTGGTGAGCGCTTTCACCGCGCCGCCGGAGAAAACGCTGGTGGACGACGCGTTCTCCTGCTACGACAAGCGCGTCATGGTGCGCCAGACCGAGGCGCTGGGTGACGCGGAATGATCGTCGATATCCACACCCACACGTTTCCTGGGAAAATCGCCGCGCGGACGGTAGACAAGCTGCAAAGCATGTCCCACACCCATCCGTTCACCGACGGCACCGTGCAGGCGCTGCGCGAATCCATGGCGGCAGCGGGCATCGATCGCTCCGTGGTCGTGCCCGTTGCCACCAACGCCCGGCAGGTGCCCCGCGTCAACGACGCGTCCATCGCGCTCAATGAGTCGGGCGGCGGCGTGCTGTCGTTCGGCTGCATGCACCCGGACTATGACGGCTGGAAATCAGAACTTGCGCGGCTGGCGGAAAACGGAATCAAGGGCATCAAGCTCCATCCCGTGTATCAGGAGGTCAACTTCGACGACCCGCGTTTTCTTCGCATCCTCGACCGATGCGCGGAGGTGGGTCTGCTCGTGCTGACCCACGCTGGGAAAGACGTTGGCTTCCCCGGCGCCGCCGACAACGTCTCCCCCGCGCGTATCGCAAGCGCCATGCGCCAGACCGACGGCGTGGCGCTGATCTGCGCCCACATGGGTTCATGGCGGCAATGGGACGACGCAGAGCGGCTGCTGCCAGAGACCGGCGTGTACCTCGACACCTCGTTTTCCCTCGGCGCAATGACGCCCAACGGCGACGGGTATTATCCCACGCCGGAGAGCCTGCGACTGCTGAGCGATGAACAATTTGTCCGCATCGTGCGCGCCTTCGGCGCGGAGCGGGTGCTGTTCGGCACGGATTCGCCCTGGGGTGAGCAGGCGGACAGCCTGCAAAAGCTCCGCGCCCTGTCGCTGACTGATCCCGAATTGACCGCTGTTCTCGGCGGCAACGCGCAAAAGCTGCTGGGGCTATAGCCCCTTTCCACGCGAAAAGCTGTACGGTGCCAAAAAACAAGCGTCATGCTATGCAAGGCTAACATGACGCTTGTTTTGTCATTCGGCAAGCAGTTATTCCATCTTTTACCAACAGTTTCTTTTCAAATTTTATATAATGTGTATTGCAATTTCATGAATTATATGGTATAAAGAATATGTATTAGTGTAAGTGTCACTATTTCCCTTTTTGGAGCATATAACAGTTTGCAGGCTCCGGGGCGGCGCTTCGGCGCCGGGGGATCAGGGCGCTATGACCGAACCGGCGTGAGCCGGGTCGTGAAATAGAAATCAACGGAAAGGATGTGGTAGCAAGGCAAAAGCGTGGCAGTTCAGCGGGGCGCACCCGAACGTCGCCGGTATTGTTTGCGCATGCCGGCGATTGAGGGGGAATGCGCCGGGGCTTCATCAGAAGCTACGTAGACTGATGATGTGCGCTGAGCGCGCGAGGTAGGATAGTTGCAACGCACAACCGTCGAAAGGCGGTGCCGCAAAGCTACAGGGGCTAACTTGCCGGGTGCAAACCGGCGACATGCCAGCCAGCCGCCAGATATGGCATCTTCATTCAGCAAGGTCGTCGAAAGGCGGCTCACGCAAAGCCGCACGTTGGGAAACCGCGTGCACAGGAGGCTAAAGCCGATGCGAAGTCCAGATATTGGGTACGCGCGGAGGCCAGGCTCGTCCGGCTGCCGGAGAGACATTATCTGCTTTAGCAAACCCGCTGAAAAGCGGCGACGCAAAGCCAGAGGCTACGGCGCGTTATGCGCTATGCCCGTTCGGCCGCCGGGGATCTTTGCCTCCGCAAGAAGGAAGGGGACCCGTGTTGCATCCGCCGCCCATCGGGCGTGATGCGTAACTGCATGACACCGCCGGGAGGCGGCGGCAATCCGGCGATCCCGGAACTTTTGAAATTGCAAAGAAAGGAATGAAATCTAGTGAAAGCTAAGCTTATAAGAGCATTATCTCTCCTCTTATCTCTCATTATGATCATGGGCTGCATGAGCCTGCCGGCTTTTGCAGCGGACAAGACTGTCTATGTAAAGATCGCGTTGCAGGATGAATCCGATTTTACTATTTTGACAGTCACCGGCGATGAAGACTTTGACTTCACGGAAGAATATTATTTGAATGCTTCTGCTATTCAACCCGAAGATCAAGGCGACGGAGTATATTCTGCTGCTCTTACGATAAACAAGTCCTACTCGTTTATGGTAGACAGCAATCCACTACTCGCTACCGGAACCAAAAAAGATTTAGTCATCGTTGTACCCGAAAATTGCGATTGTGTTACGCTCAAGCAGGATAGTGAGGGCGGCAATTGGTCTGCTGATTGGAGCGTCTACGGCGAAGAAGAGTCGGAGACTCCCGCCGTCCAAGGCTTCTATCAGGACACCGAGAACCCAAACCTCTACCACATCACCAGTCTTGAAGGTCTGAAGCAGTTCCGCGACAGCGTGAACAATGGCACCAGCTACAGTGGTGAGACCATTCAGCTTGACGAAGACATTGACCTGAGCGGCGAGAACTGGACGCCGATCGGCAGGAATGGCGTTACCTTCAATGGCACGTTCAACGGTAACAGTCATAAGATCGAGAACCTGACAATCAATGACGATTCGTTGAGTGAAGCCGGTCTGTTCGGTCAAACGATGGGTGCCACAATCCAAAATATTACGATTGAGAATGTGACTCTGGCCGCCCAATCTAAGGTTGGTGCACTTGTTGGTTTTAGCAACGGTGCCAACGCCACGTTCACCAACTGTTCTGTAACCGGTACGATTCAAATCGCCGGAACAAGCAGTGTTGGCGGGCTTATCGGCAATATTTCGGAGGGCAAATTTACCCTGACCGGCTGCTCTGTGGACGGAACCAATGCGGAAAACCGTTCGGTTACCGGCACGAACATGGTTGGCGGTTTGGTTGGCAACACCCTGTACGCCGGTACCATAACCAATTGCTCAGTCAGCAACGTAACTGTCAGCAGTCCGAAGAAGCTTGGTGGTCTGGTCGGTCAGATTTTGTACAGCAAGTATCCGAATGCTACCGATTATAATGCGCCGCTGATTATTTCCGACGTATCGGTAAGTGATGTTACTGTTGACTGCACTGCAACCGCTGATACTGATGATTACGTTCAGGTAGGTGGACTTATTGGCATTCTGTATCGTAGCGACGGTGTTTCATCCCTCAATCAGGTCAGTATTGCCGGTACTGTGTCGGACGTGACGGTGAATGCTATTGAGAGCAGTAAGAAAGGCGCCGCTGTCGCCGGTCTTGCTACTGGCGGTTACCGAAAGCTCAGCGCTGCGGGCTCCGCCGCGGAGCTCACCGAGGACGGTGTGGAGTTCGACGTCAACTATTCAGGCACAAACACGATCAACGGCAACACGAACTACACTAGTTATAAGGGCATCTACAATCCTGCGCCCGTAACCTACGTCGCGCAGATTGGCAGCACCAAGTACGTGACGCTGGCGGAAGCCTTCGAAGCGGCTGAATCCGGCGACACCATCACGCTGCTGGCGGACGTAAAGTTGACGGGCACAGCAGAAGCGGATCGACTTTGCGTTACGAAGTCCATCACTCTCGATATGGACGGAAAGACAATCAGCTTCGACGAATCCGTAACTGACGCCGGAAGCAACTTTGCTGTGCTTTGGGTGCTCAATGGCGCAACGCTGACATTGACCGGCAACGGCACGATTGACGGAAGTAGCGCTGAGGCGTACGGCATCAACCTCGGCTATATCCAAAAAAAGTCTGGCGAAACAGTCACCCGTGAAGAACAGACTGGCAATCTGGTAGTCGAGAGCGGAACGATCAAGGGTGACGTTTCCGCGATCCAGATTCAGGTTGGTACCGCAGAGATCAGCGGCGGCTATTTTGAGGTCAAGCCTTATAATGACGGAAAGGACCCTTATCGTTACACGCTGAACTGCATCGACGCATCGTTCAAGGCAGGGAAAGCGGTTTATTCTGTCACCGGCGGCAGCTTCTATAAGTTTGATCCGTCGGACAGTGCTTCGGAGAATCCGGCGGGTGTCTTCACCGCCAACGGCTACGCCGCCTACAAGACCGGCGACAAGTGGATAGTCACCGAAGATAACAAGGTTGCCGAAATTGATGGTGTCTTCTACGGCACGCTGCCGGAAGCCATCGAAGCGGCTGAATCCGGCGCGACCATCACGCTGCTGAAGGACATTGACCTCGGTTCCGCAAGCCTTACCATTGGCAAGGCTCTGACGCTCACCAGCGACGGCGTCGCGAAGACCATCGCCAGCAGCGCGGCGCAGGCGATCCTGCTGACCGGCAACGGCAATGTGACGCTGGAAAAAGTGAACGTTACCGCGACCAAGGGCCATGGCATCCAGGCGGGTAACGATTCCGCGGCGTACAGCGGCCAGCTGACGCTCGACGGCGCGACTCTGACGGTTGCCAAGCGCGGCATCCGCGTGTATAAGGAAGACACCGGCTTTGGTATTGCACTGGAGGATTCGACGATCCAGAGCAATGTGGCTGACCCCAAGAAGGCCTACACCACCGGCAACGACGCGATGGGTCTGAGCCTTGGCACAACGGACGACAAAGGTTACACCGTTACGATCACGGATTCGACGATTCAGGGCTTCTCTTACTGCATCAACAGCGTAATGAGCGGCAGCAATCTGAACGTCACCATGACCGGCGGCGCAACCTACGGCCGCGCCGCACTGAACGTCTGGGGCAGCAACAACACGTTTACCATGACGGATGTTGACATCCACGGTCTCAACATCCAGACCGGTCCGACTGAGGGGTTTGCCTGCATCGTGGACAACACGTCGGCAAGGAATAACACATACGAGATCAATCAGTGCAAGTTCTATGCGTTTCTGAGTGAAGCCGCAAACAACACAGAGACCTCGACGGCATCTGAGCAAATGTTTGATCTCCGTGGCTATGGCTCTAAGATGTTCATCAACGGCAATGTGACTGCATACGTCGCCAAGGTTGGCAATACAGACGCGGACGCATCCAATGGTCGCTTTGGTCTGATGTACAGCGAGGGCTGCTTGATGTACAACCTGGTTGTTCTGGATCGCTCTGCGATGAATGATTTGGCCGCTGAGATTGCTGCGTTGTCCGATGATGTCGATAAGATTCAGTATGGCGAAGCGCAATACGATCTTACCCGGCTGACCTACACAACCGAAGTGCTCTATTGTTGGTACACGGGAAATCAGATGAAGGGCGTGTATTGCGACTTCAACGTTCCGTTTACGAGCGCAGCATATAAGTTGTGTGACGGCGGGCTTATTCGGTTGCAGAAGAACGTTGAGCTCACCCAAAACCTGACCGCAAACGTGAGTTTTAGTCTCATCCTCGACACCTACAGCATCACCGCCGGCAATTATCGCATTCAGATTGCTGCCGGTGCGACCGTTACCACCGACAAGCAGGCGACCGGATTGTTCTCCGTGCCGGAGGGTTACGAGCTGGTTGAGACTAAGATCCCAAGCGGATATACCTATCGCGCTTTTGTCCAGCAGTCCACGTCCAATGACACGACCAAGCAGGAACAGGTGAACGAAAACACCACGAAGACCACCACCACGAACTTCACGATGAGCGCCGGCGCTGATGCTGATGATCCCAGCTTCGCCATCAAGACCGAGGTCACAACGACGACGACTGGTGAGAACGCGTCCAGCAACACCACAACCACGTTCCGCCCGGTCGAGGTTGCCACTTCTGCCGCGGCTACCGCGCCTGAGGCTGTCAAGTCGGATACCTCCAATGCTGCTATAAGTGTTGTTGCGGCTATAACTGCTTACAACGACACTAAGGCGACCAGCGAATCCGCCACCTTCAAGGCAGCGCTGAGTGATAGCGACAACGCGACTCCGGCGAAGGTTCTCAAGACCACTGCCGCGGCGAACGCTATCGCCAAGGCTGCTGCGAACGTGAGTGCCGCAGAAATCAGCGAGGCAAAGGTCATCCTCAAGACCGAGTTGAGGTCCTTTGAAACGACTGACAACAGCAATAATGTTAAAAAGGTCGTTTACGACATCAAGCCGGTCGCGCAGCTGTACAACGCGAATGGCGAAAGTCTTGGCGAAGCCGTTAAACTGCTCAACGACGATATCGCGGAAGGCGAGACCTTCACCTTCGAGATTCCGGTACCGAGCGCCATGACCGCTAGCGACATCAAGGTAAGCCACAAGGGTGAATCTGGCTATTCGACGGAAGTCGGCACCTACACGCCGGCTGGCGAAGTGGGTACTGTCCGCTACATCACCGTCACGGTTGACCACTTTAGCGAGTTCGAGCTGGAGGAAGATACCCTTGTACTCGGAACTGCAAAGGTCACGGCTAACCTTACCCTTGAAGACGAAATCAGAATCAACTTCAGCGTCTCGCAGCTGAGCAAAGATGCGTCGAACTACTATGTCACATATCAGTTTGCTGGTGAGACCGAGCCGCATATCGCATACTTTAATAACACCACTATGGTTTCCAGCGGCATCTACAAGTTTACTGTAGCTGACTGTGCAGCGAAGCAGATGACCGACAAAGTGAATTTCAAAGTGTACTACGATGGAGTCATGGTGTACAACTTTGACTATTCTATCCGGGATTACTGCGTCAGAATGATTAAGAATAGCAATGATCAGAAGCTGAAAGCCCTTTGCCGTGCCATTCTGGACTACGGTGCGTCCGCGCAGACTTACTTCGGTTATCGTACGGATGCCCTTGCGAACGCCGACGGCTACGGAAAATATGACAGCAATGCGATACCTGCCGTCGACAACACCAACACCAACAACGTGATTGCTCTGGATCTTCCTAGTCTGGGTAACGGCATCAGAAGCGTGAACGCAAACTTGACGCTGGTTTCCAAAACTGAGATGAACTTCATGTTGAACGTGAATGATACTCAGAGTATTTCCGATTGCACTGTTACATCCAGCGATCAACAAGAAACAGTTAGCACCAGCATGACCACATCGGGTAACATTGTAACAATCAAGGTCAACGGTATTGCTGCAAAGAATTTGAATCACGCTTACACGCTGACATTCCAGTGCGGTGATCAGGAAAACAGCATTACCTATTCCCCGCTCACCTATGCGTACCGCAGCCAGAATAAGGCAGCAGGTCTCGGTTATCTTAGCAAGGCGTTGTACCAGTATTGGTTCACGGCTCAGCAGTATTTTAGCAAGTAGAGCAGAGGAGGAGAGATACTATGAAGTACTACGAAGAGCCTAAACTTAGTGTCGTTATGTTCAATGCCAATGATATTATCTGCACCAGTGGGTGCGGCAATTTGGAGGAAAATGGTTTAGTAGAAGACTGTCTTGCAGACGGCTGTAACTCTGACGGTAACTGAGCATAACACCTAAGTAACATCCCAAACAGGGGCAAGCAGCTTTTGTTGCTTGCCCCTATCTCAAAAAAGGAAAACGCTATGACAGAAATACTTGCGCCCATCGACGCGGCGGCGAAGCTGTGCGGACAGCAGAAGGTCAAGGCTGGCGTCAATTATCGCATGACCCATCACTGCGTCGAGGCGGCGTGCGACGAGGGGCGGCTGCTGTACCACACGCTGCTCGGCTCCATCTGCCTTATCCCCTCCGGCGGCGAGGAGGAAGCCCGCGAGGAACTGATCCGACGCTGGTATCTGGTGCCGGAAGCCTTCGACGAAAATAGCTTTGCGGATGAGGTGCGGAAGGTCGCCTCCCTCATCAAGCCAAAAGCGCAGCACAAGGATCATTTCACGATCCTCACCACCACGGACTGCAACGCCCGGTGCCGCTACTGCTATGAGCTGGGCAGAAAACGCGTATCCATGACGCGCGAGACCGCCGAAGCCGCGGCGGAGTACATGATCCGTCAAAGCGGCGGGGACAGACCGCTCAGGCTATTCTGGTTCGGCGGGGAGCCGCTGTACAACATCCCAGCGATCGAGACCATCACCGGCATTCTCAACGACCGCGGGATCGCGTTCCATTCCGGCACAACCAGCAACGGCTTCTACCTGACGCCCGATGTGCTCCGAAAAGCGCGGGAGGACTGGCATCTGGAAAACGCCCAGATCACCATTGACGGCACGCAGGGCGTTTACAACCGCGTCAAAGCCTACATCGATGACTGCGAGAACCCCTTCGAGCGGGTGCTGAGCAACATCGACGCCGCGCTGGCGTCCGGGATGCGTATTCTGATTCGCCTGAACATGGACAGGAACAACGCGGCGGATATCTCGGACGCGATCGATGAGCTGTGCGGCAGATTCCACGGCAAAGGCAACTGTAAAATCTACGTCGCGCTGCTCCGCTCGTACAAAAGCAAGGTCGCGGCATTTGATTCCGAGCAAGAACAGCTTGCGTGCTATTTTGCCCTGCGGGAAAAAATCAAGGGCTACGGCATGCTGAGGATTCCCCCCTTGAGCCGGCAGCTCAAGCTGAATCGCTGCAAGGCTGACAATGACACCTGTGAGATCATTTTGCCGGACGGACAGTTGGATCGCTGCCATCATTATACAGAGGGCGAGCAGGTGGGTTCGATCTTCCGGGAAGATCGCGACCAAGCTATGATTGACGCGTGGAAAGAAATCCAGAAGGATTATCAGGCATGCAAAACCTGCCCTGCGTATCCCGTCTGCCTGAATCTCAAGAAGTGCGACTGGAACAAAGACGGCTGCACGCAAACGGACAGAGCAATTCATCGGAGATCGCTGGAGGATCAGATTTTACAGCACTATGAGCGTGCAAAAACGAATCAAGCGGGGCTTTGAAAAATGGCAAAACAGAGCAAGCGAATGATACTGATAATCGCGCTGGCTGCCGCAGCGGTAGTCTGCGTGATCCTGCTTCACGGGAAAGAGAAGCCAACCGAGGAAAGCGCAATGGAAGAAATCCCGGTCTTGGACAATCAAGCCGAGAATCATCAAGCCGAAGAACGCCAAGGCGAAAAAGAGCAATCCGAGGAAATCGACGCGGGAGACGTAAGTTTGAGCGAAGCCGCCGAGCCGATCCCTCCGGTCGCCGATGAAGCGGGCACGGACAGCGCCAACGAAGGAATCGAAGCGGAAGGACTGCCTTCCATACCAGACTTTGAACAATACTGGCAGGGCGAGCTTGAACTGCCGGATGACGAATTGAACTAAGGGGGAACCTGAATGAAAAAAATCATGACAGTGCTGCTGGCTTTGGTGATGGTTTTCGGCATCTCCGCCACAGCATTTGCAGCGGACGCAGGAAAGGAAGCGGACGCGCTGCACGAGCTTGGACTATTCAAGGGCTACGGGGACGTCAACGGCTCGCCGGTCTACGGTCTGGAGGATGAAATGAACCGTGCGCAGGGAATCATCCTACTGGTGCGTATGCTGGGTAAGGAAAGCGAGGCGCTTGCCGGTTCTTGGACACATCCCTTTGCAGATACGGAAGCATACTACGACAAATATGTGGGCTATGCCTACGCAAACAAACTGACCAACGGCATCAGCGGCACAGAATTCGGCGGTAATCTGCGGACGACAAATAAAATGTTCGCCACGTTCTGCCTGCGGGCGTTGGGCTATCGTGACAGCGGAAATAACCCGGAGTTCACCTGGGACACCGCCATGGAAAAGGCGAAGAGCGTAGGGCTTGACACGGGAACGACGGAGACAGTGTGCAAACGGTCATCCGCAGTGGACCTGTTCTGGACCGCCTTGAACACAAAAATAAATGGTTCCGGCAAAACAATGGGCGAAAAGCTGATATCGGACGGCGTATTCACCGCAGAAAGCTTCTCCTCAGCCAAGAAGCTGGCGGAAGACGCAACAACAGGCGAAAATGATCTGCCGGATGACGAACTGACAAACGGTGACGGAGAGGGGTCACAAACGGGAGGGAATCCCACAACGCCCAAGGATGAGAACGAACTCCCGGACGATGATTTGAATTGAGCAAAGGTAACCTCCGGCAGCGAAAAGAAACCCGCCGGGTATTATGCTGTGCTCCCAAACGTGCGTCCAAAGGATTTCAAGCTCCGTGAACTGCCTCGAAAAAAAAACAAAAAACTCTTGATTTTCGATTGAAAATCAAGAGTTTTTTGGTACGCCGTGAGGGATTCGAACCCCCGGCCTTCTGGTCCGTAGCCAGACGCTCTATCCAGCTGAGCTAACGGCGCGAACGTTTTGTTGTCCAACAGACAGCTTAGATAATATAGCATATCCTCAAGAAAAATGCAAGAGGTTTTTTCAAGTTTTTTCAAAAAACTTCTCCATATTTCGGATTGTATTCGGCGGTCAAATCCTGTATAGTGATAAGCGTATTCCAAATCCAAGGAGGAACTCCCTTTGAGCAGACAAGAAGCCGTCACACAGTATCAGGAAGCGCTCAAGCGCGGCCGTAAAACCTATAAGGAGCGCATTCTGCGTGGTCAGTACCCTTACCCGCAAGTGCTCGACGAAATTCTTGACGACACAATGACTGCCGGACAGGTGGACATGGGGCTGTTGGAAATCCCCGCGAGCCGCATCTGCGGCACCAAGACCCAGGGCAGGCGCGACGCCTTTGCCGCTGACTTCATGCCGCTTATGCCGGTCGACAGCGAATTCGCGTCCAAGTGGATCAATCTCTGCGCCGCTCACCTCAGCGACGAGGGTATCCGTGAGCCGGTGCGCTGCTTCGAGTATCTGGGGCGGTTCTTCGTTCAAGAGGGCAACAAACGCGTCAGTGTGCTGAAAAGCTACGGCGCACCGTCTATCCCCGCCTATGTAACCCGCATCGTTCCCGCGTGGTCAGAGGACCCCGCCATTCGCGCGTATTACGACTTCATGGAGTCCTATCAGCTCACGGGACTTTATCAGGTCTCCTTCAGCCGTCCCGGACGGTTCGCCAAGCTGCAAAGCGCCCTCGGCCGCGAGCCGGGACAGGTCTGGACGGAGATGGAGCGCCGCAGCTTTCTCTCCGGCTACTGGGCGTTCGAGAAGGCGTTCAACAAGCTCGGCGGCGACAAGCTGAACGTTACCGTCGCGGACGCGATGCTGGTCTTTCTCAAGCTGTACACCTTCGATCAGCTCAAGGGCATGAGCGCCGCGGAACTGAACAAGGCGCTCTCCGCCGTGTGGCCGGACGTCCGCGTCGCGGCGCAAAGCGAGCCGGTGGCTGTCAGCACCGAGTCACAGGAACCCGCCGAATCCGAGACCAACGTGCTGCGAAAAATTGTTCAGACCGTTGCGCCGACGAAGCTGCGGCTTGCCTTCGTCAGCGACTACCTGCCCGAACACAGCGACTGGGCGCACGCGCACGACCTCGGTCGTCAGTATGTTGAGGCGGTGCTGGGCGACCGCGTGGTCTGCCAAACCTACTACGGCGCGCAAAACGCCGAGGCGGTAATGGAGGAAGCGGTGAAGGACGGCGCACAGGTCATCTTCGGCACCACACCGTCGCTGATCGGCGCGTGCCGCAAGGTCGCCGCCGCGCACCCTGACGTAAAGGTGCTCAGCTGCTCCATCTCCATGCCGTATCTGGGGATGCGAACCTATTATTGCCGAATCTACGAGGGCAAGTTCGTCACCGGCGCCATTGCGGGCGCACTGTGCCGCAACAATAGCATCGGTTACGTTGCCAGCAACCCGATCCTCGGCGTACCGGCAAGCATCAACGCCTTTGCCCTCGGCGCGCAGCTGACGAACCCGAACGCCAAAATCAAGCTCTGCTGGTCGTGCGTGGACGAACACGCCATGGAGACGCTGGCGACAGGCGGCGCAACGATCATCTCCAACCGTGACGTACCAACGCCCGATCGCATGTGCGAACCGTGGGGGCTGTGCACCGTGGAAAACGGCAAATACCACGCCATCGCCTCCCCCTACTGGCACTGGGGCAAGGTCTACGAGAAGCTGATTCGCGGCATTCTGAACGGCAGCTGGGACGCCATGAGCTCTGGCGGCGACCGCGCCGTGAACTACTGGTGGGGCATGCGCAGTGGCTCTATCGGCGTACTGATCGACAATGAGCTGCCCGCCGGTGTGCGTCAACTGGCAAATCTTCTGTGTCGCGGCGTAGCGGACGGCTCGATCCTCCCCTTTGAGCGGATGATTCGCTCGCAGGACGGCATGCTCCGCAGCGACGGATCGCACTTCTTCTCCCCGGATGAAATTCTTCACATGGACTGGTTCGCGGACAACGTGGACGGCTCGCTCCCCTCGTTCGACGAGCTGCTGCCTATGGCGCGGGGACTTGCCCGCTTGCAGGGCGTCTACCGCGACGAGATCGTACCCGAAAAGAGCGGCACCATTCTCTGATTTTACCATTTGTTTCTGTGTGTATGATAGATATATAAATAAAAGAGGGATACGCCATGAAGCTGCTCCTGCTTTCCGACGTCGAAAGTCAGTACCTCTGGGATTATTATCAGCCCGGACGGCTGGACGACGTTGACCTGATGCTCTCCTGCGGCGACCTGAGCGCGAAGTACCTGTCGTTTCTTGTGACGATGGGGCGGGCGCCGCTGCTGTATGTCCATGGCAACCACGACCGCACTTACGAAAGCCATCCGCCGGAGGGCTGTGACTGCATTGAGGATAAGTTGGTCAAGGTGAGCGGTCTGCGCATTCTCGGTCTCGGCGGGAGCATCCGCTACAACGGCGGCTCCAACCAGTACACCGAGCGGGAAATGGCGCGGCGGCTGATGAAGCTCTGGCCGCGCATCATTCTGGCAGGCGGCGTGGACATCGTATTGACCCACTCCCCCGCCAGAGGTCTCGGCGATGACAGCGATCCCGCCCATGTGGGCTTCGGCTGCTACCTCAAGCTGCTGGACACCTTCCACCCCAAATACTTTGTCCACGGTCATGTTCACATGAACTATGGCGCAAGCATTGAGCGCGTGCGCAGCTACGGTGAAACCACCATCATCAATGCCTATGAAAAATATTATCTGGATATCTGATAAAAAAAAGAAACGGCTTGCGCCGTTTCTTTTTTTATCGGTTGAGAATCGCTTCCACTTCGGAGCGCTCCGGCATGGAACGGATCGCTCCGTGCCGCGTGGTGACGATGTAC
This sequence comes from Oscillospiraceae bacterium, assembly GCA_017527825.1. Classification (GTDB taxonomy): domain Bacteria; phylum Bacillota; class Clostridia; order Oscillospirales; family Oscillospiraceae; genus Hominicoprocola. The sequence continues at coordinate 85,144 of JAFXPO010000019.1, forward strand.
GCCGCCGTGTTGGCAAAGCGCAGCATCTCATGGAGCTGGGCCTCCGTCAAGCCGTCCAGACCGTGATCGAGGATGTAATTCAGCACCGAGGCGCAGAACGTGTCCCCCGCTCCGGTGGTCTCGATCACGCAGCCGAGGGTGCAGCCCGGCTCAAATGCACGCATGTCGCCATAGTAGCAGTAGCTGCCCTCCGCACCCGCGGTGATGTCCAGCAGGCGGATGTTCGGGTTCTGCGCCCGAAGCATTGCCGCGCCCTTGTCAAAGTCGGTGGTACCGCACAGGAACTCCACCTCGTTGTCCGAAATTTTCAGCACGTCGCACTGCGCAAGTCCCCACGCGATTTGCTCCTTCGCCGCGTCCTCGCTGTCCCACAGAGGCGGACGGAGGTTGGGATCGTAGGAGATAACCGCGCCGTTTTGCCGCGCCAGTTCAATGGCGCGGTGGGTGGCGGAACGCACCGGCTCGTCGGTCAGGGACAGAGAGCCGAAGTGAAAAATGCGGCAGCTGCTCAGCACGTCCTCGTCCAGCTCGTCGGCAGCCAGGTTCACGTCCGCGCCGGGCTTGCGGTAAAAGCTGAAATCCCGGTCGCCATTCTCAAAGGTATGCACCACCGCGAGCGTCGTATGCACCGCCTTGTCGCGGCACAGTCCGCGGCTGTCAATGCCGACGGAGCGAAGCGTCTCTTCCAGCACATCACCGAAGCCGTCCGCGCCGACTTTGCCGAGAAAGGCACAGCGTTTGCCCAGCTTGCGCAGCATCGCCAGCACATTTGCCGGTGCACCGCCGGGATTCGCCTCAAAGAGGGTATTCCCCTGCTCGCTCCTGCCGTGCTGGGTGAAGTCGATCAGCAGCTCACCGAGAGCCACTACATCATAGTTTTTTTCGCTCATAGTCTCTGATCAAACCGGCGTCTGGTCGCTGGCGAGATCGCCCAGCAGCTTATCACGCACCTGCGCGACATTGGTCTCAATGATCTTCTTGCGCAGGGGCAGGACGGCGCGCGGGGAAACCGACAGCTCGTCGATGCCGATGGAGAGGAAGGTCTCGGTCAGCTGCAGGTCTGCGCCCAACTCGCCGCAAATGCCGACCCAGATGCCATTCTTGTGGGCGTTGTCCGCGACCATCTTCAGCAGACGCAGCACCGCAGGGTGATGCGGGTCAAAGAAGCGACCGAGGTCATTGTTCTGGCGGTCACAGGCGAGCGTGTACTGGGTCAGGTCGTTGGTGCCGCAGGAGAAGAAGTCAACCTCCTTGGCGAGACGGTCACTCATGATCGCCGCCGCAGGCGTTTCGATCATAATGCCGATCTGCACATCATCGGAGTAGGCAATGCCCTCGCTGTCCAGCTCCTTCTTGACTTGCTCGCACATCTTCTTGGCTTCCTTGACCTCCCAGACGCTGGCGACCATCGGGAACATGATGCACAGCTTGCCGAACGCCGACGCGCGGTAAAGCGCGCGGAGCTGGGTTCTGAAGATTTCGGGACGGTTGAGGCAGATACGCAGTGCGCGGTTGCCCATGGCAGGATTCTCCTCCTGCGGGAGGTTGAAGTAGCCGATCTGCTTGTCCGCGCCGATGTCCAGCGTGCGGATGACCACTTCCTTGCCGTCCATATCCGAGAGCACCTTTTTGTACGCCTCGAACTGATAGTCCTCGGTGGGGAAGTCGTCGCAGCCGAGGTAGAGGAACTCGCTGCGGAACAGACCGATGCCGCCGCCGTCGTTCTTGAGCACGTTGTGTACGTCCTCAGGGTTGCCAATGTTGCAGTAAATGCGAATCTTGTGACCGTCCTTGGTGACGTTCTCCTTGCCCTTGAGCTGATCCAGCATCTCCTGAAGCTTGAGCTGTTCCTCGCGCTTCTTCATCAGGTGCGCGCGGGTGTCGGCGTCCGCCTCCAACACCGCGGTGCCGGTTCCGCCGTCCACGATAACCTCGCGACCCGCGTATTCCTTTTTCAGCTGGTCGCCCACGCCGATGATGGCGGGAATGCCCATGGTGCGGGCAAGAATGGCGGTATGGCTGGAGCCGGAGCCTCCCTCGGTGATGAAGCCCAGAATCTTGCTCTTATCCAGCTGAACGGTCTCGCTGGGGGCGAGGTCGTCAGAGGCGAGGATCACAGGCACATCGCTATCGATACCGCCCTGCACCGCGCCGGTCAGGATGCCGATGATGCGGTTGGAGACGTCCTTCACGTCCGCCGCGCGCGCCTGCATGTAGGTATCGTCCATGTTGGCGAACATCTCCGCGAACTGGTCGCGCACGTCACTGACGACCGCTTCGGCGTTGGTTCCACCCTTGATCGCCTCTTCGATCGCCTCCTCGTAGTCGAGGTCCTCCGCCATCATCTGATGGGTCTCAAACAACAGTGCGGCTTCGTCGCCCGCCTCGGCGCGCGCCTTGTCGGCGAGCGCGCCAAGCTGGTCGATCGCTTTTGCCTGCGCGTCCTTGAAGCGCTTCCACTCCGTCTCGACGTCGGAGACTGTGGTACGGGTGATTTCGGCTTTGGCGCGCTGATAGAAATAGAGCGGACCGGCAGCGACGCCGGCAGATACGCCCTTACCTTGAATCGAGATCATCGTCTTTACTCCCTTCGTATCGTTGCATACAGAAAACGGCTGTCACTCCGGGCAGCCGTTTTCCGTTATTGTGGCTTAGAAATAGGTCTTGAAGAACTCCTCGATCTTAGCGGCGACTTCTTCCTCGTTCTCACCCTCGATGCTGACGGTGACGGTGTCGCCCTGCTTGATGCCCATGCCCATGAGCGCCATGAGCTTGAGCGCGTTGACGCTCTTGTCGCCCTTGGTGACGGTCACTGTGGTGCCGACATAGTTCTTGATCTCCTTGACCAGAATGCCGGCGGGGCGGGCATGGATGCCAACGGGATCGGTAATGGTGTAGTTAAAACTCTTCATGGTTACGATTCCTCCTTGTGAAAATTGATTATGATAATCGGTTGTTCCGGTATATCAACTCACTTGGCGCCGCACTCGACGTTCTCCAGATCGTCGGAGTTCGTCAGCAGCACGACCACGGTGTCGGGATGACCCGCCGCCTTGATCTTCGCGCGGTCGAAGGTCAGAATCTTCTGACCCGCCTTGACCTTGTCGCCCTCCTTGACCGCGGGCGTAAAGCCGTTGCCGTTCATGCTGACGGTGTCCACGCCGACGTGGATGAGAACCTCCATGCCGTTGGACTCAAGACCGATGGCGTGCTTGCTGTCAGCGACGGAGGTGACTTCGCCGTCGAAGGGAGCGACCACGACGCCCTCTTCGGGCTCGATGCCGACGCCATCGCCGAGGATACCAGCGGCAAAGGTCTCATCGGGAATCTGCTCGCGGGCGATGACCTTGCCCTTCGTGGGCTGGAGCACCGCGCCGGCAGCGCAACGGATGACGCTGGTCTTGGGGGCTTCGATCTTCTCCGCCGCCTTGGCAGGGGCAGCTTCCTTCTTCGCCTTGGGCTGCTCGTCTTCCTTCCAGATGATCCAGGTCAGCGCGAACGCAACGCCCGCGGCGACCAGCAACTCAATGAGATACATGCCGGTGTTATTGACGGCGGGGATGCCGGGAATACCGGTGACGCCGTAGGTCGTCGCGCCGAAGGGGACGACGTTGCCCGCCATGTCGGTGCCGTGCATGTGGGAAGCAAGGAAGGACGCGACCGCGCCGCCCGCCATACCGCAGGCAAAGGGCTTCATGAAGCGGAAGTTGATACCGAAGATCGCCGGCTCCGTGATACCGAGGGACGCGGAGAGCGAGGACGGCAGCGCCACAGACTTGGTCTTCTGGTTCTTGACCTTGAGCGCGACCGCAAGGCACGCGCCGAACTGCGCAAAGTTGGCGGCGGAAGCAATGGGCATCCAGGTGTTGACGCCGGTGGACGAGATCATGCCCGCCTCGATGACGTTGTACATGTGGTGCAGACCCATGACGACGGTGAGCGGATAGATCGCGCCCATGACCGCCGCGCCGAGACCGGCGCCGATGGTGATGAGCACCTGCGCGCCAGCGAGCACCCAGTTCTCAACCACGGAGAACACCGGCCCGATGATGGTAAAGGTGATGAACGAGGTGACCAGCACGGTGCAAAGCGGGGTGACGAACAGGTCGATCATCTCCGGTACGTGCTTATGCAGCCACTTCTCGATGTAGGACATCAGCAGGATGGACAGGATCACAGGGATGACGTGACCCTGATAACCCACTTGCTGAACGTTGAAGAAGAGCAGATGCCAGGTGGGAATCTCTCCGGCGGCATAGTTGCCGACCGTCCATGCGTTGATGAGCGCGGGGTGAACCATCATGAGACCCATGACGGCGCCGAGGAAGATGTTGCAGCCGAACACGCGGGAGGCGGAGATTGCCACCAGCACGGGCAGGAGCGCGAACGCGGTGTTCGCCACGAGGTCGAGGAACGAGAACCAGTCGGTAGCGCCAAAGGCGGGCGCGAACTTCGGGATGGCTTCGACAATACCCATCATCAAGCCGCTCGCCACGATGGCGGGCAGAATGGGAACGAACACGTCGCCGGGAACCTTGAGGATGCGTCTCCACAGCGGAGCCTGCGCAGCCGCCGCGGCCTTGACCTCGTCCTTGGTGGCGGCGGTCATGCCGGTGACGGCGAGGAACTCATCGTACACCTTGTTGACGGTGCCGGTGCCGATGATAAGCTGAAGCTGTCCGTTCGACTCGAACATACCCTTGACGCCGTCTACGTTCTCCAGAGCTTCCTTGTCGAGCTTGCTGTTGTCTGCGATAACAAGACGCAGACGGGTGGCGCAGTGCGCCGCGCTGATGATGTTCTCTCTGCCACCGAGGTGGGAGTAGATTTCCTCAGCGCACTTACGGTAATCCAATGCCATAAGTGGTTTTCTCCTTCACTTTTCACTTGTTGACCGTCCGCATGAACGGTCACGGATAACATTATACTGGAAGAAAACATCAATGTAAACAAAAACTTGCGTCTTGGACGCAAGTTTTTTGTAAAATCGTCAAACAAGCTGCAATTGTTCGAATGCGTGGGCAAGCCCGTCCTCGGATACCGCGCCGCAAACCACGTCGCTGCGCTCCTTGAGCGCCGGACTGCCGTTCGCCATGCAGACGCTGACGCCCACCGTTTCGATCATCTCGAGGTCGTTCATGCTGTCGCCAAAGCCCACGGTGTCCTCGATGGGTACGCTCAGCTTATCCGCGATCATCCGCACGCCACGTCCCTTATCAAAGGCGCGGTTGATCATCTCGCCGTTGATGCAGCCCTGGGAGAACGCGTCCTGCACCACAAAGTTGAAGTCCTTCTCATACGCCACGCGAGCGGCGGCAAGCTGTCCCGCCTCCCGGCACATGAAGATGACCTTGTACAGCGGCGCGCCGTCGTACTCGTGCATGGGCAGGATGTGGAGGTTTTCCTCCAGCGCCCGCCGCCAGCGCACCAGCTCGCTGTTGCCGTCGCCGCTGACGCTCGCGAGAAAGTCCACGATGTCCTCGTCGCTGTAAGACGCGCTGCGCGCCTCCACCGTGCAGTGCACGCCGTTTTCGTGCAGGATGCGCAGGATGTCCGCGGCGGTCTCCACCGGCATCGGGTGATCGTAGAGCACCTCATCGCCGCAAACCACATAGCCCCCCGCGCTGCCCACAAAGCCGTCAAAGCCGTATTGCAGCAGCGGCGAGAGCATGGCGTAGTTGCGCCCGGTGCAGAGGAAAACCTTGTTCCCCGCCGCCTGCGCGGCGCGAATGGCGGTCAGTGCGCTCTCCGGCGGAATATTGGTACCCGGCTCCGTCAGGGTGCCGTCAATGTCCAGAAATATGAGCTTCACTTCTGCTCCTCCGTATCGTAGGTGCGGATCAGCCACCGGAAGTCACCCGATGGGATGGGCAGCGCCGGTTCGCGCTTCTCGCCCGTCCAGAGATCGGTCAGTTCAACGTCCTCGCCTGTCCAGACCACGCGCTCCACCACATCAAAGTTGAAATACGCCAGCAGCTTTTCCCCGTCGCAGTAGCGGCCGATGCCCAGCACGCCGTCGTAACCCGTGTCCAACAGCCACACGTCCGCCTTGCCGTCGAAGGCGCGATGCTCGCCGCGCATGGTCTCCAGTCGGCGCAGCGCCGCGAAAAGTCTGCCCTCCACGGTGTCGGGGTCGGTACGAAGCGCCGCCTTGTCCCAATCAATGTCGCCGCGGTGCAGCCAGTGGCTGTCCTCACGCTTGAGGGGATCGTCGTGGTAGCCGTAGTCGTTCTCCTGCGCGATCTCGTCACCGCTGTAGAGCACAGGGATTCCGCTGAGGGTAAACATATACGCGTGGAGCATAATGTCCTCGCGCAGCGCCCAGTCGATCTTGAAGCCGTCCTTCTCGTAGCGCGCCGCCTCCAAGCCGCACAGTGACGCCGTTGTGCCGCACAGGCGCGCGTCGCCGAGGCGTGGATCGTCGTTGTACAGCTCACCGCGGGCGGGGCTGCCTTCCCACTTGCCGGTGAGGTAGTCGTTGAGGAACTTCTTGTGCGGCACCTCCTGCCCGCCGTAGCTGGAAATGAAGTTGTAGTCCAGTCCCCAGCCGATATCGTCGTGACAGCGGAGATAGTTGAGGAAGGTGTACTGTCTGGGCAGCGCAAAAACCTGTTCGAGCTGATGGCGCAGCAATCTTGTGTCCTTGGTCGCCACGGTGTGCCAGGTGCTTGCCATGGTGGTGACGTTATAGAGCAGGTGGCACTCCGGCTTATCCACCGTGCCGAAGTACGGCACGACCTTGCTGGGCTCCATGACGATCTCACCGAGGAGCAGCGTGCCGGGGCAAACGATTTCGCAGACCATGCGCATGATGCGCACCAGCGTGTGTACCTGCGGCAGGTTGCGGCAATTGGTTCCCAGCTCCTTCCAGATGTACGGCGTCGCGTCGAGACGGATGACGTCCACGCCCTGATTGCAGAGGTAGAGCATGTTCTCCGTCATGTCGTTGAACACGACGGGATTGGCGTAGTTGAGGTCCCACTGATAGGGATAGAAGGTGGTCATGACAACCTTGTTCGCCTCCGGGCACCAGCTGAAGTTGCCCGGCGCCGTCTGCGGGAACACCTGCGGAACCGTCTGCTCGAACTGGTTGGGAATGTCCCAGTTGTCATAGAAGAAGTAGCGATCCTGATACTCCTTCTCCCCCGCTTTCGCGCGCATCGCCCACTCGTGATCCTCGCTGGTGTGGTTCATCACGAAGTCGAGGCACACGGCGATGCCGCGCTTGTGGCAGTCCTTCGTCAGCGCCGCGAGATCATCCATCGTGCCAAGCTCCGGCTGCACCGTGCGGAAATCCGACACGGCATAACCGCCGTCGCTGCGCCCCTCCGGGCTTTCCAGCAGCGGCATGAGGTGCAGGTAGTTCACGCCGCAGTCGGTGATGTAATCCAGCTTTTTGCGCACGCCTTTCAGGTTCTTGGCAAAAGCCGAGACGTACATGAGCATGCCCACCAGCTCGTGACCCTTATACCAGTCCGGGTTGTCCAGGCGTTCCCGATCCAGCTTCCGTAGAGACGCGTTGCGCTCGGCATACATCCGGCTGAGCATCTCCACAAAGTAATGGTACGCGCTCTCATCACCGTGATAAAGCTCCATATAGAGCCATTTGAGTTCGTCCGCATGACGCGCGAAGCGCTCGCGGAATTCTTTCTGACGAGTGTTCTTCTCCATGTTTTTCTCCCCCGTTCGCAAAACTGCGCCACCATTATATTGATTTAAGTTTTTCTTGTCAACGGCGCATATTTGTGTTACCATGCCTCTAGCATGGATAATTTTGTGGAGATGTGACGATTATGGAGAATAACACGTTCAAAAGCTCGTTTTTCGGTGGGTTCCGCCGCAAAGACGTCATAGATTATATTGAAAAGAGCGCCGGTGCGTCCAAGGAGCGCATCGCCTCGCTGGAGCAAACCGAGAGCAAGCTCGCGGAGGAAAACGAAATGCTGCGGCGGGAGCTCGCCTCCGCCAACGAAGCGCTGAGCGAAAACCGCGCAGCGCAGGCGGCGCTGCGCGCGGAGCTGGACACCGCCAAACGCGCCATCGCCGAGGCGAAAGAAGCGCTGGAGGCGAAGCGAGGCGAGGCGGACACGCTCGCCGACGAGCGGGACAGCCTGCGAACGCAGGCGGAGCAGCTGCAAGAGCAGGTGGGCAAACTCGCCCCTCAGGTGGAGGCGTACCGCTGCGATCAGGCGAGCCTCGCGCAGCTGGAGATTGAGGCGCGTCAGCGCGCAGACGCCTACGAAAGCGCCGCTCACGAACGCGGCGACGCCTACGAGCGCGAGGTGCGTGAACGCGCCGACGCCTACGAGCGCGAGACTCGCGAGCGTGCGGAGTCCTATGAGCGGGACAAGCGCGAGTGCGCGGACGCCTACGTCGATGACGTGAAGAAGCGTCTGCGCGAGTTCATCAACTCCAGCGTGCGGGAAAGCGAACTCATCATCTCCACGCTCAACGCTTCCCGCGACAGTCTCTCCCAGCTGCCCAACGCGTTCCGCGCGGTGCAGGAGGAACTCAACGCGCTGGACAAGTAAACAGCAAAATGGCGGCCGATTGGTCGCCGTTTTTTTGAAAAACCGGAAAAAACACTTGACTGTCAACCCACTTGATGCCTTACGCTCAAGACCGTAAGGAGGTTTGTGTCATGACCATCAAAGAAATCGAAGATCGCTCCGGCATGACCCGCGCCAACATCCGGTTCTACGAATCGGAGGGGCTGCTGCACCCGGGGCGGAGAGAAAACGGTTACCGCGATTATTCCAGTTCCGACCTGGAAGCGCTGCTGCCGAAGCACCGCGGCGACATCACCGTGGATGAATTCTGCGAAAACTACAACAAGCTGGCGGACTTCCTCGATCGCAATCAGTTTCTCCGTTTGGACGCGGAAACGGGCTGGGTCGCGCGACCGCTCGACGGCGTCTATGTCACCGTTGTCGAAACAATATACCCGCCGCTCACCTTTGCCGAAGATAACGGGGTTCTCACGGGTGTCCGGTTCGAGGAATCCGTGCAGTCTGTCATGTGACGTATGCCGGGTATGATGATTTCGGCGGAATGTATCTGTTCCGCAAGAATGAGCTGACCTCTTTTTCCATCGATTTCGTCATGGAAAAGTAAAAAATCGGGCTTTCGCCCGATTTTTTCAGATCCAGCAGCTTTCGCTCTCCCGCTTGGGAAGGCGATTCATCAGCGTGTGAACGATCTTGCGCACGTCCGCGCCGCCGAACAGCACCTCGTACACCGCGCCGCAAATCGGCATGGTGACGTACAGTTCCTCGGAAATCTCGTGAACGCTCTGGCAGGCGTACCAGCCCTCCACCACCGCGCCGACCTCTCGCATCGCGTCCTCCGCGCTCTTGCCCTGACCGATCAGGATACCCGCGCGGCGGTTGCGGGAGTGCATCGACGTACAGGTGACGATTAAATCGCCCACACCGGCGAGTCCCGCCAGCGTGTCCTGCCGCCCGCCCAGCTTCTCCGCAAGCCGTGACATCTCCGTGAGCGCGCGGGTCATCAGCAGCGCCTTGGCGTTATCCCCGAAGCCGCAGCCGTCGGAGATACCGCAGCACAGCGCGATCACATTCTTGAGCGCGCCGGAAAGTTCCACGCCCACCACGTCGTCGTGGGTGTAGAGGCGAAACGCCTCGTTCATAAACGCGTGCTGCACCGCTTCCGCGTCCGCTTGCGATTCCGCTGCCGCGACGCAGCCCGTCGGCATCCGCCGCGCCACCTCCTCGGCATGCGACGGTCCCGAAAGCACCGCGACGCGCTCATGTCCGGTCTCCTCCCGCACGATCTGCGACATGCGGCGGTGGGTCTTCGGCTCGATCCCCTTGGTTACGGACACCGCCAGTGTATCCTGCCGCAGGTACGGCGCGGCTTTTTTCGCGGTCTCCCGCAGGGCAAAGGACGGCGTGGCAAACACCGCAAGCTCCGCGTTCCGCAGACGGGCAATGTCCGCCGTGATCTCGATTCCCTTGGGAATCTCCACGCCGGAGAGCAGCGGATTCTGTCGGCTTATACTCATTTTCTCCGCTTTTTCGCTGTTGTGCGACCAGAGTGTGACGCGGTGACCGTTGTCGTGCAGCACCGTCGCCAGCGCCGTACCCCAGCCGCCGCTGCCGAGTACCATGGCGTTCATGTCTTTTCCGCCCCCCTGTGAAAGGTGAATTTGCTCTCGGTGCCGCGGAGTAACCGCCCGATATTCGCCCGGTGCGCCCAGACCACCATCCCGCCGATCAGCGTACCGAGGAGCATGATCCACGGAAAATGCGCCGCGCCGCGATAAACAAAAAACGTCGTCACGGGCAGCAGCGCCGCCGCGGCAACGCTGCCGAGCGACACATAGCGGGTCAGCGCCACCAGCACCGCGAACGCGCCCCAGCTCACCAGCGCCACGCGCCAATCAAGGCACAGCAGCAGCGTGCCGCTGCTGAGGATGCCCTTGCCGCCCTTAAAATGGTACAGCGCGGGGAACATGTGCCCCAGCATGCAGAAAAAGCCCATGAAGTACTTCCCCAAAGCTCCGCCGAGGAGCGCGCCGCCGAGCTGCACGGCGATGACCGCCTTGAGCATGTCGATGGCAATGACGCACAGCACCATCTTCGCGCCATAGGTGCGGTAAAAGTTCGTCAGTCCCGCGTTGCCGCTGCCGTGGCTGCGCACGTCGTCGCGGTAGAACACCTTTGAGGTCAGGATCGCACCGTTGGCGCAGCCCAGCAGATAACCCGCGATCGCCAGCAGCGCCCATGTGACGGTCTCAGCAGTCGAGCTTCCCATGGCTTACTCCTTCTCCCCGCGCTCGCGGACGGTGAGGACGATGGGCGTACCCTCCAGACCGAACACGCTGCGGATGCAGTTTTCAAGATACCGGCGATAGGAAAAATGGAACAGCCGCGCGTCGTTGCAGAACACAACAAAGTGCGGCGGCTTCACGCCGACCTGCGTCATGTAGTAAATTTTCAGGCGTCTGCCCTTGTCCGTGGGCGGTTGGACGCGTGTCTGCGCGTCCTCTAGCACGTTGTTGAGCATGCCGGTGGTGATGCGGGTGCAGGACTGTTCGTGGACGTAGTTGATCAGCTCAAAGAGCCGCGGCACGCGCTGCCCCGTCGCCGCCGAGATAAACAGCACCGGCGCATAGGTCATGTAGGCAAGGTCACGGCGCACGTCTTCGCGCATGTGATCCATGGTCTTGCCGTCTTTTTCGACCAAATCCCACTTGTTCACCACAATGATGCACGCCTTCCCCGCCTCGTGCGCGAGACCGGCGACCTTGGTGTCCTGCTCGGTGACGCCCTCGGTGGCGTCGATCAGGATAAGGCACACATCCGCGCGGTCGATCGCCATGGTCGCGCGCAGGACGCTGTAGCGCTCGATGCTCTCGTCCACCTTGGACTTCTTGCGCATGCCCGCGGTATCGATAAAGACGTATTTGCCCGACTCGTTTTCAAAATAGCTGTCGATGGCGTCGCGGGTCGTGCCCGCCACGTTGCTGACGATCACACGCTCCTGACCCAGAATGCGGTTCACCAGCGAGGACTTGCCCACGTTGGGCTTGCCGATCACGGCGACCTTGATGGTGTCGTCGTCCTCGTCCTCGCCGTCGTCGGGCGGAAAGTATTCGATGCAGCGATCCAACAGGTCGCCGGTGCCGTGACCGTGGACGGCGGAGACCGCCACAGGGTCACCCATGCCGAGGTTATAGAACTCGTAGTAGTCCGGGTCGAGCGTGCCGGTGGAGTCCATCTTGTTCACCGCCAGCACGATGGGCTTGCCGGACTTGAGCAGCATCGTCGCCACCTCCTGATCGGAGGCGGTGAGACCGGTCTTGATGTCGGTCAGAAAGATGATGACGTCGGCGTGGTCAATGGCGATCTGCGCCTGCTCACGCATAAAGGTCAGGATTTGATCGTCGGTGCGCGGCTCGATGCCGCCGGTATCGACCAGCATGAACTTCCGCCCCACCCACTCGCACTCGCCGTAGATGCGGTCGCGGGTGACGCCGGGGGTGTCCTCGACGATGGCAAGGCGCTTGCCGATGAGCTTGTTGAAGAGCATGGACTTGCCCACATTCGGGCGACCCACAATGGCAACCAAAGGTTTCATATCGTATCTTCCTCCTTGGAGAAAAGGGTGTCGACTAAGGAATAGCCGTCGGTCTCGGAAACCACCACCGGCCGGTGCAGCGCGTCGGACAGCTGCTCCAGCGTCACATCGTCGAGGAACACGCCCTCGCCGTGGCGGAGCATATTGGCGGGGATGATGATGCGCTCGCCCAGTTCCCGCGACGTGAGCTGCCTGATGATGTCCTGCCCGGTCACAAGTCCGGAGACCGTGATGCTGTGACCGAAGAAATCATTGACAATGGCGACGACCTCCCCGCGCAGCGCGGGAAATTTTTGCTTCGCCTCGTCCACCAGCCGCTCAATGAACGGCGCGGCGGCAACGCCGGTGGCGATGGTGAAGCTGCTCACGTCGCCGTCGTCGATATCCCGCAAGCCGTCCAGAAACTCGTTGGTCGTGTTGCGGAGCATGCCCACACCGTTATCCAGCTGCTGATAGTCCTCGTAATAACTCTCATCCGGCAGGGGACGGTTTGCCTTGAGGTACAGCTCGTCCGCGCAGAAAAACATGCGCGTGCCAAACCGCTTCAGACATTTTTCACCGTACTCGTCCACGATGTCAATGATGGCGTTCGCGCTCTCCTCATCCACCGGATGCAGCCGGGCAAGACCCTTGCGGTACTTGGTCAGCCCAACCGGCACCACGGAGCAGGAGTGGAAGCCGATCTCCATCAAATCCTCGATGGTGCGGCGCAGGTGATCGCCGTCGTTCCAGCCGGGGCAGACGACGATCTGACCGTTCATCTCGATGCCCGCCTCGCCGAAGGCGCGCATGTACTCGATGCTCTTGTCCGCGTCCTTGTTGCCCAGCAGCGTCCGCCGCAGCTGCGGCTCCGTCGCCTGTACGGATACATTGATGGGGCTGATGCGCAGGTCGATGATGCGCTGCGCCTCGCGCTCAGACAGGTTGGTGAGCGTGATGTAGTTGCCCATCAGAAAGGATAGCCGCGCGTCGTCATCTTTAAAGTACAATGTGTCGCGCATATTCGGCGGCATCTGGTCGACAAAGCAGAACACGCAGTGATTGGAACAGGGGCGCGGCTCGTCCATGAGGTAGGTGTCAAAGTTCAGACCGAGGTCCTCCCCCTCGTCCTTGCGGACGCGGAGCCTGCGCACCGTGCCGTCTGGCTCCTGCAGCTCCACACGCAGCACCGGATCGTAGCAGAAGAAGCGGTAGTCCAGCACGTCCGCAATCTCGTGGTGATTGAGTTTCAAAAGCGTTTCGCCGGCGCGGATGCCCGCCCGCTCCGCGGGGCTTCCCGCGTCCACCGACGCGATGACCGTGCTCATCGGCTTCCCTCCTCTCCGCGTCTGCGCAAAATTTAACTTTTATATTATAAGGGAATTGCCGCCGTGAATCAAGCAAAAAATGCATTGACAGGCATCTTTTCTTCTTATATAATTCAATTTGTGAGAAGTCAGAGCGATTTCGTTTGAGATTGCCACCGCCCAAAGGGGTCGGTGGCTTTTTTAGGAGGTTTTCTTATGTGGAACATGATCTGGCCGCTGCTGGTCATCGTCGGCAGTAACTGCTTCTATCACATCTGCGCGAAGTCCATGCCGGAGGACGCCCATGCCTTCGGCGCGCTGACCGTGACCTATCTCATCGGCGCGGCGATCTCCGCCGTCACGTTCGTCGTGAGCGTCCGTCCCGCCAACGTGCTCACGGAGCTGCACAAGCTCAACTGGGCGCCGTTCCTTCTGGGGCTTGCCATCGTGGGGCTGGAAGCCGGCAACGTGTTTCTCTACCGCGCGGGCTGGAAGATCAGCGTCGGCTCGCTGGTGGGCAACATCAGTCTCGCCGTGGTGCTGCTGTTTGTCGGGTACTTTCTGTTTCACGAGCAGATCACCGCGCGGCAGCTCATCGGAGCCGCGGTCTGCGCATTGGGGCTGTACCTGATTACAAAGTAACGAAAAAAACGTTCGGGAGTTTCCTCCCGAACGTTTTTTCTCTCATTGAGCTTCTTACAGCTTCTCGCGAATCTTGGCTGCCTTGCCGACGCGACCGCGCAGATAATACAGCTTGGCGCGACGGACATAGCCCTTGCGCACGGTCTCGATCTTCTCGATCGAGGGGCTGTGGATGGGGAACACCTTCTCCACGCCGACGCCATAGGCGAGACGGCGTACGGTGATGGTTTCCTCAATGCCGCCGTGCTTCTTGGCGATGACAATGCCCTCGAAGACCTGAATACGCTCGCGGGAGCCTTCCTTGATGCGCACATGCACGCGGACGGTGTCACCGACATTGGCGACAGGCGGCTCGGCCTTCAACTGCTGCTTTTCGAGTTCCTTGATGAGATCCATGGATGTTTTCCTCCTGTATGATAGGCGTTCATGGTCGTTTGTAATATGCGGTGATTGCCGCCCACGCCAGAGGACCGCCCTTTTTCAAGCTATGGTAGAATATCACAACGTTCGTGAAAATGCAAGCGTTATTTCACCGTTTCTTCAAAAAAGACCGGCTCACAGCGCCCCTTGGAGCTTTTCCAGCGCCTTTCTCGACGTGCCTTGCGGGATCAGCCCCTCCTTTGCCGTCGCGCGGACGCGCAGCGCACCGCCCTCCGGGCACAACTCGATCACCGCCGGGTTCCTGTCGCCAATCCCTGCCATGACAAAACCGACGACCTCGCCCGGTTCCGTATCCTCAGGAAACAGCGCGCCGCAGCGCTCCAGCGCAGCCGACGCCTCCTCCAGTGGGCAGGAAAGAACCGTTTCCTCGCTGTGGGGCTTCAGCTTGAGCACCGCCTTGAGCACCGTGTCGTACCGCTTTCCCGACAGCCCCTGCGTGAACAGGTGGGTCAGCAAGCCGCCCGTCTTCTCACTCGCCATCATACGCGCCGGACCCCCGTCAGCCCGGAGGCCACGTCATGTCGCGGCCGGAGAGCACATGGAAGTGCAGGTGCGGCACGCTCTGCCCCGCCTGCTCGCCGATGTTCGACACCACGCGATAGCTCTCCACGCCCTTCTCCCGCGCGATCTTTGCGATCACCTCGAAGATATGCGCGACGACCGCACTGTTACACTCATTCACCTCTGCGACGCTGCCGATGTGCGTTTTCGGGATCACAAGAAAATGCACCGGTGCCTGCGGGTCAATGTCGTTGAACGCAAGGCAGATGTCATCCTCATATACTTTGCTGCTGGGGATTTCCCCGGAAATGATCTTGCAGAACAAGCAATCCGACATATAGGGACTCCTTTCTGTTGTTTTTCAGCCAACAATCTTTTCGACAAACGGCTTCACTGCCGTGAGCGCCTCGCTCACCTTGCTTGCGTCGCTGCCGCCGCCCATGGCGCTGTCCGGCTTTCCGCCGCCCTTGCCGCCGACGATGGGGGCGATGCTCTTGATGATGTCGCCCGCCCTGACGCCCCTGGCGACCGCGTCCTTGCCGCAGACCGCCAGCAACGTCACCTTCTCACCCGCGAGCGCGATGACCGCCACCACGGAGGCGTCCTTGTCGCGCAGCACGTCGCCCATCTGGCGCAGGCTGTTGGGGTCGCCGCTCGTGACCGTGGTCGTGACGACGTGCAGCCCGCCAACGTCCGCGGCGCTCTTCAAGAGGTCGCCCGCGCTGCCCGCGCTCTCCTTCGCCTTGTACTGTTCGATGAGCCGCTTCGCCTCTTTCAGCTCGTTGAGCGTCTGCTCAATGCGTCCACCCAGCTCGCCCGGCGTGGTCTTGAGCATCGACGCCGCGGCGCGCAGCGCCTCGTGCTCTTGGTTGACGCCCTCGTAGGTGGCGACGCCGGTGGTCGCCTCGATGCGGCGCACGCCGGAGGCAACGCTGCCCTCGCTCGTGATGCGGAACGTGCCTGCCTTGGCAGTGTTGTCAAGGTGCGTGCCGCCGCAGAACTCCATGGACACGCAGTTCTCGCCCGCGCCCATCTCGACCACGCGCACCACGTCGCCGTACTTCTCGCCAAACATAGCGACGGCGCCCTTCTTCTTCGCCTCCTCGATGGGAAGCTCCTCGGTGACGACGCCGTAGCCCGTCAGAATCCATTCGTTGACGAGGGACTCGATCTTGCGCAGTTCCTCCGCCGTGACCGCTTCAAAGTGGGAAAAGTCAAAGCGCAGGCGGTCGGGCTCCACCAGAGAGCCTGCCTGATGAACGTGGTCGCCCAGGACCTGTTTGAGCGCGGCGTCCAGCAGATGCGTCGCGCTGTGGGCACGGCGGATCGCGTCGCGGCGGGTCGTGTCGATCATGGCGCAGGCGGTGTCTCCCACGCGAAGGCTGCCCGTCGCGAGATTGCCGTAGTGCAGGTACTTTCCGCCCTTGTTCTTCTGCACGTCTGTCACGATGAAGCCGTCGATCGTGCCGTGATCGGCGATCTGACCGCCCATCTCGGCATAGAACGGGGTCTTGTCCAGCACGACAATGGCGTCCGCGCCGGCGGTGATCTCCTCGCGCAACTCGCCGTCGGCGACAATGGCAAGAACCTTGGATTGGAACGAGTCGTGGTCATATCCGACAAATTCGGTGGCAGGAATCTCCTTGCCGAGGTCGACGCCCGCCCAGCCGAGGTCACCGAGCGCCTTGCGCGCTTCACGGGCGCGCTCCTTCTGCTCCTGCATGAGCGCCCGGAATGCGTCCTCGTCCACGCTCAGTCCCTCATCCTTCGCCATCTCGATGGTGAGGTCAATGGGGAAGCCGTAGGTGTCGTACAGCTTGAACGCGTCCGCGCCGGAGAACGTGGTCTCGCCCTTTGCCTTGTGCTCCGCGAGCATGTCAGAGAAAATCTTCATGCCGCCGTCGATGGTCTTGGCGAAATTCTCCTCCTCGGTGCGAATGACCTTGGTGATATACGCCTGCTTCTCGCGGATATCCTTGTATTCGCCCTCGTTGACGGTGACGACCGTGTCCACAATGGAGTACAGGAACGGCTCGTTGACGCCCAGGAGCTTGCCGTGACGCGCCGCGCGGCGGAGCAGGCGGCGCAGCACATAGCCGCGTCCCTCGTTGCTCGGCAGCACGCCGTCGCAAATCATGAAGCTGGCGGAACGGATGTGGTCGGTGATGATGCGCAAACTCACATCGCGCTCATAGCTCTCGCCGTAATGTGCGCCGGTGATCTCGCTGACCTTATTGGTGATGTGCATGACCGTGTCCACGTCGAACAGGCTGTCTACATCCTGCGACACCACGGCGAGACGCTCAAGACCCATGCCGGTGTCGATATTCTTCTGCTTGAGTTCGGTGTAGTTGTTGTGGCCGTCGTTGTCGAACTGGGAGAACACGACGTTCCAGACCTCCATGTAGCGGTCACAGTCGCAGCCCACGGTGCAGCCCGGCTTACCGCAGCCGTACTTCTCGCCGCGGTCGTAGTAAATCTCGGAGCAGGGGCCGCAGGGACCGGAGCCGTGCTCCCAGAAGTTGTCCTCCTTGCCGAACTTGAAAATGCGCTCTTTGGGAATGCCGATTTCCTTGTTCCAGATGTCGAACGCCTCATCATCGGCGGGCGTCGTCTCGTTGCCCTCAAACACGGAGGGGTACAGGCGGTCAGGCTCCAGCCCCGCCCACTCCGGGCTGGTCAGGAACTCCCACGCCCAATGGATCGCGTCGCGCTTGAAGTAGTCGCCGAACGAGAAGTTGCCCAGCATCTCAAAGTAGGTGCCATGGCGGGCGGTTTTGCCCACGTTATCGATGTCGCCGGTGCGGATGCACTTCTGGCAGGTGGTCACGCGGCGGCGCGGCGGCTCCTCCTCGCCCTTGAACCAGGGCTTCATCGGAGTCATGCCCGCGTTGATGAGCAGGATGGACTTGTCGTTCTGGGGTACGAGCGAAAAGCTCGGCAGGCGCAGATGCCCTTTACCCTCAAAGAAGGTCAGGAACTTCTCACGCAGCTCGTTTAAGCTGTAACTGGGATGTGCCATGTGTCATTCTCCTTTTATATGAAAGTGTATCTGTCCATTCATAACTTGTCTATTTTATAGAGTCTACCGCGGTTTGTCAATCCGCAAACGGAAAATGTTGAAATCCGCGCGAAAATCAGATATACTGTTCCGGCTTTGGAGGCGTACTATGAAACGGATTAACATCGGCTATCTCTACATCGTGCTCTGCGCGATGATCTTCAGCTTCGTGGAGGTCGCGCTCAAGTTTACAAGTGGGATGTTCCACCCCATGCAGATCACCGTGCTGCGGTTCCTCATTGGCGGCGCGGTGCTGCTGCCCTTCGCGCTGCGCTCCATGCGTGCCCACGGCGCGCGGTTTACCCGCGCGGACGCCGGATTCTTTGTGGTGCTGGGCTTTCTGTTCGTCTGCGTCGCCATGACGTTCTATCAGCTCGCCGTGGTGTACGCCCCGGCGTCGGTGGTGGCGGTGCTCTTCTCCTGCAACCCGATCTTCATCACGGTGCTGGCGGGGCTGATCCTGCGCGAACCGATCCGCGGGAATCATGTGCTGGCGCTGTGTCTGGAGGCGGTCGCGGTGGTCATCATCATCGACCCGTTCCACGCGCGGCTCGACCCGCTGGGCGTCGCGTTCGCGCTGCTCTCCGCGGCGCTGTTCGCGCTCTACAGCGTGTTCGGCAAGAAACGCGCCGTGCGCTTCGGCGGCATCGCGGTCACGAGCCTCTGTTCCCTTTTTGGCGGCGCGGAACTGCTGGCGCTGCTCCTGCTGGGGCATACCGGCATCGGGCGGGCGCTGTACAGCGCACTGGGGCTGACAATCTACACGGACGTGCCGGTGCTCTCGACACTCACGAGCGAGGCGCTGCCGTGGCTGCTGTACCTCGGCGCAATCAACACAGGGCTTGGCTTCGTGTTTCACATGCTGGCGATGGAGAAAACCAACGCCCAGACCGCGTCGCTCATTTTCTTCCTCAAGCCGATCCTCGCGCCGCTGTTCGCGCTGGCGCTCATTCACGAGGAAATCCATCTCAACATGTGGCTTGGCATCCTCTGCTTTCTCGTCGGTTCGGGCGCCGCGATCCTGCCGGGGATCGTCGAGGCGCACAAAAAGCAAAAAGAAACGGCTCTGTGAGCCGTTTCTTTTACTTTCCGCTCAAATCCACTTGATGCCGCACAAAGCTCATCGGCGGCACCTGCCGCGGAAGCTTCATGCGAAACACGCTCTTGGGCGTGCGCACCTCCCGCGTCTCCATGCCGTCTGCGTCCAGCATCACCGGCACGTTCAGCGGGAACGGGCGGCAATCCGGACCGACAATTTCGACTTCGTCGCCGGTGGCAAACTTGTTGCGCAGTGACAAGGTCGCGTTGCCCTCCGCGTCGCAGTCCTCCACCACGGCGACCACCTGCCACTCCCGCAGATAGCGCGCGCTTTCGGTGTACTGTCCCGGTGCGCCGTAAAAGAAGCCGGTGGAATAGTGCCGGTGGCTGACGTGCTCTACCTCGTCCCGCCAGACAGGGTCGACAGGCTCGCCCGCCCACACCTCGTCGATGACGTGGCGGTATGCGCCGGTGACGATGGCGGCGTAATACTCGCTTTTGGCGCGACCCTCCAGCTTGACGCAATCGATGCCCGTGTCCATGATATCGTCCAGGTGGTCGATCATGCACATGTCGCGGGAGTTCATGATGTAGGTGCCCTTCTCGTCCTCAAACACCGGAAAATACTCGCCGGGGCGTTTTTCCTCCATCAACGCGTACTGATAGCGGCATGGCTGGGCGCACTCGCCGCGGTTGGAGTCGCGGCCGGTCATGTAGTTCGAGAGCAAGCAGCGCCCGCTGTAGCTTACGCACATCGCGCCGTGGGCAAAGGTCTCGATCTCCAGCTCCGGCGAGACACTCGCGCGGATCTCACGAATCTCATCGAGCGACAGCTCCCGCGCCAGCACCACGCGCTTCGCGCCGAGGTCATACCACGCCTGCGCGCAGGCGGCGTTCGCGATGCTCTGCTGGGTGGAGATGTGGCGTTCGCAGCGTGGCGCGTACTTCCCCGCCATGGTGAACACGCCGAGGTCGGCGAGAATCAGAGCGTCCACACCTGCGGCGTTGAGGTTCTCAAGGTGCGCAGGCAGATCCTTGAGCTCCTCGCCGCGGGGCATGGTGTTGACCGTAACATGCACCCGCACGCCGTGGTCGTGGGCAAAGCGAACCGCCTTGGGCAATTCATCGGGCGAAAAGTTGCCCGCAAAGGCACGCATACCAAAGCTGGTACCCGCGAGGTACACGGCGTCCGCGCCGTAGAGCACCGCCATACGGAGCTTTTCCCAGTCGCCCGCGGGCGCGAGAAGCTCCGGTTTTTTTCGTCTGTTATCCGCCATAATCGCTGCTGTTGACAAAGTTCAGGAATTCCCGATAGGTCGTGAAGAAGTGATGGACGCCGTCCTTGCCGAGGGCGTAGAAGTAGTAGCCTGTCTGCGCCGGCTCCAACGCCGCGCGGATGGCGGCAAGGCCGGGGTTCGCGATGGGCGTGGGCGGCAAGCCCTCGTGAATGTGAGTGTTGTACGGCGTGTCGATGTCCAGCTCCGTTTGCGTCAGCTTTCCGGTGTAACGGTCGCCAAGGCCGTAGATCTGGGACGCGTCGATCTGGAGCAGGTGGTACGTCTCGCCCACGTTGTTGAGGCGGTTGTAGATGACCGAGGCGATGTTCGCCTGATCATGTCCGTCCGTCTCCTTCTCGATGAGCGACGCGACGGTGATGATCTCGCTCAGCTCTCGTCCCGACGCGTCAATCTGCTCCTCCAGATCGTCGATCTTGGCGTTGAAGTTGCTCAGCAGCTTGCCGATAGCGTTTGCGGCGTTGCCATTGACATAGAACTCATAGGTGTCCGGGAACAGGTAGCCCTCCAGACGCTTGATGTCGCCCTTGCTGCCGGTGATGAAGTCATAGGTGTACTCGTAGTTTGCCGCGGCTTCGGTCAACTCCTCCACGGTGCTGACGCCGTACTCCGCCAGCTGTTCGATGATCTGCTTCACGGTGGCGCCCTCGTGGATCGTGACGCGCACGGTCTCGCTGTTCAGTGCGCCGCTGCTGCTGCGCATGTGGTTGATGAGGGCGCTGTAGTCCATGGTGGTGTTCAGCTCATGGTCGCCGATGCCGATTTTATCCTCGGCATGGGCGACCTTGCCAAAGAGCTTGAACAGCCACTTGTACTGAATCATGCCCTCGTCCTTGAGCTTATCCGTCACGCTGTCCAAATCATCATCCTTTGTGATGGTGATGGTCGCGGTCAGCGGCTCTTTGTTGAACGCGGCAAAGTCGTTCGCCAACAGCCAGCCCACGCCGGAGAGCGCCAGTGAGGCAATGACTACAAAAATCACCCAGAGCACAAAGCGCAAGAACGCCTGACGGCGGCGACCCTTGCGCCGCAGCGCCTCCTTCTGCGCCGGGGTCAGCGGGCGTCGTTCGCCCTGCGCTGCCGCGCGGCGGCGCGCGTCCTCGTCCCGGACGCGCTGGGTGTCATATCGCGCGGTTTCATGGTTTCTTTCGTCGCTCATGATGATTCTCCTAAGTTTTTTCAGTCGGTCAAGCCCTTATTTCAGTTTGCCCGCATAGAATAGGGCAGAACGCAAAAAGCGAGGTGAAATGTGAATGTGCTTCAACAACAATAACTGCTCCTGCCTGATCGTTGTCCTCATCATCATCCTGCTGCTCTTCGGCTGCGGCTGCGGGAATTGCAGCAACGGCAGCGTGGGCGGCGTCAATGACAGCTGCGGCTGCTGAGACGCCAACGCACTTCCTGTGAAGAGCCGGGACGCGCCGCGTCCCCCTTTTCACCGTCCAAAAAACGGACAAGCCTTACAGCATTTCCTTCGCTCTGCGGTAAATCTCCCCATGGATGTCCTCAATCGTGCGCATCTCCCCGTCGTGGGAGCAGTCGACATACTGCCAGCCGTAGTCCGCCACCAGCTGCTCCCCTGCCTCGCGACAGGCGCGGAGGTATGCCGCGTCCTTCTCGTGAATGTCGGCGCTGGTGTTCGTCGCCGCCTCCCGCGAGCGCATCATGCGCTCGGTCAGCTCTGTCGGCACATCGAGATAAAAAACCGCCGTCGGCTCCGGCAGCCCCAGCTTGCCGTACTCAAACCCGAATAGCCAGTCAAGAAACGCCCTTCGCTCTTCTTTGGGCAGCTTGGACGCCTGATGCACGGCATTGGAGGTGGTGTAGCGATCGGCGATCAGCACGCCGCCGTTTTCATAGTAACCGCCCCAGTCCTGCCTGTAAGAGCAATAGCGATCCACCGCGTAAAACGTGGAGGCGGCGTAGGCGTTCACGTCGCCGGGCTTGGTTCCCAGCTCGCCACGCAGATACAGTTCCACCGCCGCAGCGCTTGGTTCTCCGTAGCGCGGGAAGGTCAGCGGTCTGCAATCGACGCCCTCGCGCCGCAGCCGCTCCAGCAGCAGCCGCGACTGGGTCGCCTTGCCGGAGCCGTCCGTCCCCTCAAACACGATCAGTTTTCCCATCGTCACTTCTCCTTAGCCACATGCACCAGGAACAGCGGCAGCTTCATCATCCGCCCGATGCGGGAGGGGTTCTTCATCAAGCGGTAAAACCATTCCAGATTGTGATTGACATAGAATGCCGGCGCGCGCTGTGCCACGCCTGCGAACACATCCAGCGAGCCGCCGAGTCCCAGCAGCAGTTTCGCGCCGGTCGCCTCGCCGTACTTCGCCATGAACTTTTCCTGCTTCGGCGCGCCGAGGCAGATAAGCGCCATGTCCGCACCGCTGTCACGGATCCACGCGGCAGCCTCGGCGTCGTCAGCGAAGTAGCCGTCGTGCGTACCGGCGACAGTCAAGCCGTCAAAGCGCTGTTTGAGGTTCTCCGCCGCTTGCTCCGCCACGCCGAGCTTCGCGCCCAGCAGGTAGACCGATTTGCCGGTTCTGGCGCAATACTCGATCATCGCCGTGCCGAACTCAATGCCGGGCACCCGCTCCTTGAGAGGGGTTTTCAGCATCTTCGCGCCGTAAATGACGCCGATGCCGTCCGGCAGCACCAGACTCGCGCCGTTGACCGCCGCCATCGCCTCCGCGTCGGCGCGGCACGCCTCGACGATCTCCGGGTTCGGGGTCACGACGTAGTGTGCGCCATCCGCACCCAGCAGCTCGCGACCGCGGGCGGTCGCCTCCGCCATCGTCACATTGTCAAAGCTGACGCCCAGCACATTGATTCGCATACGCTATCCTCGGTTCATGAAATCTCAATTGAATAGTATACCATAAGCCGCCCGCGCGGTCAACTCGCCTTTTTCTCCGGCAGCTGCACCAGCACCACGGCGCAAAGCATCAGTGCGCAGCCGAAATACTCTCTCAGGGACAGGCGTTCGTGCAGGATGATCGCGCCGCTGAGCGCAGCGAAGAACGATTCCAGGCTCAACAGCAGCGACACCACGGCGGGGTCGCCGTCCTTCTGCGACACGATTTGCAGCGTGTAGGCAATGCCGCCGGAGATGACGCCCGCGTAGAAGATCGGGAACGCGGCGGCGCGGATTGCGTCCACAGCCACGCCCTCCGTCACCAGCGCACAGAGCAGCGATTCCACCGCCGCCACCACGAATTGAAGGCACGCCAGCTCCACGGCGTCCGCAAACTTGGTAAAGTAGTCCACGGCAAGAATGTGGCAGGAGAAGACGATCGCACACAGCAGCACGCACAGGTCGCCCATTGTAAACGACATTTCGCCGCCCGCGGCAAAGCTCAGCAGGTACAGCCCCGCCAGCGCCACCGCAACGCCGCACCAGACCGGCACGCGCACACGCTTGTGGAGAAACAGCCCGAACAGCGGCACCAGCACAATGTAGAGCGTGGTGATGAATCCCGCCTTTCCCGCGCTCGTCAGCCCCACGCCGTACTGCTGAAGGTTAGACGCCACCGCCAGCAGCGTCCCCATCACCAGTCCCCCGCGCAGCAGCGCCGAACGATTTGCGGAAAACGGGCGCTGCCGCGTATACTTGCCGCGAATCAGCAGGAAGCACACCAGCGCCAGCGCCGCCAGCAGATACCGCGTCCCCGTGAAGGTGAACGCGCCCAATACCTCCGCGCCGCTCTTTTGCGCCACGAAGGCGCTTCCCCAGATCATTGCCGCGATCAGCGGCAGAACGATTTGTTTGGTTTTCCTGTTCATGCTTGCCCACCCATTCCATCTATGTTACAATCGCTCTGTACTTTAGCAGAAACCTTCTCCAAAATCAAGAAAGAGAGCGAAACTTCATGTATCTTTTCGACCTGGACGGTACGCTGATCGATTCCAACGGCATCTGGGCGAACGTTGACCGCACGTTTCTCGCCCGCCGCGGTTTGCCTTACACAAAGGAATACTACGAGGGCGTCGCCCACACGATCCTCCCGCTGGCGGCGGTGTTCACCAAGGAATACTGCCACGCGGAGGAGAGCTGCGAAGAGATCATCGCCGAGTGGATGGCGCTTGCCAGGGACAGCTATTCCCACGTTGCGCTCAAGCCGCACGTCCGGGAGGTGCTGGACAAGTTGACCGCCGACGGTGAGCGTCTGGCGATCTTTACCAGCTCTGTCCCCGTGCACTGCGAGACCGCGCTGCGCGTCCACGGTCTCGCGCCGTATTTTGAACAGGTGGTCTTTGCCCATGACCTGGGCGTGGACAAGGGCACGCCGGATGCGTTCCGCATGGCGTGCGATCAGCTCGGCGTCGCGCCGCAAGAATGTGTCTTTCTGGACGATTCGGTGAAGTCCTGCCGCGCGGCAAAGGCGGCAGGGCTGTATGTCATCGGCGTCTATGACGCTTTCTTTGAAGATACCAAGGCGGACATGCCCGCTGCCTGCCACCGTTTTATCAACAGCTTTGCGGAATTGCTGTGATGGCGGTTGAAACTTTGTTGAATCTATGATAGACTGGATTAGTTGAGTCAATTATGAATGTGGAGGACATTATGGACATCAAGATCACCAACGATATCAAGTACATCGGCGTGGACGACCATCAGGTCGACCTGTTCGAAGGTCTGTATGACGTACCAAACGGCATGGCATACAACAGCTACGTCATCCTCGATGACAAGATCGCCGTCATGGACACCGTGGAGGCGCACTTTGGCGGAGAGTGGATGGACAAGCTGACCGCCGCCCTCGGCGGACGGACGCCGGACTACCTCATCGTGCAGCACGTCGAACCCGACCACAGCGCCAACATCACCGCGTTCATGGACAAGTTCCCCGCCGCCACGATCTGCGCCTCCGCGCAGGCGTTCAAGCTGATTGCCAACTTCTACGGCATCGACTACGCCGAGCGCCGCATGGTGCTCGCCGACGGCGCGAAGCTGGAGCTGGGCAGGCACACGCTGAACTTTGTCACCGCGCCGATGGTGCATTGGCCGGAGGTCGTCATGACCTACGATTCCACCGACAAGGTGCTCTTCTCCGCCGACGCGTTCGGCAAGTTCGGCGCACAGGACTACGACGATCCTGAGGGCTGGGCTTGCGAGGCGAGGCGCTACTACTTCGGCATTGTGGGTAAATTCGGAGCGCAGGTGCAGAACCTGCTCAAGAAGCTGGAGGGCGTGGAGATTCAAATCATCTGCTCCCTGCACGGTCCGATCCTGTCCGGCGATCTCTCCGAGTATCTGACGCTGTACAACACCTGGTCGAGCTACGGCGTGGAGACCGAGGGCGTGGTCATCGCCTACACGACGGTCTACGGTCACACCCGCGAGGCGGCGGAGTATCTCGCCGCACGGCTCAAGGCGAAAGGCAGACGCGCGGTGGTCACCGACCTCGCCCGTGACGATCAGTATGAGGCGGTGGAGGATGCGTTCCGCCACGACAAGCTGGTGCTTTGCACCACCACATATAACGGCGGCGTGTTCCCCGTCATGCGCGAGTTCATCGAGCATCTGGTGGATCGCGGCTATCAGAAGCGCACCGTCGCGTTCGTGGAGAACGGCAGCTGGGCGCCGATGGCGGCGAAGGGCATGAAGGCGATGCTCGAAGGCTTAAAGGACATCACTTATGCCGAGCATAACGTCAAAATCCTCTCCGCGGTCACGGACGACGTCCGTGCGCAGCTGGACGCGCTGGCGGAGGAGCTGGCGTAACCACTCATCAAGGCAAAAAGCGGAGAGCGCACGCTCTCCGCTTTTGGTTTCTGTTTTGTCATTTATTGGTATGCCCGGTACAGGAACGTGACCGTCTGGCCGCGGACGCGGTATCGGTCGGCTCCGGGCAGCCCGCCACGCGCCAGAGGAAGGTGACCATCTGAGCGCGGGCAGTTCAGGCATTTGAATGGTCTGTTCGCCGCTGCTCAGGGGAAACTCCGGCATACTGTCGCCCGCTGTTGAAATTGCTTCATCCGTTGTCGGGCTTTGAGACTGCGGCGTTTCCACGGTCGCGTTTTCAGGGACTGTCGGCGCGTCGTTTTTCTGCGTTGTCTCAACAGCCGGCGCCGGTTCAAAGCCAAATTCCGGCATATTGTCTCCTGTATCCGCAAACACGGGAACGCACAGCGCCACGCACAGCGTCAGCAGGTAGTTTTTCTTGAATAGCAGTTTCACAGTGTTACTCCCTTCTGAAAGGAGCGGGCGCAAACGCGCCCGCCCTTTTCACGTTGACTTGTGTTGATGCAATGATGTTCTACCTATCAGTATTCAATCTCGAAAGGAATATCTTCACCGGTTTGAGGGTTCCCCTCTTCGCCTGTGGGGGGGTCACCACTCGTGGTAATCACATCGATGATGCTGTCGTCATTCTCCGCAAACGCCGGCACCGCGCACAGGCTCAGGCACATGACCAGCGCTAAGAGGAGAGATAATAATTTTTTCAAACTCTTCATGTTTTTACTTCCTTTCTTTGCAATTCCATTGCAACAATCAAAATGGCATCTTTGCTTTTCAACTCTTACAAGGCGGAGGCAAAGAACCCCGGCAACCGAACGGGCATAGCGCATAAGCGCCTTAGCCTCCTGCCTTTGCGTCACCGGGTTTCCCATCGGTTTTGCGGTAGTCTGATAAAGTATCTCGCGCGCGAACAGCGCGCGCCGCCCATCGTCAACCTACGTAGACACCGACGATTCGCCGCGCCCGGCACATTCTCCCGCTTATCGCCGGTCTGCGCAACCAATCCCGGCGAAATGCGGGTGCGCCCCGCTGTACTGCCTCGCTTTTGCCTGAGTATCACGTCCTTTCCCGCGATTTCTATTTCACGACCCGGCTCCCGCCGGTTCGGTCATAGCCGCCTTTGTCTCAGAATCCATATTCCGTTTACAGGGCGAGGCGGCGAAAAGCTGTTCAAAGCATAAAAAGGCGCCCTCTTGTTCCGCGAACAGGAACAAAAGGGCGCACTGAACAAAGCCTTGGCAGGTTTAAACCGCAAGGCTTAGGTTTTTACGCCTATCTCGGCAAAAATATATTGCATTACAGAGAATTCTATGGTATAAAAAGTATGTAGCAGCGGCGTTGTCACTGTACATTCGCCTGATACAATAAACGGAATATGGATTCCATCCTACAACACCAATCGCAGCCGATCAAGCTGCCGTTGATGTTCTTTTTCTGTCGTCATCAGGTAGATGCGCGTCGTCTCGATGCCGGAATGCCCCAGCACGTCCGCCAGCTTTACTATATCGCGGCTCACGCGGTAGAACGCCACCGCGAACAGGTGCCGCAGATTGTGCGGAAACACCTTGCTCGGCTCCACGCGCTCTCGCCGCGCTGCGCTCCTCGGCGAGAAGATGGGCGCGATAGTCTGCTGACCCCGATTTTTATTTCTTGATTGTTTCGCCGCATTGTGATAACGTACGTCATGGCAAAACGCAAAATCAGGAGGAACCAAACCATGAAGCAGCAAATCAAGACCACAGAGGCTATTTTCCCGATGCCCGTATTGCTCATCTCCACCTTTAACGAGGACGGAAGCGTGGATGTGATGAACGCGGCATGGGGTACCATGCTCGACCGCGATATGGTCGCGCTGAATCTGACCGAGACACATAAAACCGTGCAAAATATCAAGGCGCGCAAGGGCTTTGTCATCCATCTCGCCGACGCAAAGCACGTCGTGGAGGCGGACTGGTTCGGTGTGGTCAGCGGCAGCAAAGAGCCGAAGAAATTTGAAAAATCCGGCATGACCTTCGTCAAATCGGAACTGGTGGACGCCCCGATCATCAACGAGCTCCCCGTCGCGATTGAGTGTGAATTCGTTGAATATCAGAGCGACGAGACCGGTCTGGGCGTTATCGGAAAAGTCGTCAGAACCTCGGTTGAGAAAGCCAACCTGAAGGATGGCAAGGTCGATATCGACTCCCTTGAGGCAATCGCCTTTGATCCCTATACGCATGGCTATTACAAGGTCGGCGGCAGGGTCGGCGAGGCATTCCGGGACGGTCTGAAGCTGAAATAAATAAAAAAATAGCGGAGCAGACTGTACGCTGCTCCGCGCTTATCATGTGTTCACCTGACGCCCGCCTTATCGGAGCAGGCTTTTGATCTCCGCTTCCCCCGCCGTTACGCGCAGAAGCTTTCCACTCCGCAGCGTCGCGCCTTTTGCGGAGGCTTTGAGATAGTTCTCCGGGCTTCCGATGCCGCTGCCGCCCGATGTGGCAAAGGGGATGACCGTCTTGCCGGTCAGATCGTAGCCCTCCAGAAAGCTGTTGATGATGTGCGGCGCGACGCCCCACCAGATCGGATAACCGATCAAAACGGTGTCGTAATCCGCCATATTCTCCACCCTTCCCGCGACGGCGACGCGGCTGGATTTGTCGTTCATTTCCACGCTGCTGCGGCTTTGGGCGTTGTTCCAGTTCAGGTCTGCGGCTGTGTACGGCTCCACCGGCTCAATGGCAAACAGATCGCCGCCGATGGTATCGGCGATGTTCTTCGCCAACCGCGCCGTCGTACCGCTTGCGCTGAAATAAGCCACCAAAATCTTTCTCATGTTTTTTATCCCCCATTCGTTCGTATACACTTGATAAATCCCCAGAAATACAATGACAATCTGTCAGTAACGCCAATGTAGCACATTGCTGACAGGTTGTCAATAGTTTTGTTGTGTGTTTTCGGGCGAGATGTCCGCGCCGCGGTTCGCAATCGACGTGGTCGTACGCCACGGTGTTGGAGCTGTTTGTCATCTTCCGCGCGATGGGGTGTCCCGAAAGACCGCCGCCGAAGTACAGCCGCGTTTGAAAATCGCCGGCGGCAAGGCGACCAAGGCTGTAAAAGATCAACCGATATGGAGAGACCTGTTTTGAAGCAAACATCCAAAGTCCGCGCTTTGCGCATTGCCGCGCTCCTCCTGTGGTGCGCCGTCCTTGTCTGGGCGGTTCTCAACCGAAACCGTTTTACCCTCGACTCCATCCTCAGCTACACGCCGGAGAGTCCCCTGCTTGCCGCCGTCATTATGATGGGCTTTTTCGCGCTGAAAAGCCTGACCGTTGTTTTCTACTCCGGTCTCCTCTATCTGGCGAACGGCGCGCTGTTCCCGCTGCCCGCAGCGATCCTGCTGAACGTTCTCGGCACCTTGATCATGGTGCTGATCCCTTACTGCACCGCCCACAGCATCGGCTCAGGATATGCCGCGGCGCTGCTCAAAAAGCACCCGAAGCTAAAGGCAGCGGAAGCCCTGCGGCGTGGGAACGACCTGGTGTTCGCGATTGTGCTGCGGAGCGTGAATCTTGTCAACTTCGACATCGGGAGCATGTACATGGGCGCCGTCGGACTCCGCCTGCCGCTCGTGCTGCTTGGGAGTATACTCGGCAAAGCGGCGGATATCGTGCTGTATCCCATCATCGGGGAGAACCTCGGCAATCCGCGCTCGGCGGCGTTCTGGGCGGCGCTCGGTCTGGATTGTCTGATATCCGTCATAACCATTTTGATTTCGATACGAATGAAAAAGGAGAAAACAAGCCCATGAAACGAAACTGCCGCGCACAAGTGGTGCGCCATGCGTAAAAAACTGTCCTATCTGCTTTATCGCCTCATCCGCTTCTGGGTTTGGCTGTTTTATCCGAAGATGCGCGTTGTCGGTGCGGAAAACCTGCCGGACGAACCCTGCATCGTCGTCGGAAACCACGCCAAAACCAACGGACCGATCTCGGCGGAGCTGTACTTTCCGGTGGAGCGATATACCTGGTGCAACGGGGAAATGATGCACCTGCGGGAAGTCCCCGACTACACCTATCAGGATTTCTGGTCGCACAAACCGAAGTCGATCCGTTGGCTGTACCGCGTCACGTCGTACCTCATCGCGCCGCTGTCCGTGTGCATCTTCAACAACGCCAACTGTATCGGCGTCTACCACGACTTACGCATCATGGGAACGTTCAAGGAAACCGTGGAGAAGCTGCAAAGCGGCGCCAGCGTCGTGATTTTCCCGGAGCATGACGTGCCGCGCAACAACATCGTCTGTGAATTTCAGGACCGGTTCATCGACGTGGCGCGGATATACCACAAGGAAACCGGCAAAGAGATCAGCTTCGTTCCTCTGTACATCGCCCCGCGCCTCCATTCCCTGCATCTGGGAAAGCCGGTGCGCTTCGACTCCTCCGCGCCCTTGAAGCAGGAGCGCATTCGCATCTGCGAGACAATGATGGACGGCGTCACGGAGCTTGCCCGCGCCCTGCCGGAACATATCGTCGTCCCCTATCCGAATATCCCGAAAAAGCAATACCCCACGAACAAGGAGTTCCCCGTCCATGAAAAAGCCCGTTGTTGATTACCGCGAATTCCGTCTCTCCCGGCTGAATGAGCCGCGCTTTTCCCACATCAAGCTGCTGGGCGGCTGGCTGGTCTATTTTGCGCTCTATTTCCTCACCGAGAATCTGATCCCCGTCGACCGCTGCCATGTGATCCACTGCGCGCTGGACGATCTCATCCCGTTCAACGAGTACTTCACGCTCTTTTACTGCTTCTGGTATGTGCTGCTGGTCGGCTCGCTGCTGTATTTCTTTCTTTACGACATCCCCAGCTTCCGTCGGCTGCAAACCTACATCATGGTCACGCAGGCCGCCGCCATGCTGATCTATATCGTTTATCCCAGCGTGCAGCTTCTGCGTCCCGAATCCATGCCGCGGGACAATTTCCTCTGCCGCGTCATGGCGTTCATCTACGCCTTCGACACGCCCACCGGCGTCTGCCCCTCGCTGCACGTCGCATATTCCCTTGGCATCGCGTCGGTATGGTGCAAGTACAAAAAGGCTCCCGCTGTCTGGAAAGCGTTTGTGATCCTCTCCGTTGTGATGATCTCCATATCCGTAGCCTTTGTCAAACAGCATTCCGTGGTCGATATTTTCGCGGCGATCCCCGTCGGCATGCTGGCGGAATTGCTGGTTTATCGGGCGTCCGGTCTTTTTTCAGCGCGATTCGGCACACCGTCTTTCAAGTACAACGGTCCTCGCAACTCAGACCACAGTGTATAGCGCAGTTTATTCCGCTTTGATCGAGCTTTGTGAGGTAACGCGCTACTTTGGCATTTTAACAAAACAGCAACAAAACTCTGACACAACAGCAACAAAACCCGTCTATGATACAGCCATCCTGAAGGAAACAACATCGACGCGGCGCAAGCCGCGATCATCAATTGGAGGCTTTATCATGAACACCAACGTCAATAACAATACGAACACCGTTTATCTCGTCACCAGCGCCGCGGGCTTTATGGGCGGCATCGTGGTACGCAAGCTGCTCGAGCGCGGCGAGCGCGTCCGCGCTTTTGTCCTCAAGGGCGACCCCGCCGTCCGGTACGTCCCCAAGGAGGCAGAGATCTTCGAGGGCGACGTGTGCGATCGCGAGTCGCTGGAGCGGTTCTTCACCGTGCCGGAGGGTACCGAGACCGTCTGCCTGCACATTGCGAGCCTCGTCTCCGTCAGCCCCGAGTACAACCAGAAGGTCATGGACGTGAACGTGGGCGGCTGCAAAAATATCATCGACTGCTGCGTGAACCACAGCGAGTGCAAAAAGCTGGTGTATGTCAGCTCCACCGGCGCGATTCCGGAGCTGCCCAAGGGGCAGAAGATCACCGAGGTCGATCACTTCGACCCCAAGGCAGTCCTCGGCTGCTACAGCGAATCCAAGGCGATGGCGACGCAGCTGGTGCTGGACGCCGTGCGCAACTATGAGCTGAGCGCCTGCGTCGTGCATCCCAGCGGCATCATGGGCCCCGGCGACAACGCCGTGGGCGAGACCACCGGCACGGTCATCAAGATCATCAATGGCGAGATGCCCGCCGGCATCGCCGGTTCGTTCAACCTCTGCGACGCCCGCGATCTCGCGGACGGCATCATCGCGGCAGCGGACAAGGGGCGCACGGGCGAGTGCTATATCCTCGCCAACGACGCGGTGACGTTCCGCGACTTCGCGGCGATTCTGGCAGAGGAAGCAGGCATCAAGCCGATGCACACGTTCCTCCCAATCTGGGCGGCAAACGCCATGGCAAAGATGATGGAGGCGCAGGCAAAGCGCAAGGGCACAAAGCCTCTGATGACGACGTTCTCCGTCTACAACCTCGCCCGCAACAACGACTTCGATTCATCGAAGGCGCGGCGCGAGCTGGGCTACACGACCCGCTCCTACCGCGAGACCGTGCGCGACGAGATCGCGTGGCTCAAGGAGACTGGCAAGATCGGCGGATCGGTCGCGGCAGCGTGACAACGGAAAATCGGAGAGGGCGGCGGTCCTCTCCGATTTGCGCTGTCGGCGGAACTGTGCTATAGTCAGTTCAAAGGAACGGAGGGATTGCCATGATCCATATTCTTGTGGTGGAGGACGATGAAAAGCTCAACCGCGCGGTCTGCGCCTATCTCCGCGCGAGCGGCTACGAGGCAAAGGGCGTGCTGAGCGCCTCCGACGCCTACGACGAGATGTACAGCCAACTCTACGACTTCATCATCTCCGATATTATGATGCCAGGGATCGACGGGTTCGTGTTTGCCAAGACCGTGCGGGAACTGAACAAGACGATTCCGCTGCTGTTCATGTCCGCGCGGGACGATCTCGCCGCGAAGCGTGAGGGGTTTCAAATCGGCATTGACGATTACATTGTGAAGCCCTTCGAGCTGGACGAGCTGCTCATGCGCGTGCAGGCGCTGCTGCGCCGCGCGCACATCGAGCAGGAGCGCAAGCTCACGGCCGGCAATCTGACGCTGGACGCGGACGCCATGACGGCGAATGCCGGCGGCGCGGACATTCCGCTCACGACGCGGGAGTTCAACATCATCTTTAAGCTGCTCTCCTACCCCAACAAGACCTTTTCCCGTGCGCAGCTCATGGACGAGTTCTGGGGCATGGACAGCGACGCGAGCCTCCGCGCCGTGGACGTCTATATCACCAAGCTGCGCGACAAGCTCTCCGGCTGCGACGGCTTTACCATTAAGACCGTGCGCGGCCTCGGCTACAAGGCGGTGGTGGAATGAAGCGTGATCCTCGGATCAACGCCAAGTCCGTGACCTGGGGCAGCTACCTTTCGATGTTTCTGCTGATGGCATTTGTCAGCAGTGCGACACTGGCGGTCTATATCGCACAGACAGGCATGCCGGAAAGCCAGCTGTTCCTGTTCTCCGCCGTCGGGCTGGTCGTCGCGCTCAGCGCGGCGGGCTGCGGGGTGTTTGCGCTGGTGCGGCGGCACATGCTGCGCCCGGTGCGCAGGCTATCCGAAGCGGCGCAGCAAGTCGCGGAGGGAGATTTCTCCGTGCGTCTCGCACCCATGCGCGGCGACGGGAAAAAGGACGAGTTTGAAGTGCTGTTCGACGATTTCAACACAATGGTTGGGGAGCTTTCCTCAACGGAAACCCTGAAAACCGACTTCATCTCCAACGTGTCCCATGAGATGAAAACGCCGCTGGCGGTGATCAAGAACTACGCGGAGCTGCTGGAAACGCCGGGGCTTTCAGACTCCGACCGTGCGGAGTATACAAAGTCCATTCAGGACGCGGCAAGCAAAATGACGGAGCTGATCACCAACATCCTGCGCCTCAACCGCATCGAGAATCAGAAGATCGTGCCGGAGATCAAACGCTACGACGTGTGCCGTCAGCTCGCCGAATGCCTGCTCCAATTTGAAAGCCGATGGGAAGAAAAGAACATCGAGCCGGACTTCGATTTCGAGGACAGCGCGTATGTGAACGCTGACGAGAGCCTGCTGGAGCTGGTGTGGAACAACCTCATGTCCAACGCGCTCAAGTTTACGGAGCCAGGCGGCGCGGTCACGGTACGAGAGCGCACGGAGGGCGGCAAGGTGGTCGTATCGTTCGCGGACACCGGCTGCGGCATGAGCGCGGAAGCGCAGAAGCGCATCTTCGACAAGTTCTATCAGGGCGACACCTCCCACGCGACGGAGGGCAACGGTCTCGGCCTCGCGCTGGTTGCCCGCGTGATGACGCTGCTCGGCGGCGCGATCACGGTGGAGAGCGAACTGGGCAAAGGCAGCACGTTCACGGTGTCGCTGCCGAAGGCGTAAGCAAAAAGGCGGAAAGCAACAGCTTTCCAGGGCAATCCCATATTTTGTGTAAAGTCCAAATAGCAGCGTAGAATAGGGGGAAAATGATATGGTCAGGGAGGGCGGCACTGCCGGTCTCCCTTGCCGACAGTTTAAGCTGAAGACGGAACGCATGTCAAGGGCGACGGTCTTAGCCGTCGTTTATCGGAGCACCGCCAGTTGGCGGTGCGGAGACCCTTGACCTGCGGATCGGTTTCTGCTATTCGGGCATCCGGTCAGCGAAGTAGACCGCCATCTGTGCATGGATCAGTCTCCAATCCTGTCGCCGTCCCGTCCACTTCCTCGTAATGTCCATCATAGCCAGATACAGCATTTTAAACAGACTATCATCTGTGGGGAAAACGGACTTGGCTCTCGTCACCTTGCGGAGCTGGCGGTTAAAGCCCTCGATGGCGTTGGTGGTGTAAATCAGCCGCTGCAGCTCCTGCGGGTACTTGAAATAAGTCAACAGGCTCCATCACCGAGCATTAAATTATGCTAAAATAGCCACATAGTATTTTGAAGAAACAAAAAAGAAAAAGCAGCAATCTTAGCCATTCCTAGCCAAAATCGCCACTTTTCCTGCGCCAACCGGTCAAAACTACTATTCTTGCTTTAGCAATCATTCCGTCTCGGTTGGAAAAACAACTAACACATTTTAACTCCTTTTGCAATTTTTCCAATTCGTAGTACTCGATCATCGCAGGGAGTATCTTCTGATAGTATGGCGTTTCCCTTGCGGCTTTGGCGAAGCCGATCGGAGCTGCCAGAGCAAAGTGAGCTGCAACGCCGTGGCTTCACCGCCCCGGTCGAAGAGATCACCGACGATCAGGAGCTTATGCGGGGCATCGTCATCAATCTATCCCGCGCTTGCGAGAACTTCCCGAAGGGGCGTGTAGAATCCGTGGACGTCCGACGTGACGTAATATTTCATGCTTCCTTCGCTCCCTCGTTTTCTGAATGATTTGCTCGATCTCTGTCCCGTCCTTGAAGCGGATGAGCAGATGCTCCTGATCCAGCGCCTTGATGTTGGTGATGAGCTGGCGCGTCGCAGTATCATCATAGTCCGCAATCGCGCCGTGCAGGTCACGTTCTGTGAAACCAGTATAACTCTCAGCACTCGACAGCTTGTATTCCAGCCGCGCCGCGAGACTGGTATCCGTCAGGCGGATGCCGCCGTCATTTGTGCCGCTCGAAGAGGTGTCCGTAACGGCAAAGATACCGGTGGCGGGCTTGTTGGGGCGGGTAATGGTGAACTGCGTCGCGCCCGAAGCGGGATATGCGTCCCCGTCGGTCTTTTCGGCAACGCGGATGTAGTAGGTCTTGCTGCTCTCGTTGGACTCAAGCAGGTTCGCGCCGCCGCTGACCGGGTCAGAGAAATCGGATTTCTCGCTGATCTCATAGGTCACGCCGTTTTTATCTGTACGCGAACTGCTGAATTTCTCCGTACTGTAATCCACAAACACAAAGCCCGTGGATGCTTCCGGCGCGAGGGTGTATTTCTTCGTGATCGTACCCGTGTAATTCGTGCCGTCCTTCGGCGTGACCGTCACCGTGACGATGCTCGGCGTGCCGGTGGGATCGCTGTATTCGACCGTATAGTCATTGGTGCTCACCGTCTGCGCCGGGTCGCCGTAGCGCACGGTGACCGTCGGGCACGAACCGCCGCCGGTGAACGTTACCTCGACGTCATCATTCCCCAGATTCTTCTTGATCGGGCCGATGGCGGCGGAGGTCTGCGCGGGCTTTGTCTCACCTTCGCCGTAGGTGGTGCCGTCCTGCTTCTTGGTCTGCGTGACCGTGACCTTGATGGTCTTGCCCACGTCTTCGGCAGTCGCGGTGTAAGTGGCGTCTGTCGCGCCCTCGATCAGCTCGTCCCCGCGATACCACTGATAGGAAAGATCCGTGGCGGTGGTGCTCGCCGTCAGGGTGTCGCCCACCTGCGGGGTATCGCTCCCGCCGCTGACGGTCGGCTTGTTTTTCTCGGTCAGCGGGATGTAGACGCAAACCACGCGATAAGTGTATTTCAGGTCAACCCACTCCGCTTTCTCCGCGTCGGAGGCATCAGGATTATTCTTTGCATTTGCCCAACCCGACTGGGTTTGCACCTTGTAGGGGGCAGTCACTGGGGCAGAACTAATCTCGCTAGAATCATAGTACCCGCCCTCAAAGACGACGGTGCCGGTGCCGGAAGCCGTGGGCGTTTCATCGAATTTGCCGCCCTTGATGGTGACCGTGCCGACCATGCCGGTCACAGCCTTTTCAAACGTGCCGCCGTTGATGGTCATTGTGCCGCTGTTCGACACGTTGTTATTGATCACGCCACCCGACGTGGCATTGATCGTGAGGTTCGCGCCGGGGTTCACGGTGAGTCTGCCGTTGATGGTCTGGTCGTTCAGGTCAAGGGTGATCTCCTTGTTCTCCGGAATGGTGACGTCGTCCGTGACGCCGCCGGCCAGCGTGACGGTCGCGGGAGTCGCTAGATCGGTAAGATAGGCGTTGAAGTTCTTGACCGCTTCGCCCTCGTCGTCGCCATAGACCGCGGAGCCGATCACCTCACCGCCCTTGGAGACCTTGAGGGTCAGCGTCTTGTTGATGTCATCCGACGTGGGAGCGTAATCCTTGCCCGTCGCGCCAGAGATTGCTTCCTCGCCGCGGTACCACTGGTACGTCGCGTCTTCCACGTCGGGCGCGATCGTGACCGTGATCGCTATGCCCTCGACGACGGGCTCGCCGATGGTCACGGTCACGTTGGTCTTGACCGTGATCTTGGTCGGTGTGCCGGGCTTGGTGTCATTGCCGCCCTTGGCGCGGACGTACACGTCGTACTCCGTGCCGGGGGGCAGGTTGTCAAAGGTCAAAGACTCGCCGCCCTCATGCCACACGGTGCCCGCCTCGATCGCAGCGCCTTTGGCAACGACGGCGTACTCGTAGCCGCTCACGGGCGCAATGATGATGCCCGTGTCGGTCTTGGTGACGGCGTTTCTCAGATCGTCTTCCGTGATCTGCGCGGCGGTGTTGTCCTGCTTCTTAACCGCGGCGGTCGCAGTGGAAACCGGCGTTTCAACAGCCGCGGAGCTGTTGCCGTCCGCGTTTGCCGCCTGAAGCGCCTTGACCGTGATGGTCTTGCCCACGTCGTCAGCGGTGAGGACATAGGTCTTGCCGGTCGCGCCGTCGATCTTGACGCCGTCGCGATACCATTCATAGGTCACGGGCGCGGCTTTCACGGGGGTGGTCACAGCCGTCAGCGTGTCGCCGACCTGCGGGTTCTCCGCTTCCGCCGCATCCTTGTTGTTCTCCGCCTTGGTCAGCGTAATCTCGGGCGCGGTGTTGTTCAGCGCTTGGTAAACCAGAGACACGTGCACCCATTTATCGGTGAGGCTGCTCGCGAGGTTGCTCCTGTCGGTTACTTCTGCCTGATTTTCATCGTCGGCGCTTACGCCCATCATGATGGTCAGGGCGTCGTCGATGGTAAGGGTAGAAACCTCACCATCGAGGACAATGCCGTACACGCCGCCACTCGCGGTCACGTCACCGCCGGTGATGACAATGGAACTGTTCTCCATGGCGATAATGCCACCTACGCTGCCAATCGCGGTCACGTCGCCGCCGGTGATTTTGACACTGCCGTAGATGCCATATCCATAATTACCAGCAGCGGTAGCTTTTACTCTGCCACCGGTGATTGTGACACTGCCGAAGATGCCATACGCGGATAAATTATCAACAGCGGTAGCTTCCACGCTGCCAGCGTTGATGGTGATGGTGCCGTCAATGCCGTAGTGAGCACCGGTCGCTTTCACGGTGCCGCCGTTGATCGTGATGGTTCCGGCCTTGCCGATCGCTCCCCCAGCGCCGCCGATGCCCACGGCCACGGCATTCTCGTCGCTGCTGGCGCCCGCGATCAGCTTGCCGGTGCCGGCGCTCTGGCCGTAGATCGTCAGGCTGTTGCCCGCGGCGACCGTGACGCCCTGTTTCGCGGTCAGCGTCGCGCCGTCCATGAGGATGAGGCGCACGTCGCCGTTCACGGTAACGCGGTTGGCGATCTCCACGTCCTTGTCCACGACGTACCACGTCGTTTGATCGGCTACGCCCCAGTTCGCGGCGTAGGACCTGACGCGGATGAGCTGGGTGATACCGCTGAGCGGCTTCTCCGCTTTGTTCTCGTCCAGATAGTTGCCGGTCAGCGCCTCGGGCGCCTGCTCGATGTAGACCCATTTCTGGCTGCCGAGCTGACCGGATACCACGCTCGCGTTCGTGCTGCTCTCGCCCGCCGCGACGATCAGACCTTGGTCGATGGTAACGGTGCCCCATTCAGGGTTAATGCCGCCATTGCTGCCACTCGCGGTTACGGTGCCGCCGTTGATGGTGATGGAACCTCCACCGGCATAAATGCCATGATACCCGCCAACCGCGGTCACGCTACCGCCGGTGATCGTATGGTAGATCATTCGTCAAGGGTAATCGCCGCCTACAACGGAAGCGCAGGCGAAACACTTAACACAATCAACTATGCGAAAAAGAGTAATGTGGAAGTAATAAATATTTTGCAGGGTTGTAAATAGTGACGAAAAAAATATCTTTTTCGTCAACGCACTTGAAAAAAACCATTTTTCGAGGTATAATAAAATAGTGTATTTATAAATTCATTTTGCGAAAAGGAGTTAGGCTATGACAAGGTGTGCGACAAGGTTTGCATACATATATAACGGCTATAACTATGCCATTTTGCAAAAAAATATATTTAATAGCAAAGCGTGCTTTGCGGGAAACGCCGATCCCGCAAGGCGCGCTTTTGTTGTTTTTTGAAAGACAGGTGATTTAACCGCATAATTCAATAAGCAAAACAACACAAATATTCACCGACTTAGGCGGTAAAAAGAAGGGGGAATTATTTTGAAAAGAAAAACAAAAGCATTAAGCTGGCTCTTGAGCCTCGCTTTAGTGCTGTCGCTCATGCCGACGATGGGCCTGACCGCCCATGCGGACAGCAATCTTCTGTACAAAAAGGTGTGGTTTTTCAACCGAGAATACACCGTAATTGAAGACCACTCAAACGGGAATAACAGCGGTTATGTCACCTTGCTCCCGACCAGTAATTTAGCTTATTCACCGTTCGATGGTGGAGATGTAACTAACTATGTTCTCCATCCGGAGCAGCATGGCTATGCTCATTCCGTTGTCAAGAGTCTGCTTGATAGCTGGGTTCAGCCCGGCGGTCGGTTTGAGAGAGAGGCGGCCTATATGCGTAGCGTCAATCTGACGGACGAGGGCGTTACCGGAGCAAAGCTATACCTGTTAAGTACGCCGGAGGCAAAAGCACTGCCTCTGTCGGTGATCGATGAAGACAGCAATTGGACGTGGTGGCTGCGTACAACAGATACATATCACCAGATGGCAAGTTTTGTATTCCCGGGAAGCACTGCCAGTGGTGAGGCTGCCGGAGTCTTTGATGTCAATGATTCATATGTTAGCAATGGAAAAACCTATTATTACGGTGTGTGGGTCGACACAGAGCAAGGCGTCCGCCCTGTTTTCCAGATCGATCTGTCAAAGGCACCCTATGACCCCGAGCATCAGGCGTTCCTTTATACGGTAACTATGACCGCCGGGGCGCATTCATCTCCGGATTCGCCGGATTCGCAGAAAAACACGATCCAGCGTGGCATACGAGGCACTATCCCCACCGTGAAATTCACCACGGGCAGCGGGTTTGTGTTCCCTGAAACGAGCGACTTATACAAGACCGTGAACGGAATCACGGTTGCAAGAACCGGCGACAGAGAGGTCACTGTTTCCGGCAGCCTTACGGGCAGCGTGGATATCCAGATTCCGGACACACTGGCGCTTCCCGCCACCGCCCCCACCATCACCGAACAACCGACGGGGCATACCAGGACCTAGTATGAGGACGGGGAAAACATTACCATTACGGCCGCTGCGCCGGAGGGGCACACCCTGAGCTATCAGTGGTACGTCAACTCCGTTGACAGCAACACGGGCGGATCGCCGGTCGGCTCCGGCGCAAGCTACATCATTAACAAGTACTTCACGAACGCGGGAACGTATTACTATTACTGCGTCGTTACCGCCCACCGCAATGACAACGGTCAAACGGCGAGTGTTGTCAGCGATACGGCTACCGTTGTCGTGAACAAAGCCAAAGGCGTGATCGAATACGGCTATTACTATGATAACATCGAAAAGACCGTCGGCGACGCGGATTTTATAAACTTCATTCATTATGAAGGCGCCGGTAAGCGGAGCTATACGTCCAGCAACCCGGAAGTCGCTACCGTCAACGCCGATACAGGTATGGTCACACTCGTGGGCGGAGGCGTCACGACCATTACCTGTTCCGTACAGGACAGCATAAACTACTATTATAACCCGAATACGACGAGCTATATCCTTACTGTCCACAAACTTGATGGCAGCATCAGCTATGGTAAAACGGAGATCAAAAAAGTAACGGCTGATGCGCCGTTTACCAACCCGCTGACCATCGCAGGCGACGGCAGTGTGAGCTACAAATCCAGCAACACGAACGTTGCCACAGTCGATGCGTCTACGGGCGAGGTCACGATTTTAGCGGTTGGCAAGGCCATCATCACCGCCACTGTAACGGACAGCCCCATATACGCCTATGCGACAAAGAAAGCCAGCTACACCCTTACCGTTACGAAACAGACTCAGGACATCGGTGCTCCGAACATTACCGCGATGTATGGCGACACAGGCTTGAAGATCAATGCCTTCCATTACGGCGACGGCGGCGACGGCGCTTTTAGTTACGAAGTTGTGAGCGGCGACTCCGTGACCGTGGACCAAGAGGGCAACTTGACCATCGTCAAGCCGGGAGTGACGTCTATTAGGGTGACTGCTGCGGAAACCCAACACTATGCGCAGGCCTCCAAAACCATAACGGTGACCATCAACAAGCTGCCTGCGTATGCGGCTACAGTTATCAATGTAAACCGACCCCATGATGGGACGGCGAAGCCCCTTGCAACGGTTGATGAATCCACGCTGGTGGGCGGTACGATGCAGTATGCCATCGGCACGAGTGCGGCTGCCGCGCCGACGTCGGGCTGGTCCGAGGATATCCCCACGGCCACTGACGTAGGCAGATATTATGTGTGGTCTAAGTTAGTGCCCGATGCGGTCCACACGGCGACCGAGCCCACTGTGGTTACTTCTGTAATCACGACTTACTATATCGAGCGCGCTTATGAAAACGGCGCAGTAACCGAGGCAAGACACGATGTGCCTTACAGCGTCACTTTTTTGAACGCGCAGAATATGCCGAGCACATTGAGCGAGGGCTGGTATGTCCTGACGGAAGACATTACCTGCGGCCAGCTTACCATATCAGGCGATGTACACCTCGTTCTGATGGATGGCAAGACGCTGACTGCCAACAATGGTATCAGCATCAACGGACAGCTCAGTATCTACGGTCAGAGCGAGGGCAGCGGTAAGCTGAACGTCACTGCAGGCGATAAGACAGTCATCAGCGGAGGATCGCTCTTTATTCACGGTGGCGAGATTACCGCAACTGAGACCAGTACTTATGCCGCCATCAACTCGGGGATCGTTACAATCTACGCCGGAAGCCTTTCCGCTACAGCTCAAAAAGGAGCGGGCATTGGCGGCGGTGTGTGGAATGGCTACAACGGTACTGTCAGGATCTACGGCGGCAGCGTATATACCCAAAACACGCCGGGTTTATGGTCTGACGGCGAAGGCATCGGCGCAGGTTGCAACGGTTCCGGCAGCGGTACATTGATTATCGGCCCCGGTGTGGGACTGGTGGACGGTGAAGGCTATTGGCTTGCAAAGCCAAGTGAACAGGAACAGACGGTCACCGGCAGGGCTGCTGTTATGCAGACCGGTATAGGAAGAGTGGTGGAACCCGTAAGCTACAAGAGCGCCTCCTTCAACGAGAGCACCGGGGAGGTTGAGTTTACCGAAAATACCGTTTCGGACTACAGGTTCCTGACGACAAGTCGAACAACCTGGAAGAACATCTGGATCGTAGTTGACAAGGACATCACACTGACCTCGAAAGTTACCATCGACGGAACCGTAAATCTCATCATCTGTGATGGTGTTACGCTGACCCTTGATAACTCTTATATAGAACTGGAAGGTGGCGACACGCTTAACATCTACGGCGGCGCACAGGGAACGGGCAAGCTTATTGTGAATGGCTTTGTTTACGATGCGGGAATCGGCTGCTATTATGATGATGACATCGGGGGTACTCTTGCGATCCACGGCTGTTCTATTATCACGAACTGTGACGACGATTATAAGGGCGTTCCGGGCATCGGCGTCAAAGATGTGACGATCTATGGCGGCAGCGTTACTGCAACCGGTCTTGGCGGAGCAGGTATCGGCTCTGCAAGGGGTGTTGATTATGACGGAACCGTCAGAATCTACGGCGGTGATGTTACCGCAATTTCAGAAAAAGACAGCAACGGCGCACAAGGCAACGGTATCGGCGCGGGCGCAGGCGGAAACGACAGCTCCACGCTGATCATCGCCGCAGGAATCGGCTTGATCGATGGAAATGGTCACACGATTGTTGAGCCTCAGGACACGCTTCAGACCGTGACCGCCAGAGAATCCACCATGAAGACCGGCGTGGGCGTTGCTCTGGAACCGGTCAGCTATATGGAAAACCGCACGGAGAAATCCTGCGACGAATATGAACTTTTTGACAGCGATCTGACTGCATTGGAAGATGGCTGGTACGTCGTTTCCGGCACGGTTACCGTATCGGAGCGCATCAGCGTAAGCGGCGACGTGAAGATCATTCTCTGTGACGGAGCGGAGCTCATCGGCGAGGAGGGCATTGCGCTTACCGAGGAAAACACCCTCTCGATCTACGCTCAGACGGAGGGGAGCGGAAAGCTCAGCGTCAATACCGAGGATACCAAGAAAGCGGCCATCGGTGTATCGGATTATGATGAGCGTTTCGGCACGCTCAATGTCTACGGCGGACAGATCAATGCTGCGTCGTCCTATTCACCTCCCGCTATCGGCGACGGAAATCACGAATCCGGCAGCCTGTATGTCGCAGGAGGCAAGCTCGTCCTCGCCAACACCGGTTACTCGAATGCGCTCAAGGTAAAAACAGCCACCCTGGAAAGCGGCATGATGATGTACAAGGGTGATGAACCGAATCCTGAAGAAACCGGAAGAGAGGTAGAGGAATTTGAGATATCGCATGGCGACTTCTCAGGCTACTATGTGACCGTCGTTTCAGATTCTGCCGGCGTCCCCGACCCCGGCATGAAGATCGTCCCGACAGTTGCTCGCCTGACGAGTGAAATGTTCGAACAGATGAGTTCTTTAAACGACATGCCCGCAGACTTCGTGGAGATAAAAGAGGAAGTTGCGAAAGCGTGGGACAGCACAGCT
The DNA here is from genome assembly GCA_017527825.1 of Oscillospiraceae bacterium. GTDB lineage: Bacteria > Bacillota > Clostridia > Oscillospirales > Oscillospiraceae > Hominicoprocola. Next base: position 129,029 of record JAFXPO010000019.1, read on the forward strand.
CCGCGTTGGGCGTGTTTGATTTTCGGCACTGAAAACGATCGGTATCTGAATGTAGTAAGATTTAATCCCATGGGTGATTCCTCAGGGGCGGAAACTTTATTTGATCTGTATGAATTGGAAATGGCCATGGACAACGGTGAGGTATATTACGTCACCGGTCTCACCCAAGTATCTAATAAGCAGGATCCGGAACTCGATGTGATCGGCGCTCCGCAGACACTGGAAGTCGGTAAGCAGAGCAGTGCTTTGTTTACCCACTATACGGGCGATGGTAAGATCCGCTACTCCGTCCTTCCGGAATATGAGGAGTATATCGATATCGATCCCGCCACCGGTGTGATCACTGCGAAGAAGGCGGGCATAGCGTATTACTGCGTGACCTCTTCCGAGACCGACAACTATGTCGAGAAATCGTTAACAAAAACGATCACCATTAGGGAAGCTATCGTAGTGGATACTCTCCCGACCATCACCAAGCTTTCCGACCCCGACGAGCTGGATGCTGCACTGGCAGCAATGGTAAGCTGTACCGAGGACGAGGCAAGGGCATGGATCGACGCTAATGCAGATGAGCTGAACGCCGCAGGAAAGATTGCGTTTGTCGTATACTCATCGACGCAGGGCGCCGAAGTCAAGTATCAAGCGATCATCAGGTTGCTGAGCGGTCAGATAAAAGGACCGTATGAGAACTCTGTCGATGAAATGAAATCGGTTATTGAACAGGGCGGTAAAGACATTGACATCTACGTCGCAGGCGCCGGAAGCGTAGCTCTCCCGACCATCACCAAGCTTTCCAATCCCGGCGAGTTGGATGCTGCACTGGCAGCAATGGTAAGCTGTACCGAGGACGAGGCAAGGGCATGGATCGACGCTAATGCAGATGAGCTGAACGCCGCAGGAAAGATTGCGTTTGTCGTATACTCATCGACGCAGGGTGACGAAGTCAAGTATCAAGCGATCATCAGGTTGCTGAGCGGTCAGATAAAAGGACCGTATGAGCACCCTGTCGATGAAATGAAATCGGTTATTGAAGAGGGCGGTGAAGACATTGACATCTACGTCACAGAAGGCGAGGAGACTCAGCCCATCAACAATCCGAGTTGGGATGTGGCTTTCAATCAGAGCGGTGAAAATGTAGATATTTCAATATCGGCAAACAATTTACCCGAAACCGTGCAGATTTGTGTCGCATCATACAGTAAAGGTATATTAAAGAATATATCGTTTGTTACATTGACTGACAATTCAGCATCGAAACAAGTATCGGGAGAAAACATCGATACCGTAAAAGTATTTTGTTGGGATGATAAGTTATCTCCTCTGTTTGTTAACGAGGAATATACTTTGAAAGACCTGAATCCGTGAAACTGGATTTCCAAATTATGCTCACTTTGGCAAAGATACTTTGCCAAAGCGAGCAACTACCCAAAACAGGTTACCAACAGTGAAAAAGGGCGCAAGAAACCCATCCCCCCACGGAAGATGTTTTCACCTGTTCAGTTGTTGCCGCATCTATGCGGTTGCAAAACGCAGCCAGATTTGCAGGAATGCAAATCGCCAGGTATTGCTTCGGCGGCATGGCAGAAAATTTTGTGTAGGCGATTTTCGACAAAGGTCAAGAACGGTGCTGTGAAACGGGGCGGATTTTGGCTGAAAACCCCTTCGCTGCATCACTCCCGGCAGTGCACCGCGGTATGCGCGCCGCAGGCGTGAA
>JAFXPO010000001.1 GCA_017527825.1 Oscillospiraceae bacterium
GGATTTGGAGGACGGCGGCGTCAAGATCGTCAGCGGAAATCCCTCTTACCCGCGCGCCGGCGTACCGTTCCTTGTGAGGATCAACGGCAAGATTGCCGGTTTTTCTCAGGATGACAGCGATGATACGCAGTCCTATACGATAGAAAACCCTCTGACCCCGTTCCAGTTCGAGACGATCGTGAACAAAACGATCACGGTGACGAACGCTGACGACTTCCTGACGTCGATCGCCTCGTCCCGCATCGACAAGGTCATTCTCGGGGCAGACATCGCGCTTGACAGCGGATTCGCCTTTTCTAGAACGGTTAATATTGACCTCGATTGGCATACGTTATCGTGTGACAGCAAAGCTGCCGACAAAAATATCCGTGTGAGCGGAGGAAATTCCTTCTCTGTCAGCTTTGGCAACGGCACCGTTGACGGCTTTGATAATATTATAGTCGGCGGTCACGCTTCCTTTGCGGTCTCAAGCGGTACTTATCGTCTTTTGGGCGGCATCGCGGCGTCCACCTCTCCGCTTGACGGCACTGTCACGCTCTCCGGCGGCGAGTTCCATCTGCCGCTGGGACTCAGCGGCTGGGTCGTTGCGACGGGCGGCACCTACTATATGCCGAACGGCTGCGGCTTATATGAGCTGCCGGGCTACATCAAGGATTATTACAAGCTGCAGGGCGGCAGATACAAGCTCTACGATACCTTTGATATGGATACGCTCAGAAGCGTTTGCCGCAACGGTTACGCTCCTTTTGCGGACGGCGAGGGCTGGGCCGCTGTGCGCTCTCACTATCACGACTACTATAAACGCTTTTACAACCAGAGCGACGGCGGCGTCCGTTATCTCTACCGCTGCGACGGATGCGACCATACCGTCAGCGACTGGACGCTCACCGGAGAAGAGATCAACACGCTGATCGAGCTCAACGGCGGCGCGTTTACCGACGTCTGGCAATGGGATCGCGAGCATCCCGAAACCGCGACGCTCCGGCTGACAATCAGCGACGAGACCTACAACGCCGCGATTGCCGCGCCGTACAACATGAACGCGAAGGCGCTGGCGGATATTCGAGACGGCGGCATCGTCGGCGAACCCGGAACCCCCGGTGAGACGGAGCATCTTGATACATTCGCGCAAACGGATAACAACAACTCAGGCGATAAAACGTCATATTTCAACGGAACCAACGTCACATTGACCCACGGAGACTCCGTTAAAACCTACGGTTTCCTCATGACCCCCGATAGCCCTCCGGCGACCTTGACCGCGAAGAATGGCAAGAAGTTTTATTCGGTCGTGTTCCACGTCGGAGCCTATAAAGAAAGCAGCGGGCATTTGGTTATTGACCACGACAGAGTCAGCAGATACGACGACGGCGAGACCATCGCGCTGAACGACCTTGATACCGACACCGTCACCCTCCTCTTCGACTTCCCCGGCGGCGCAGTTGCCATCAAGTCCGTTGACGTCGTCTATGCCGATGACGGCAGTCACGGCACGTCGATCGCGCTCAGAACCGAGCGCAACGGTACCGACTGCTATGGGCGCAAAGCATCTTTCACTTATCGCGGACATACTTATTCCAAAACCTTTGAAAAGGCGGCAGTCGCGTCCCATAACTACCAATATGACTTTGACTGGAAGTTTGGCGAAGAGCGGCAGATACCCTACAACGACCCACGGATAAACTGGACGAGAAATTATACAGTTAACGAAGTCAGCATCACCGGAGCGCACCGTACCTGCACGGATTGCGGACATAAGGAAGACCCCGCCCAATTCTTCATGAGCGGTAGAATTGATATCGTTTCTCCGAGCTATACCGCGAACGGCGCGATCAGATTCCCCGTCACGCTGCGGTTTGCCGATGGATCGACGCATTTTGACGCCTATGAGTATGTAATTCCGATGTTCCCGCTCGTTCACTACCCCGCCGTTCCGGCGACCTGTGAAAGCTGGGGTAACGTGGAGTTCTGGTTTGACACCGAGACCAACCAGGTCTACGCCGACGCCGAGGGCAAACAATGCATCACGGAGACGAACGATCCCGAACACGCGCCGGGAGCCGGAATTGCTCCTTTCAAACATCTCTACGATCCCAAGACCGACATTACATGGACCTGGGAGCTTGCCGATTCCACCATTTTCCTCAACGGCAATGATGAAAATCCCATCAAGAGCTTCGAGCCGCATGTAACGGCTTCCTTCGTCTGCAAAAGATGCGGCGAAACGGTTACTGTAAACGAGCAAAGAGTGTCATTCGATTATGTCAGCGGCGACGGTCCCACCTTTGAAAGCGACGGCCATTTGGTCTTGAAGGGTCGCGTTAATCTTCGGGAATACGCCTATGACGGCGTGGTGACAGATCCCGAAACGGGCGTCGTGATAGAAGGTCCCGAAACAGAAGTCGTGATTCCCAAGCTTGAACGCGTCTACACCAAGGTGGAAGCGAAAGAGCCGACCTTTACCGAGGCAGGAAACATCGAGTATTACGCCTGCAACGACGGAAAGGGCTACGCCAAAAACGACGACGGCACCTATACGGAGCTTTCCAGCGGTTCGTGGATCATTCCGAGCCACGGTTTCGAAGAGATCCGCATCAACGACTACAAGAGCGATTTCAAAGGCACAATGGCCGATGTATTCTGTCAAGGGGGTACGAACGACGGCGCGTGGATCGAAAATGAAGACGGTACGCCGACGAGCAAGTTGACCGTTACCGCCAAGAGCGGATTCCAGATCAGTAAGGTCGTTTATCATATAAGTTACGGCGAGGACAGAACGGATTGCGCAAGAATCGACAAGGGGCAGCTCTCTGTCTCCGATGACGGCAGGACGATCACCGTTACCGACATCAACAGCAAGTCGGTCACGCTCTCCACAGATTTGTCCGAGTATGATATCATCCCGCAAGATCCCGATCCTGAAGACCCCGATTGGGAGCGCATCCCAGATTGCACCCGTTTCATGGTAAGCTCTGTGGAGGTATTCTGCGGCAAAACGGATGAAACGGTCTACACCATGGTCCCCGCCAAGGAGGCGACCTTCACCGAAGCGGGCAACATGGAGTACTATACCGGCTCGGACGGCAAGTATTACACCAGGGACGGCGAAACCTACACCGAGATTGCCGAAGGCGCGTGGGTCATCCCCGCTATCACCCTGACCAAGGTCGAAGCGAAGGAGCCAACCGCTAACGAGGCCGGCAACAGCGAGTATTACGCCGGCTCCAACGGCAAGTATTACGTCAAGGACGGCGATTCCTACCGAGAAATCAGGAAGTACTCCTGGATCACCTTCGAGGAGGGCAGCAGCTGGACACACGTTGAGTTTGTTTCGGATCAGTACGAATACTCCAACGGTCAGTTCTTTATCCTGGTCAACAATCCAAACGAAGACGGCGCGGCTGTGGCCGAGATGACGCCGCTCAACATTCAACCGCGCAACAACAATCGTCTCGTCAGCGTCACGTTCTATGTCAGCTCCAACAGCGAAAACGCCGGCACCGTGCGCCCTGACCCGGGCAATGTCACCGTTGAAACCGACGGAGATATCATCCGGGTGCGGGACATCGACTTCCCTTCCCTCATACTCAAGTCCGAAAAGCCTATCCGCATCAGCTCACTTGACATTTGTCTGGAAGGCTCCGGCGCCGCCCCCAGCGAGCCGGATCACGTCGAATTCGAACCCGGCGGCAGCAATTTCCACGGCAGCCAAGTCGATGTTCAGACTGACATGCCGAGAGGTGAATATGGCGTTCTTGTCGATACGCAAAACGCGGTGCGCGTTTTTGCGCGTGAGGGCAAAACGCTTGACCGGGTCGTGTTCTTCGTCCGTTCCGGCTTCGAGAACACCCGATATGCAATGGCGAGCAGCGGTCATGTCAGAGTCGAGGACGTAGAGCGCATCGAGGTTACTGACATCGGCAAAGATACGCTCACACTTACGGGCGACGAAGCGTTCTACGTTGGTGCGGTTGACGTGTACTACGCCAGCGGCTCCGGCGAATCCGGCGGCAGCGTGATCGACAAATGCACGTATCGGTTTGAGCGCGCTGAAATCTATTGCAACCGTCCGTTGATTTTCATACCGAATGAAGCGGCGCTCACGAACGGCTCTGTTTATATCACATACGATTACGATGATGAATACGGCGAACTCGATCTCACGGATGCAGCAGCATATGCGTATCGCTTTTATGATCAAACAGGTCATGAAATCACGCTGAAACTGCGATTTGAAAGGCAGCCAGAGGGAGGGGAGATGGGATTGCCGGATGACATGAATCTAACCGCGAGGTCGTATGAACTAGGCATGGATTCCCTGCCTTTGTACATTGTGATTCCTGAGAACGGCGGCGGTGAATCCGGTGGTTTAACGGCTGGCAGTCTCACAAGGGATTTGGTCAATCGGATGCACTGGGTCACTGATTTGCCCGACGACTTTGTCCAGGTCGATTTGGAAACGGCAAAGACATGGACCGGCGCGCCAAATGAGGGCAGAGCATATCTGATTTTTGCTGCTGACGGTGACTCTGTCCGGGCAGTTGTCTTCGACTGTGGCAAGTTCCGTGATGAGGAGCGTTTCAGTATGCCGGAGGATATAGATGACCGGTTGTATTCTGATGAGCCGGTGTTCTATGTCACCGGCAGAGGTTCCGGTCAGCCCGCTCAGACCACCTACACAAGGGTTCCGTTCACTGAGCCTACGCCCAACAAAGCAGGCAATGTCGAGTACTACGTCGGCTCCGACGGGAAATACTACGAGAAATACGGTGACGAATATCACGAGCGTCCACTGGACTTCTTTATGATCCCCAAAGTTTCCGTGACACGCCATGCGGCAGTTGCGGCAACACCCAACGCGGAGGGCAACAGCGAGTACTACACCGGCTCGGACGGCAAGTACTACGTCAAGGACGGCGAGCGCTACACGGAAACAACGCTTGAGGCGGTCACGATCGCAAAGCTCGCGCTGGTTCATCATGCTGCGGTCACCGCTTCCTGCACGGAAAACAGCAATACCGAGTATTGGCACGACGAAGTAAATGGCAAGTACTTCTCCGACGCGAACGGCGAACATGAGATTTTGCTTGCAGACACGGTTGTACCCGCCCGCGGGCATTCCTTCGGCGAATGGGTCGTGACCAAGCCGGCGCAAGCGGGCGTCAAGGGTGAAGAAACCCGCACCTGCTCCGTCTGCGGTGAAACGGAATCGAGAGAGATCGCGGCTTTGCCGGATACGCCGGATACACCGGCGCACGAGCACAAATTCACTTACACCCTCAGCGAGACGAAGGATACCATCATCGCTGTTTGTGAAAACGAGGGCTGTACCCTCACCGGGAACCTGACGGTTTCCATTGCCGCCCCCGCGCTGACCGTCTACGGCGGCGCGGAGAGCGCGAACGCGACCGTCACCGGCGGTATCCACGGCGTTCAGGCGCCGACCGTCGAATACCATCAGGGCGGCACAAAGCTCACTGCGGCTCCGACTGACGCGGGTACCTACACCGCGAGCATCACCGTGGGCGGCGTGACCGCGAGCGTAACGTACACCATCGCCAAGGCTGCTGCGGGCGCGGCCGCCGCGCCGACGGCAAAGACGCTGACCTATACGGGTAAGGCGCAGGCGCTCGTCAACGCGGGTACCCCTGATGGCGGTACGATGCAGTACTGCGTCGGCGTGAACAGCGCGACCGCGCCCGCGACCGGCTACAGCACGATCGTTCCGCAGGGGTCGGACGCCAAGACCTACTATGTTTGGTACAAGGTCATCGGCGACAGCAACCACAGTGACAGCGAACCTGCCTGCGTCTCCGTGACGATCGGCAAGGCAAGCCAATCCGCGCCCGCGGCGCCGACGGTGAGCAGTGCCTCCGCCACCAGCGTCACGCTGACCGCCGTTGAAAACGGCGAGTACAGCATGAATGGCACGGACTGGCAGACCAGTCCGACCTTCACGGGTCTGACGCAGACGACCGAGTACACCTTCTATCAGCGCCTTGCGGCGGATGTTAACCGCAACGCGTCCCCTGCCAGCGCGTCCGCGACGATCCGCACCACGGCGCACACGCACTCTTGGCGTTACACCGTCAGCGGCGCGACCATCACCGCGACCTGCGCGGATACCGACGGCAGCCACGGCGCGACCAGGACGGCAGCCATGACGCTCGTCGCGCCGACGCTGAACATCTACGGCGGCACGGGCAGCGCGGAGGCGACCGTCATTGGCGGCATCGACGGCGTTGAGACCCCGACGGTCGAGTATGATCAGAACGGCACAAAGCTGACCGCTGCCCCAACCAACGCGGGCAGCTATACCGCGAGCATCACTCTCGGCGGCGCGACCGCCAGCGTGAGCTACACCATCGCGAAGGCGACCCCGGTCGTGACCGCGCCGAAGCTGATTGACAATCTGGTGGCGAACGGCACCGCGCAGGCGCTGATCACAGCCGGAACCACCACGGGCGGCGCCATGGAGTATAAGCTTGGCGCAAACGGCGCCTACTCCACCGCCATCCCGACCGCGGTCGAAGCCGGTTCGTACACCGTTTACTACCGCGTTGTCGGCGGCGAGAACTATGACGACATTGCCGAAAAATCCTTTGCGGTTCCCGTTGCGGCGGTTGCCGTAGCGGTGGAGCCGGTGCAGGAGGCGGCAAAAGTGGTTACTCCTGTGACCGCTGAGAGCGGCGCGATCGACGCGGCGATGACCGACACGCTATCCACGGTAGCAAACAGCTCCAAGATCGACGGCATCGAGGATCAGGCGGCTGACGCCGCGAAGGCTGCTGCCGCCGCGGGACTCGACAGCGACAAGAGAAACGAGCTCGGCTACGCGCCGAACGAAGAAGTCAAGCTGGAAGCCACGGTCAAGGTGGCGGTTCAGGTCAAATCCGCTCTGAGCGAAAACAATTCCGCGGCAACCACCGGAAGCGCTGTCGCGAGCCTGAAGCTGGACATTACGCCCACAGTCAGCGTTGTCGCCAAGAGTAAGAACGGCAGCAGCGATCTGCCTCTGGTTGAGGATGAGCCGATGAAGGAGCTGACCGAAGAGGTCGAGGTCGTTGTGAACCTCAGCGGTCTGGGCTTCACGCCCAAGCTGGTTCGCATCGACCACGAGGGCGCGATCAGCTATGAGACCGTGGTCGACAAGGGCGACGGCAATTATGCCTGGTCGCAGCGCCAGTTCTCCGAGGTCACGCTCCTGACGGATGAGCGCTACGGCGACATCACGTTCCTCGCGCAGGATGGCGCGACCATCGCCGTCAAGAGCTTTGGCGCCGCGGAGATCGGTCAATCCTTCGGCGTGACGGCTCCCACGGTCAGCGGCTCTACCTTTGACGGCTGGACGCTGAACGGCGTCAAGCTCGAATCCGCAACCCTGACCGACGAACTTTTGACCACGCTGAACAATGCAAGCCACAAGCTGGTTCTGTCGGCGAGCTACAAAGAGAACAGCGGCAGCAATCACGGCACAGTCAAGGATACCGCCGCCGATGCGGCGACGTCCGAACCGACGGAAGAAAAGCCGGACGCGCTTGCCGTGTTCGACGACGTCAACGCCTCCGCGTGGTACGCGGATTCGATCCGCTGGGCGCTGGAGAGCGGCGTGATGAACGGCGTCAGCCCGAAGTACTTCAATCCCGACGGCGACACCACGCGCGCCATGGTCGTGACGATGCTCTGGCGGATGGAGGGTTCTCCTGTCGTCAACTACGCGATGGACTTCGCGGATGTGGAGAGCGACACATGGTATACCGAGGCGGTTCGCTGGGCGAACGCCGAGGGCATTGTCGAAGGCGATGGCAGTAATTTCAATCCCAACGGCGCTGTTACCCGTGAACAGTTGGCGACGATGCTTTACCGTTACGCGCAATACAAGGGTCAGGGCTTCACCGGCATGTGGGCGTTCCCGCTGAACTATTCCGATGCTGAGAGCATTTCGGATTGGGCTTATGAGCCGATGTGCTGGATGACGATGAACGGCGTCATCAACGGCATTGACGGCAACCTTGTCCCCGCGGGCAACGCGACTCGCGCGCAGGTTGCAACCATGCTCATGCGCTACAGCGCGACGAAGTAACACCGCACATAGCGCACTAAGAAAACAACGGGCTTTAAGCCCGTTGTTTTCTTTATATAATGTCTACTGATTAAACCGCGAAGCGATTTGTTCGCAGGGCTTCGGACTTGTTCAGTACGCATAGCTTATTCCTGCTTTATAAATCTGCCGGTCACGCTCTCCGGATTTGCCGCAATCTCCCGCGGCGTTCCCGCAGCAACGACTCTGCCGCCGTGTACGCCGCCGCCCGGCCCCATGTCAATGAGGTAATCCGCGTTCCGTATCACGTCCAGATCGTGCTCGATCACGATAACGGTCGCCCCGTTGTCGATCAGGCGCTGGAACACTTGCAGCAGCGTTTCCACATCCAGCGGGTGCAGTCCGATGGTCGGCTCGTCAAACACGAAGATCGTGTCGGACTGGCCCTTCCCCATCTCGCTGGCGAGCTTCAAGCGCTGCGCTTCGCCGCCGGACAGGCTCGGCGTTTCTTCGCCCAGTGTGAGGTACCCCAGCCCCAGCTCGTGCAGCACCCGGAGCCTGCGCTCCACCAGCGGGAGATCCGCGCAGGCGTTCAGCGCCTCGTCCACGCTCATGTCCATCAGTTCCGGAAGCGTATATCCGGTTTCCGCTTTCTTCGGA
>JAFXPO010000005.1 GCA_017527825.1 Oscillospiraceae bacterium
CCGTCATCGTCCTTTTTGTAGGCGAACAGGTTCCTGCTCACCGCGCTCACGCGCCCTTCCCGCATGGCCTGCCGCTTGCCCCAGCTGACGTTGGCGCTCATGTTTTCACTCTCGGATTGTGCGAAGGCACTGAGCATGGTAGTCGGATTGCTCCGGGGATAGGATATAATCGTCCAGCCGCTGGCTCAGTTCGATGGCTTCGTGAAGATCGCGGATCTCCATTGCGGCGAGGAGTGCCTTGTACTTAGGCAGTTCTGCGTCCGACAGGGATGCAAGGCACTCAGCCGCACGGCAAGCGTCGGCGAGGCTGTTCGCGTCGGTAATCATATCCCGCAGCGCCGGTGCGCGGCAGTCGAGGCAAAGGCATGGGGTTTCGCTGAGATTCCTCGCGTTCGTGAGCGTCATTGCCTTGGTCAGCGCCTCGGCAGTCGCGGGAAGCGCCAGCGTCACGTTGTCACTCGGCTCTGGCGCAATCAGTTCCACAAGGACGGCGTAGTCCGGCTTGCGTGGCGTGAGCGCCAGCGTTTTCCAGACGTCTTGCGCCAGGTCGCCATCCTGGGCGACGTAGCCGCCGCGTACAATGACGCCGCCTTCGCCGTGCATGAACTGATCGCCGAGCTTCTTGAAGTCCAGCAGCTCAAACGCCTTGTCCGACAGGTCGTCCGCTTCAGGGACAAATCCGTTCTCCGCGGCGAACCTGCCAAGCTGCTCTACGGAGTGTACCTCGTCGAGCAGATGGCATTGGCCGGTGCTGTAAGCAAGGTCGAGGAGGCGGTGCATCGGGATGATGTGCTCGCCTTTTTGCTTTTCCATTTCCACCAGCCCCTCGAAGACGGTGCTTTCCTGATCGTTCAGCTCCGTGAGCTTTGTGCAGAGCGCGTTGAGCTCGTAGACGCTGCCGTCGCCGATCCAGTCGTGGAGTTCCCTGTGAGCGAAGTGTTGGCAGATTTCCCAATCCGGTTCGTGCTGCGGCGTCATGCGGAGCTTGTCCAGTGTGTCGAGCATCTCATAGGGCGTGAGCGGGAGCGTCACTACGCTGTAGGTATCGCCTTTTCCGGTGAGTTCAATGGTAATGATTTTATTCAAATGTCATTCCTCCATAGCTCTCATCAATCTGCGCTTCCGCACTCAGTCGACTGCCGAGCCATTCGGATAGCGCGTCGAATTCCTCAAGTGTCTGTTCGTCATCAAGATCACGCGCCATCTGGTCGTTGTTGACTCGGATGCCGTTCAGAATGGCGAGCCTTTGTTCCTCGGAAAGCTGGTTGCATTGTCCAGTGGCTTTTGCTTCAGCAACAGCTTTGTCAAATTGAGCCGCATGATCTTCATCGCCGCCAAACCAGAATGCAGACATAGCGTCAACACGGCCTCTGAGCATAGCGACGTCGTCTGTCCTGTTCTCTGTTGCAAGGGATGCCGCGAGGCTGGTGAGTCCCTGAATGCAAGGCCGTATCTGCTCCTTCATCTGCTCAAACATAGGGCCGTAGGTTTTTAGCCATTCGTCGACGGCAAGCATATTCTTATCAGCCAAGGCTCATCCCTCCCATCTGCGGCGACTCCTGCTCATAGGTTTTGGGATCGGCTCCGGGGACACGCCAGCCGTTCATGCTTCCACACACCATCGCCTGCTCCTGCGCTTTCGTGATGCACCTCTCCTCGTTGGCAAAATCGGCGATCTCGCGGTTGCGCTGCCGGTCGGCGGTGTTCCAGTCAGAGGGATAGTATCCTCTCTCGCCGCGTTTGATGCAGATGAGTTCGCCGGTCACCGCAAGTGTTGACCAACACATCTCCGGCAATCCCTCCGCGTATGCGGGGCCGAATCGCTCCTCCTCGGTCTGAATCGACCAGTCCTTGCCGCTGTTCCACAGATGGACATTCAGGTGACAGCCGCCGCCATAGTCAATATCGCGCTGCTCGAAGCCCTCGCCCCATCCGTCCGACGCCTGGCCGGTGATATAGTCCTTGAGCATTTCCAGCTCCTGCGGCTCCAGCTCGCCGGTGACGCGGCACTCCGCGACGCCCCACAGCTTGCCGTCCCGCGGCTCCACCGTGAACACGGCGGAGCGCACCTTGCGCTCGACGCTGTCATCGTCGCCATACCAATGCATGATGCCGCGCTCCGCTTCCTCCGGCATACGCTCATGCAGGAGGGCAGTTGTGATCTCGTTTGCGTATCTCATGAGTTCGTGCGCGTCCAACGGAATCGGTTCCCAATTCATATCGCCGTCCTCATCGGGTTCAAAAGCGTCGCCGGTCAGCGGCATATACAGCTTGAGCGTATGCGCTTCAGGCGGTTCAACGAGGAAGCGGTCTTCTCCGAGCCGGAGCGTTGCCGCTGCGCCGCTGTCGAGCCGCACATGGAAGCCGCCGTTTTCGTCTATCTCTGTCAGCGTGCCTGTCATGCCGGGAGCGAGACCGCTCTCGGGATCGGCGCATTCCCGAACCTTGACGCGGCTGCCGATGACGAACTGCTCCCTCAGAAAGTCCTGCCAGCCCTGATCCAGTGCCATGTTTACATTCCCCCCATCATCATGCCGTGATCGTGCTCCTGATGGATCACGGAGAACGAATCCTCGCCGGGGACAAGCGCCAGCGTCCTACCGTTGTCCCACTTCATGTGGATCTGCCCGATATCGTCGACCATGTCAACGGTGCCTTCCGTGCCCTCCGGCACGGGCGACCAGGGGTCTGACATCGAGTTGAGACGGATTCGCGTACCGGGCGGGTACTGATCCTTGATCCGCTGTACTTGTTCGTGTGTGGGCCATTTGTTCATGTCACATTCCTCCCATTGTCATCGTATTGTCCTGTTCGTCGGGGCCGGTGATATTGACGTACTCGCCAATGATTCCCAGCGCCTGATAGTAGTCACGGCAGTCGCCGCCTGTGATGCGCTCGAACATTTCTTCCGCCTGCTGTTTCATGCCGCTTTCCCTGAGCGTCCGCGACGCGATCCCCATCAGGTTATAGATGTTGCCGTTCTGTCCGATCAGCTCACAGTCCGGCTTGATACGTTCCGGCTCTGCCATGCTACATTCCTCCCATTTCCATTGTTGGGGCAGATGCTTTATAGTCCTCCAGCGAACGGGGATTCTCCTCGCCGTAGAGCCCGTAGACGATGTCGTCCACGGCTTTGCGCGTCTGCGGATCGTCTGTCAGCGTTTCATAGCACATACCCGTGGTGTTGATGAACTCGATCTCCTCACGCAGCTTATCGACATACTCGGTGGGATCGGCGAACTCCAGCACATCGCCGTTGGCGAAGGTCAGACGGCCGACAAGCTGCCGCTCTCTGGCGTCCAGCGCCTCCCCCACCAACGCCATGAACCGCGCCCGATCCTCGACGATGCCCTTCATGGTGACGGCGCAGGACTGAAGCAGTTCAAGGTCGCCGCAGTCGCAGCAGAAGCATCCTGCCTCGGAGTTGAGCTTCAGTTTCTCATAGCCGGGAGTGTCACGAAACACATAGTGGAACACCTCGTCCCAATCGTGACCGTTGCCGTGGATATGGCGGCCGTACTCGTCGAGGGGTTCTTTGCCTCTGGATACGGCGTAGACGTCAAAGGCTTCCTGCCCGTACTCGCCATGCTCCGCGTCGGTCGAGGAGAGTCCGAGCGTAAGGGAGTAATCGCCGAGGGCGTTCATCTGGATGTCAAAGGGCTTGATCTGCTCGTTGATCGTTTTGATCTCCTGCTCCTTCTGCGCTTGGTTCATCTCCTGTACCCGCTTGTCGAAGCAATGAAGGTAACCGTCGTAGTCGCCCTCCTGGGGCTTGCAGCGCAGGCAGTAGCGGTAGTGCTCGGTTTCCACGACGTAGCCGTACTGCCGGATGCTGTAGTTCTCGCTCAGCTCGCCGCCGAAGTCCGCGCAGTAGCTCCGCATCGTGGCGCGGTCCTTCAGCACGGTTTCGCGCAATTCATTGACCACCTCGTCGATCTCCGCCTTGAACTCCGGCGTGTTCAGCTTGTCGCCGCAGTGATCGAACCATCTCGACCAGAACTCCGTGCCGTGACGCCCGAAGTCCATGCGAAGGTGTCCGACGCCGCCGAGCAGCTTGTCCAGCTCCGGCTCGATGGCATAGAATAACCCCGCCTCCGAACGGGAAGCGGGGTGCGGCGCGTATTTTCTTGTATCTGCGGGGTAGTCCAAACCGTGTTCCTCACAGAACTGTTCCAGCGTCAGACATTCGTCAAGGAAGTTCAGGCCGTCTTTGATTCGGATTCGGTTGTCCTTATGCTGTTCCAGCTTGAGGTCGGTCGGCGTCAGGATGGTTCCGGCATGGTTCACCACCACATGGTTTTCCACCATGATCGGCTCGCCGGGATCGTCATCGCTGCCGCGCAGGTCATAGCAAAACCAGCCCTGCGGCACCGTAAACCGTGAAATACGGGAGTCGGTGAACAGGGCTGGCTTGCCAAACAGCTCAACGTGTTCGTATTCTTCTTTCCTCGCGTCCAATTTTGCCATAGACTGCTACCTCCTTGTTATAAATCCCTCTCCAAGAGGATGATCGCTTCTTCCCGCGAGCCGGAAAAGCTCGGAAGATGCGCGGAAAACGCGGCTTTTACGATCCAGCCCTGCTGTGCGAGCTCGTTGATCACCCGTTCCAGCGCGGCAGGATCAAACTTGCCGGAAAACCATCTGTCCTTTTGGGACAGCACCTTATACTCTTTCATGTTCCACCTCCTCTCTCGGCACGAAACATACCGCAACGGCGTTTGAAAGTCTATGAATGGATTACATGGCAGGACTTTGCATCCAGGCATCGTCCGCAGATTGCTCCAGTGCATGATTGCTGACGCGGCGGATCATGCCGTATTCAGTTGAAACGATGCCATCCTCCGCCATCATCTGCTCGCCAAATTCTCCCCAATCAATAAACCCGTCCACGGTGTCAACCACCTCTTGATCGCCCGTCAGCTTCAAAAGCGCCTTGCGCCCGTATTCCTCGCAGGTATCCCTGACCATCACATAGTTTTCGGGATGCATGATGATGCCTGTCGCCTCGTCCAGCGTGGTGGGCTTTTCCATTTCCAGCGCGGAGCGGATCTTATTCCTGTCCTGCGTCGCGTCTGCTATGACAAGTTCCTCCGCAAACCCAT
This sequence comes from Oscillospiraceae bacterium, assembly GCA_017527825.1. Taxonomy (GTDB): domain Bacteria; phylum Bacillota; class Clostridia; order Oscillospirales; family Oscillospiraceae; genus Hominicoprocola. The sequence continues at coordinate 5,103 of JAFXPO010000005.1, forward strand.
TTAGCTGCCAGACGTCCATGTCCTCGCGCGGTATTTCATTAAGCGGGAGTTTTTCAAGGCCGGTGATTTGCAAGATTGCCGCTTCCTCGAAGTCCTCGATGTTCAGCGAGTCCTTGGCATATTGAAGCTGGGCGTCGGATGCCGGGAGTGTCAGCTTGAACGGATCTTGACCAAGGTTACGCATCCCGTCTGTCCGCAAGTAGACCGTGAACACGATAGGGCGCTCCTGCTCGGTGATCATCGGCTCCGCGGAGCTGCGGCGCAGGGTGTAGCCGTCGCCGGTGAACGCGCCGTCATGCTCGGCGTGATATTCAATGCCGATGGCGTTATAGTCGAGGTAGGGCTTGACGCTTTCGGGAAAGCCCTTATAGCCGCTATCCACAAGGAAGCGTCCCAGCTCCTTTTCCGTCGTGACGCCGTGAATGAAGATATACTCGTCCAGCGAGTCGGCGATCCGCAGGAGGTCAGTTACCCTCTCCGACGCAGAGCCGGTCAGCGCACCGTCGAAGGTCTTGCGCTCCGTATCGCTCATTCGGTCGATCTTCTCGGAAAGCTCGCCCAGCTCGATGTGATCGCCGGGGCAATCCATCGGGCGGTTGCGGAGCCAGCGGTCCAGTGACCCGACGTCGGTAATTGCGCTGGCGATGTGCGTCTCACGGTCATTCATGCTGATCGTGTCCAGCTTGGCGTATGCCGCTCCGATGTCAGCCGGCGTTGCGGGCAGATGGAGCGGAACCCGGAGTTGGCTGTTCCCGCGTGTCAGATTCAAGACGATCATGCCATCCCTCCCATCGTCTGTCCTTCCTCCTGCTCGGCAGGATCTTCCATCATCAGCTCGTCGAGGCTCATCGCGCCGGTATAGCAAATGTAGCCCAGCTCGTTGAACTCGCCGGCCTGCTCCTTCATGCGCTGCTCGCCGTATTTGGCGTAGTCATAGAAGCCGTCGAGGTTCGGATCGTACTCGAAGTGTCCGGACTGTTGGATCATGAACCTGCCCAGCTCCTCCGCCGTCTTGATGTTTGGGATGAACTCAAAGAGTTCGAGGTTCTCCGCCAGATGCCGCACCTGTGAGGCGTAGTCCGGCTGTGCCATCAGCACCGCCGCGGCGAGGCGGTCAACTTCGGGGTGGTTTAGCTTCTCGACCGCTTGGAACATCCTGTTCAACTCAAACAATCCTTCATGCGGTATATCCAGCCGATTCTCGATTTGGTCAGGCAGTTCCGTGCGCCATACGTTGATTTGAACGTCCTCCGCCTTCCGATAGCCGCCTCGTTCCAACAGACGCTCCAGCCGCTTTTCGGGCGTGGGCAGAAGCAGGGTCATAGGCGCATCCTCCGGCTCTGAGGATGCGGGCGTCAGCTCCATTTCCATGAGGTACCGTTTGTCATAGTAGACAGGGAAGTTCCGCCCGGTATAATGCGGTTCGAGCCGAAAATCGTTGTCGAAAACCACGCCGCTCGGCGTGACGGTTCCTGCGCCCGTGGCAATGAGGTCGCGGATCAGCTTCTCGCCGTCCAGATGGTTCAAAACATCTACCGGTGCCGTGCCGCCGTGGGTGTCCATATAGTGATCCTTACCCGCTTCGTTGAGG
>JAFXPO010000020.1 GCA_017527825.1 Oscillospiraceae bacterium
AACGACACGGCTCATACCTCCATCCGGGAGTTATACGGGAGCGGTCGATAGTGTGCATGAAGCGCGCCGACAGCATAAATGGTGCATAGCGCAGCCCGTCAATACGCGGTCAAAAGGTGGGCGCAGGAAATGGCCCGGAGCATGGAGGGCAAAAAAATAATAATATAACGCTTGGCAGCAGAACAGATATACTATATAATATGTGTACCTAACCAATCTGCATTTTTGAGGGAAGGAGGTACATTTTGCGTCTGAAAAGTTGCCAAGCTGTGAGAAAGGAGAGTCTTCTATGACTTTATCTGATTGCAGCAAGCCCACTCGGCAGACATATACTGCCGAACAGGTGGCGGAAATCCTCGGGGTGAGCGTTCGCACTGCCTATAGCATATGCGAAACGACCAAAGATTTTAAGGTAATGCGGCTTGGAAAGCGTTGCCTGCGAGTCCACAAGGAATCCTTTGATAAGTGGTTTAACGAGGGCAGCGCAAATACCTGAACCGCTCTTTGAGAAAGGATTATCCAATATGGCAACTTATAAAATGCGTGGGGACTCCCATAGCGTTGTATACCGCTACATAGACGAAAACGGTAAGAAAATTCAACATTGGGAGACCTATCAAACAGAATTAGAGGCATTACAGAGAAAAGTATATATTGATTGTCTGCAAAAGGAAAACAAAAACGACGAAATGCGCGCGGCTGCCCGAGACTACAAGGCGAGGCGCGCAGCAGTCAAGGACGCGATCCAGCGGGCGAGAGGTGCATTCAGACCTGTTGAACCGAAGGAACCTCCGAAGCCTTCACCGTCGGGCGAAGACAATTCGCAGAAGACGTTTCGTGACTTTATGGAACGGTTTCTGCCAATCCATGCCCGAAAAGAGCGATTTTCACCGAACAGCTACGATAGCTACCGAACAACGCTCAAGACACATATTTACCCATATTTTGGCGATTGGGTCATGAGCAGCATCAAGGCGGAGGACATTGATTTATTCGTTGACTATCTGAGCGGCAAGCGTTGCTCGGGAAGCAAAGCCTATTCCGGTGATCCGTTCAAAATCCCTCATTTGTCGCAGTCTACAATCAAAAAGTGCTATGACGTACTTACGGTCGGATTTCCTACCGCGAAAAAATGGGGATATATCAAGGAGATTCCTGTCACTTCCGCGCCGTCCTGCAAGATGAAAAAGCGTCGAGCGTGGGATGCAGAGAGAGTCATGGATCTGATGGAAAAGATCCCGCGAGATTCACTGCTCCATCTCGAAGTCCACCTTGCTTTTGTCTGCTCATTACGAGCGGGCGAGGTGGTAGGCATTGAAGCGTCCTCTGTCAATTTTGAGGATAAGAGCCTCTGGATCACTCAAATCGTCGAGCGCGTTTCGGACGAAGCGATCGGTCAACTGCCGAAAGAGGATTTAATCAAAATTTTTCCGAAGCTGAAGGAGAACTCCAAAAGCAGCATTATCCTCAAAACGCCGAAAACCGAGGGCAGTGTCCGAAAGCAGTATTTGACATGGCCGCTGCTTGCCGAGATCAAGGAACGGATGCAGGAGATCGAGCGCAACAAGGACTTCTTCGGGAGCGAGTATCAAGACTACGGCCTTTTGATCTGCAACCCTGACGGCACGCCAATTGAGCCGAAATCCTTGAATGGGAAGCTCAAAGAGGCTGAAATGGCGTTAGGGATCAAGGATCAGATCGAGTTTCAAGGGCTTCGAAAGTCCGGACAGATGCACAAGGTCAGACTGACGCAGAACAACTATCAGCTTGTGGCAGAGAACGCCGGACAATCGCCGGAGGTGCTGATGTCGAACTATAACGAGGCACTTGACTCGGAGAAGCGGGAACTCGCTCAATTGGTCGAAGAACACCTTTACCCGCGGTTGGTTACCGAGGACGGTAAACGCGGGGGTAGCGAGGACAGCATGACGGAGATCGTCGAGAAAATCAGGAGTGACCCTAAGTTTTCCCAGCAGATATTGCAGCTCTTGCTATCCAGCGCAGCTAACGCCGGCTAATAGCAAGAGGGTGCCGCTGTTAGCAAAGATAGCTGGTTTGTTAGCAAGCGGGGCTGGTGGGCCGTGAATGGGCTTGCCTCGATCCTAACATTTTGAAAAGAAAAAGCCCCGATTTTAACCTAACACAGTCAAAATCAGGACTTTTTCGTGGAGCTGCTGGGCAGATTCGAACTGCCGACCTCATCCTTACCAATTAACCAAGAGCATTTTTTAGTTTATCAAAGTTTGCCATAGTTTGAGATTTGGAAACCAGCAATCAAGCGGGTTTGCAGCGTTTTACTTGCCGTAGTTTGAGAAAGCCGACGATAGCGTTTTTATAACTTTTTTAGCATGATGCTCAATACTTTGCTCAATACTTCTGAAAAGAGAGGTGCCGCCGACCTCATCTCTACAAGCGGCTCCTTTGACATAGACCGGCGGCGCAGGAAAGAACCCTGCGCCGCCTTTTTATTCGTTCTGGGCTTTTAGAGCATCCCGGACAACCTGACCAGCCCGGCGGATACTATCCTCGTTCGCGTGGGCGTACATTCGGAGCGTGACCGCCGTATCGCTGTGGCCGAGCCGCTCCGAAACGCTGACCACATCGGCCCCGTTCGTGATGGCAAGGCTGGCCGAGGTATGCCGGAGCAGGTGTGGGTGGAAGTTTGGAATGCCGTACCGCTCCCCAAACTTTTTGAAATAGTGCGTCGGAGACTGCGGGTGCATCGGATCGGCGACCCCATCCACCGTGAACACATAGCGGGAGATGCACGTCGCCGCCTGTTCCTCCCGGAGCTGCCGGAGCAGTGCCAGCGCGTCTGGGCCGACGTCCACCGTGCGCCCCTTGCCATTCTTCGGAGAGGTCTCATAGACCCCAGCCGCCGGAGTATACTGCAGATTACGCCGGATCGTGATCACACCCGTGGCGAAATTGATATCCGACCATTGTAGGGCGCACAGCTCACCCTTTCGCGCCCCGGTATCGGCAGCGAGGTTTATATACGTCCGCCACTTCAATGGCTCCTGCTCGACGCAGGAGAGGACGCGGCGGAGCTGATCGACCGTCAGCGCCTTCTCGGCCTCGGACTCCGCAACCTCGCCTTTACGCGGAGCTGGACGCTTCACCTTCAGCATGGGCGAGATTTTGATGCTCTCATCCATGAACGCCATATCAAAGAGGCCGTTCAGGATATTATAGAGCTTCACCGCCGAGGCGTGGGCTTTGCCGGTTTTTTGGTAGTCCAGTATGAGCTTTGAGATCATGGCCGGAGAGACCTCGACCAGCAGAGCGTCGCCGATCACCGGCAGGATATACCGATCAAGGAACAGCCGGTAGGAGTACCGGGAGTTCTCGCTGAGAGAGGCTTCCTTCGTCGGCATGAACACCCCGTCCGCGTATTGCCGGACGGTTTTCAATTTGGCAGCCTCGGCGGCAGCGGCGCGATCCTGCTCCTTCTGCTCGGCTCTGTTCAAGACCTCGCCCTTCCCGCACTGCAGCTCAAAGGCGGCGGCGACCTTTGCAAGCTCGCGCTCGGCGGCGCGTTTGCTCCACCCTTCAGGCCAGTACCAGCGCTTCGTATATGGCGTTTTGCCGTAACCGCGAGAAACGGAGATTTTGAAGAACCGCCGCCCGTCCTTCGTTTCCATGAGCTTTGTCGATGCCATTATTCATCCCTCCCAAAAACAACGAACCGGGCCAATTTGCGGAACCGAGCGACGGCTTCGCATTCAATGATAGCGGTCGCATAGGCTTCTGATCCCATCGAGTAGCGCCCCAGTTTTTTTAATTCGCGCTCCTTCTGAAAAACCGAGTCATCCCATGACGGTGCTGCCGAGACCTCAACCGCTTTCCGGCATTCGGAAAGATAGGCAAGCACATCACCAAAGCTGACTACATCGTGAGATTGCCCCTGCCGCTCATCAAGAAGCGTTTCGAGAAGCAGCGAGAGGGCTTTCCGCTGGTCTTGATAGTAGCGGCCTTCGGCGTTCAAACTCATTAGAAAATCAACGGCTCCTTCGGAGAGGCCAAGAGCTTTGACAGCGGCCTGAATATTTGCGTCGGGGCTTCGGGCGGGAGAGAGGCCACAGAGGTAATCGAGTGACACACCATAAAAAGCTGCGATCTTTATCAAGTTTTCCATCTTAGGATAGGCGATCCCCTGTTTGTACTGGTTAATAGCCTGAACAGAGCAGCCGAGGTGATCGGCCAGAGCGTGAGGATCGTCAATGAGATCACGCAATTTCGTCGCAAGGCTCGCCTTCGCCTTTTCAGCAATATCGCTGTCGTAAGTTTTCCTTCCATTTTCGCCCATCAAATCACCTCTCAAAAAGTAATACTTTCAATTTTCTTTATCTTATCATTCTCACTTTACAATGTCAAGAGGTAGTGATACGATAAAGCAGAACTATTCAAGAAAGGAGATTTTGAAGTTATGCTTCAGACTGAGAAAAGCGATAAGGCGAGGGAAGCGCAGCGGCAGTACCTCCGCGAATGGAGAAAGAAGAACAAAGACAAGGTTCGCCAGTACAATGAAAAATACTGGCAGCGGAAGGGTGAGAGCCTTTCAACGGAAAGAGGTGAGCAGGATGCCGAAACGCAGAAAGGCTAACCTTGACGCGCCTCTGCAGACGATCAGCGCCACGAGCTACATCACAGGAGAAAGCCGCACGGCACTGCGGCAGCTTTGCCGCGAAGGGCGAATCCCTCACGTCCGCCGGGGCGAGGGCAAGAATGCCACCTACCTCATCAATGTGCCTTTGTACCTGAAAATGCTGGACGCGGAAAGCAATTCCAACATCAGATCGGAGGCCAGAGTATGAGCAGGCAAAAAAGAGCCGCCCTCGGCGCTACGAACACCGAAAGCGGCAGGGAATTAGGAAGCGGAGCAGCTCTCCATTTCCCCGAAGCAATTCTACCACACCGCCGGTACCAGCGCAAGGAGTTTGTGCATAGCAGCGGAACAAGGCGGTGAGAACATGGCAGCAAGGGAAAACGTCGACTTCGACCAGATCGTCGATTACAGAGCGGAATACTCCGCCATTGTGGAGAAGCACAAGATCATCGGCGACAACCTGACCGGCCTCTGCCCATTTCACAAGGACACCAACAACAGTTTCTCGGTCGATCTGAAAACAGGACAATGGCACTGCTTCAGCGAGGACATCGGCGGCAACTTCATATCCTTCTGGGCGAAGTACCGAGGCATCGACACCAAGGAAGCCTACAAGGAGATACTCGACCGCTACGGCATCCGGCAGGAGGAACGCCCCGCCGAGAAGCCGAAGCAGACCGGCGGAGGGCTGATCCCCTACACCATCGAGCAGTACAGCTTCGACAAGCGGCTCCCGGTCGACTTCCTGAAGCAGACGTGCCGTGTCGAGACCGGCAAAGACCGCGACGGCACCGAGTACCTGAAGATGCCCTACTTCTTCGAGAACGGGAAACCGGCTGCGACGCGGAAGCGTTACGGTCAGAAAGAGTTCCGCTGGATGAAGGGCAGCAGGGGAAAGATATGCCTCTACGGTGAGTGGCGGATCGCGGAGATCAGGAAGGTCGGCTGGTGCATTCTGGTAGAGGGCGAGAGCGACACCCAGAGCCTCTGGTACATGGGCCTCCCCGCCATCGGCGTGGCCGGAGCCTCGATGTTCAAGGCGTACCAGACGATGGTGCTGCAGGGCCTCAAGGTTTACATACACAAGGAGCCGGACGGCGGAGGCGAGACCTTCTACAAGAAGCTCTGCCATGCGTTCGATGAGACCGGCTTCGACGGTGAGCTGTTCGTGTGGTCGTGCCAGAGCCTCGGCAAGAAAGACCCATCCGACGTTTACCTCGCCTACGACAAGGACGAAGGAAAGCGCCTGATCCAAGAGGCCCTGAAGAAAGCCAAAGCCGTCGACCTGAAGCTGGAGCTGCAGGAAGAAACCGCGAGCGGAGCGCCGGTCAGCCTACGCACCCCGAAAGGCTGGAAGCTATCGGACAGCGGCATATTCCTCATAGATGCAAAGACACGCGCCCCCGTTCTGATCTGCCGAACACCGATCATCCTGACCCGGCGGATCGCCAATCTGGAAACCGGGGAAGAAAAGATCGAAGTTGCGTTCAAGGATCACGGCGAAGAATGGACACGCGGAGTTTATGCGAGGCACACCGTTTTTTCACGCCAGAGCATCATGGAGCTTGCTAATTCAGGCTGCACCGTCACCAGCGAGAACGCGAAGAACGTGGTCAAGTTCCTCATGGAGCTGGAGGCAGAAAACTACGATGAAATTCCGACAGCTGTGGCAACGTCATCCTTCGGGTGGCAGGTCGACAACCGCTTTCTACCCGGATGCGATAAGGAAATAGTTCTCGACATAGACCCTACGCTGAAACCGTTGGCAGCGGCCTATTGCCAGAACGGAACCATGGAGCGGTGGATCGAACACATGGCACCGCACCGACAGCGTGACAAGTTCCGCTTCATCCTCGCCGCCTCGTTTGCGGCCCCGCTCCTGCGGATCGTGAAGCAGCGGATCTTCTTCGTTTACAATTGGGGAGGCTCCAAAGGCGGAAAGACCGCCGCCCTAAAAGCGGCCCTCTCGGCATGGGGAGACCCGGAGCGGCTCATGGTGAACTTTAACGCCACGCAGGTCGGCCTCGAACGAACCGCCGCCTTCTACTGTGACCTTCCCCTCGGCATCGACGAACGGCAGCTCGCCGGGAACAACCAAGGCTCGCTGGAGAAGATCGTCTACATGATCGCCAGCGGCACCGGCAAGATACGCGGAGCCAAAAGCGGCGGCATCCAGACCGTCCAGCAATGGCGCACCGTGGCGCTGGCCACCGGCGAGGAACCGCTCTCGACCGACACTTCCCAGACCGGCGTCAGCACCCGCGTCTTGGAGCTTTACGGTGGGCCGTTCGACAATGAGCAGGATGCCGCCCTCATGCACCAGCAAGCCGCCCTCGACTGTGGCTGGGCTGGCCCCGCCTTCATCGACCACCTCCTGCAGATGGATGAGCGTGAGATCGTGGAGCAGTACGAGGAAATGCAGACCTACGTCCGCGAAATCAGCAACGGCAAGAACGGCTCCCACATCGCCGGAATCGCCGCCGTTGCCCTCGCCGACAGCATGATAGATCAGCTATTCTTCGGAGGCTCGCCGGAGCAGAGCCGCGAGGCGGCGAAGCGCATGGCGGCAAGCATCCTGATCAATCAGGTGGAGAGCAATGCCACCGACGTGAACGAGAACGCGGTGCAGTTCGTAGTCGACTGGGTGCTGGCGAACAAGGCGTACTTCGGCCAGAACGCCGTCGGAACGTGCCTCGGCTTTACCAGCGACACCGGCAACACCGCCTACATCTTCCCGACCATGCTCAATCAGGCGCTCTCCAAAGCAGGGTACAGCCCCCGGAAAACTATGAAGTATCTCGCCGAGCGTGAGCTGATCGGCATGACGGTCGAGGGCAGCGGAAAGAAGATATACTCCGTTACAAAATGGTTCGGGAGCCGCTCGGTGAGGTTCGTCGAGTTCTACATCGGCAAGATCGCCGAGGCAAAAGACCCGATAGACGACGCCGATGAAATCGGCTCCAACCGCGAGAGCGACGCGCCGGAGTACCAGCAGCAGAGCTTTACTGAACTGACCGACGCGGATCACAAAGAGCTGCCATTCTGAAAAAGGAACCGCACAACTGACACTTAGATGTTCAGTTAGATGCAAGGATAGGTGCAAGGCGGAAAAGCCCCGAAAATCAAGGCGTTGTGACATTCTCTTACACCTATTTTATAATTTTTTAAGAGTAAATATTATTTATAGCGTTTTGCAGAATGTCGAGAAAATCCGACATAATGCAATAAATTTGTAAAAAGCAAGGTATATTTTCGGGATGCAAGGTTTTAGATGTGATGCTGGAAAAGCGGCGCGAATCACCGAAAATAGACGGTTTCCGAGCATTTTACCTTTTCGGAATAGCTGTCAGGGAGCCGCCAGCAAGGAGGCGGAGCAGAAATGAAGATGCAGTCAGACAACGCCATGATCAGCGTCGAGCTGGATGCGGATATGCTGCAGATGGTCGACAAGGCCCTCGGCGGTTTGAAAAGCGAGAGCCGGAAGGTGCTGAAAAAAGCCATCAACACGACCGCGAAACAGGCAAAGAAAGACCTGATCAGCAAGGCCAGAGAGGAATACACGGTCAAGGCATCCGTGCTGAACAAGGCGACCCAGAAGCACAATGCCACCGTTTCCAATTTGGAGGCGACCATCGAGGTCGAGAGCGCGACGCGGGAGCTGACGGACTTCAAGACCAGAGTATCGAAGCAGGGAGTCAAGGCCCAGATTTTGAAAAGCAGCTCCATGAAGCTGCTCCAATCCCAGAGGGGCAATCGGGCCAAGGCGTTTATGACCAAGTTCGAGAGTGGCCATCAGGCCATCGTTCAGAGGCAGGAAGGACAGACGTACAAGACGGCCAAGGGCCGACAGAAGCGCATGGAGAAGTATGGCCCCCACGCCGACATGACCCAGATCAAAAAGCTGCTGGCGGTCTCGGCTCCCAAGATGATCGGCAGCGAGAAAAGGGTGTTCGGTATCCTGCGCCCGACGATATACGAGAACCTCATGACAAACATTCAAAAGGAGATCGACAAGACGCTGGCCTCTCGGTGAGCGGCGGAGCCGGAGGCCCAGCGCATAGGCGCAGCCTCTGCAGAGGCACCCAGCACCCCCCACCCCCACCGTAGGTACTACCGACGCCCCCTCCCCAATGCGGGGCGAGGAAGGCGCGAAAGTTTGCTCCGTAAAATCAAAATTTTTTCCGGCGTTTCGTTACGCGAACCCTACATATCCCATTTTGGAGGCGAGAAAATGGAGAACCAGAACGTCAGCCATGTGTTGAAATTAAGCCAGCCCTACACCTTCCGAGACCAGTCATATGCAGAAATCAACCTCTCCGGCATGGAGAATATGACCGCCGCCGACATGATCGCCGCCGAGGCATACCTGATCCACGAGGGGCTGTTCACGACTGAAAAAGAGGACACATTAGAGTACAGTTTTTTCATTGCAAGCCGATTTTCAGGGCTTCCAATGCAGTTTTTTATGCAGTTTAAGCCAAAAGATGCCGCCCGGTTAAGGGCGGCAGTCAAGGAATACATGGGCAGCGATGCCGACGAAGGGAGCGGTGAACGACATGGCAAAAACAAATAAAGAGTACGAGCTGGCAATAAAGATCGCCGGGAAGATCGACCCTTCCCTTGGCGCTTCGGCCAAAAAGGCGGCGAGTACCCTCTCCAAGCTGGGCGGAGCCGTTGGCACGATGGCCAAGGCGGCAGGAATTGCCATCGGAGCGGCAACCACGGCAGCGGTCGCGTTCGCAAAGAGCGCCGTCGATGCGGGAATGCAGTTCGACTCGGCCATGTCGCAGGTCGCCGCGACGATGGGAACCACCGTCGACCAGATCGACCAGCTGCGGGACTTCGCCATGGAGATGGGCAGCAAGACCGCTTTCTCCGCTTCAGAGGCGGCGGAGGCCCTGAACTTCATGGCGCTGGCCGGATACGATGCACAGACCTCCATGGCGATGTTGCCGAACGTCCTTAATCTTGCCGCTGCCGGTACGATGGAGCTGAAGGATGCCTCGGATATGATTACCGACGCGCAGAGCGCCCTCGGCCTCTCGTTGGAGCAGACCAGCGCAATGGTCGACCAGATGGCGCGAGCGTCCTCCAGAACCAACACCAGCGTCTCACAGCTCGGCGAGGCGATCCTCACCGTCGGCGGCACGGCCCAGTACATGGCCGGAGGCACCAACGAACTCAGCACCGTTCTCGGTGTTCTGGCCGACAACGGCATCAAGGGCAGCGAGGGCGGAACGCACCTCCGCAATATGCTCCTGAAGCTCTCCTCGCCGACAGCAGACGCAACCAAGCTGTTAAACCGGCTCGGCGTTCAGGTGTTCGACGCGGAAGGGAATATGCGGAGCTTCACCGAGGTATTCCCGGAGCTGAACGCCGCCATGGCCGACATGACCGACCAAGAGCGGCTCGACGCAATGGCTACGCTGTTCAATTCCCGTGACATCGCCTCCGCAACAGCACTGCTTGGAACCACCACCGAGCGCTGGGAGGAACTGACCGCCGCGATAGAGGACAGCGCCGGAGCCGCCGAGCAGATGGCCAACACCCAGCTCGACAACCTCGCTGGCGACATCACGCTGTGGAAATCGGCACTGGAAGGAGCGCAGATCACGCTCTCCGACCAGCTGACCCCGACGCTGCGGCAGTTCGTCCAGTTCGGAACCAGCGGCATTACGCAGCTATCCGATGCATTCAAGGAGGGCGGACTGAGCGGAGCCATGGAGGCGTTCGGCTCTATTTTGAGCGACGGCCTGAACATGGTGATCGCGGCGCTGCCAGAGATGGTGGACGCAGGAATGCAGCTCCTCGGAGCGCTGGGCGAGGGCATCATAGCGAACCTTCCCGTGCTCACTGATGCAGTGGTGGAGATCGTTTTAATGTTTGTGGATGGGATTGCAAAGGCGCTTCCTCAAATTGCCGCTGCATTGCCGGTAATCTTGGCGACTCTTGCAAACGGAATCGCTGATGCGCTGCCAGAACTCATACCAGTATTGGTGGAATCATTTTTACAGATATTTGATGCGCTTCTCGATCCTAGAACATTTGATACTTTGCTCAACGGAACAATACAACTCGCAGTCGGGCTGGTTAACGGCGTGATCGAGGCGCTCCCCAGCATTGTCGCCAGAATTCCGGCATACCTCGCTTACCTCTCAGGCGCGCTTTTGTCAGACGCGGCTTTCCGTGCCATGCCCGCGGTGATCGAAGCGATTAAGAGCGTGCTCCTGCAACTAAAAGACGTAATGGTCGAATTGCTCAGGCCCATAGTTGATGAAATGACTGCCGCTTTTGGACTGGCGTGGGAAGCAATAAAATACATTTTCGCCCCGGTCGGCGAGTTCTTCTCCGGCGTTTGGAGCGGCATCAAGGGAGCCTTCGGAGCGGTGACGGACTGGTTCTCCGGCGTTTTCACCGACGCATGGACAGCGGTCAAGGACGTGTTCAGCAAAGGCGGCGAGATTTTCACCGGCATCGTGGACGGCATCCTCGACGGCTTTAAGGTCGTGGTGAACGGCATCATCGGAGGGCTGAACGCCGTGATCAAGGTACCTTTCAACGGCATCAACACGGCGCTCCGCACCATCCGCGACATCAACATCCTCGGCGTTACCCCGTTCAGCTGGATCACCGAGATCGGCGTCCCGCAAATCCCCATGCTGGCGGAGGGCGGCGTGGTCAACCAAGCCACAACCCTGATTGCTGGCGAAGCAGGAAGCGAGGCCATCGTCCCGCTTTCAGAGCTGTGGGCGCAGCTGCAGGACATGATCTCCGACAGCATCGGCGGCGCGAGCGACAGGATCGCCGACCTTCTCACGGAGCTGGACGGTACTGGCAGCGAGGGAGAGGCGGAGCAACACGATAGCAGCGGCGTCATGTACCAGATCACCTACAGCCCGGAGAACCATTATCATTTCGATAGCAGCGCACCCAGCAGCGAGGACATTGCGGGAGCGGAGCGCATGAGTCAGGATGAATTCAATCGCAAGATGGCGCAGTGGATGAAAGACGCGGCCCGAAAAGGTTTCAGCCCGGTAATGGCCTAATCCTTCAGATCAGGCCACTCCCTCAAAAAAGAAGAAAGCCGCTCCGCGTTCGGAACGGCCTCCCCGCGAGATAGATATGGTGGTGGCACCCCTATCCTATCACAAAGGGAGGCCCGAATGCAATGGCCACGAATGAAGAACTCGTTTTAACAATTCAGGCAGGTGAACGTAACCGCCTTCCGGAGCTTTGGAAGCAGGTGGAGCGGTTCGCACGAATGATGGCGCGGAGGCGCGTCAACCTCGCGGGAGAACTGGGAGGGGCCACGGTTCAGGATTTGTACCAATCGGGCTACATAGCTCTCGTAGAGGCTGCCGAAACATGGTCGGCAGCTCCCGGATATAAATTTTTGACGTGGTATGAGTTCTACCTAAAAACTGCATTTGCCGAGGCCGGAGGGTACCGAAGCGACAAGCAGGCCCATGATCCGCTCCAACACGCAGCGAGTCTTGACGCGCCAGCTGGTGAGGATGCTGATGGTGATGCGCTGATCGACCTCGTACCTGCCACAAACGACCCCATCGCCGAGATCGAGGAACAGGTATACAATGAGCAGCTCCACGATGCACTGGAAACCGCTCTGCGGCAGCTCCCCTCGGATGAAGAAGTGGTCATAAGGGCGATATACTACGAGGGGAAAACCCTCCGCGAGATTGGCCCACGGGCCAAGGATGTACAGCAGCGAGCATTGGAACACCTGCGCCGTCCGCTGGTCAGCCGCGATCTGCGCCAATTCATCGAGTTGCGAGTTCCCAGATATCAAATAGGCCGAGGGTTCAGTTATACCCGCGTTTCAGCGGATGAACTGGCCTCTATGCTGCGAGATCGGACGAAAACACCGGCTGCTTATGCAGGGAGATAGGAGAAAATAAAATGGTAACCATGCCTCAGACCCGAAAAGATGTTAAAGAGCGGCTCCGCATTTACCGCCGAGCCGAGGCCCAAAGAATTATTCTGATTGAGCGGCGCGAGAAGATGCTGGCAGAGTTGCGGCAAACGAACACAGACCCAAGAACACCGAACCATGCCCTTGATGAGATCAGCGCAACGCTGACATCCCAAATCAGGGAGCAGGACAACATGATGCTGGAGGCCGTGGAGCTTATGGCACGTCTGCCCTCTGGCTCTATGGAGAGGATCATCGTAGAGCTGCGGCATATCGAGGGCCTGAGCTGGGCTGAAATTTCTAGTGCGCTCAGTTTGAGCAAAAGCCCCCTATTTGCTTACTACGGCAACGCCCTCGATATGTTGGGAGAGAGCCTGTCAGCTGAGAACAAAGCTCCGTCAACGTAGGAAGGACAGCAACATGAAGATGATGAACCAGAAGGGCGAAACCCTCCACCACGTTTGATACCTCTTCGGCGCACGGCTCCCAGAGCGGCGCTGTGCGCCGGGTTCCTCCTTACCCTTGCGCACGGCTACCCCACTCTGGCCCGTCCGCCTTTTTTCTTTTGGAAAAAAGAGGCACGTTCCCGCCGAGGGCATCAAAGTTTACATCCCCGGAGCGTTCGAGCCGCCACAGGGCAACTGTGGGCGCGAGAGAGGGCAAAACGAAAGGCGGACGCTTCCACAGCGCCCGCCTCATTCATTTTGCTGATGCGCTCGCTTTCCGCTCCGCTTTCCAGCATTCGTAGGCCTCCCTCACGGCAGGATCGTTCCATGCTTGGAGTGCGCTGGTGTAGACCACCTGCGCGATGTTCTCCTTGATGTGGCTCGGCACCGATGCCGGGTCGAACTTTCCGCCGGTCGCGGTGATTCTGAATTCCTTCATGTGCGGCCCTCCTTCTCGGTGCGGCGTCGCCGCTCAAAAGAGATCGCTGTGCGTTCCCGTTCGCATCAGGTACAGCACCAGCTCCGTATCGTCGACCTCGTAGACCAGCAGCCAGTCCGGCGTGATGTGGCATTCACGACACCCGGCATAGTCGCCCTGCAGATCGTGATCCTTGTACTGCGGAGGCAGCGGCTGACCGTCGGCCAGAATGGCGATCACCGCCTCCAAGAGCCGGAGATCGTACCCGCGCTTTTTGATGCGCTTATAGTCCCGCTTGAATTTGGATTGATAGCTAATCGTCAGCATTCAGATCCTCCATCAGCTCCGCCACGGAGGAAAAGCGTCTGCTTATCCCGATCCCGTTCCGAGCGTCCTCAATGGCCTTGGCCGTTTCCGCATTCGGAACCTCGGCCCCCTCGGCGGCGATGCCCTGAACATAGGCGAGGATATAACCCAGCTTGTGTTCCGGCACGACATCAAGCAGAGAAATGATCTGCTCCCGGTTACTCATCACTTTCACCTTTCCTTTCCTCTGGCGCGTACTCCAGAATATCCCCCGGCTGGCAACCGAGCAATTCACAGATGCGCCCGATGTTCGCCCACGACACGAGGTTCCCCGTTCGGAGCTGCTGGATCGTACTCTCGGCGAGCAGCTTCTCCCGCCGGAGGTTGGTAGTATTGTGGCCGCTTGCTTTGAGAGCGGCCAGCACGTTTACTTTGTACTGCACAGGCATTTCTCACATTCCCCCTTCCGGGGAGCGCCGCATAAAGCGACTTCCTCTCCCACTATAGGCATTTTAGCACAGTATTACACAGAAATCAAGTGTAAATAGTACCCAAAGATTACACCAAAACCTTGTGCAATACTCCATATTGCAATACACAGAAATATGGTGTAATATAGTAGACAGAAGGAGGGAACACCGAGCCGAGGACAGACGGTCGGCGAACCTGAAGCCGGTACACGGGTGAGCGGCAGCGAGCGACAGCGAGAGTCCCGAACCCTTCAGGCGGTGAACCCCAAAGCAAACAGGAGCGGGAAACGCATTCCCCAGTAGGCCAGAGGCGCGAACGGACTCACGCCCCGCTCCACCGAAAAAGAAAGGAGTTCAGACCATGACAGACAAGCAGCTGAACAACAGGATCGCCAAGCTCCAGGGCATCGAGGCCCAGATGAAGGAGCTGGAGGACGCCGCCGAGAAGATCAGAACCGAGATCAAGGCTGACCTCGAAGCGAAGGGTGAGGACGAACACAACACCGGCAGCTTCATCATCCGCTGGAAAGAGATCATCAGCCGCCGCCTCGACAGCAAGGCCCTCAAAGCAGCCCTGCCGGACGTGTTCACCGCCTACAGCAAGGAGAGCAGCACCCGCCGCTTCTCCATCGCGTGAGGGTGCCGACCATGCCGACCGGCACCATGATCCTGACGATCCTCGGCGCGATCCACGCCACAGCGCAGCTGATGCACCTGATCGAATGGCTCGACACGCCGCACACAAAGAAAGCCCCACACCCGGACAGGCCGACCAAAGCAAGCCGAGTGTGAAGCCACAAGACCAGCACCCACGGGGGAGCCGGTACCGCCATTATACCGGCTCCCCTTCGGAAAAACAAGAAGAATTTCGAGGAGGAACAACAGAAATGGAAATTACCAATACCCTGAATCTGGAACAGGCCAATGCCCTTTTCGACACAGAGGCGGTATTCATGTGCAGAACCAATGTGATCCCCGAATATAGGGTAGTGGAACTCTTTGGCGATGATATGGCCGAATGGCTCGACAAATGCTGCCGCCACGACGGATATATGAAAGGCGGCGCGGACTACAACCTCGTGGGCGACACCCACCAAACGATAAGGGTTTTCTATCGGGCGGGATTTTACAA
Source organism: Oscillospiraceae bacterium (assembly GCA_017527825.1). Classification (GTDB taxonomy): domain Bacteria; phylum Bacillota; class Clostridia; order Oscillospirales; family Oscillospiraceae; genus Hominicoprocola. The sequence goes on from JAFXPO010000020.1 coordinate 15,312, forward strand.
GATAGCCGGCAAGGCAAACTATAAGCTCACGCTTCAATCGCATCGGAATTGTGACGCTGGAAAGCTGATAGATGCGATTTCAGAGGAACGGAGCCAGGAGCTTGCGCGACAGGATGCGGAGTATGAACGTAAGTTGGCGGAGCGCCGTGCAAAGCGAGCGGCAGCGAAAGCAGCCAAGACGCAGGAATCCTCGGCAGCCTCCAACCAAGGCTGATACATCGGAATCAGAACACATACCCCGCCCCGGAGGTCACGAGGGCAGAAAGGATTTGAGATGAGCGCGAAGAACACCAAAGAGCAGAGTTACATGATCACAAACGAGCTGGGAACCATCACCGGCAAAATGAGGGCGCTGACCGGCCTCCTTTTTACGATCCACAGCAACATGACCGACGGCGGCGACATCGCGGAGTCAGTTTATGTGGCCAGCGGTTACCTCGAACAGCTGGTGCAGGACTTGGAGAACGTCACCGCCGAGGTGCAGGATGCACTAAAAGCCGAGTGAGCGCCGAGGCGGCGACGGCCCAGCAGGGAGCGAGCGCCGCCTTTCTCCTTTTCAGAATAAGCACCCGCCCTCCCTTGTCGACGTGGCCACGTAGCCCCGGCGGCAGGGGAGGGCTTTATGGTACCGGCAGAGAAATACAGCCTGAAATATAACCGCGAGCGGGAGGGCTTCGTTGTGCAAAGCTGGCAGCAGCAGAGATGCCCGAACTGTAGCGCACCTTTGAGCGGTTACGATCTGCGCCGCCGAAAGAGCATCGACACAGAGGGCCGCTCCCAGATCGTCTATGTGCGCCGCCTCCGATGCGCCGGGTGCGGGAGGCTCCATACCGAAATCCCGGACTTCATGCTGCCATACAAACAGTACACCAAGGCCGCCGTCGAGGAAGGAAAGACGGGCGGCCCTTCCTGCTGTCCGGCAGACGCGTCGACCATTCGGCGGTGGAAAAAATAAATACCCACCTACTTTGCCTTTATCCCGACCTGATCCTCTGCTACCCTGAACGCGGACGCTCCTGCAGGGCTTCACATCATATTCAGGAGGAATCGGAATGAAGAAATTAATCTCCCTGCTGCTGGCCATGACGCTGGCGGCGACCTGTGCGCTCCCTGCCGGAGCCGTGGACGATGAAGAAGCCGAGGCCAGCCCAGCCCCGGTCACGGTCACCACGGCGGAGGAACTGCTGGAGGCAATCGAAGCCGCCGAGGACGGCGATACGATCCTCATAGGAGCCACGATCTGCCCCGCTTTTGGTACAACCATCGGAAGTTCCGAAAAGCGGATAACTCTCGCAAGAGCCAATGAATTTCGCAACAGTATTATGTTTTCGTGCATCTTTTCAGCGGCGTTTGAAAATTTGACCTTTGACGGAAGCGGTTCTGATGTTCAATGCCTAACCATTTTTGCGGATGTACATTTTTACGGGGTTACCGTACAGAATACCAACACTTCCGGGATCGTGGTGGCCAGCGGAAACCCAGCATTTGAGGATTGCACATTCGAAAACAACTCCGCGTCTAAAGGCGGACACCTTCTGATAAAAAGCCGAGCGGGAGCGACAATCAGGAACTCTTCTTTTTTCAATGGCGCCTCGACAATGCAGGGAGGTGGTGCAATCTCGAATAGTGGTGACCTTAACATTACCGACTGCACTTTTATAGGAAATGCAACAACCGGCAACGGTGGAGCAATCAGCACATCTGGACGATGCAGGATAGAAGGCTGCACAATAATCGGAAACAGTGCATCCGCCGCAGGTGGGGGAATCCACTGCGTAGGCAGCCTCGAAATATCCGACAGCGTAATCTACGGAAATACGGCCCAGATGCGCGGCGCAGATATTGCTTCATCCGGCGAATTAGAACTATCCATATCCGGCGACGATTTAAGCGAGGTTTATCAAATTGAAGGAAGAATGCCGCTCGGCTTCTATTGTGATGCTTCTGATGGGCGCTTCAACGGCGAGACAAATGTGACTGAGAACAAACCTCTCCCGATCAGCAAAGAAAGCGGAGTTTTGGATTTAATCTTTGTATTTACAGATGAGATTATTGTCCAAGATGATGAGCAACAGGTAGAGCCAGTGCAGGAGCCAGATCAACAGGAGCCAGAGGAACCAGCTCAACCTTCGGAGCCGGAAGCGCCCCAAGGGCAGGAGCAGCCGGAAGAACCGGCACAAGAACCCACATCGGAGCCGGAGCCTGAACCAGAGCAACCGAGCGCCTCCGTCGCGCCGCCGAGTGTGGTACCGCCGAGCTACACACCCAGCCGAAGCAACACGCGCTCCTCCGAGGATAGCGTCACTTCGGAATCGGAATCGGAACCGGCACCCGCCCCGGCAGAACAGGCGCAGCCGGAGGCTGCAGCTCCCGCGCTCTCCTGCGGCGGAGCGGCGCTCGACACGTCGGGCCGTGCCTTCCTCGCTGGGTATGGTGATGGCGTGATCGGCGAGGATGATCCAGTCACCCGCGCCCAGATCGCCCAGATCATCTACCGCCTCATGACCGATGAAAGCCGGGAGGCATTACAGACCACAGAGAACAGCTTCGAGGACGTACCCGCCGAGGCATGGTATAACCTCGCCGTCAGCACGATAGCTCGCGCCGGAATCGTGGTCGGTACCGGCGACGGCTTCCACCCGGAGGGCTACATCACGAGGGCGCAGCTCATCACAATCATGGCCCGGTTCATCGCCCCGGCAGAACAGGAAAGCAGCTACGCCGACGTGACCGGCCACTGGGCCGAGAGCTTCATCGGAACGGCAGAGGCCGCCGGATGGCTGACCGGCGGAGGCGACCTCCGTCCGAACGAGTACATTAGCCGCCGCGAGGTCGTGGAGTTCATCAATCACGTTTTCGATCTCTGCGAGGAAGCAGCGTAGAGCGCCGGTACCGGCCAGCAGCTCAAAAAAAGGGCCACCTCAATACTTTGCTCAATACTTTTGCAAAAATCAAAAATCAGGCAAAAATTGAAGTAGTCAAGAAAATGAGAAAAGCAAACAAAAAGAGCGGTGAAACTTCACGTTTCACCGCTCAAATGTTGGAGCTGCTGGGCAGATTCGAACTGCCGACCTCATCCTTACCAAGGATGCGCTCTACCTACTGAGCTACAGCAGCAAATGGCGACCAAGAAGGGGCTCGAACCCTCGACCTCCGGCGTGACAGGCCGGCGCTCTAACCAACTGAGCTACTTGGCCATTACGCTGCGGTCGTTTGATGACCGAGGTGTATCCTAACACATTGTGCCCGGAAATGTCAAGCGTTTTTTGAGAAAAAAAGAAAAAATTTGTGAAGCGCCGCCAAGGCGTGCCTAAAAAGGGCGTACTGTCGGGTTCGATGGTTTACAACGGGGGCAGCGTGTGGTATACTAACGCAAAATCAAAGAACGGGAGCGGTGCGGTATGAGCAAGGAAACAGTACTGAAGCTGTTGCAGGACAGCCGCGGGGGCTACGTCTCCGGCGAGGGCATCAGCGCGCAGCTGGGCATCACGCGGGCGGCGGTGTGGAAGGCGGTCAAGGGTCTGCAGCGGGACGGCTACGACATCGAGTCTCGCAAAAGCCGGGGCTATCGGCTGATGGACGCGCCCGACCGCCTGAGCGAGACCGCGATCCGCGCACGGCTGGGACAGGTGAAGCTGGTGGGGCGGACGCTGGTTTGCTTCGAACGCATCGACTCCACCAACGCGTACTTGAAGCGCGCCGCCTCCGAGGGCGTGGTGGACGGCACCGTCGCCGTGGCGGATGAGCAGACCGGCGGGCGCGGCCGCCGCGGGCGCAGCTTCCAGAGTCCCGCGGGCAAGGGCATCTATCTTTCGGCGTTGCTGCGACCTCCGGTGGAGCCGAACCGTCTGCTGCCCATCACGGGTTACGTCGCCGTGGCGATGTGCAATGCCGTGGAGCGCGTGGCGTTTGTGCGCCCGCGCATCAAGTGGGCGAACGACCTCGTCCTCGGCGGCCGGAAGCTCTGCGGTATCCTGACGGAGCTGAGCATGGAGGGCGAGAGCGGCGCGCTGCAATACGTCATCGTGGGCATCGGCATGAACGTCGCCCAGACGAGGGAGGACTTCGCGGGTGAGCTGGAGAGCATCGCCACGTCGCTGAATCTGGAAACAGGGCGGGAAATTTCCCGCGCGGCGCTGGCGGCGGCGATGATTGAGGAGCTGGACGCGCTGTATCAGGCGCTGCTGCGCCACCGGCTCACGCCGTATCTGGAGCAGTACCGCGCGGACTGCCTGACCATCGGGCAGCAGGTGCAGCTGCTGTGGGAGGACGTACACGAGAAGGTACTCGCAACCGGCGTGGACGAGAACCTCGGTCTGGAGGTGCTGCGCGGGAACGGCGCGAAGGATGTGATCCGCACCGGTGAGGTTTCCGTGCGCGGACTTTATGGATATGTGGAGTAACTTGAAATGAAGCAACTGCTGATTTTGTTTCTCACCTTTGCCAAGGTCGGCGTGATGACCTTCGGCGGCGGCTACGCGATGCTGCCGATCTTGCAGCGTGAGATCGTGGAAAACAAGGGCTGGGCGACCGAGGAGGAGCTGGCGGACTACTTCGCCATCGGGCAGTGCACCCCCGGCGTGATCGCTGTCAACACCGCCACGTTCATCGGACGCAAGCGCTTTGGCATTGCGGGTGGCGTCGTCGCCACGCTGGGCGTGGTGTTTCCGTCGCTGATCATAATCTCGCTGCTGGCAGGGGTTATCACGCAGTTTTCGGAACTTGCGTGGGTGAAGAATGCCTTCGCGGGCGTCCGCGTCTGCGTCTGCGTGCTGATTGCCAACGCCGTGTGGAAGCTGGGAAAAAAATCCATCGTGGACAAGTGGACGGCGGGCATCTTTCTCGTCATCGCCGCTGCGGCAATCCTGACGGACTGGTCGCCGGTGGTGTTCGTGCTGTTCGCGGGCGTATGCGGCGTCGTGCTGCAAGTGCTGCTCAGGAAAGGGGCTGCGGCGAAGTGATCTATTTGCGCCTCTTTTGGGAGTTTTTCAAGGCCGGACTCTTCGCTGTGGGCGGTGGCATGGCGACCTTACCGTTTCTCTACGACATCTCTGACCGCACCGGCTGGTTTACCCACGCCCAGCTTGCCGACATGGTGGCGGTGTCCGAGTCCACGCCCGGTCCCATCGGCGTGAACATGGCGACTTACGTCGGCTTTCTCACCGGCGGACACGTCGGCGGCATGGCAACCGGCATCCTCGGCGCGGCGGTGGCAACACTCGGACTGATTACGCCCAGTATTATTGTAATCTTAATCGTCTCTGCGTTTTTAGAAAGGTTCCGCTCCAGCAGATATGTCAGCGGCGCGTTCTACGGCTTGCGGCCTGCGTCCACGGCGATGATCCTCGCCGCGCTGGTGATGGTGGTGAAGGCGACGTTCCTGCCCGCCGTGGGGGCGGCGTTTGACTGGCGACTGCCGGCGCTGGCGGTGGTATTGCTGGTGCTGACGAACACGGCGGGGAAGAAGCTGCATCCCATTGTGTTCATCCTCGCCTCCGCCGTGGCGGGCGCAGTGCTGGGGCTGGCGGGCTGAAGCGCGTCAGAGAGGCTTACCCGCCCTGGCGGAAACTGAAAGCACACGCGTCCGACGGTGGACGCCGCCGTTCCCGGTTTGAAAAAGAGCAGCGCCGCCCGAAGAGGACGGCGCTGCGTTTATACGTTTTCTGTGAGCACGTCGGTGGTGGCGATGTGGTTTTCGATACGCTGCATGATCATATCCAGCGCCACGAGGTTGCGCCCGCCTTCGAGCACGATGATGTCGGCAAACTTGCGGGTCGGCTCCACGAACTGCTCGTGCATGGGCTTGACCGTGGTGAGGTACTGGGTGACGACGCTCTCCAGCGTCCGACCGCGGTCGCGCACGTCGCGCAGGGCGCGGCGCAGGATGCGAACGTCGGCGTCGGTCTCCACGAAGATCTTGATGTCCAGCATCTCCCGCAGCACAGGGTGGTGGAAGATGAGGATGCCCTCGACGATGATGACCTTGGACGGACGCACCAGCTCGGTTTCGTCGCTGCGCTGATGCTCGGAATAGTTGTAAATCGGCACGCGCACGGATTTGCCCGCCTTCAGCGCGCGCAGATGCTCGACGAGCATGGGCGTGTCGAAGGCGTCGGGGTGGTCGTAATTGGTCTTGCAGCGCTCCTCAAAGGGGATATCCTGACGCTTGTAATAGCTGTCGTGATGAATGACGGTGATATCCTGACCGAAGTGCTGTTGCAGATGCTCGGTCAGTGTGGTTTTGCCCGAACCGGTTCCGCCGGCAATGCCGATAAACATGACGCTCATTCCGTACCCTCCCGGATTTTTTTCCCATTATATGGGAAACTATCCCAAAAATCAAGCCCGGTCGAAATTTCTGCGCAAGATATGGTTGACGGCGGTGAAAAAAGTGGTATTATGTAAAATGAAAGACAGTCGCCCAAAGGAGGGCTTTGACGATATGGAGTACAACAGAGAGCTCATCAAGTGCCCGCAGTGCGGCGAGCGGTATTCCTCCAGCTATGCAAGCTGCCCGTTCTGTGAGGAGGACGGGGAGCCGGAGGGCGCGCGGAGCAACCGCCGCCATGTGGCGGATCACCACGCCGGACAGTCCGCCCGCGGCGGATTGATCATGGTGCTGGTACTGGTTCTGGTGCTGCTGAGTTGGTATCTGTTTATCGGCAATCACTACCGCCGCGGGAAGGATACGACGCCCGTTACCGATACGGAAACCGTCGCGCCCGCAGATGACAGCGTTCCCGCCTCCGCGCCCGCTCAGTCGGATATGGAGGGGGAGGCGCCTGCCGATACGCCGGAGGAGATCGCCGCACCGGAGGAAAGCGCCGCGCCGCAGGAGAACGTGGACGTGTCCGGCGCGAAGCTCAACCGGGAGGATTTCACCCTCAGCGTCAAAGGGGAGACGTATACCGTCAAACTCAGCGGCACGGAGGCGATGCCGCGCTGGAGCATTGACAATCCCAACGTCGCCACCATCACCGGGGACGGCACCGTCACCGCCGTTGCCAACGGCAACACGACGATCCACTGCAAGGTCGGTTCCCGCGACCTCACCTGCACGGTGCGTGTGCGCGGCACCGGCACTTTCGCAGCGGAGGCGGACGCGCCCATGATCGCGGAGCCGATCACACCCGTTGCGCCGCCGCAGCCCGCTTCCACACCCGCCTCCACGCCCGCGTCGAGCGTGGACGTGTCCGGCGCGAAGCTCAACCGGGAGGATTTCACCCTCAGCCGGGGTGAGAAGTTCACCATGAAGGTCAGCGGCACGGAGGCGACGCCGCAGTGGGACATCGACAACCCCAACGTGGCGGTCATCACCGAGGACGGCGCCGTCACCGGTGTGGGCGCCGGCACGACGACGATCCACTGCAAGGTCGGGACACGCGATCTGACCTGTATCGTCCGCGTACAGTAACCCGAAAAGCACGGCAGACATGCCGTGCTTTTTTTGCCTTGCAACTGAGACGCAAGTGTGCTATCTTATGGTAGAACTATTATGTATAAGGGAGCAGTATGGATAGGAAGACCCTGCTGGATCGCGCTGCGCGGGACGCGGAGAGCCGCGTGCTGCTGGCGCATGTGCTGGATAAGGCGGAGCAGTGCCGCGCGCGGAACATGCCCACGCATACAGATTTTCTCAGCCCTGCTGAGCTGCGGGACGCCACGGAGCTGCTGCACGCGGCAAAGCTCCACGACGGCTGGGCGGCGGTTGGCGGCTATGACCGGGCGGAGCGGCGGATGCTCTGCTTCCTGCCGGATTGGCAGGAGGAGCCTGACCTCGCGGACTGCCTGTCGGCGCTGCGCGTGCGCTATCGCGCGGAGGAGGGCATCACCCACCGCGACCTGCTGGGGAGCCTGATGGCGCTGGGCGTGGTACGCGCGAAGCTGGGGGATATTCTGGTTTCGGAGTCCTCGGCGGACGTGATCGTCTGTGCCGACGCGGCGGAGTACCTGCTGCGGGAGTGGACGGGCGCGGGGCACGCGAAGCTCGCGGCGGAGCGGATCGAGCCGGACGAGCTGGCGGTGCCGGAGTTGAAGGTGAAGGAAATCCGTGACACGGTGGCGACGCTGCGGCTCGACGCGGTGGCGTCCACGGGTTTTGCCATGAGCCGCGCGAAGGCGGCGGAGCTGATCGTCTCCGGGCGGGTGCAACTCAACCATCGGGAGACGGTGAAGCCGGACGCGCCGGTGGCGCAGGGCGACGTTGTCTCGGCGCGGGGACTGGGCAAATTCGAGCTGGCGGAGGTCGGCGGCTTGAGCAAGAAGGGAAGAACGGCGATCTGCGTTCGCAGGTATTTGTAATCGCCGTTTCGCTCGCCGCTGCGCGGCAACCGCGAAATTTGGCTTAAGCAAAACGCCGGTTCCCACCGTTTTTGCTTAACCGCGCTTCATGAAAGGGGATTATATGGAACAGAAGAAGATTGACCGCATCAACGAACTCGCGCACAAAGCCAAAGCTGAGGGCCTGACCGACGAGGAGAAGGTCGAGCGGGCGGCGCTGCGGCAGGAGTATATCAACGCTGTGACCGGAAACCTGAAGGCGCAGCTGGACAACACCTACATCATGGACAAGCACGGCAACAAGACAAAGCTGACGCGCTGGGGCGAGAGGGAGCCAAAATGAGTGAGTGGAGATACGATGAGAGCAGCGGCTCGTTTCGCCAGTACAACAACAGCCCGAAAAAGGATGACAGCGACTGGTTCAGCTGGGTGCTGATCGGTTTGCTGTTTGTCAGCGGCTGGGGCTGGTGGATCGGTCTGATCCTGCTGATCAACAAGCTCAAGGACGACAAGCGCCGTCCCGCGCAGCGCAGCACGGCGCACTCCGCGTCGTCAACAGCCCAGCAGACGGCGAAGCCGGCGGCGAGCAAGGCGGCGAAGGCGGCGAAGAAGGTCACCAAGTCGCCCAGCGATACGAGCAAGACCGCGAAGATTCTGCAAATCGTCGGCGCGGCAGTCATGGGCTTGTTCGGCATCGGGCTGCTCTCCGAGCTGGGCAATCTCGTCGGCGGCTACTGGGTGGACTGGGAGAGCGTCCTGACCCTCACCGGCTTTGTCGCCGGCGGCGCGACTACGTTCTTCTACGGCCGCAAGATGCAGAAGCGCCAGAATCGCCTCAAGCGCTACATGGCGGTGTTGGGCGAGCGGGACCATGTGACGGTTGCCGAGCTGTGCGCCATCGTCGGCAAGAAGGAAAAGGTCGTCAAGGACGATGTGGAATACATGCTCCAGAAGAACATGCTCGCCACGGGCGCGTTTCTCGACGAGGGCCGCGGCATCCTGTTCCGCAGCGCCGACGCTTACCAGCGCTACCTGACCGAGCGCACGAAAAAGGAAAACCTCACCCCCAAGGAGGCGACGGAGGGCTACTCCGGTGCGCTGCGCGCCATCCGCGAGGCGAATGACCGCATCCCCGACCCCGTGTTCTCCGAGAAGCTCGACCGCATGGAGACGGTGGCGGGCAAAATTTTCCGCGAGGTGGAGGATCACCCGGAAAAGCTCAAGCAGGCGTCCACGTTTTTTGACTACTACCTGCCCACGACCCTCAAGCTGCTCTCGACCTACAGCGAGTTTGAGGAGGCGGGCATCGAGGGCGAAAACCTCCGCTCCGCCAAGGCGCGCATCGAGTCCATCATGGACAACCTGCTGGAGAATTTTGAAAAGCAGCTCGACGAGCTGTACCGCAGTGAGGCGTTGGACGTGGACGCGGACATCCGCGTGATGGAGAGCATGCTCAACCGCGACTTGTCCAGCGTGGAGCGTGATTTTGGGCTGGGCGGCACCGCGGTGGTGCAGCGGCCTGAGGATATGGAATAAGAAGACCAAACTGAAAATAAAAAGGGAGAGATTCACATGGGCGATTTGAATTATCTGGACTCCATGGCGTTCTACGGCGGAAATCTGTACGACGCCTACGAGTACTTCGGCGCGCACCCCACCGTGCGTGACCGGAAGAACGGCTGGCTGTTCCGCGTCTGGGCGCCGAACGCGCAGTCCGTGTCCGTGGTGGGCGATTTCTGCAACTGGGATCGCAACGCGTACCGCATGTGGCGCAACGACAAGAACATGTGGGAGATTTTCATTCCCGGTCTTGCCGAGTACGACGCCTATAAGTACGCCGTCACCGGTCCCAAGGGCGAGGTCACGCTCAAGGCGGACCCCTACGGCTTCCACAGTGAAACGCGCCCCAACACCGCCAGCAAGCTCTATGACATCGCCGGCTACCACTGGCACGACAAAAAGTGGATGGAGCACCGCAAGGATAAGCTGGTCTACGATCATCCGCTGAACATCTATGAGGTCCACCTCGGCTCCTGGCGCAAGCGCCCCAACGGCACGTTCTACGACTATCGCTCCATCGCTGACGAGCTGTCCGAATACTGCGCCGACCTCGGCTACAACTGCGTGGAGCTGATGCCCATTACCGAGTACCCCTTCGACGCGTCGTGGGGCTATCAGGTCACCGGTTATTTCTCCGCCACGTCCCGTTACGGCACGCCCAAGGACTTCATGTACTTCATGGACAAGATGCATGAAAAGGGCATTTCCGTCATTCTCGACTGGGTTCCGTCCCACTTCTGCAAGGACACCCACGGTCTGCGCGACTTTGACGGCGCGAGCTGCTACGAGTACGAAGACCCCCGCAAGCGCGAGCATCTGAGCTGGGGTACCCGCGTGTTCGACTACGGCCGCGGCGAGGTGAAGAGCTTCCTGCTCTCCTCGGCGGCGTTCTGGCTCAAGGAATTCCACGTCGACGGTTTGCGCGTGGACGCGGTGGCGTCGATGCTCTACCTCGACTATGACCGCCGCGACGGCGAGTGGTCGCCCAACGTCTACGGCGGGCATGAGAACATCGAGGCGATCGAGTTCCTGCGCGAGCTTAACCGCATGGCGTTTGCCATCGATCCGGGATTGATGATGGTCGCGGAGGAGTCGACCGCGTGGCCGATGGTCACCAAGCCCACCGACATGGGCGGTCTCGGCTTCAACCTCAAGTGGAACATGGGCTGGATGAACGACATGTGCCACTACCTCAAGCTCGACCCCTGGTTCCGCCAGTTCCACCACAAGGACATCACCTTCTCGTTCATGTACGCGTTTTCCGAGAATTACGTCTTGCCCATCTCCCACGACGAGGTCGTGCACATGAAGGGTTCGCTGCGCGGCAAGATGCCCGGCGACGACTGGGGTCAGCTCGCGAGCGTCCGCGGCTTCACGGCGTATCTCTACGCCCACCCCGGCAAGCAGCTCACGTTCATGGGCGCGGAGCTGGGTCAGTGGCACGAGTGGGACTTCGCGGGCGAGCTGGACTGGTACCTGCTGCGGGAAAATGAGGAAAACCGCCAAATGCAGGACTTTTTCCGCGCCATCAACAAGTTCTACCTCGACTCTCCCGAACTGTGGGAGATCGACTTCAGCTGGGAGGGCTTCGAGTGGATCGTGCCTGACGACAACGAGAACAACGTCATCGTCTTCCTCCGCCGCGACAAGAAGGGCAATGAGATTGTCTGCGCCATCAACTTCTCCCCCAACCATTATGAAAATTACCGCTTCGGCGTACCGTCGAAGAGGGAGTACACCGAGGTCTTCAACACCGACCGCCCGGAGTTCGGCGGCAGCGGCTGGAACTACAACGGCACCGTCCCATGCGAGCGCGTCTGGTCGCACGACCGCGAGGCGTCCATCGCTGTGACGCTCCCGCCCTACGGCGCGATCTACCTGCGCGGCACTGGCACGCTGCTCACCGAGGAGGAGGAACGCGCCGCCGCCGAGAAGGCGATGAAGAAAGCGGCGCGCAAGCCCCGCGCCCCCAGAGCGAAGAAGGACGACGCCAAGGCGGCGAGCGCCGAGGAAAAGCCCGCGAAGAAGCCCGCCGCGAAGGCGGAGGGCGCGGAGAAGCGCAAACCCGGCAGACCCAGAAAGACTGCCGTTACCACCGATACAGCCAAACGCGAAAAGAAGTCTAAATAAGGAGGGCACCCAGCATGAAAAAAGACTGCATCGCCATGCTGCTCGCCGGCGGACAGGGGAGCCGGCTTTACGTCCTGACGGAGAACATGGCAAAGCCCGCCGTTCCCTTCGGCGGCAAGTTCCGCATCATCGATTTTCCCCTTTCCAACTGCACCAACGCGGGCATTGACACCGTGGGCGTTCTGACCCAGTACCGTCCGCTGGAGCTCAACAGCTACATCGGCTCCGGTCAGCCCTGGGACCTCGACCGCGACGACGGCGGCGTGCATATCCTGCCCCCGTATCAGAGCGCCACAGGCGCGAGCTGGTACAAGGGTACGGCGAACGCCATCTATCAGAACATCGGCTTCGTCGATATGTACGATCCCGAATATGTGGTGGTGCTCTCCGGCGACCATATCTATAAGATGGACTATGCCGACATGGTAGCCGCCCACAAGAAGGCGGGCGCGGCGTGCACCATCGCCGTCATGGAGGTGCCCTGGAGCGAGGCGTCCCGCTTCGGCATCATGAGCGTCGATGGCGAGGACAACATCACCGAGTTCGCCGAAAAGCCCAAGGAGCCAAAGAGCAACCTCGCCTCCATGGGTATCTACGTTTTCACCTGGAGCAAGATGCGCGAGTGCCTGATCCGCGACGAGAACGATCCCAACAGCGAGAACGACTTCGGCAAGAACATCATCCCCATGATGCTGAACGCCGGGGAAAAGATGATCGCCTATCGCTTCGCGGGCTACTGGAAGGACGTCGGCACGCTGGATTCCCTCTGGGACGCCAACATGGACATGCTCGCCACCGGCAGCGGTCTTGACCTCTTCGAGCGCAGTTGGCCGATCTACGGCCGCAGCACCTCCGCGCCTCCGGCGATGCTGGGTAAGAACAGCTCCGTGGAGCACAGTGTCGTCACCCGCGGCTGCGTGGTGGACGGCAAGGCGGAGAACTCCGTGCTCTCCGAGAACAGCGCCATTGAGGACGGCGCGACGGTGGAGTATTCCATCCTCATGCCCGGCGCGGTGGTGAAGAAGGGCGCCACGGTGTCCTACGCCATCATCGGCGAGGACACGGTCATCGGCGAGAACGCCGTCATCGGCTGCCGCCCCGACGGCAGCGAGGGCTGGGGCGTCACGGTGGTTGGCCCGGAGACTGACGTGCCCGGGGATTACAAGCTCGCGGCGAATCACATGCTCAACAAGAATCTGAAGGAGGTGGCGAGATGAACGGACTGCACGGCATCATTTTCTCCTATGAGAAGGAACCCGGACTGCGGGAGCTGGTCGAACACCGCATGCCCGCCTCGATCCCCTTTGGCGGCCGCTATCGCGTGATTGATTTCATGCTCTCCAACATGCAGAACGCCGGCATCACCGACGTGGGCGTCGTGCTGCACGGCAATTATCAGAGCCTGCTCGATCACGTCGGCAACGGCAAGACGTGGGACATGTCCCGCAAGTACGGCGGACTGCGGATGCTGCCCCCGTTCGCGGACAACCGCAAGTACCGCAGCGGCGAAGAGTTTGAGGGCAAGATGCAGGCACTCGCCGGTGTGCGCTCCTATTTGCAGCAGATCCGTCAGGACTATGTGGTCCTCGCGGACAGCGACCTGATCATCAACATCGACCTCGCGGACGTGTTCGCCGCGCACCTTCAGTCCAAGGCGGACATCACCTGCGTCTGCACCCCCAACTACAGGCAGACCGAAAACGCCACGTTCTTCCAGCTCGGCGAGGACAACAAGGTCGTCAAGACCCTCTGTGGTCCCAAGAAGCCGGAGGGCTATCACTGCCTCGAAATCTATATCCTCAGTAAGGATTTGCTGCTGCGTCTGGTGGATCAGTGCGAGGCGGAGGAGAAGATCAGCTTCCGCAGCGACGTGCTCAACGGCATGGGCGACCAGTTCGACATCCGCGGCTACGTTTTCAACGGTCTCGCCGCCCAGATCCGCACGGTGAAGGAGTATTATGACCGCAGTATGGATATGCTTGACCCGCGCGTCTATCGCGAGCTGTCCACCGCGGCGCATCCCATCCGCGCCAAGGAGGACGACGAAACGCCCACCTACATCGCGCCGGAGAGCAGCTGCACCAATACGCTGGTGGCGGACGGCTGCATCATCGAGGGCACGGTGGAGAACAGCGTGATCTTTCCGGGCGTCAAGGTCGCCAAGGGCGCGGTGGTCAGGAACAGCATCCTGTTCAAGAACGCCAGCGTCGAGGAGAACGCCGAGGTCAGCTATGTGATCGCGGACAAGAACGTGCAGATTCGCCGCGGCAGCCATCTCAACGGGCATGAGAATTACCCGATGGCGATTTCCAAGAACAGCGTGATCTGACATCACCTCTCACGGGAGGCGCGGCAAGAGCCTCCCGTCTCAAAGGAGAAACAACATGAATATACTGTATGTGGCGAGCGAGGCGGCACCGTTCTGCAAGACCGGCGGGCTTGCCGACGTCGCGGGCAGTCTTCCGCCCTCGCTGGTCAGGAAGGGTGACAGCGTCAGCGTGATCGTGCCGCTGTATCAGAGCGTGGCGGATCAGTTCCACGGCGAGCTGGAGTTCGTCAAGTGGACGTTCGTGCGCCTTGCGTGGCGCAGCGTGTACTGCGGACTGTTCCGGTACGAAAAGGACGGTGTAACGTGGTATTTTGTGGACAACGAGTACTATTTCCGCCGCCCGGAACTGTACGGCTACTATGACGACGCGGAGCGCTTCGGCTTCTTCTCCCGCGCGGTGACGGAGCTGATGCGTGAGTTTACGGAGAAGCCCGACGTGGTGCACTGCAACGACTGGCAGACCGCGCTTGTGCCCATCTATATCCACGATGAGGCGGTGCGCGACGACTTTTACAAGAGCATCCGCACGGTCATCACCATCCACAACATCGAGTACCAGGGGCGCTACGGTCGTGAGCTGCTGGAAGAGCTGTTCGGACTCGCGTCGGGCTGGTACGACGGCGGCACGTTGGCGTATGAGGACGGCATCAACCTCCTCAAGGGCGCCATCGTCAATTCCGACGCGGTGACGGCGGTCAGCCCCACCTACGCGCAGGAGCTCAAGTACGCCTACTTTGCCCACGGCCTTGAAAACGTGATCGCCATGTGCGAGGGCAAGCTCAGCGGCGTGCTCAACGGCATCGATGAAAAGAGCTTCGATCCCCGCGCCGACAAGAGCATCGCCGCGACCTATTCCCCCGGCAATATGGCGGGTAAGAAGAAGTGCAAGGAGCAGCTCCAGCAGACGATGGGCTTGCAGGTCAAGCCCGACACGCCCATCGTGGCGATGGTCACGCGGCTCGTGCCGCACAAGGGGCTTGACCTCGTGTGCGAGACGCTGGACTCCATCATGGAAAAGGACGTCCAGTTCGTCGTGCTCGGCAAGGGAGAGGCGCAGTATGAGGCGTTTTTCAACTACGCCAGAGCGCGCTATCCCGGCCGCGTGGCGGTCTACCTCGGCTATTCCGACGCGCTTTCGCGCCAGATCTACGCCGGCGCGGACCTGTTCCTGATGCCGTCGAAGAGCGAACCCTGCGGACTGTCGCAGATGATTGCCATGCGCTATGGCACAATTCCTATCGTCCGCGAGACCGGCGGTCTCAAGGACACGGTGCGGCCGTACCAGTCCTGGAACGGCGAAGGCAACGGTTTCAGCTTCGCAAACTACAACGCCGGCGACATGTGCCATGTGGTCTGCGAGGCGATCGACCTGTATCACAACAATCCCGATGCGTTCAAGCTCCTGCAAAAGCGCGACATGAACGAGGATTTTAGCTGGAAGCGCAGCGCCGAAGAATATCACGCCATTTACGAAAAACTCTGTAAATAGGAAGCAAGGAGAATTGAATGACTTCCATTAACAACGTTGACAACATGAAAAAAGCCCTCTGTGACAAGCTGAAGCTGAGCTATGGCTGCAGCGTGGAGGAAGCGACCGAGGCACAAATGATGCGCGCCGCCGCGCTGGTGCTTCGCGAGATTATGGCGGATCGCGAGATCAGCACCAAACGCGCCACGCGCGAAAAGCAGGCGCGTCAGGTGCACTATCTCTCCATGGAGTTCCTCATGGGCCGCAGCCTGATGAAGAACGCCTACAATCTCGGCGTCGACGACGTGCTGACCAAGGCGCTTGACGAGCTGGGCTTCCACGCCGCCGACGTGTTCGAAGCGGAGCCGGACGCGGCGCTGGGCAACGGCGGTCTCGGTCGTCTTGCCGCGTGCTATCTGGACTCCCTGTCCACGCTGGAGATTCCCGCCACCGGCTATTCCATCTGCTATGAGCTGGGCATTTTCCGCCAGCGCATCGTGGACGGCGAGCAGGTGGAGCTGCCCGACAACTGGAAGGAGCTGGGCAGCGCGTGGCTTGTGCAGAAGCCGCAGGAGACCGAAACCGTCCTCTTCGGCGGAACTCTCCGCCGCTTTGTGGACAACGGTCGTCTCCACGTCGTCAACGAGGGCGCGACGCCCGTGCTGGCGGTGCCTTTCGACATGGAGATCGCGGGCTTTAAGACCGACCACGTCAACACGCTGCGCCTGTGGGACGCCAAGTCCCCCGCGCCGCTGGATATGTCCCTGTTTTCGCAGGGCGAATACCTGCGCGCGGTGGAGCAGCACGCCATGGCGGAGACCATCGCCAAGATTCTCTATCCTGAGGACAACCACTACGAGGGCAAGTCCCTTCGCCTCAAGCAGCAGTATTTCTTCGTCTCCGCCACGATGCAGTCCATCGTGCGCAAGCACATTGAGGTCTGCGGCTCGGTGATGGACTTCCACAAGAAGAACGTTATCCAGATCAACGATACCCACCCCGCGCTGGTCATCCCGGAGTTGATGCGCATTTTCATGGATGACGCGGGACTGGAATGGGACGAGGCGTGGGAGGTCACGAAGCAGTCCGTCGCCTACACCAACCACACCGTGCTCGCGGAGGCGTTGGAGCGCTGGCCGCAGGAGCTGGT
The DNA here is from genome assembly GCA_017527825.1 of Oscillospiraceae bacterium. Taxonomy (GTDB): domain Bacteria; phylum Bacillota; class Clostridia; order Oscillospirales; family Oscillospiraceae; genus Hominicoprocola. Next base: position 32,229 of record JAFXPO010000020.1, read on the forward strand.
GAAGAGCCTGCTGCCCCGCGTCTGGGAGATCATCGAGGAAATCTCCCGCCGCTGGCAGGCGCATGTGGATGAGTTCTATCACGATGGCGCCAAGACCGCCGAAATGGCGATCGTCTGGGATGGTCAGGTGCGCATGGCGAACCTCTGCGTCGCCGTCTGCACCGCGGTCAACGGCGTGAGCGCCCTGCACTCCGACATTTTGCGCAAGGACCTCTTCAAGGACGCCTACACCATGATGCCGGAGAAGTTCCAGAACGTCACCAACGGCATCGATCACCGCCGCTGGCTCAGCGAGATCAACCCCGGACTCGACCACCTCATCATCGAGCTTGCGGGCAACGACGATTATCTGATGAAGCCGCTGGAGCTCAAGAAGCTGGAAGCCTTCGCGGACGACCCCATCGTGCTCGACCGTCTCGCGCTCATTAAGCGGGAGAACAAGGAGCGCCTTGCCAAGCACGTCAAGCGCGCGTCGGGGCTGGTGCTCAACCCGGACGCCATCTTCGATGTTCAGGCCAAGCGCCTGCACGAGTACAAGCGCCAGCTGCTCAACGTGCTGCACATCATCTCGCTCTACCACGAGCTGCAGGACGACCCGAACAAGGAGATGCAGCCCCACACGTTCCTCTTCGGCGCAAAGGCTGCGCCGGGCTACGCCGTGGCGAAGCGCATCATCCACCTCATCAACTCCCTGGCGGATCAGATCAACAACGATCCCGTCTGCAAGGATAAGCTGCAAGTCAAGTTCCTGGAGAATTACCGCGTGTCCATGGCGGAGATTCTGATGCCCGCCTCCGAGGTGAGCCAGCAGATTTCTCTCGCCGGCAAGGAGGCGTCCGGCACCGGCAACATGAAGTTCATGATGAACGGCGCGCTGACCGTCGGCACGCTGGACGGCGCGAACGTCGAGATGCACGAGGTGCTCGGCGACGAGAACATGTTCCTCTTCGGTCTCCACGCCGACGAGGTGGTGCGCATGAAGCGTGAGGGCTACATGCCCCAGATGCTTTACAACCGCGACCCGAAGCTGCACCGCGTCATCGATCAGCTCCGCTGGGGTTTCCGCGACGGCGTGAGCTACGACGACCTCGCCCAGCGCCTGCTGATGAACGACGAGTATATGCTGCTTCAGGATTTCGCGTCCTACTGCGAGGCGGAGGAGCACATGAGCGCGACCTATGCCGACAGCCGCGCGTGGAACCGCATGTCGCTCCTGAATATCGCCCGCAGCGGTATCTTCGCCGCCGACCGCGCCGTGGCGCAGTACGCGGACATCATCTGGCATGTCCCCCACAGATAAAAACAGCAAGGACTAAGCGACTATGGAATACACACAGGGCGTGCGCTTTGACACCCTCGGACTTCTGCCTGAGATGCAGCGCGCGCTGGAAAAGAAGGGCATCACCGAATCCACACCCATTCAGGCGGGCTGCATCCAGCCCATGCGGGAGTGGAAGGACGTGATCGCCAAGGCGCCGACGGGCACGGGCAAGACCTTTGCCTTCGGCATTCCCATCATCGAGCACATCGACGCGGAACGGGAAGAGGTGCAGGCGGTCATCATGGCGCCCACGCGGGAGCTTGCCATGCAGATCACCGACGAGCTGCGCGACCTCTGCGCCTTTCTCCCCGGCATCCGCATGGTCTGCCTTTACGGCGGCGCACCCATTGGCAAGCAGATCGACCAGCTCAAGAAAAAGCCCCAGATCGTCGTGGCGACGCCGGGGCGGCTGAGCGACCACATGAAGCGCCGCACCGTGAAGCTTGACCGTGTGGACACGGTCATTCTCGACGAGGCGGATCGCATGCTGGACATGGGCTTTGTGCATGACGTGACCCGGATCATGGATAAGATCCCATCGCGCAAAAACCTCGGCATGTTCTCGGCGACTATCTCCCGCGAGGTGCTGGACATCAGCTGGATGTACCAGCGCGACCCGGAGGAGATCACCGTCCGCGCCGAGGAGGAGAACAGGCCCGACATCCTGCAATACCGCATCGACGTGGACCAGAACGACAAGGTCGCCGCCATCGCCCGCATCATCCGGCAGGGCGAGCTGGAGCGCGTGATCGTGTTCTGCAACACAAAGGGTATGGTGGAGCGGCTGAAGAAATATCTGGAGATGGAAGGGCTGGACGTGGATTGCATCCACGGCGACATTCCGCAGAAAAAGCGCGAACAGGTCATGGCACGCTTCCGCCGCGGCGAACTGCCCGTGTTCATCGCGACCGACGTCGCCGCCCGCGGCATTGACGTGGACGACGTGGACGCGGTGTTCAACTACGACGTACCGCAGGAAAACGAATACTATGTCCACCGCATCGGACGCACGGGGCGCGCAAAGCGCCGCGGCATCGCGTTCACGCTGGTGGCGGACTATCCGTCCAAAATGAAACTCGACGAGATCGCCAAGGTCACCGGCAGCACTCTGATGGCGGCGCACTTTGACGAAGAGGGGAAGCTCGTCGAGGGCGAATTGTCCCGATAAAAAAAGACCCCGGAGAGCTATCCATGCAGCATATACAAAAACTGCTCTGCATCCTGCTCAGCGCGCTCCTGCTGATGGGCGCGCTTAGCGGCTGTGCGGAGGAGGAAACAGAGGAGCAGGTACGCTATCAGCTGCGCGCCGCGGTCTGCGGCATGATCGACAGCTTTGATCCCGCCCTCAACACCGATGCGCACGCTGACGCGCTGTTCTACAGCCTGTACGAAAATCTGTTGCGCTCCGCCCCGGATGAAGAGGGGTCGGTTTTGCCCGGCACCGCGAAGGAGTACGAAACGGTGCAGAACTATGACGGTACGGTGGACTATCTCTTCACGCTGCGCTCCACCGCCCGCTGGTCGGACGGCACCCGCGTCAAGGCGAAGGACTTTGTCTTTGCCTGGAAGCGTCTGGTCGATCCGGCGCTCGACTCGCCCAACAGCGAATTGCTGTCGATGGTGTCGGGCTATGACGCGGCACGCGCCACCGGCGATCTGTCCCAGTTTGGGGTGAAGGCGGAGGGTGACTCCGTCTTCCGCGTCACGCTGGACAAGCCCTGCCCGTACTTCCTCAGCGACGTTTGCACCGCGGTGGCGACCATGCCGCTGCGCAGCGACCGTGTGAACAGCGACGTCAACTGGGCGGACGGCAGCGACGTACCCTGCAACGGTCCGTTCCAGATCAGCTTCTGGGCGAAGGCGAGCTACGTTCAGCTGCGCCGCAACACGTCGTATTACGACAGCCGCGCCGTCGCGCCGGACACGCTGCGCTTGTATTTTATCAGTGATGTGAGCGAGGCGGAGGCACTGTACCGTCAGGGCGGCGTAGACATCGCCCTGACCCGCCCCGACAACCCGGACGCCGCAGTGTACCCGCCGCTGCGGACGGTGAACTGCGTGTTCTATAACCACATCAGCGACATCTTCTCCAACGCTCACGTCCGCCGCGCCTTTGACCTGACGCTGGATCGCGGGGCGATCGCCGCCGCTGCGGGCGCGGGGATGAGCCCCGCCACGGGCTATGTACCCAGTGGCGTCGTTGGTAACGGCGCGCTGTTCCGCGACGAGACGGAAGACCTCTGCGCCGTGGACGAGGAGGGTTACGTCTCGCGTTGTCTGGAGGCGGAGAACGAGCTGCGCATCGGCGGATTCTGGGGCGGCGTCGGCTTCCCGGAGGTCGCGTGCATCTATCCCGTGGACAGCGGGCTGCGCACAGCGGCGGAGAGCGTGTCGTCCATGTGGAATGAGAAGCTCCACGTCAACATCCGCGCGGAGGGGCTGGAACGGGAGGAATATGACCGCCGCATCCGCGAGGGGGAGTACGATCTTGCCGTGGGCAGCGTCAGCGCGCCGTATAATGACGCGGTGTGCTATCTCGAACAGTTCGCCGGATCAGACGGCGACAACGCGCTCCACTATGTCAACAAACCATTCGATCTGCTCATCGGCGTGGCGCAAGGCTCCACCGATCCGGCGGCGCGTACCGCGATCCTGCACGATGCGGAGTCGCTTCTGTTGGAGGATACGGCACTCTCGCCGCTGTACTTCGTCTCCTGCGCCTACCTGCTGCGGGAGACCCTCGTACCCTGCGATCTGCAAGGCACGCTGTACCTCGCCGCCGCTACGCAGGCGGAGCAGGAATGACTCGTTCCTATCCGCATAAAAAAATGCCGCCCAAGGGCGGCAATTTTTTATTGCTTTTTGTACTTGCGGCGCTTCGCCTCGTGGCGCAGCGCCAGCTCCTTGGCGGGCGCGGCGGCAAGGGCGCGCGCCCGGCGCTCCACGATCTCCTGCGGCTTGTCCTGAATGTCGCCGGAAGCCTTGAGCGCTTCCTTGGTCATCAGCGGACCGACCAGCTCATAGATCAGCACGGCAAAAAGCACGATGTTCCGCACCAGCGGACCGTCCACCGCGCCGAGCTGCTGCGCTGAGACGCACATGCCAAGCGCGACGCCCGCCTGCGGCAGCAGCGTGACGCCAAGATATTTCACCACGTTGGGGCTGCATTTGACCGCCCGTGCGGAGAAGTGCGCGCCGAAGTATTTGCCCAGCGAGCGGGAGAGAATGTAGATCACGCCGATGAGCACCAGCAGCGGATGGGAGAACACTTCCAGCTGCAGCTCCGCGCCGCTGATGACGAAGAACACCGCCAGCAGCGGCTGTGACCAGCGGTCGGCGCGCCCCATCAGGTCGTCGGAGAGCGCGGAGAGATTGCAGAACACCGTGCCGAGCATCATGCATACCAGCAGCGAGGAGAAGCCGATGCGCACGCCGCCGACGGAAAACTCCAGCGACGAAAGCCCCACGGTCATGAACACGAACACAATGGTCATAGAGGTGCGGTTGGAATTGGAGTGGAACATCCGCTCCAGATCGGTGAGCATCAGTCCCGCCACCGCGCCGAGCAGCAGCGAGCAGACGATCTCCAGCAGCGGCTCGACGATGATGGAGACCACGTTGACCGTGCCGGAGAGCATCGCCTTCGCCACGCCGAAGGACACGGCGAAGACGATCAGTCCCACCGCGTCGTCCAGCGCGACGATGGGCAGCAGCAGGCTCGTCAGCTCGCCCTTCGCTTTGTACTGGCGCACGACCATCAGCGTCGCGGCGGGCGCGGTGGCGGTGGCGATGGCGCCGAGGGTGATCGCCGCGGGGGCGGAGAGCAGGTCGGGACGGGCGGTGTGGAACGCCAGCAGCGCACAGTCCACCAGCAGGCAGGCGGCAAGCGCCTGGATCACGCCGATCACCAGCGCCTGGCGTCCGGTTTTGCGGAGCTGCTCAAGGCGGAACTCATCGCCGATGGAGAACGCGATGAAGCCCATCGCGACCTTGGAGAGCACGTTCAGCTCCGCCACGGCGTCATAGGTGGCGAAGCCGAGTCCGGGGACGCCCAGCCGTCCGAGGACGAAGGGTCCGATCAAAACGCCCGCGACGAGGAACGCCGTTACGTCGGGCAGATGCCATTTACCGAAAATGCGCGTCATCATCAGCCCCGCGAACAGGGCGAACGCGACCGTGAGCAGTGTGTACATGAGAGATCTTCTTTCTGTTACATAGTTGTTGGAGCATGGCTCCAAGTGCGGCATTATAGCCTCTTTTCCGGCAAAAAGCAAGGGAGAAAACCGAGAATTTATGCCATATTAACGCCGATGACTTGGTCATTGCAAACAGAAGCGGATCGTGCTAAACTGATGCAAACGAGAATAGGAGGGAAAACAATGCGCATAGCGGTTCCGACGGATGGCGAGGCGTGCGTCGCCGCGCTGACAAGCTGTGAGGCGATCAAGCTCTATGAGGATGACCACGGGCGGATCGTGCGGACGAGCATCGTGCCGGTGAGCGGGGACGCGCAGCGTGCCATCGAGCGCGGCGGTGTGGACGTGCTGGTGTGCGGCGAGCTGACCGCGGAGGAGCGCCGCGCTCTGGCGGAGGACGGCGTTCTGCTGACGGCGGGCTACCGCGGCAGCGCCGACGCGTGCGTGCGCGCGTATCTCGGCACCGCCATTGCCTGCGACCCGAACAACAACTGCAACTATTGCGGACACAAAACCGAGTGCGATCTGGGGCAGCATTAAAAAAGAGACGGCGATAAGCCGTCTCTTTTCAATTGCCGAGGGATTACGGTCTCCTCAGGCTGCTGGCGGTTGCCTCGCTGCGCCTTGTGCCGGTGGAACTGGCGGAGGAACTGCTCTGCTGCGTGGGCTGCGAAGTGGAGAGATAGTCGGAGTTGATCCAGCCGAACCGGTTTCCGAACTTGACGAAGGACCAGTTGCCCTCCCGTGCCGCGACCTGCACCTTCTCACCTTTGTCCACCGTGGTGATCTTGGTGTAGCTGGTGGCGGGACCGGCGCGGAGATTGACGCCCGCGGTGGTGTAGTAGGTCTTGTAGCTGTCCAGCAGGGTGGTGGGCTTGATCTGCACCTCGCTGTGACCGGACAGGTCGAGCCACGAGGAGGACGCCGCGGGGACGTCGGGCTTGTCGTCTGCCTGTTCCGGCTCCTGCGCGGGCTTCTCGCCGTCCTCTGCCGGGGACGCGGCAGGCTCCTCGTCACTCGCGCGGTCGTGAGCGGCGGCAAGATCGGTTTGAAGCTGTTCGACCTCCTGCTCCAGCTGCGTCACCTGATCGCTGGCGGCTTTGAGCTTCTTGTTGGCGCTGCTCAGCCGCACGCTCAGCACGATCGAAAGGATCAGCATGACGATCACGGCGGCGAACATGCACATGAATACAATGAAAAGCGGATTGTACTTCTGGCTCTTACGGCTGACACGGCGTCCTTCCATAATCTTGCCCTCCCTGCGCTGTTTTTCGACCCTATTCTACAAGATATCGTGTCATTATGTCAAGTGGCTTATTGTGTATGACGTAGAAATTTGCAAATTGTTCCGCGATCCGTTATAATTTTGAAAAAGGGAGGAGGCGGTGACGGTGCGCAGACCGACAGCGCGGACGGCGGCTTACGGATACGCCGCGGCGCTTTTGAGCGTCCACTGGCTGTTTCTGCCCTACGGCGGATACGAGCGGTTGCTGGAGGGCAAATACGCCTGCTTTCTGCTGCTGACGGCGGGATATCTCATCCTGACGCTCCGCGCCGGCGCATGGGCGCCGGGGCGTTGGAGCGTGCCGGACGCGGCGGCGGCAGTGTATCTGGGCGCTTCGGCGCTCTCGGCGCTGTGCTCACCCTACGGCGCGTCAACGCTGCTCGGTGGGACGCGGCGGGACGGACTGGTGACGCTGGCGCTGTATGTCGCCGCCTTCTGGCTGCTCGCGCGGCGGCTGCGCCCTGACCGGCGGCTGCTGTACCTCGCGGCGCTGTCCGCCGTGCTGTGTGACGCGCTGGTGCTGCTTCAGCTGCGGGGGGACAATCCGCTGTGGCTCTATCCCGCGGGGTTGACCTATTACGACGGCGATATCGCCTACGCGGGCTTCTACGCCGGAACCTCCGGCAACATCGACTTCACGGCGTTTTTGCTCTCGATCGCCGTCTGTGTGTTGACGGCGGCGGCGCTGCGGCTGCGGATGTGGGCACTTGCGCCGCCGGCGGCGCTGACGCTCTGGGTGCTCTTTCGCCTTGGTGTGGCGGCGGCGTGGGTTGGCGTCGCCTGCGCGGCGGTGTGGGGGCTGGCGCTGATGATTCCCCGGCGGCGGATGCTGCTGCTCTCCGCCGTGCTGACGGCGGCGGCGCTGGCGTTTGTATACTTCTACGGCGGGGGCAATCAGACGCTGCGTGAGGCGTCGCTGCTGATGCGCGGGGAGGCGGACGGCTCTTTCGGGTCGGGACGGCTCACCATCTGGCGCGACTGCTGGCGTCTGGCGTGGGAGCGACCGCTGCTGGGCGGCGGACCGGATACGCTGTGGCTGCGGGGCTTGGAACCGCTGGCGTGGCAGTGGAACGGCGAGGTGATCCCATCGGACATCACGGCGGCGCACAACGAATACCTGAACATTCTGGTCAATCAGGGCACGGTCGCGCTCGCGGCGTATCTCGCGCTGCTGTTTGCCGCGCTGGCGCGCTGCTTCCGCCGCGCGGCGGAGCCGCGGTACGCGCTGTGCGGCGCGGGGCTGCTGAGCTATGCCGCCATGGCGTTTTTCTCTATCTCGACCTGTGTGACAGCGCCCTTTGTGTGGCTTTTGTTCGCTTTGTGCAACTCGCATGAGAGCGATGAAAAAACGTGGTTGAAAAATGGGCAGAAATACCCTATAATATAGGAGTTAAAATCTGGGAACAGGCGAAAGCGTGGTGATAACATGACAATGGATGACATCCGAAAGGTGAAGGAAATCGAGGAGAAGGGTCGCGCCGACAAGGCGGACGCCGAAGCGCGGATCCGGCAGGCGCTGGCGGAAGCGGAGCGCGAAGGCAGCGCCCGCTTGGAGCAGACCCGCAAGGACGCGGCCGAGGAGGGCAAACAGCTCCTTCGGGAAGCGGAGGAGCGTGCCGCCGCCGCTGCGGTGCAGATCGCCGAAGACGCCAAAGGCGAGGGCGACGCGCTGCGCGACAAGGCACACAGCCGCATGGACGATGCGGCGAAATATATCGTCGGAAGGGTCGTGAAGAGCTGAAATGATTGTCAAAATGAAAAAGCTCCACGTCATTGCCATGGCTTCCGAGCGGAAAAAGCTGATGGACGGGCTGCTCCACCTCGGATGCGTGGAGATCAGCGAGCCGACGGACAGGCTGGCGGACCCCGAATGGTCGGCGCTGCTGAAGCGGCACGGCTCGGCGCTCACCCAGCGCAAGCTGGAGCTTGCGGAGGTGCAGGACGCGCTGGACGCCATCGGACGCTATGGCAAGACGAAGGAAAAAGCGCTTCACCTGCGCCCCGGCGTGACGGAGGAAGCGTTTCTGGACGAGGAGACCGCCCGCGAGGCGGGCGCGGCGAGCCGCGAGATCAACGACACGCTCAAGTTCCTCGCCCAGCTGAAATCCGATGAAAACCGGATGCTCGCGCTGCGCGCGAGCCTGGAGCCGTGGGAGAAGCTGGACGTGCCGCTGGAGCACCATGGCACGGCGCACACGGTCAGCCGCCTGGAGGTTTGTCCCGCGGCGGTGAACATGAAGGCGGTGCGCGCCGCGCTGGACGAGGCGGACGCCGCGGCGGAGTTGTACGAGATCAGCGCCGACAAGCAGCAGCGCTACGTCTATCTGCTCTGTCTCCGCTCCGAGGAGGAAAAGACGCAGGAAATCCTGCGCGCCTTCGGCTTCAGCGTGACGGTGTTTGCCATTCCGCAGGGTACGGCGGCGGAGAACATCCGCCATGAGGATGAGCTGATCGAGAAAAACCGCGCCCAGCAAAAGGACACCGTCGAGACCCTGAGCCGCTGCGGGGGTGACCGCGACGCGCTGCGGATGTATGCCGACCGGCTGACCACCGAGACGCTGCGGGAGGAGAACATCGAGTCCCTGCTCACCGACGGCACGGTGCTGGTCTTTGAGGGCTGGGCGCCGGCGGAGAACATGGCGGAGGTCTGCACGCTCCTGGACCAGTGCAACTGCGCGTGGGAGGCGGAGGACCCGTCGGAGGAGGACACGCCCAACGTGCCGGTTTCGCTGAAAAACAACTGGTTCTCCCGCCCGCTGAACATGGTGACGGATATGTATTCGCTGCCGAGCTATCGCGGTGTGGACCCCAACCCGCTGATGGCGTTCTTCTTTATCCTGTTCTATGGCATTATGATGGCGGACATGGGCTACGGCCTCGTGATGATGGCGCTGTCGTTTGTTGTCATCAAAAAGTCGCGCCCCAACGGGCCGACGATGCGGAACATGATGCCGCTGATGTTCTACTGCGGCGTTTCCACGTTTCTGATGGGCGCGCTGACGGGCGGCTTCTTCGGGGACTTCATCCCGCAGCTGCTGAAGCTCATCAATCCCGCGAGCACGTTCACGATGCCGGCGCTCTTCAACCCGCTGGACGACGCGGTGACGGCGCTGGTCGGCTCGCTGGTGCTGGGCGTGATCCATATCTTCTTCGGTATGGGCGTGAGCGTCACCATGAAGGTCCAGCGCGGACAGGTGATGGACGCGCTGTGCAACGAGGGCGCGTGGTATCTGGTGTTTGCCCTCGGGGCGGCGGCGGTGCTGACCAAGAGCATGGCGTTCGTCTGGGTCATCCTGATCCTGCTCGCCGTCACCCAGAGCTACGGCAAGAAGGGGATCGTGGGCAAGCTGATGGGCATTTTCGGCTCGCTCTACAGCAACGTCACGGGATATTTCAGCGACATTTTGTCCTACTCCCGCCTGATGGCGCTGATGCTTGCCGGCGCGGTCATCGCGCAGGTGTTCAACACCATCGGCTCGATCACCAACAACGTCGTGGCGTTCTTCATCATCTCCATGCTGGGCAACGCGCTGAACTTCGCGCTCAACCTGCTGGGCTGCTATGTGCATGACATGCGCTTGCAGTGCCTGGAGTTCTTCAACCGGTTCTATGAGGACGGCGGCAAACCGTTCACGCCGTTGGAGATCCGAACCAAATATGTGGATATCGTAGAAAACAAACTATAAATACATTTTTAGGAGGAAAAAACTATGTTTGAACAGATTGGCGGTATGGCGCTGGCGCTGTTTGGCGCCGGTCTCGCGGTGGGACTTTCCTGCGTCGGCAGCGCGAAGGGTACCGGCATCGCCGGTGAAGCCGGTACGGGGCTTCTGAGCCAGGACCCCAGCAAGTCCGGTAAGGTCATGGTGCTCCAGCTGCTGCCCGGTACGCAGGGCCTGTACGGTCTGGTCGTGTTTTTCGTCTGCCTGACCCGCATCGGCATCCTCGGCGGCGATATTCCCGCCACGGCGGCGGACGGCATGAAGTACCTCGCGGCGTGCCTGCCCATGGCGCTCGGCGGTCTACTCTCCGCCATCGCGCAGGGTCGTGTTGCCGCGGGCTCCATCAACATCCTCGCGAAGAAGCCTGACGACTGGTCCAAGGGACTGATTCTCTGCGGTATCGTTGAGTTCTATGCCATTCTTTCGCTGCTCGCGTCGATGCTGATGCTGCTGTTCATGGCGTGAGAAGGGGAGGGTCTGCAATGAACGGACTCGAACGGATCACGAGCCGCATCGAAGCGGAGGCAAGAAACGAGGTACACACCATTGTGGAAGCGGGACGCGCGGAGATTTCCACCGCCGTCAACGGCTGGCTGCAACGCATTGACACGGAGCGCACGGAGCTGGAAGAACGCAACCGCAAGGCGGCGGCGGAGCGCGAGGAGCGCCTCAAGAGCGCGGCGGAAATGGACGCCCGCAAGACCATCCTCGGCGTCAAGCAGGAACTGGTGGAGGAGGCTTACGCCAAGGCGCTGGATCAGCTCTGCGCGCTCAGCGGGCAGGAGAAGATCAATCTGCTCGCCGACTTGCTGGTGCGCGCGTCGTCCTCCGGCACGGAGGAGGCGGTCTTTTCCGAGACGGACAAAGCCGACGGCGCGAAAGCGGTGGAAAAGGCAAACGCCGCCTCCGGCAAAAAGCTCACGGCGTCGAAGGACGCCGCCCCCATCCGCGGCGGTTTTATCCTGCGGGACAAGAACGTGGAGGTCAACTGCGCGTTCGAGACGCTGGTTCGTCTGCAAAAGGCGGAAACGGCGGGAGCAGTCGCGAAGATACTGTTCCAGTAAGACAGACAAGGAGGGAACGCCTTGGCTCAATTTAAAGACACGGATTATCTGGCAATCTCCGCGAGCGTACGCATGCTGGAGAACAGCCTGCTGACGGCGGAGCAGTACGAGCAGCTCATCGCCGCCAAGTCGGACGATGAGGAGGCAAAGCTGCTGCAATCCTTCGGCTACGGGCAGCTGGAACCGAAGCACCCCGAAGCGATCGACGCCGACCTGATGGCGGTTCGCGCCGACGCGCTGGACGAGCTGGCCGCTGCCATGCCGACGCCGGGTGATCTGGATGTGTTCAAGATCAAGTACGATTATCATAACGTCAAAGTCCTGCTCAAGGCGGAGGCGATGAACGTAAGCCCCGGCGAAATGCTCATCGGTCTCGGTCGCGCGAGCGACAAGGAGATGTACCTTGCGCATCAGGAGCGCGACGGCAGCAACCTGCCCGGACATATTGACGACGCCGCCCGTGAGGGTTACGACATCCTCGCCGCCACCCGTGACCCGCAGCTGTGCGACATCGCGGTGGATCGCTGGTACTTCATTGATTTGCTGGAAACGGCGGAGGCGACCGGCAGCGAGTTCCTGCTCGGCTACGTCCGGCTCCAGATCGACGCCGCCAACCTGCGGACGCTGGTGCGCACGATGCGCATGGGCAAGAACGCGGATTTCCTGCGCGGCGTGGTATTCGACGGCGGCACGGTTTCCACTGATGAGCTGCTGCGCGTGAGCGCCGGCGGCGGCAGCGGTCTTGCCGAACTGTACGCTCCGACGCTTCTTGCCGCGGCGGGCGCTGCGGGGGTGCAGGCGGTTTCCGGCGGACAGCTGACCGACTTCGAGCGGGAGTGCGACGACGCGCTGAGCGCGTATCTCGAATCCGCGCGGCTCATCCCGTTCGGCGAAGAGCCGGTGCTGGCGTACCTCGCGGCGCGGGAGACGGAGTTCATCAACCTCCGCATCATCCTCATGGGTCGCATGGCGGGCGTCCCGGCGGACACCATCCGCAGCCGGCTTCGCGCCGTATATGTGTAAGGGAGGCGAGGAACCATGACCTACAGCATTGCCGTTGTCGGCGACTGGGATTCCGTGATGGGCTTCCGCGCACTGGGGTTGGAGACACATCCCGTCCGCACCCCGGATCAGGCGCGGGAGGAGATCAAGCGCCTCGCCAAGACCGACTGCGCGGTGATCTACCTCACGGAGACGCTGGCGAAAGCCATGCCCGACGTGCTCGACCGCTATAAGGACGAGCTGCGTCCGGCGATTATCCTGATTCCGGGGCGCGAAGGTTCCCTGGGCATCGGGCGAGACAACATTCAACGCGCCATCGAACGTGCGGTCGGCGCAGACATATTGTAACCGAATCCTTTAAGAAAGAAGGGGTTTATCTTTGGCTGGTAAAATTGTGAAAGTATCCGGGCCGCTGGTGGTCGCGACGGGGCTTGCCGACGCGAACATGTCCGACGTTGTGCGCGTCGGTCCCCAGCGCCTGATCGGCGAAATCCTGACCATGAAGGGCGATACCGCTTCCATCCAAGTCTATGAGGAGACTTCGGGTCTCGGCCCGGGCGCGGAGGTGGAGACCACCGGCGCGCCGATGAGCGTGGAGCTTGCCCCCGGCATGATCGAAGGCATTTACGACGGTATCCAGCGTCCGCTGGAGAAGATCGTCGAAAAGGTCGGCGCGAACATCACCCGCGGCGTGGAGGTTCCCGCCGTTGACCACGACAAGAAATGGGAGTTCACCGCCACCGCCAAGGTCGGCGACCGTGTCATCGGCGGCGACATCCTCGGCACTGTGCCGGAGACGCCGGTGGTGCTCCACAAGATTATGGTGCCGCCCAACGTCAGCGGCACGATCACTGACATCAAGAGCGGCAGCTTCACCGTCACGGAGCAGTTCGGTACCCTCAAGACCGACGACGGCAAGGAGGTTCGCCTCCAGATGCTCCAGAAGTGGCCGGTTCGTATCGGCAGACCCTACCAGAAGAAGTATCCGCCGGTCAAGCCGCTTTCCTCCGGTCAGCGCATCATCGACACGCTGTTCCCCATCGCCAAGGGCGGTACGGCGGCGGTTCCCGGTCCGTTCGGTTCGGGCAAGACCGTCGTGCAGCACCAGCTGGCGAAGTGGTCGGACGTGGACATCGTCATCTACATCGGCTGCGGCGAGCGCGGCAACGAGATGACCGACGTTCTGCGCGAGTTCCCCGAACTGAAGGACCCGCGCACCGGCGAGTCCCTGATGAAGCGCACGGTGCTCATCGCCAACACCTCCGATATGCCCGTCGCGGCGCGTGAGGCGTCGGTCTACACCGGCATCACCATCGCGGAGTACTTCCGCGACATGGGCTATGACGTGGCGGTCATCGCGGACTCCACCTCCCGCTGGGCGGAGGCGCTGCGTGAAATGTCCGGCCGTCTGGAAGAGATGCCCGGCGAGGAAGGCTACCCCGCGTACCTCGCCTCCCGTCTCGCGCAGTTCTATGAGCGCGCGGGCAGCGTGGAGTGCATCGGTTCCGACGAGCGCCGCGGCAGCCTGACCGCCGTCGGCGCGGTCTCGCCTCCGGGCGGCGACCTCTCCGAGCCGGTTTCGCAGGCGACCATGCGTATCGTCAAGGTGTTCTGGGCGCTGGACGCGTCGCTTGCCTATCGCCGCCATTTCCCGGCGATCAACTGGCTCAACTCCTACTCGTTGTACCTCGATTCCCTCAAGCCGTGGTTTGACGAGAATCTGGGCGAGAGCTTCATGCGCAACCGCACGCAGGCGATGAGCATTTTGCAGAGCGAGGCGAGCCTCAACGAGATCGTTCAGCTCGTCGGCAAGGACGCGCTGTCCCCCGGCGACCAGCTGACGCTGGAGGTCGCGCGTATGATCCGCGAGGACTATTTGCAGCAGAACGCGTTCACCGATATCGACGGCTACTCCAGCTATGACCGCCAGGGCAGGCTGCTCGACATCATTCTCGATTACGACCGCCGCTGCCGCGACGCCATCGCCAAGGGCGCGCCGGTCACGAAGCTCTTTGAGATTCCGTCCCGCGAGACCATCGGTCGCGCCAAGAGCGTACCTGTGGAGGAATACGCCAACGCCTACGACAGAATACGTCTCGCCATGGCGAGGGAGATCGAAGACATTGCCGCACAGGGAGGTGAGGACTGATGATCCGTGAATACAAAACCGTAGAGGAGATCGTAAGCCCTCTGATGATGGTTCGCATGGTCGAGGGCGTCACCTACGACGAGCTGGTGGAGATCGAGCTGCATGACGGCTCCATCCGCCGCGGCAAGGTGCTGGAGGTCAACGGCGACACCGCCGTCGTCCAGCTCTTCGAGTCCGCCGCCGGTATCAACCTTGCCGACGCGAAGGTGCGCTTCCTCGGTCACCCCTTGCAGCTCGGCGTATCCGGCGATATGCTCGGCCGCGTGTTCAACGGCATGGGTCAGCCCATCGACGGCGGTCCCGAAATCCTGCCGGAGGAGTATCGTGACATCAACGGTCTGCCCATGAACCCGGCGGCGCGCGACTACCCCAACGAGTTCATCCAGACCGGTGTTTCCACCATCGACGGTCTGAACACGCTGGTGCGCGGTCAGAAGCTGCCCATCTTCTCCGGCTCCGGTCTGCCTCACGCCAACCTCGCCGCGCAGATCGCGCGTCAGGCGAAGGTGCTCGGTGACGCGGCGTCCAACTTCGCGGTTGTGTTCGCCGCCATCGGCATCACGTTCGAGGAGTCTGAATTCTTCGTCAGCGAGTTCCGCCGTACCGGCGCCATCGACCGCACGGTGCTGTTCTCCAACCTCGCCAACGACCCCGCCGTCGAGCGTATTTCCACCCCGCGTATGGCGCTGACCGCCGCGGAGTATCTGGCGTTTGAAAAGGATATGCATGTTCTGGTCATCATGACCGACATCACCAACTACGCCGAGGCGCTGCGCGAGGTCTCTGCGGCGAAGAAGGAAGTTCCCGGTCGCCGCGGCTTCCCCGGCTACCTCTACACCGACCTCGCCACGCTCTATGAGCGCGCGGGTCGTCAGCTCGGCAAGCCAGGTTCCATCACGCTGATCCCGATTCTGACCATGCCGGAAGACGACAAGACCCACCCGATCCCTGACCTGACCGGTTATATCACCGAGGGTCAGATCATCCTCTCCCGCGCCCTGTACCGTCAGGGCATCGAGCCGCCCGTGGACGTCATGCCGTCCCTGAGCCGTCTGAAGGACAAGGGCATCGGCGAGGGCAAGACCCGCGAGGATCACGCCAACACCATGAACCAGCTCTTTGCCGCGTACTCCACCGGTAAGGAGAACAAGGAACTCATGTCCATCCTCGGCGAGGCGGCGCTGACGCCCACCGATCTGCTCTACGCGAAGTTCGCGGACGAGTTTGAGCGTCGTTATGTCAACCAAGGCTATGACCAGAACCGCACGATCGAGGAGACGCTGAACCTCGGCTGGGAGCTGCTGAGCATCCTGCCGAAGTCCGAGCTCAAGCGCATCAAGCCGGAGTACATCGAGAAGTACTGGCCGAAGGACAAGTGAAGGGAGGGTGACCCATGCCGAATGTAGCGGTAAACCCGACCAGAATGGAGCTTACCCGTCTCAAGGGCAAGCTCCGCACGGCGCAGCGCGGTCATAAGCTGCTCAAAGACAAGCGCGACGAGCTGATGAAACAGTTCCTCGAAACCGTCCGCGAGGTGCGCTCACTGCGCGCGGAGGTGGAGGAAGACCTGATGAAGGTACACGGCTCCTTCACCGTCGCCTCGGCGCTGATGAGCGCACAGGCGCTGGAGCAGGCGCTGATGTACCCCAAGCAGAGCGTCGAACTGACGATGACGTTCCAGAACGTCATGTCGGTCAACGTGCCGGTGTACGATTTCCAGACCAGGACGAAGTCGGAATCGGACATCTACCCCTACGGCTTCGCGGGCACCAGCGGCGAGCTGGACGCGGCGGTAGAGGCGCTGGGGCATGTGTTCCGCAAGATGCTCAAGCTGGCGCAGATCGAGAAGTCCGCGCAGCTGATGGCGGAGGAAATCGAAAAGACCCGCCGCCGCGTCAACGCGCTGGAGTACGTCAAGATTCCTGAGATGCAGGAGAGCATCAAGTATATCACCATGAAGCTCGAAGAAAACGAGCGCGCCAACACCATCCGTTTGATGAAGGTCAAGGACATGGTGCTCAAGGACGCGGTCGAAGAAAGACGGCGGAAAAACGAGGAAATGCTGGCGAACAGCTAAATAGTAGAACTTTTTTGAGCGAGTTTATCCGAAGCGTAAAGTGGCTGTACCGTAATGATATCGCTCCTAAAACCGAGGTAAAAGAAAGAGAGGGTACTATTAGGGTTCAAACCGGATAGTGCCCTCTCCCTTATAGTTTTCCGGGAGCTTTATTGAAGGAGAAGAGATGGTAAGGAAGATAAAACGGATTCTGATACTTATGACGGCGGCGAGCCTTCTTTCAATGAACATATACGCGATCAAAACCTATACCGATGCTCAAACGGGTATCACGTTTACCGTGCCCGACGGTTGGAGTGAGATGCAGATCCCGTCCGACAAAGACTACAGTGATTTTTACGACATAGCTTATATATCGGATGACCAGTGCGCGATCATAGGTTTTGTGTGCCAGGATGTTTGGAGTGACCTTTCTGCCAGTGAGCGCAACGGGCTGACACGGGCTGAAATGGAAACAAATTTGCTGTCTGAAGAGGATGAGCAGTTTTTGATGGGCGATGTGGAGTATACAAAAGCTGATTATAATGGCAGAACTTATTATAAGTATGAAGTAACACAAGAGACATCCTATGATTTCGGCACCATTACCACGCATTCCGAAGTTTATCAGTATTTCGATTATGGGTATGACTTCTGCTTCGCGTATTTGTGGTATGAAGAGCTTGGGAACGTACACTTTGGGGAGTTTGAGTCAATGCTCGGCAGGGTGGACTATTCACCCGTTGACAAGTTAGCGCATCAAAGCGAAAGGACTGCGACTACAACCCAGCAGGCTAACAACGGCATTCAGAAAACAGACAGCAGCCCAGCTGTGCAAGATGTTGTGGGCAGCAAGATATTTGACGCTGATTTGGGATTCTATATCATGTATTTTTTCACCGGAGCGTTGGTTCGGAATTGGGCGATCATTGTTTTTGGCATCATCGGATTGCTGAAAGCGCGAAAAGGTAAGAATCCTACGGGAATGATCATACTGGGAGTGGGATTAACCGCGTTTCAATGGCTGGGATTGGTGAGCGGTTTGATGCGGAATCCAAAAATATGGGCACAATCGCTTGATACGGATATCGTTTCCCTAATTTGTTTTGTGGTAATTCTTGGCGTTTTAATACCGCTTGCCATCAAGCGCTACAAGAATTCTGCGTCAGGCATGACGCAGAGTGAACCGCTCAATGAGCAGAATTTGGCTTCGCCCGATGTAATTGATGTCCCGGAAACGGCAGTTGCATTTTCGGGAGCAGATCATCTACAGAATCATGAAACAGAATCAGGCGCTGGAGAACAACAAGCGAGATTTTGCCATAAATGTGGCGCAAGACTGCGGGAGGAAAGCCGATTTTGTGCCGTTTGCGGGGCGGAAATCCCCAAGCTGGAGCAATAATACCGCAATTTTACCGCTTCCGGCTTGAGACTGGTTGCGAGAGCTGGGACTAATTGGGACTGTGGGCGATGGAAAACCGTGATAAACGGAACTGTTTGGGAGCCAACGGGACAAGCTGTGAAGCGGCGTCCATACAGGTCAAGGACATGGTGCTCAAGGACGCCATCGAGGAGCGCCGTGCCAGGGACGCGGAAGCGACCGGCGGCTGACCCCAAAACAAAAAGGATGCTGCCCATCAGGGCAGCATCCTTTTTGCGGATTGTCCGTCGCGCTTGACAATTCCGCGGCGGATGGGGTACAATATCAATGCATATGCAAACACAACAAGAGGGGGCGCAGAGGCATGCTTGCCTATATCGGACGACAGGCGATCTACAATACTGTTTACAACGTTGCGGGCTATGAGCTGCTCTACCGGCGCAATGACCAGATCGGCGCCGCGGGACTCGACATGGACGGCGACGAAATGACCAAGAGCGTGCTGCTGGACGCGGTGAACGTGTTTGGCATCAAGAATCTTACCAACGGCTTGCCCGCGTACATCAATTTCACGCGCAACCTCATCATGGACGACTTCGCCTATCTGTTCGATCCCAAGGACATTGTGGTGGAGGTACCCAGCGACATCTTTGTCAATGACGCGCTGGTGAGCAAGCTCTCCGGCTTGCAGCGTTCGGGCTACCAGCTCTCGCTGAACAGCTACAACGAGAAAAACGGCCGCATCAAGTTCGACCGCATCATCAACTCTTTCGACGTCATCCGTCTCGATATCAGCGGCAAGAACCGTTTGCAGGTTAAGGATCTGCTCCAGCGTCTGCGTTTCAGCCGCACCCAGCTCCTCGCTGAGCGCGTGGAGACTGAGTCTGAGTTCGAGATGGTGCAGCAGCTCAAGTTCACGCTCTTCCAGGGCTACTACTTCGAGCGTCCCGATACAGTGAGCAAGCAGGTTTCCCTGACCGCCACGGGCTACGGCAGGTTATTGACGGAGCTGATGAAGCTGCACCCGAATTTTGAGATGTGCTGCCGCATCGTGGAGTCCGACTCCATGCTGGCGCATCTGTTCCTGCGCCATGCTCTCAAGGCGCGTTACAACCGGGAGAATGTCTCCGCAGAGGTGCGCCGCGCCATGACGCTGATGGGGCTTGACGGACTGCGGATGTGGACGACGGCACAGTTCCTGAAGCAGGTCAACACCACCGCCTCTGACGAGCTGGCGCGTAAGGCGTTCCTGCGCGGGCGCTTCGTGGAGCGTCTGGTGCAGAACTCTGAGACCTCGATCCACAGGGAGGAGGGCTTCTTCCTTGGCTTGTTCAGTCTGTTGGATCAGGTCACCGGCGCAACGATGGACAGTATCCTCACAGAGATGCCGATGGACGAGCCTGCCATGGCGGCGCTGCGCGGACGTGTGGAGAACGAATACTCCGCGTTCCTGCAATACGCCAAGGCGTATGAGATGGCGTCTGGCGCGACACAGTTCCCGCCGATTCGCCTGCGGCTGGGGGATCGTAAAGTATCTAACCTTTACATGGAGTGCATGGCGGACACCGACAAGGCGTTTGCCGAGGAGAAGGAAGAATAAAAAAGAGCGGCGCGAGCCGCTCTTTTTATATTGCTACCGTAGTGCCGATGGTTGCCTTCGTGTGCAGCAACAGCACATCGCCCGCCCTGAGGCGCGTGGAACCCTTGGGGATGAGCACCCGGTCGCCGCGCTTGACCATGATGATGATGGTCTGGCGCGAAATGTCCAAATCGCGGATGCATTGCCCGTTCCACGGGCTTTTTTCCAGCAAAACGACCTCTTTGAGGTTGATGGGTACGTCGTTGCGCAGCGGCTCCGCGCCCAGCACGAGGGTGTCGCCCTGCGCCAGCACCAGATCGCCGCGGGGGATGATGACGTCGTGCCCGCGGTGGATCGCTGTCAGGATGACGCCGTGGGGCAGCCGGAGTGCCGCCACGCTCTGACCGATCCAGGTGTCGTGCTCCTCCAACTGAAACTTGATGAAGTGAATGTCCTGCTCCTTGGCGATGGTGGCGTTTGCCTGAATTCTGTTATACTGTTCGACGAATCCGGCGCTGATAATACCAGTTGGAATCGCTACCATCAGCACGCCGAGGAAGGTGATGACGGTGCTCAGCGCGCGACCAAGGGTCGTAATGGGGTAGATGTCGCCGTAGCCGACGGTGAGCAGCGTGGACACAGACCACCAGATGCCGGAGAACGCGTTGGCGAATACCCCCGGCTGCGCGTCGTGCTCCACGCTGTACATGCACAGGCTGGAGCCGAGCATCAGCACCACGATGATGAACACCGAGGACAGGAGCTGCTGTTTTTTGCTGACGATGACCTCCGCGATGGCGTTGAGGGAGTCATAGTACGCCGTGATGCGGAACAGCCGGAAGATGCGCACCACGCGGAACATGCGGAACGCCACCGCGCCGGCGGGGAAGAAGACCGGCAGATAGTAGGGCAAAAAGCTCAGCAGATCGATGATGCCGGTGAAAGAGAGCGCATACGCCGTCACCGAGCGCCACGCCGGCGCCTTACGGTAGATGTACTCCGCCGCGATGAGCCGCAGCGCGTAGTCCACAGCGAAGCAGGCGACCGTAACCGCCTCCACCGCGTCAAAAAAGGCGCCGTACACGGCGTCCAGCTCGTCGAAGGTACACAGGATCGACACCGTGAGGTTGACGAGAATAATACCGGTGATGAGAAAGTCATAGCCCCGGCTCAGACGATCCTCCGAGGCGCCGATCTCAATGACCCGTGCCAGACGCTGACGAAATGATTCGTTTGTGTTTATCTTCTTTTCCATAGTGCTATGATACCCGATCTGGCGGCTTCTTGCAAACCTTTTTTCGCGCCCGCGGTTCATTCTCCTTGTGGAACCCTGCCGGGCGTGATAGAATAGCTGTATCCCGGCGAATCAATCGGAGGAGGGCACACAATGCTGACCATATTGGAGAAGAGATTTCACGAGAATCCTGATCGGCACCCGGACCTTGCGTGGCAGGAGGTGGAGGCGCGCCTGAAGGCGAATCCGCAGGCGTTGGAGACGCTGCGCCGCATGGAGGACAGCGGCGGCGAGCCGGATACCATCGGCTTCGCGGATGGCTTTGATGGGCTGATCTTCTGTGACTGCTCGCAGGAGACCCCTGCCGGGCGCAGGAGCCTGTGCTATGACGGCGACGCGCTGCGCAAGCGTACCAAAAATCCGCCGTCGGGCAGTGCTGTGGAGCAGGCAAGCGCTATGGGCGCGGCGCTGATGCCGGAGCCGCTGTACCGCCTGTTGCAGACCCGCGGCGAATTTGACCGGAAAACCTCCTCGTGGATCGCGACGCCGGAGGAGATTCGCCGTCAGGGCGGCGCGCTGTTCTGTGAGCGGCGCTACGGCGCGGTGTTCACCTTTCACAACGGCGCGGATTCCTATTACGGCGCGCGCGGGTGGCGCGGCTTTCTCTGCGTTTGAACGCGAGCTTTGCGGTAAAGTTTTTATCAGCGCTTGAAAACCTACCAAATCCGTAGTATAATAGAAAAAACAATGGTGCGAGGTGACGGATATGATGATCTCGACGAGGGGACGCTATGCGCTGCGGATGATGCTGGATCTGGCGGAGTATCAGGGCAACGGCTATGTGCCGCTCAAGGATGTGGCGCGGCGGCAGGAGATTTCCAAAAAGTATCTGGAGCAGATCATCCCGATCCTCAACCGCGCCGAGCTGCTGCAAACCACCCGCGGGTATCAGGGCGGCTACCGCCTGACCCGTGCGCCGAAGGACTACACGCTGGGCGACATTCTCCGCACGACCGAGGGGACGCTGGCGCCGGTGGCGTGTCTGGAGGGGGAGCAGAACCTCTGTACCCGCCGCGCGGACTGCGCCACACTGCCCATTTGGGAGGGGCTGGACAAGGTCATCAACGACTATCTGGACTCCGTCACCTTGCAGAATGTGCTGGATCAGCAGCTCAGCCGCCGCGGGGACGATTATGTGATATGAGAAAAACCGCCGAAAGGCGGTTTTTCCTTTTAGTAGTTTTCCGCTTTGATCTGAAAGTACCCCTGTGCGTAGCCGCAGACGGGGCAGGTGTCCGGCGCTTTTTTGCCGACGACGATGTGTCCGCAGGCGATGCACTGCCAGACTGTGTCACCGTCGCGGGAGAATACCAGCCCATCCTCGATGTTTGCAATGAGCTTGCGGTAGCGTTCCTCGTGCTGACGTTCGATCTCTCCGACCTTTTCAAAGAGCGCCGCGATCTGGCCGAATCCCTCCTCACGGGCGGTTCGGGCGTAGTCCTGATAGAGGTCTGTCCACTCGTGGTTCTCCGTCTGCGCCGCCTCCTTGAGCGCCGGGAGCGTGGCGGGCATCTGGCTGCCGTGCAGTTCCTTGTACCACATCTCCGCGTGCTCCTTTTCGTTGCGCGCCGTCTCGTCGAACAGTGCCGCGATCTGCTGATAGCCGTCCTTGCGCGCCTGCGCGGCAAAGAATTCGTACTTTGTGCGCGCCTTGCATTCGTCCGCGAACGCCTGCCACAGCACGGTTTCGGTTTTGCTGCCTTTGAGTTCCATATCGGAAACCTCCCCTGTGTAAGATACCGTTAGTATGCACACAGGGGAGGAAGATTTATACAAAAAAGAAGAACGCCGGACGGCGTTCTTCCTGTATCGCTGAATCAGCGGCTGACCGGCGTCACGCTGCGGTTCTGCTCGCGGTGATCCACCGGCTGAATGACGCGCGGCTGGCGCGGGGTGCGGAGGTTGCGCTTCTGGATGAACTTCGGCGCGACCTGAGGGAACAGCGCCAGCGACAGCACGTCCTCCATGCTCTGCGCAATGTCGGCGTACTCCTCACTGTACTTTTGAAGCTCCGGTTCCAGCAGGTCGGCGGGACGGCAGGTGATGACCTCCTCCGGCTTGATGCCCGCCTTGGCGCGGACCTCCTCATTGACAACGCCGGGGAGCTTGCCGTATTCGCCCTTGAGCATGCCGCGGGACTCCTTTGGCACCATCTTGTAGCGCTCACCGGTGAGGACGTTCATCACTGCCTGCGTGCCGACGATCTGGCTGGACGGCGTGACCAGCGGGGGATAGCCGAAGTCCTTGCGAACGCGGGGAATCTCCGCCAGCACGTCATAGTACTTGTCCTCGGCGTTTGCCTGCTTGAGCTGGGAGATCAGGTTGGAGAGCATGCCGCCCGGCACCTGATAGAGCAGCGTGTTGGTGTCCACGTTGAGCACCTTGGGGTCGAGCGCGCCGGTGCTCTTGAGACGCTGGGCGACCTTGCGGAAGTGCGCCGCCGCCTCGCTCATCTTGGTGAGGTCAAGACCGGTGTCGCGCGGCGTGCCCTGGAGCGTTGCCACGAGGGACTCGGTGGCGGGCTGGGAGGTGCCGTTGGCGAGCGGGGAGAGCGCGGTGTCCACGATGTCGACGCCGGCGTAAGCCGCCATCAGGTTGACCATGTCGCCGGTGCCGGTGGTGTTGTGGGTGTGCAGATGGATGGGGACGCTGACCGTCTCCTTCAGACGCTTGACGAGGGAGTAGGCGTCCATCGGCAGCAGCAGGTTCGCCATGTCTTTGATACAGATGGAGTTCGCGCCCATCTGCTCAAGCTGCTTGGCGAGGTCGACGAAGTAGTCCTCGTTGTGGATGGGGGAGATGGTGTAGGAGAGCGTCGCCTCAACGTGACCGCCGTACTTGCGGGTGGAGGTGATCGCCTGCTCCAAGTTGCGGATGTCGTTGAGCGCGTCAAAGATGCGGATGATGTCGATGCCGTTTTCGATGGACTTGGCGCAGAACATGTCCACCACGTCGTCGGCGTAGTGCTTGTAGCCGAGGATGTTCTGACCGCGGAAGAGCATTTGCAGCTTGGTGTGGGGCAGATGCGCGCGCAGCGTGCGCAGACGCTCCCACGGGTCCTCGTCAAGGAAGCGCATGCAGGCGTCAAAGGTCGCGCCGCCCCAGCACTCCAGAGAGTAGTAGCCAATGGAGTCCAGAATCTCCAGCGCGGGGAGCATATCCTCGATGGTCATGCGGGTCGCCGCCTGAGACTGGTGGGCGTCACGCAGGATCGTATCGGTGATGAGAAGAGGCTTATCAGACAGAAATTCCATAGCATCATTCGCCTTTCTAATAGATTGCGCTTATTTTAACATAGTGGCTGACACAATGCAAGCAAAAAGAAAGGGCTCCGCGCATTTGCGCGGAGCCCTTGTGTATTGCCGGGGTGATTCCCGATGCCGCTCAGCAGCCGCAGCTGCCGCAGCCGCCGTTGTTGTTGCCGCAGCTGCCGCAGCCGTTGCCGTTGCAGCAGAACAGGATGAGGATGAGAACCAGAATCCAGCAGCAGTTGTTATTATACATGACGCAACCTCCCATGAAGATGTGGGGCAGCCGTTCCCGGCGGCCCTCAGTTCATAGTATGCGCCATGCGGCGGGGTGTGCCTACCGTCTTGCGGAGGTGACGGAGGACTTCGCGCTGCGATAGGCGTCGGCGGCGAACACGCCCGTGCTTTCCAGCTTGGCGTGCAGCGTCTGGACGCTGCCGGATACGGGCGCCTCCAGCGCGTACCACGAGAGGTAAACCAGATCCGAGCGCAGGAAGCGATCCCCTTGCAGCGCGGACTCCTCCCCGGCGGTCAGGACGCCGGCGTTCTTCGCGCGGCTGACGGAGGTGGAAACGTCGGTCTGCGTCGTGTCACTGTAGCCCAGCGCACGCAGGATGAACTCGACATACATCCCTGCGTTGAGCGGCATGAAGGGCGCGAACTGCGTCGCGGAGACGCCGTTGGTGTAACCCTTTTCATAGGCGTAGGCAACGTAGCGGTCCGCCCAGTCGGGCACGTCCCGGAAAGGCTGGGGGGCGTCGCACTCCAGCGCGTCGTCCTCCTCGCCAAGCAGACGCAGCAGCATCGTGAGCGCCTCCACGCGGTTGGAGCCGTTTTCCAGACCGAACCCCTCGCCGAATCCGCTGCCGGTGCCGCGCAGCAGCGTCAGCGAGCGCAGCGCGGTCGCCATGGCGTAGCAGTCCGGCGCGTCGGAGGAGGGTGAAATGTGGTAGTCGCCGCAGTAATCCAGCACCGCCGTGGGGGCGCTCACCTTGACCAGCGCCGCGGTGTCCTCAGCGGCAAGATAGCGGTGACGCGCTTTGAGGGCGCCGCCGGAGGCAAGCTCCGTGCCGTCCGTCACATCGACGAGCACGCCGCCGGTGAACTGCGCCTCGCCGGCGAGCAGGATCACTTGCGAACCGGTAAGGACAGAGAGAATGTCTCCCTCCTTGAGACACGCCTCCGCCCACGCGGAGGTGTGCTGTGAGCCCGCGGCTGCCTCGGCGGACGCCGCCGCGGCGCGCCAGATGGATTCCGCGGCGTCGTACACGGTTTTGCCGGAGGCGTCCAGCTTCTCCTGCACGGCGGATTCCGCGGCGGGGGTGAAGATTTTCTGCAAATAATCCAGCGAGATCAGCGGGTCGCCGGCGTCCCCGCCCGCGGCGTATGCCGCGCTTAGCAGCAGTGCGGCGCAGAGCGCGAGGGAGAGCAGAATACTGCGTATTTTCATGGTCTATCCCTTCTTCGGGTCGTTGTTGAGTTCCTTGGAGATGCGATAGCTCAGCGTGAGCAGGCTGTCGGCAAAGTGGACGTTTTCCACAAATACGCGTTCCGGCAGCATCAGCTCCGTGTTGGTAAAATTCCAGATGCCGTCCACGCCCAGCGCGACGAGGCGGTCGGCGACCTCCTGCGCGGCGGACTTCGGCACCGTCAGCACCGCGACGGCGGGGCGGTGTACCGCGCAATAATCCTCCAGCTCATCCATGGAGCGGACAGCGACGCCGTTGACCTCCGACCCGATGAGGGCGGGGGAGACGTCGAAGGCGTTGTCCAGCCGGAAGCCACCCTGCGCGAAATCGAAGTTTTGCAGCAGCGCGTGTCCCAGGTGTCCCGCGCCGACGATGATGAGCCGCCTCGGCTCATCCACGCCGAGGATGTGACCGATCTCGGCACGCAACTCGATGATGTTGTAGCCGTAGCCCTGCTGCCCGAACTCGCCAAAGCAACTCAAATCTTGCCGGATTTGGGAGGCAGTGATGCCCATGCGCTTGCCGAGGGTGCTCGATGAAATGCGGACGATGCCGCGGGAGTGCAGCTCGTCCAGATAGCGGTAATAGCGGGGAAGCCGGCGGATGACCGCGTCGGAGATGTGCTGCTTTTTCATAGCGTATCCTCTTCCTCGTAGTCTCTTGTCTGCATTGTAGGCGATGGGCGGTGACTTGTCAACTTTTTTAACAATCTTTGGATATTCCAAATTTTTCTTTACTTCCGCGCGAAGACCTGCTATACTATTCAGGTCAGGCGCGATGGAAAAATCGCGCCAACCGAATATGCGCCTGTAGCTCAGCTGGATAGAGTGTCAGACTCCGACGTTTCAGACGCTCTCGGTTGAGATAAGCCCGCAAAGCCGCCTGTGGTCTGGCGTAGCGGGAACCGCGGGAGGCGGGAACGCCCGCCGTTGACTACTGTTTGACCACTAAATTCGCGGATACCCAACCACCCGTATCGGGGGAACAACCGAATATGCGCCCGTAGCTCAGCTGGATAGAGTGTCAGACTCCGACTATCACGGAGGTTCGCAGAACTCACAGCAAAAGTATCGAGGTCAGCAGTTCAAAAATTGAATACGCGCCCATAGCTCAGATGGATAGAGCGTCAGACTCCGACTCTGAAGGCCGCTGGTTCGAGTCCAGTTGGGCGTACCAAAAAATCTCCGAAAACAGATGTTTCGGAGATTTTTTCTAGCAAATATTGTGTTTTCCTCAAATGGACGCTTGCTTGCTGAGCAAGAGCGATAAACCGAGAAACCGTCAGAAAAGCCCTGCTAATAAATTAGCGGCAAAGGGTGATTTCCTGCTAATGAAAAGAACTGTCTGCTAAGTGTGCAGGAGAACTATGCCCCAACTATGCTAATAGGAGCAGACGCACAGTTGGCTGTTCGAGAAAAGTCAGGGAAGTTTACCAACCGATTACAGGCTGACTTTACCGCTCACAGAACCGTTTGCTACATAATATGCGGCATGGTCCTCCGGCTTAATATAGAGCGTCAATTCAGTAAGCGGGGTGCGCTTGTGGCTGGCCTTGAAGTCTGCCTTGGCTGTCTCGACCACAGAGGACAAATCAACCTCATCGCCGGCAAACTGAAGCATAAGAGTTGGGCGCATGTTGGCTTCTTTCTCCTTTGCCTCTTTCCTGGCCTTGGCGTTTGCGGCTTTCTCCTCGGCAGTCATAGGAGGACGGCCTCCTTTTTTCTTGGCATCTCCGGCCTTTGCTTCGGAGCTTTTGGTAGACTTCTTAGAGGAACTATCCTCGGGAACTATTGCAGCTTGGGGAGCGGGAACCTCTACAACAGGCTCGGAAGAAGGAGCACCGAGAGCACCCGTGTCATCAGGAAGCAGCTCTGCGGCGTCAAATGCTTTTTTCGCCTGTTCCTGCTTGATAGCTTTGGTTTTTTTGGATTTTTTCGCTTTCATCTGACTACCTCCAAAATGTGGTTATTCCAATTATATCCATTTTTCCCAAAAGAGCAATAGATTCTGAAATAAGAACGCAAATAACATTTTCACAGATTTGATTATAGAACAAATATCTGCCATAATGGAGCTACAAGGAGGCGATGAGATGTTTTTCAAGAGAAGTAGCAAAGTGTTTGTCGAAGTGACAGCCGAAGAACTCCGCATGATGCAAGAGAGCCTGATAGCACTCAGAAACGAGCTTGTCGCCGCTGGGCGCTATACCGATCCGGTGGACGAAATGCTCACCAAGCTAATCAGATAAATTTCTATCGAAAAGACCGACCATCTTGACGGATGGCCGGCCTTTTGGGTAGAAAGTGACCCTACCCGCCATTGCCCTCCCCGTGACAACAACTCACGGGGAGGGCTTTTTTATTTCTCAGAAAGGAGGATCGCTCATGTTTAACGTTCCCAAAAAAGAAGTTGGCGAGGCCATGGTCGGCATGACTTTGGAAGATCAGAGCCCATCTGTGCATCAGATGGCACTCGGCTTATCCATTATTCTGTTCCGCACGATGGTGGAGAACGAGTGCGACGGCACCAAGATCATTTCTCTGTCCGACGCCCTCACCGCGCTCATTGATCTTGATCGAACAGACCTTGCAATGTCCCTGTTGATCGGGCTGCTTGGCGAGTATGGCATGGGAATGCCGTCAGAGTTCATGCAGTACGCCGTGTTCGGATCTGTTGCAAAGGCTTTCATCGTTGAGTTTTCGATGAGCTTCGGTGAGATGGTGGATGACAACGAGGAAGAACTGATGGATCTTGGCCTCTAACGCACTGCTTACAGGTCACAAAGAAACTGAAAGAAGGAGGAAACGCATTGGAACAATGCAGAGTAACGGCTATGGCCAATCAAAAAGGCGGCGTCGGCAAAACCGTCTCGACGGTCAATCTGGGCGCGGCCCTTGTCCATGCGGGCAAGCGGGTACTTCTGGTCGATGCCGATCCGCAGGGCAGCTTGACGATCAGCCTGGGCATGAACCAGCCGGACGACCTCGACACGACGATCACGACGGTCATGCAGGCCGTCGTGGAGGAAAGAGCGCCGCCCGATGGATACGGCATCAGACACCATCTCGAAGGTATGGACTTCATTCCCGCAAACATTGAGCTTGCGGCGTTTGAAGTGAGCCTGACGAGCGCCCTCAGCCGCGAATATGTGCTGCGGCAGGCGTTGGAACCGCTCAAAGAGCGATATGACTACATTCTGATTGACTGTATGCCGTCGCTCGGTATGACCACGATCAACGCCCTGACCGCTGCAA